>JBGAPI010000010.1:0-34038 GCA_044221335.1 Ahniellaceae bacterium
GCTGGCGTACTGGGTGGGAGGCAATCAGCTGCGCGAGGTGATGGCCGCCGGGCGGACGGTGAAGGCCTAGCAGGCTGTTGAAAATCCGCCTGCCAGTGCGGGACATCGAGGTCCCGCCGCCGATGCGAGCGCGCAGGCGCATGAGTCGTCGGGAGCGAGTCCGGGCGAGGCCTGCCCTAGGTCGAGTGATCGGGTTCCCGGAGCTTCTGGCGAACCTTCCCGGTGACCCGATCCTCGAGTCCCAGCGAAGCGATCTCCACGACCGTCTTCAGCGCGCCGAACAGCAGCAGACCGGGAATTCCGCCGACAAACCAGAAGCCGGAGATCAGCATCAGGTGCATCGGCAGGATGCGCGCATAGGGCGTGATCAGCAGCGCCGCCATGCTGGGCACGCCGGCGCGGTCGCGCCGGACGTATCCGATCCATTGCAGCACTTGCCCGGCCAACAGCGCGAGCAGCGCCGTCAGCGTGGTCCCGCCGCCGCCGAAGCGCGCGGCGAGGATGCCGAGGAAGCCGGCATAGACCAGGTGGAACAGCCCGAAGTGCAAGCCGAACAGCAACGCCATGATCAGCGGAAGCCGCGGCGAAGGCGCGATCGGAACGCCGTCACCGCGCTTCATGCCTTCGGTATCGTAGCGGCGCAGCAGGAGCAGCCGCGCCATGTGCAGCGCGCCCAGCGCCACGCTCTGCGACCAGTAGGTCCACAGCAGCGCGCCGAGCGGCCAGGCCCCGAGAACGGCCTGCCACAGCACGACGGCGTTGGCCGCGATCACTACCGTCGCAGCCCCCCGATGCTCCCGTCCCGGCCACCACCAGGGCGCGCGGCCCGGGTCGGGAACCGCGCTCAAGCGACGGCCGCCAGGCAGGTCTCCAGCAGGCGCTCGATCAGGCGCTGCACCGGCTGCGCGCGATCGTCGTCGTAGGTGAAGCGGTCCTCGTCCATGTAGATGCACTGCGCCAGCTCGAGCTGCACGGCGTCGATCGACTGGTCCGGGCGGCCGTAGTGCCGGGTGATGTAGCCGCCCTTGAAGCGGCCATTGACGACGTGGCTGAAGGCGCCCTGCCCCGCCAGCACCGCGCCAAGCCGATCCGCGAGACCCGGCGAGCAACTGCGGCCGTCGGCGGTGCCGAGGTTGAAGTCCGGCAGCCGGCCCTCGAAGAAGCGCGGCACGACGCTGCGGATCGAGTGCCCATCCCACAGCACGGCGCGGCCGTGCCGTTCGCGCAGCCGCGCCAGCTCGGTCGCGATCGCCTCGTGATAGGGACGCCAGTAGCGTTCGCGGCGCGCCAGCATCTCGTCGACATCGGGCTCGGCACCGGGCCGGTACAGCGGCTCGCCGTCGAAGCCGGTGGTCGGCACCAGCCCGGTCTCGGACTGGCCCGGGTAGAGCGCGGCGCCGTCCGGCGGGCGGTTGAGGTCGACCACGTAGCGTGACCAGCGTGGCGTCAGCACCGACGCGCCGAGCGCGCGCGCGACCGCGTACAGGCGCTCGACGTGCCAGTCCGTGTCGGGCACGGACTGCGCACGCTCGGTGTAGCGTCCGATCAGCGCGTCGGGAATCCCGGTGCCGCAGTGCGGCAGACTCACCAGCAGCGGACGGCTGCCTTGTTCCAGCAGCAGATCCGCGCTCATCAGGCCTTCTTGGCCCAGGCCGCGCACCAGCCCTTCGCGCTGACCGACTTGCCGGCGAACAGCGCACAGGCGAGCCAGGCGTCGCCGGCCTTGCCGGCCGCGAGGTTGCAGTTGGCGCAGGTCTGGTCGGGCTTGTGCTGCGGATACTTGGCGGCATCGACCTTGCTGCCGTCTTCGCGGTATCCCATCGCCGCCGCGGTCGGGTCGACCTCGGTCTGGTGCGGCAGGTCGGAGTTCGCGCGGGCATCGCTTGCGGTCAGGGCCAGGACCGGCGCCACCGCGACGGCGGTCGACACGGCCTTGAGGAAATGACGGCGGTTGTTGTTGGCGTCTTGCATGAGCAGCTCCCTGGATGGATGGCGAAGGATGACGCCGCCGATTTTCGCCGGAATGCGCGTCGCGCGCACCTGCGTCCGGCGTCGACGAGGAATGTCCCAGCGTGACACGCGCTCACGCCGCCCGGGATGACCCAGGTCAACCGCCGCCGTCGCCGCGGGTGCGGCAGCGCATCGCGTATAGTCCGGAGTCCGTACGCCCTCGCCCACCGCAGCCGACTCGTGAACCTGCCCTCGCCCTCCGACCCTACCGCCTTCGACGCCGCCGCCCATTCCCTGTGCGAGGCCGGTCGCGACCTGGCCGCGCGCGGCTGGACACCGGCGACCAGCAGCAATTTCTCGCAGCGGATCGCCGGCAACGAGGCTGCCATCACCATCTCCGGCCGCGACAAGGGTCGGCTCGGGCCCGCCGACATCATGCGCGTCGATCTCGACGGGAACGCCGTCGGCAGCGACCACCGCCCCAGCGCCGAGACCCTGCTGCATACCGGGCTCTACCGCCGCTTTCCGGAGGTCGGCGCCGTCCTGCACACCCACTCGAAGGTGCAGTCGGTCGCCTCGCGGCTGTTCGCCCGCGAGGGGCGCGTCCACCTCGCCGGCTGGGAGCTCTTGAAAGCGTTCCGTGGCATCACCACTCACGAGGCCGAACTCGACCTGCCGGTGTTCGCCAACCAGCAGCACATGCCGACGCTGGCGCGCGAGGTCGAGGCCTGGCTCGACCGCGGCGGCCCGGCCTTCGGCTATCTCATCGAGGGCCACGGCCTGTACGCCTGGGGCCGCGACATGGCCGAGTGCCGGCGCCACCTGGAAGCCTTCGAATTTCTGCTCGACTGCGAACTGACCCTGAGGAGCCTCGCCCGATGAGCCGACTGCGCATCTATCCGGATCACGACGCCACGGCGATCGCGTTCGAGAGCGAGGAGCACGACCACATCGCGCGCCGACTGGACGCCGTCGGCGTCCGCTTCGAGCGCTGGGAAACCACGTCGAGCATCGTCCCCGGCGATCCGCCGGAAAAGGTGATCGCCGCCTACCAGCCCGACATCGACCGCCTGATGGCGGAGAAGGGCTACCGCGCGGTCGACGTCGTCAGCATGCATCCCGAGCATCCGCAGAAGGGCGAATTGCGCCGGAAGTTCCTCGATGAGCACACCCACAGCGAGGACGAGGTGCGCTTCTTCGTCGCCGGCCAGGGTCTGTTCTCGCTGCACATCGGCGGCAAGGTCTACGAAGTGCTGTGCACGCAGGGCGACCTGATCGGCGTGCCGGACAACACCCGCCACTGGTTCGACATGGGACCGGCACCGAGCTTCGTCGCGGTGCGGCTGTTCAGCAATCCCGCGGGCTGGGTGGCGAACTACTCCGGCGACGACATCGCGACGCGCTTCCCGCGGCTGGCGGCATAGTCGCGATGGCCATCCAGGTCATCCTCACCGACATCGAAGGCACGACGAGCTCGATCTCGTTCGTCCACGACGTGCTGTTCCCCTATGCGGCGAAGCACCTGCCGGACTTCGTCCGTCGGCATCGCTCCGAAGCCGCGGTCGCCGCGGCGCTCGCCGCCACCTGCCGCGACGCGGGGCTCGCCGACGGCGACGTCGAGGGCGCGATCCGCACGCTGCTCGCCTGGATCGCCGAGGACCGCAAGGCCACGCCGCTGAAGGATCTTCAGGGCCTGGTCTGGAAGGACGGCTACGCGAGCGGCGCCTACCGTGCCCACGTCTATCCCGAGGTCTCCGCCCGCCTAGCCGGCTGGCGCGCCCTGGGACTGAAGCTCTACGTCTATTCCTCCGGCTCGATCGCCGCCCAGAAGCTGCTGTTCGGCCACAGCGAGGCCGGCGACCTCACGCCGCTGTTCTCCGGCTACTTCGACACCACCAGCGGCGGCAAGCGCGAGGCGCAGTCCTACCGGAACATCACGGCGGCCATCGGCGTCGCGGCCCCCGAGATCCTGTTCCTGTCCGACATCGAGGCCGAGCTCGACGCGGCCCGTGCGGCAGGGATGAAGACGACCTGGCTGCGGCGGGACCTGTCGACGCTGCCGGAATCGTCGAGCCATCCGGTCGCGCTCAACTTCGACCAGATCGACACGTAGTCGGAGGGAGTCCGGCCTCGGCATTCGATCGGCGTGACGTCATCGCGGCCGCGATGCGGCGGTCGCGTCGATGCGCACGCTGCGGCGCTGCGGTGCTAGGGCTGTTCGACGCGTGCTCGCCGTCGCTCGCGCGCATCCGCCACCGCATCGGGACACGCGTCGCCGACCCGCACCAGGTCGGACAGCCCGTCGAGCCGTCCGTCGGACACGCGGCCCTGCGACACCATGACGGAACAGCCTTCATGCAGCACTCGTTCGTAACGCCGCACCGGCTTTCCGGTATCGAGCGGATACAGCGCGACCACTCGCCCGTCGCGTTGCCAGCGGCCGAGTTCGGGCGGCCTCGGCATGCACACGTCGCACCATTGATGGCGCCGGTAGGTCCCGGCGTCGTCGAGCGTCACGGTCTCCCCGGAGAGGAATCCGCCGCGCCATGAGCTCCCGCTGACTTCGAGGTCGGCGGGCCGAGCCAGCAGCAGTGCCGGAAGGAGCAACAGCGGCAGCGCGATGGCGCTGGCGGCGACGGTGAAGAAGCGCGGCTCATGCACGACGACACCCTCCGGTGACGAGGTCATTCCAGCATGGTCAAGACCGACGCGCGATCGAGCACGACGGGGCGGCGCTCGTCGTCACGGATTCCGCGCAGCGGACTCCGCCCGGATCGCATGCAGCACCTCGTCCAGCGGCTGCGGATGGCTGAACAGGAAGCCCTGGCCCATCTCGCAGCCGAGTTCGAGCAGCGCATCGCGCTGCTCGGTGGTCTCGATGCCTTCCGCGATGACTTCCATGCCGAGCGACGCGGCGAGCGCACGGATCGCGCGGACGACCGCGGCCGAACCGCCGGACTCGCCGGGACGCAGGTCGGCGACGAAGGAGCGGTCGATCTTCAGCGCCGACAGCGGGAAACGGTGCAGGTAGGACAGCGAGGAATAGCCGGTGCCGAAGTCGTCGACCTGCGCGACCACGCCGTCGAAGCGCAGTTTCTCCAGCGTGCGGCGGATCTGCTCCGGATTCTCCAGCAGCGTACCCTCGGTGACTTCCAGCCGCAGGAACCGCGAGTCGATGCCGCAGCGCTCGACCATGCCGAGGATCTGCTCGGGGAAGGTCTCCAGCCGGAAGTGCCGTGCGGAGACGTTGATGCAGACGTAGGCACCGGACTCGACCAGCGGCCCCATCCGCTTGCAGGTCGCCTCGAACATCTGCCAGTCGATCGGCTCGATGCTGCCGCTGTCCTCGGCGACCGCGAGGAAATCGCCCGGCAGCAGCAGGCCGCGCTCCGGATGGCGCCAGCGCAGCAGGGCCTCGTAGCCGGTGACCCGGGCGTCGCGCAGCCGGACGATCGACTGGAAATGCGGCTCGAACTCGTTGCGCACGATCGCGCGGCGGAGGTCGCCCTCCATGTCGAGCAGCTTCAGCGCCTCGCGGTGCAGGGTCTCGTCGAACATCTCGTAGCGCTGGCGGCCGCGCGCCTTGGCGCGGTACATCGCGACGTCGGCGTCGCGCAGCAGCTCCTCGGCGCGCTCGTAGCGCGGCGCCGACAGCGCGATGCCGATGCTCGCCGAGCTGAACAGCTCCTTGCCTTCGATCCGCATCGGCTCGGTCAGCGAGGCGATCACCCGCTCGGCGACCTGGCAGGCGTCGTTCGGCTCGTGGATGTCCTCCAGCAGCAGCGCGAACTCGTCGCCGCCGAGCCGCGCGACCGTGTCCTGCGCGCGCAGGCACGCGGCGATCCGGCGGCTCGCCTCCTTCAGCATCAGGTCGCCGAACAGGTGTCCGACCGAGTCGTTGACCACCTTGAAGCGGTCGAGGTCGAGGAACAGCACCGCGAACTGCTGCTCCGGATCCCGGCGGTAGCGGGACAGCGCATGACCGAGGCGATCGAGCAGGCGCACCCGGTTCGGCAGGCCGGTCAGCGAGTCGTGCAGCGCCTGGTACTTCAGCCGCTCCTCGACCCGTTCGCGCTCGCCGATCTGGTCGAGCAGGTCGCGGTTGGCCTGTGCCAGCTCGTGCGTGCGGGCGGCGACCCGGTCCTCGAGGTCGGCGTAGGCGGCGCGCAGCGAGTCCTGGGTGCGCTTGCGCTGCAGCGCGGTGGCGATGTGGTAGGAGACGAAGGTGAGCAGGTCCTGGTCTCGCTCCGAGTACATCACCTCGGGCGTGTAGCTCTGGGCGGCCAGCACGCCGACGACGCGGTCGTCGAGCACCAGCGGCACGCCGAGCCAGCACACCGATTTCGAGCCGATGCTGACGACCTCCCCGACCGAGTTCAGGTGATCGATCTCGGCACGCTTCGCGAGCAGCGCCTTGCCGGTGCGCAGCACGTAGTCGGTGAGGCCGCGGCCGATCCGGCGCGGCGCGAACATGCCCTGCGGGTCGCGCTCGTCGGAGGCGTAGGGGTAGTAGACCTCGCGACCGTCGTCCGAGACCAGGGCGATGAAGAAGTTCTTGGCGTAGATCAGGTCACCGACGATGCCGTGCACCGCGGCGTAGAACTGCTCGATGGTGTCGGCGTTGTTGGCGACCTCGGCGATCCGGAACAGCGCCGCCTGCAGGCGCTCGCTGCGCTGGGTCTCGGCGACCTGCGCTTCCAGCGCGCGGTTCACGTCGGCCAGTTCGGCGGTCCTGAGGATCACCCGCGCCTCGAGCTCCTCCTGCGCCTGCTTGCGCTGCAGCGCGGTCAGGATGTGCTGGGCGACGTAGGACAGCAGGGCCTGGTCCTGGTCGGTGAAGCGGGTCGACGGGTCGTAGCTCTGCACCACCACGCCGCCGTGGACGATGCCGCCGGCCAGCATCGGCACGCCGAGCCAGTCCGCGGCGGCCGGTCCGAAGCGGTCGACCGTATCGTCGCCGATGCCGAGCGCGTCGCGCAGCAGCCGCGAGGGCCCCATCAGCGCCTTGCCGCTCCGGACCATCGCCAGCGTCAGGCTGCTCTCGAGCTCGTCGTAGGGGATCAGCTGGTCGGGATCGGGCCGCGCCGTGTCGACGATGTCGACGAAGTACACGAAGCGCAGCGCATCCTGCTGGCGGTCGCGCAGCACGATGTAGAAGTTCTCCGCGTACATCAGCCGGCCGACGATCTCGTGCACGCCGCGCAGCATGTCGGGCATGTCGAGATCGGAACTCGCGAGATCCGCGATCGCGTACAGCGCGCGCTGCAGCCGCTCGGCGGCCTCGAGGCGCTCGACGGTCAGCGACAGGCGCTCGGTCTCGAGGGCGGACTGCGAACGCGCCGACACCATCTCGACGAAGCTGTCCCACTGGCTGCGAACCTCGACGCTCTCCCGGGTCTCGGCCGAACACTCGACCAGCAGCACCGCACGCGCGGTCGCCGTCGGCCCACCCAGCGGCAGCGCCACCCGCACCGCACTGCCATCCTCGGTCGGCACCTCGAGCGGCGTGCTGCTCGCCAGCGCCTGGCTCACCAGCAGGTTCTCGGAGGACGACAGCAGGCGCTCGGGCTCGGTGCGGCGCGCGAGGCGGCCGTCGGCGACGGTGCCGGCCGACCACACCAGGGTGGCCGCGCGGCAGTGCAGGTCGGAGATCGCGAAACTGGTCGCCACGCTCGCAATGTCGCGGATCGTGCGTGCGCGAAGGAGCGGCAGCGTCAACGCCCCGAGCCGATCGACGCGCTCGGTGACATTGCGCTCATCGGTACCCCGTGCACGCCACGCTTGATTCATGAACGCCAGTCTACAGGCCGCTGCCGGGCTTCGCCCGGCAGCGCAATAAAAAAACCCAATTCGAACCTTGCCCCGTTAAATAACCCCGAGAGACGGCAGAGGCCGTCCCGCGAACCGACGTCGCGCTTCATTGAACCGCGACGGAACGCCGCGGTTTATGCTTCCGGGATGAGCCCGGACGCCAGCGACGAGGATTTGATGATGGCCTACGGCCGGGGCGATGCGGTGGCATTCGAGACGCTGTACCAGCGTCATCGGGGTCCGCTGTTCCGCTTCTTCGCCGGGGCGGCACCCAGCCGGGCGGAGGCCGAGGACCTGTTCCAGGAGTGCTGGGGACGGGTGATTTCGGCGCGTGAACGCTACCGGCCGGAAGCCAAGTTCAGCACCTGGATGCTGCAGATCGCCCACAACCTCCTTACCGACCGCTACCGCCGGCAGAAGCCGGTCGTCGGCGGCGAGGACGGCGAGGCCCTGCTGGCCGCGGTCGAGTCGGCGCCGCAGGAACGACCGGACCGCCGGCTCTCCGAATTCGAACAGGCGCGCGCGCTGCGGAAAGCGCTCGCCGCGCTGCCGGACGACCAGCGCGAGGCTTTCCTGCTGCGTGCCGAGCACGGCATGGGCATCGAGGAGATCGCCGAGGCGACCGGCGTCGGCCGCGAGACGGCCAAGTCGCGGCTGCGCTACGCCATGTCCAAGCTGAAAGAGTGGGTGACGCCGTGAGCACGCACGACCACGACGACGCCCTCGAGCAGAAGGTGCTCGACGCCTGGCGATCGCTGCCCAAGGCCGCGCCCAGCGACGCGCTCGACGACCGCATCCTGGCGATGGCGCGTCGCGCCGTCGCCGCGCCGGGCGCCTCGGTGCAGCGACGCCCGCAATGGCCGGTGCGACTGGCGCTGGCCGCCACCGTGGTGCTGGCGGCGGGCGTCGCGCTCAAGGTCAAGCAGGTGCCCAGCGACTCCGACCGCGCCGTCGTGCCGGCGACGTCCACGCCGGTGCCGACGGCGATGCCGGCGCCGGCTTCCCCTCCGGCCGTCGAGCAGGCCACGCCGAAGGCGATCGCCCCTGCCCCGCTCGGGGAGGACGTGCCAGGCGGCCACTTCAATGGCGGACTGACCAGCGACGATCGTGACAGCCGTGCAGAGCCGGACCTGCAGAAATCCAGCCCTGGACCGGACCCGGCGCCCCCGGCGTCGCCACCGGCCCGGTCGCTGAGCGACAAGAAGCTCGCTCCGGCCGCCGCGGCGGAGTCGCCGGTCAGCACCGCGACGACCGGGGCTACCGTTCCCAGCGCCGGCGAGGCGAAGCAGTTCGGCGGCGATCGTCCGGCCGAGCCCGCCGTCGGCGGCAAGAACCTGGAGCGTCGCAGCGCCGACGAGGCCAGACCGTTCCCGGCGCAGGCCACGGCGAATGCTCCGGTCGCCGAGCCTGCGCCGAGCGCCCCCGCCAATCCGACGCCGGCTGACCAGCTGCGGGCGGAACCGCGGGCGCAGTCGGAGGCGCCCCCCGGCACGGAGAAGCTGAAGGCCGAGCGCGCCGCGGGCGCCGGTGCCGATGCCGCCGCGCGCGAGAGCGTCCGCGGCAACGTCGAGTCGACGACGGCGGCCGGCCGACCGGCGCCGGCGACCGTCGCTGCTCCCCCTCCGGTGCCGCCCGCGCTTTCCGTACCGGCACCGGCACCGCTACCGGCACCGGAACCGCCGGCCGCGCCGCCGATCCAGGCCGCCCCCGCGAAGCCGACCGGAGCCGCCGCCGCGGCAGGCCCTGCCACCGGACTCGACGCCGGGACAGGCGCGCGGCACAAGGAGTCCAACCTGTCGGCGCCGGGCGACGCCAAGGCCAAGGATGCCGAATCCGATCGCGCCGCCGCCGCGCCGACCGCGACGACGCGCAACGAGACGACGGCAACGACTGCCGGCGGCCGCCGCGACGAAGGCCGCGCCGAGCAGCGCAAGGGCGATCGCATGGGCCTCGGTGGCTCCCGCCAGCCGCCGGCGCCGAAGTCGGCCCCCCCAGCCTCGCCTCCAGCCACGGCTCCCGCCACGACGCCGCGGTCGTTGTCCGACGACATCGACCGCACGTCGCCGGAGGCCTGGATCCTCGCGATCCAGCGGCTCTACGCCCTCGGCGAGCGCGAGCGGGCGAAGGAGGAGTTGCTTCGCCTGCACAAGGCCTTCCCCGACGCGAGGGTGCCGGAAGACCTCGACGCCGCGCTGAAATGACGTCGGCGGCCGCGACCCTCGCCGGGGAGGCGCGCTTCGAGCTGATCGAGAAGAAGAGCCGCTTCCTCGTCGCGGCGGCCGCGGTCGATCGTCCCGAGGCCGCCCTGGCCTTTCTTGCCGCGGTCGCGGATCCGGCCGCGACCCACAATTGCTGGGCCTACCGGATCGGCCAGCAGTACCGCTTCTCCGACGACGGCGAGCCCGGCGGCACCGCTGGCCGCCCGATCCTCGCCGCGATCGACGGCCAGGGCCTCGACCGGGTGGTCGCGGTCGTGACCCGCCACTACGGCGGCATCAAGCTCGGCGCCGGCGGCCTGGTGCGGGCCTATGGCGGGTCGGTCGCCGAATGCCTGCGCCGCGCCGAGCGTCGCGCGATCGTCGTCAGCGTGCGGCTCACCCTGCGCTACGGTTTCGCCGACCTCGGCAGCGTGCATCACGTCCTCGGCCAGCATGCCGCGCTGCGCCTGGAGGAACGCCACGACGAACACGGCGGCGAACTCACCGTGGAACTGCGTGCCGATGCCGAGGCGGCGTTCCGGCGTGCACTGGATGACGCCACCCGCGGCCGGATCGCTTGGATTCCGTGAAGTCGCCCCCAACACCGGTCGCCTGATCCCGAAGGCCGCACCCGATGTCGACCCCGAGTACGCCCGCCCCGTCGACCCGCGGCCTGCGCCCGCTGGCCGCGATCCGCCCCTACGTCGATCGTCACCGCGGCCTGATCGCGAGCTGGCTGTTCTTCCTCGCGCTGGCCTCCGCCGCCACCCTGGTCCTGCCCTACGCCGTGCGACAGATGATCGACCACGGCTTCTCCGCCGCCGACCGCGCCTACGTCGACGGCTATTTCATGGCGCTGTTCGCCGTCGCCGCGGTGCTGGCCCTGGCCTCGGCGCTGCGCTTCTTCTTCATCTCGCTGCTCGGCGAACGGGTCGCGGCCGACCTTCGCCGTGATCTCTACGCCCACCTGCTGCGGCTCGACCAGGCCTTCTTCGAGAGCACCCGCGTCGGCGAGGTGCTGTCCCGCATCACCACCGACACCGAACTGGTGCAGACCGTGGTCGGCTCGTCCGCCTCGGTCGCGCTGCGCAGCATCGTGACCCTGGTCGGCGCATCGGGCCTCCTGATCTGGACCAGCCCGCGGCTGGCCGGCTACGCCGCGCTGGTGATCCCGCTGGTGGTGCTGCCGATGGTCGTCTTCGGGCGGCGCGTGCGCGGCCTGTCGAAAGCCAGCCAGGACCGGATCGCCGATTCGAGCGCGGTCGCCGCGGAGACTCTGGCCGCGATCCACACGGTGCAGGCCTACACCCGCGAGCCGGAGGAGGCGAAGCGCTTCGACAGCGCGGTGTCGAACACGCTGAAGACCGCGGTCCGCCGCCTGCGCACCCGCGCGATGCTGACGGCGCTGATCATCCTGCTGGTGTTCGGAGCGATCACCCTGGTGCTGTGGGCCGGCGCGCACTCGGTGATGAACGGCACGCTGTCGGCCGGTGTCCTGTCGCAGTTCGTGCTCTATGCGGTAATGGCGGCGGGCTCGGTCGGCGCGTTGACCGAAGTGTGGGGCGACGTGCAGCGCGCCGCCGGCGCGATGGAACGGGTCGCCGACCTGCTCGCGGTCGAGCCGACCATCCGGAACCGCCCGGACGCGCGGGCACTCGCGCCTCCGATCCGCGGGGCGCTGCGGTTCCGCGACCTCGGCTTCAACTATCCGTCGCGGCCGGATCGCGCGGCGCTGTCCCATTTCGACCTCGCGGTCGCGCCGGGCGAGAAGGTCGCGCTGGTCGGGCCGTCGGGCGCCGGCAAGAGCACGCTGTTCCAGCTGCTGCTGCGCTTCTACGACCCGCAGCAGGGCGCGATCGAGATCGATGGTCAGGACATCACCGGACTCACGCTGGAAGCCGTGCGCGACGCGATCGCGCTGGTGCCGCAGGACACCGTGATCTTCGGCGCCTCGGCCCGCGACAACATCGCCCTGGCGCGCCCCGATGCGGACCTCGAGACCGTCACCGCCGCCGCCCGCGCGGCCTCCGCGCACGACTTCATCGTCGCGCAGCCGGAGGGCTACGACACCTACCTCGGCGAACGCGGCGTGCGCCTGTCCGGCGGCCAGCAGCAGCGCATCGCGATCGCGCGCGCCGTGCTGAAGGATGCCCCGATCCTGCTCCTCGACGAGGCCACCAGCGCGCTCGACGCGCAGTCCGAGCGCGCGATCCAGGCGGCGCTCGAGAAGCTGATGGAAGGCCGCACGACGCTGGTCATCGCGCATCGCCTCGCCACGGTGAAGAAGGCCGATCGTATCGTCGTGATCGACCACGGCCATATCGTCGCGGTCGGCAGGCACGAGGAGCTGATCGCGCAGGGCGGGCTGTACGAGGAACTCGCGCGGCTGCAGTTCACCGAGTAGGGCCGCCCGGCGCGCCGACGCTTCGCCGCCACGGCTGGAGCGCGCCTTGCGCGCCATTGCCTCACCTCTTCGCGACGGCGAGCAAGGCGCGCCCTACCCCCGCGCCAGCCACTTCCGCGCCATCCGCCGCACCGAAGCATCCGCG
The DNA here is from genome assembly GCA_044221335.1 of Ahniellaceae bacterium. GTDB lineage: Bacteria > Pseudomonadota > Gammaproteobacteria > Xanthomonadales > Ahniellaceae > JBGAPI01. The sequence goes on from JBGAPI010000010.1 coordinate 12,509, forward strand.
GTCTCGTCGCGCGCGACGTCGTCGATCGGTCGCCACGCCAGGTCATGCGACTCCTCGCCGACCACGAAGTCCTCCGAACCGCCGGCCCGGACGACGAAGCGCACGTCGTAGTGGAAATGCCCCGGCTCGCCCTTGCGCTCCGGGATCCAGTGGCGGTCGAGGTCGTAGATCCCGCCCTCGATCGCGAGACCGGAGAGCCCGGACTCCTCCTCCGCCTCGCGCAGCGCGACCCGGTCCAGCTGGCCGTCGCCGTCGGCATGACCGCCGAGCTGCAGCCACAGGTTCAGCTTGCGGTGATGGGTCAGCAGCACCCGGCGGCCATCGGCCGATACCAGCCAGGCCGAGCCGGTGAGATGACCCGGCGCGCAGCTCCGTTCGCAGCAGTCGGCGTGCCCTGCGACGAAGCGTTTGAACAGATCCAGCACCTCGCGGTCGTGGCCGGGATCGGCGGCGGCCGCGGAAATCCAGCGCGCGGCGATGGCCTGCGCGGTGTCGTGCGCCATGGGGATTCCTCTCGATGTTGCGTCCCGGGAGTCGCCGGACGCGTAGACAAGGCAACTTGCCGGCCTATCCGGCCTCGCGTATGGTAGCCCGGATTTTTTCCGGGCCGGCTTGAGCCTGGGCGATCTCGCGGTCGCCCGGCGGGTTGTTCCGCATTACAACAAGCGGCTGTCGCCGAATCGTTGCACCCTTGGGAGGAGCTCATGCTGTTCGAACGCGTCAAACCCCTGGACCAGATCATCGAGGCTGCCGAGAAGAAGGGCCTCAAGCGTCAGCTCGGCGCGTTCGATCTCACCATGCTCGGCATCGGCGCCATCATCGGCACCGGCATCTTCGTGCTGACCGCCGTCGCGGCCAACAAGGCCGGCCCGGGCATGATGTACAGCTTCGTGATCGCCGGCATCGTCTGCGCGCTGACCGCGCTGATCTACGCCGAGATCGCGGCGATGGTGCCGGTCGCCGGCTCCGCCTACACCTATTCCTACGCCGTGCTCGGCGAGCTGGTCGCCTGGATGGTCGGCTGGGCGCTGATCCTCGAGTACGCGATCGCGGCGAGTGCCGTGGCGGTCGGCTGGTCCGGCTATGCCAATGGCTTCCTGCGCGAACTCGGCTTCGGCCTGCCGATCGCGCTGACCGCGGGACCGGCGGATACCATCACGCTCGCCGACGGCACCAAGACGACCGGCGGCTTCAACCTGATCGCCTTCGCGATCGCGATGCTGATCACCGGCCTGCTGATCATCGGCACCTCGAAGAGCGCCAAGGTCACCGCGGTGCTGGTGCTGGTCAAGATCGTCGCGCTGACGGCGTTCATCGCGATCGCGCTGCCGGCGGTCAATGGCGCCAACTTCGAACCGATGCTGCCGAAGGGCTGGGGCACCCCGCTGTCCGGCACCGGCGTGCTCGGCGCCGCCGCGTCGATCTTCTTCGCCTACGTCGGCTTCGACGCGGTCTCCACCGCCTCGGAAGAGACCAAGAACCCGAACCGCAACATCCCGATCGGCCTGATCGGCTCGCTCGCCGTCTGCACCGTGTTCTACCTGCTGGTGTCCTACGCGGCGATCGGCACCACCGGCGCCCAGCCGGGCGGCGAGCTGTCGCAGTCGAAGGAGCCGCTGGCCTTCGTGCTGCGCAACCTCGGCTGGCCGAAGCTCGGCGGTTTCGTCGCCTCGGCGGCGATCATCGCGCTGCCCTCGGTCATCCTGATGATGATCTACGGCCAGACCCGCATCCTGTTCACCATGTCGCGCGACGGCCTGATGCCGAAGATGTTCTCCGAGGTGCACCCGACCTTCCACACCCCGCACAAGGTGACGCTGGTCACCGGCATCGCGGTGGCGCTGTTCGCGGCGATGTTCCCGGTCGACGTGCTGGCCGACATTTCCAACGCAGGCACGCTGTTCGCCTTCTTCGCCGTGGCGATCGGCGTGATGATCCTGCGGGTAAAGCAGCCGGACCGTCCGCGCCCGTTCCGTTCGCCGCTGATCTGGGTCGTCGGCCCGGGTGCCGTCGCCGGCTGCGCCCTGCTGTTCTTCAGCCTGGGCTGGGACCCGACCATCAAGTACTTCTGCATCTGGGCGGTGACCGGCCTGGTCGTGTACTTCGGTCTCGCCCGCCGCAACAGCGTGCTTGCCTCCGCGTGACCCCCGCGGGAGGCCGGCATCCGCCGGCCTCCCGACCTGAACGATCGAAGGCCGCGCCACCCCGGCGCGGCCGGTTTCTGCAAGTCCCTCCGCATGCCCTTCCTGCGCACCCTGTTCGACGCCCTGCGCCTCTGCGTCGGCTGGCGCCCCTCCCGCAGCTTCCGCGACATCGGGCCCGGCACCTTCTGGTGCGTGGTGCTGCTCGATCTCGCCGCGGTCACCGCACAGGGCTTCTGGCTCACCCATTCTCCGCGGGGCTTCTCCGCCGACGGTCTCGCACCGATCGCGTTCGACGCGCTGGTCGCCCTGCTGCTGGCGTATGGCGTCGCGGTGGCGGTCCGCCGACCTGTGCTGTTCTGGCCGCTGGCCGCACTGCTGCTGGCGCTGCAGACGATCATCGCGTCGGTGCTCTACGTCCTGGCCGAAGCCGTCGGCGCGTGGCGCGGCGAGCCGCTGGCCGAACACAGCCAGACCCTGGTCGACGCCGCGTGGTGGCTGTGGTTCGCCTTCGCGACCTGGACCACGCTCGGCTGGCTGCACCCGCTCGGCAAGGCGCCGGCGCGTGTCGCAGCGGCGCTCGCCGTCGCCACCGCGGCGCTCGCGGCGATCCTCGTCCTGCCGCCGCATGACCTGATCGTCGCCGGAACCGCGCCCGCGATCGCAGAGGATGACGCCGACATCACGGCACCGGAAGCGGGCCCGACGAAACCGGAACTCCGCGCCGAGGACGTGTTCGATCGCCAGCGCGACCTGGTCGACGCCGCCGTGCGCAACCTCGACGCGCAGGTGCCGGGCAAGGTCGACGTCTACCTCGTCGCCTTCGCCGGCGACGCCGACGAGCAGGTCTTCAGCAACGAGGTGCGCTATGTCGAGCGCCTCTATCGCGAGCGCTTCGGCCTCGCCGGGCACATCATCGTGCTCGCCAACAACACCGCCACCGTCGATGCCACGCCGCTGGCCAGCGTCAGCAACCTGCGCCGTGCGCTGAACGGCGTCGGCGGCCGGATGGATCCGGACGAGGACCTGCTGCTGCTCTACGTCAGTTCGCACGGCAGCCGCGAGGGCGAGATCTACGTCAACCTGCCGCCGCTGCCGCTGGACCAGCTCGACGCCCGCAGCCTGAAGTCCCTGCTCGACGGCTCCGGCATCCGCGACCGGGTGGTGATGCTGTCGGCGTGCTACTCCGGCACCTTCATCCCGTTCATCAACGACAGCCACACGCTGGCACTGACGGCCGCCCGCGCGGACCGCGCCTCGTTCGGCTGCGGCAATACCGACGCGATCACCTGGTTCGGGCGCGCACTGCTGGTCGATGCGCTGAACCGCGAGCCCCGCCTCCTGCCCGCCTTCGAGGAGGCCAAGTCCGAGATCACCGGCTGGGAGGACCGCGACGAGCAGCAGCACTCCTTTCCGCAGCTTGCCCGCGCGCCCGATGCCGAGGCGAAGCTCAGCGCCTGGGAGAACCAGCGCAGCGTCGGACCGGCCGTGCCGTTCGAGCCGGCGGACGGCACGACGGCATCGCCGACGGTCGGCGGCGTCGCGCCCTCGGGCGACGACACGACCGACGGCGACGACCCCGACGATCCCGACGCGCCGACCGAAGAGGACGACGACGGCGTCCGGAGTGCGGCGCTCGCGCCACAACCGTCGATGGCCTGCCGCTAGGCGGCGACGGCTCCGTTCGACGTCGACGGCGCAGGACGGCCTCCGGCCATCGCGCGCCACGACGAATTCTCGACCGGCGCCGGAGGGATAGGAACCGTCTTCTCGCCGCAGGGCGGGCAACGCCCGCCATTGCGGGGCCTCATGACGATGGCGGGCAGAGCCCGCCCTAGCGACCGCGCGCTGCCACCGCCGTCGCCGGAAAATCACTGAACAGGGCGTCGACTCCGAGCGCGAAGAACGCCACGTATTCCTCCGCCGGCGTCATGAACGGCGGATTCGGCTGATCGTCGCGGAAGGTCCAGGTGTGCATCGCGAGGCCGAGGTCGTGGGCGCGTCGCGTGTGTCCGGTGTCGCGGCCGGAGGCGTCGATCAGCGTGCGCTTCGGCAAGGCGACCCCGCTGCGGCCGCGCTCCCGGCAGCGCTCGAGTTCGGCCGGGAAGCCCGCGGCGTCGACCCGGGACGATTCGAACAGTTCGAAGCCCGGCAATCCGAGCGCGGCCTGCACCCGGTCGATCGGCTCGGACTCGAAGCACTGGAACCAGACACCGCAGTCGGGTCCCGTGAGGCCGCGGGCGGCGAGCAGCCCGATGAACAGCGCGGTCGGATCGATGCCGAGCGATGCGAACAGGGCCGGATGCTTGATCTCCGGATAGACCGCGATCCGGCGGCCACTGCTGCGGCTGCCCTCGACGGCCACGTCCAGCACGTCGGCGAGGGTCGGGATGCGATGCCGCCCGTCGTGCGAGCGGTCGCGCCCCGGGAAGGGCTGGATTGCGCGGATCTCGGCGAGCTCCGCCCAGTCGAAGTCGTCGACCCACCAGTCGCTGCTGCCGTCCTCCAGCTGGCGCCGGCGGCCCGCAAACTCCGGCCGGGACGCGATGTCGGTGCTGCGCGCGAGGCCGCGGTCGTGGCGCGCCAGCAGCACGCCATCGCGGGTCACCACGAGGTCCGGCTCGATCAGGTCGGCCCCCTGGGCGATCGCCAGCCGATAGCCGTCCAGCGTGTGCTCGGGCATCAGGCCACTCGCGCCGCGATGGGCGATGATGCGGGTCGACGGAGGGCGGCTCATCGGGCGCGGTGTTCCGGCGGCGGATCGGGCCGCAAGCGTCTCCGACTCCGTGAACGACTGCAACCCGGCGCCGCGGCGTCGCGTCGATGTCGACCCGGAGCGGCGATCCGGTAAGCTGGCCCGGGAAGCGGGGCGCGAGGACCCTTCATGGTGGGAAGCGGCGATACATCCAGTCCGGTGGCGGAATGTCCCTCGGCGGCAGTCACGGCCGAAATGGCCTCACCTGCCTGCCGCTATGCCGACTGGCTGCAGCGCATCGCCCGCGGCGACCCGCAGGCGGAGACCGCCCTGGTCGGCTTCTTCGCGCCCGGCGTGCGCGCGATCGTCGGCAATCTCGGCGTGCCGCCTGGCAACGTTCCGGACGTGGTGCAGGACGCGCTGCTCGACGTGCTGCTCGCCGCGCGCCGGAGCCGGATCGCGCAGCCGGCGACGCTGCGTTCGTTTGTCGCCCGCACCGCGCGCAACGCCGCCATCGACCACCTGCGCAGCGGCAAAAGCCGCCATACCGTGCACGGACACGACCTGGAACAACTGGTGGACGAGAGTTCGAGCCCCCTGGATCGTCTGGACCTGGCACAAGCCCATCGGGTGGTGCTGGAAGTGATCGGCGGCCTGTCGGAACGCGACGCGACGCTGCTGAAGAGCTACTACCTGGACGACGAGGAGCGGGTGGCGCTGTCCAACCGTCTCGAGATGACTCCAGGGCAGTTCGATCGCACCCTGTGGCGGATCAAGCAGAAGGTACGTGTGGCCTTGAAGAAGCTGGGACTGGAAGGATGAGCGCCGAACCCTCGACACCCGGGTCGCCGGCGCCTTCACATGCCGCGATGGAGCGCCGGAACGGATGAACATCGACTCCACCGAAATCGAGGAAGCAGGCCTTGCGGACATCCCGCCGGCGCTGCTCGCCCGTGTCCGCGACTATCGCCACGGCCGCCTCGGCGACGCCGAGGCGCAGGCCTTCGAGGAGGAGTTGCTGGAGTCGCCGGAGCTGCGCGATGCGCTGTGGCTCTCGGCGGCACTGGAGCGCGGGCTTCGCTCGTCGGTGGCGCCCGCCGCCACGGCGGCGGCGAATGATCCGACGCCGCTGCGCGACTCCGAGCCACTGCGCGAACCCGCGCCGCCGCGCTATTTCCGGCCGCTGTTCGCGCTGGCCGCCGGACTCCTGCTGGGGGTCGTCGGCACCCTCACGGCGCTGCGCCCCGGCCCCGATCGCCTGGCCAGTGGCGACGCGGTGATCGCGACGCTCGACGTTGCCCGCGAGTCGCCGAGTGCCACCCCGGAGGTCCGCGAACTCAAGCTGCCCAGCGGGACCCGTTCCCTCGTGCTGGAGCTGCCGATCGGGCCGAACGCCGCCGGCGCCTTCGCCGTGCGCTTCCGTCCGGTCGCCGGGACCCGCGGCCCGCGCTTCGACCTCGCCGACATCCACGCGGGCAACGGCTTTCTGACCGTCGCGCTGCCCGCCCCGGCGGCCGGCGACTACGAGATCAGCTGGGCGCCGACCACCGGCGGCAGCGGCGTCGCCGGCGTCCGCCAGCTGCGCGTCGTCCGCGGCGAGCCGCACTAGCGGCGTCGCGCGGCGGCACGGAGCGCTCCGGCGATCGCGGCACGCCGGATCGCTCCCCGACCGCAGCGCAATCGCGCGCCGCCGTCAATCTTGATCGCGGAGGCCTTCGTCGCCATCCTGCACGGCTGGCCGCCGACGCGTCGCGTCGGTGGCCGTTCGCCTCCGCCCCGGAACACCGCCCGCATGAGCAATCGCTACAACGCCGCCGACATCGAAGTCCTGTCCGGCCTGGAACCGGTCAAGCGCCGGCCCGGCATGTACACCGATACCCAGCGCCCGAACCATCTGGCGCAGGAAGTCATCGACAACTCGGTCGACGAGGCGCTCGCCGGTCACGCGAGCTCGGTCGAGCTGACCCTGTTCGCCGACGGCTCCGTGGAAGTGAGCGACGACGGCCGCGGCATGCCGGTCGACATCCACCCGGAGGAAGGCATCCCCGGCGTCGAGCTGATCCTCACCCGGCTGCATGCCGGCGGCAAGTTCAGCAACAAGAACTACCAGTTCAGCGGCGGCCTGCACGGCGTCGGCGTGTCGGTGGTGAACGCGCTGTCGAGCCGCGTCGAGGTGTTCATCCGCCGCGACGGCAACGAGTACAAGATGGCCTTCGCCCACGGCGACCGGGTCAGCAAGCTGGAGATCGTCGGGTCGGTCGGCAAGCGCAATACCGGCACCCGGGTGCGGTTCTGGCCCGATCCGAAGTATTTCGACTCGCCGAAGATCTCGGTGCCGCGGCTGAAGCACGTGCTCCGCGCGAAGGCGGTGCTGTGCCCCGGCCTCACCGTGCGCTTCTTCGACGAAGCCAGCGGCGAGCGCGAGGAGTGGTTCTATCAGGACGGCCTGACCGACTACCTGCGGGGCATGCTGGGCGCGGCGGACTACGTGCCGGCGGAGCTGTTCCGCACCGGCGTGAAAAAGGACCTCGAGGCGGTCGACTTCGCGCTGTGCTGGCTGCCCGAGGGCGAGCTGGTGCAGGAGAGCTACGTCAACCTCATCCCGACCGCGCAGCACGGCACCCACGTCAACGGCCTGCGCTCCGGCATCACCGAGGCCGTGCGGGAGTTCTGCGACTTCCGGAACCTCCTGCCGCGCGGCGTGAAGCTGGCGCCGGAAGACGTCTGGGACCGCGTCTCCTTCGTGCTGTCGTCCAAGCTGTCCGACCCGCAGTTCTCCGGCCAGACCAAGGAGCGCCTGTCCTCGCGCACCGCGGCGGCCTTCGTCGAGGGCGTCGCCCACGACGCCTTCAGCCTGTTCCTGAACCAGCACGTCGAGATCGGCAATCGCATCGCGCAGCTCGCCATCGAGCGCGCGCAGGTGCGGCTGAAGCAGGAAAAGATCGTGGTGCGCAAGAAGGTCACCAGCGGCCCGGCCCTGCCCGGCAAGCTGGCCGACTGCACCTCGACCGACCTGTCGCGCACGGAGCTGTTCATCGTCGAAGGCGACTCCGCCGGCGGCTCCGCCAAGCAGGCGCGCGAGCGCGACTTCCAGGCGATCCTGCCGCTGCGCGGCAAGATCCTCAACACCTGGGAAGTCTCGTCGAACGGCGTGCTCGCCTCGACCGAGGTGCACGATCTCGCGGTCGCGATCGGCTGCGACCCGGGTGCCGCCCAGATCGACGGCCTGCGCTACGGCAAGGTGATCATTCTCGCCGATGCCGACTCCGACGGCCTGCACATCGCCACCCTGCTGTCGGCGCTGTTCCTGCGCCACTTCCCGAACCTGGTGCGCGCCGGCCACGTATTCGTCGCGATGCCGCCGCTGTTCCGCGTCGACGTGGGCAAGCAGGTGTTCTACTGCCTCGACGAGGAGGAGAAGCGGATCCTGCTCGAGCGGATCGAGCGCGAGAAGATGAAGGGCCAGGTCAGCACCACCCGCTTCAAGGGCCTGGGCGAGATGAACCCCTCGCAACTGCGTGAATCCACCATGCACCCGGACACCCGCCGACTCGTGCAGCTCCAGGTCGTCGAGGACGACGGCACCGGCGAGCTGATGGACCTGCTGCTGGCGAAGAAGCGTGCGGGCGACCGCAAGTCCTGGCTCGAGACCAAGGGCGACCTGCTCTCCATCGAGGTGTAGGGCGGGCCCTTGTGGGAGGGGCGCAAGCCCCGATACGCCACGCTTCGGCGTGCTGGCGTGGTCGGGACTTGCGCCCCTCCCCTAGCGCGGCGCGCGCCCCTCTCACGATGGCGGGGGGTGGGCGCTGCAGGCTTATGCGCTGCATCGTGGCAATGGCGGGCCGTGCCCGCCCTACACTCGCCGCATGCACGTCCTCGCCCTCTCCGGCAGCCTCCGCGCCGCCTCGATCAACAGCGCGTTCTGCCGGGTCGCCGCACAGCTGGCACGGCCGCCATTGAGAGTCACGGTCCACCCGGCGCTCGGCGCGCTCCCGCTGTTCAACCCGGATCTGGAACACGCGCCGCCCTCCGCCGTGCGGGACTTCCGGTCCGCGGTCGCCTCCGCCGACGCCCTGCTGATCGCCAGTCCCGAATACGCACACGGCATTTCCGGAGTCCTCAAGAACGCGCTCGACTGGCTGGTCAGCGACGAGGGCGTCATCGGCAAGCCGATCGCGCAGGTCAACACGTCGCCGCGCGCGCATCACGCCTATGACGCCCTGCGCGAGGTCCTGAAGACGATGTCGACGACGCGGATCGAATCCGCATCGATCGCACTCCCGCTGCTCGGCTGCTGCATCACCGACGAGGCGATGCTCGCGTCCGCCGATGTCCGGGACGCGACCACCCGGATGCTCGGCGCGATCGCCGCGCATCTTTCCGGAACGGGCGAGGATGGACCGGCATTCGGACTCGGCTAAGCCCGGGGCGGATGGCGGGATCGGGTGGGCAGCCGCGGAACCTCCCTGACGCCTCGCGATGGCGGTCAGGGCCCGCCCTACGAGACGGCTGCGATCCCGCGGGGCCCTGGCCCCCGGGACCCGGGTCCCAGCGACATCGGCAACAGCACCGCCGCCAGCCCCGCACACGCCGCGCTGAAGCCGAACGCGGCCGCCACGTCGACCCGCTGCCACAGCCATCCGAACAGCAGCGACGCCGGCAACAGCATCAGGCCGCCGACCAGATTGAACCAGCCGTAGGCGCGACCGAGCCGCTCGCGCGGGACGAGGTCGGCGATCAACGCCTTCTCGATGCCTTCGGTCGCGGCCATGAACACGCCATAGGCAGCGAACAGCAGCCACGGGACGATCGCGGGCAGGGTCGACCACGACATCAGCAGGTAGAACGCGGCGTAGATCACCCAGCCGGACCGCATCACGCCGACGCGCCCGACGCGATCGGTCCACGCCGACAGCGGCGGGCCCAGCGTCGAGGCCGTCAGCGCAGTCAGCGCCCACAACAGCGGCACCTGCTCGCCGGTGACACCGAAATCCTGCGCACGCAGCAGCAGGAACATGTTCGACGAGCCGCCGAGCAGGAACAGCGCGACGACCCCCATGAAGCGCCAAAAGGCCGCTGGCAATCCGTCGCGCTGTCCGTCGAGTCGCCCGGATGGAGCGGCAGCGGCATCCGGGCCGCGCGGCGCGGCGGACTCTCGCTGCTCCGACGTCGACTCCGGCGCACGCGGCGCTTCCCGCAGCCCCAGCGCCAGCACCATGACCAGCACCGCCGGGATCCACGCGAAGGCGAACACTTCGCGCACCCCGAATCCGGCCGACAGCAGCGCCGCCGCGAGCAGCGGGCCGATCACCGCGCCGGCGTTGTCCATTCCACGGTGGATGCCGAACGCGAGCCCGCGCTGACCCGGTCCGACCGATCGCGCCAGCAGCGCGTCCCGCGGTGACGAACGCAGGCCCTTGCCGAGGCGGTCGGCGAGACGGAGTGCCAGCACCATCGGCCAGCTCCCGGCCAGCGCGATCAACGGCCGCGCAAGCCCGGCAACACCGTAGCCGGCGAGGATCCACGGCTTGGCGCGGCCGTTGCGGTCGAAGACCAGGCCAGAAAGCAGCTTGAACAGCGCCGCCGCCGCCTCGGCGAGGCCCTCGATCAGCCCCAGGGCGCGCGGCCCCGCGTGCAGCACCCCGGTCAGCAGCAGCGGGACCAGCGGATACAGCATCTCGCTCGCCGAATCGTTGACCAGGCTGATCAGCCCGATCAGCCATACCGTCCGCGGCAGCGCACGGAGACCGGACGGAGTGGCAGCGGACTCCGGGGCGGTACCCCGTCCGAGGCTCATGAGCGTGCCATCGCCGGCGCCTCGCGTCGCGGATTCCGCTGCCGCTCCATCCGGGCTACCCGCGCCACCAGCGGACGGTCAGCAGCCCCGCGGCGGTCATCGCCAGCGAGCCGAACAGATGCACGCTGATCATCCCGAGCGCAGTCGTCCACTGCTGCCGCTGCAGCAGCGCGACCGCCTCGGCCGAGAAGCTCGAAAACGTGGTCAGGCCCCCGAGGAAGCCGGTGACGATGAACAAGCGCCAGGCGGGATTGATGCTGCTGTCCGTGGCGAGGACGCCGAGGGCGAGGCCGATCAGGTAGCCGCCGATCAGGTTGGCGGCGAGCGTTCCCATCGGCACGTCCGGCCAGACGTCATTGAGCTTCAGCCCGAGCCACCAGCGCAGCAGCGCGCCGAACGCGGCGCCGAGCGCGACCGCGATCACGCCGATCCCGTTCATCCGCGCCCCCGGGTCGACGACGCCCCGTCGGCGCTGCGCTTGGCCGCCACCGCAACCCGGCGCGCCTCGCGCAACTGCTCCAGCCGCTCGCGCCAGCGCGCCTCGACACCCGCCTCTACCGGCCGGTAGTAGGCGCGTTCGCCGAGCTCCTCCGGAAAGCATTCCTGGTCGAGCGCGATGCCGCCGGCGCTGTCCGGGTCGTACTGGTAATCGCGCCCGTAGCCGAGCCCGCGCATCAGCCGGGTGGGCGCGTTGCGCAGCGCCAGCGGAACCGCGAGCGTGCCGTGGCGCGCGATGTCGGCGCGCGCCTCCCCGAGCGCGACATACGCGGCGTTGCTCTTCGGCGCCAGCGCGAGGTAGAGCACCAGCTGTGCCAGCGCGAGATCGCCCTCGGGGCTTCCCAGCCGGTCGAACGCGGACCACGCCGCACCCGCCTGGTCGACCGCTCGCGGGTCGGCCAGGCCGATGTCCTCGACGGCCATCCGGGTCAGGCGCCGCGCGAGGTAGTGCGGGTCGACGCCGCCGTCGAGCATCCGCGCGAACCAGTACAGGGCCGCATCCGGATTCGAGTTGCGCACCGACTTGTGCAACGCCGAGATCTGGTCGTAGAACTGCTCGCCGCCCTTGTCGAAGCGCCGCGTGCGGTCGGCCAGCACCTGGGCGAGCACGGCCTCGTCGATCCGTCCGTTCTCCGCCAGTTCCGCGGCGATCTCGAGCAGCGACAGGGCGCGACGGACGTCGCCGTCGGCCGCCTCGGCCATCGTTCTCAGGGCGTCGTCGGTGATCGCGAGATCGTTCCCGCCCAGTCCTCGCTCGGCGTCCTCCAGCGCGGCCCGCAGAGCGACGACCAGGTCGTCCGCCGACAGCGGATCGAGAACATGCACGCGACAGCGCGACAGCAGTGCCGAGTTGAGCTCGAACGAGGGATTCTCGGTGGTCGCGCCGACCAGCACGATACTGCCCCGCTCGACCGCCGGCAGGAACGCGTCCTGCTGCGCCTTGTTGAAGCGGTGCACCTCGTCGATGAACAGCACGGTGCGCTGCCCGGCCTGGAATTCGCGGTCCGCCTCGGCCAGCGCGGCGCGCACCTCGGGCAGTCCCGACATCACCGCGGACAGTGCGACGAAGCGTGCCTCCGCGCGGCTCGCCACCAGGCGCGCCAGCGTCGTCTTGCCGCAACCGGGCGGTCCCCACAGGATCATCGAATGCACCCGCCCCGCCTCCAGCGCCCGCCGCAACGCGGCGGTCGGCGCCAGCAGGCGGCGCTGGCCGACGATCTCGTCGAGCGTCCGTGGCCGCATCCGCTCGGCGAGCGGCTGCAGGGCGGAGGGATCGGCGAACGGCAGGGTCGGGGTGCGCGACGGGGCCTTCTTCATCGGGCAACTGTATCGGGGAAGCCCCGACAGCGGCGACTGGCCCGGCGGCGCGCATCCTGGCGCCGTCGCGCCCGATCCGACTGCCGGTCGCCTCCGGCAACGCCGCATCCGGAGCCTTCCGCTGCAACCGGCGGAGCGATGGCGTCGTACGCTTCCCGACCCCGGGGGAGCGAATCCATGAGTACCGAGCCGACCTCGACTCCGATCCGACGCTGCAACGGCGCCGCGACCCTCGCTCGCCAACTCGCGGCCGGCCAGTGCAGCGCCGTCGAGGTGGTCGGCGCGGCCCTGGCCGGCCTCGATCGCCACGCCGCGCTCAACGCCTGCACGCAGCGTTTCGACGACGCCGCACGGAGGAAGGCGCTGGCCGCCGACGCCCTGCGCGCCACCGGCGCCGCGCTGCCGCCGCTGCACGGGGTGCCGATCTCCGTGAAGGAGTGCCTCGATCTCGACGGCACGCCGTCGACCTTCGGTTTCCCGTCGCGGCGCGCGACCGTCGCAACCCGCACCGAGCCGCATCTGGCGCGCCTGCTCGCCGCCGGCGCGATCCCGATCGCGAAGACCAACGTCGCGCAGATGCTCCTGCTGCTGGAGACCGACAACCCGATCTACGGCAGGACCCTCCATCCACAGGACCCGGAACGCAGCTGCGGCGGCTCCTCCGGCGGTGAAGCGGTGCTGGTGGCGATCGGTGTCGCCGGGCTCGGCATCGGCACCGATCTCGGCGGCAGCGTCCGGGTACCGGCGGCGTTCTGCGGCATCTCTGCGCTGAAGCCGACCGCGGGGCGTTGGCCAGACGACGGTCGCGGCTCCTATCCGATCGGCCAGACCACGATCACGAGCCAGGTCGGCCTGCTCGCGCCGAGCGTCGCCGACCTGGCGCTCGGCGCGACGGTGCTGTCGCCCGAGCTCGCGATCCCGACCGGGCTCGACCTCGGCGCCCTGCGGATTGGCTGGTACGACGACGACGGCGTGCTTCGCCCCTGCCCCGCGACCCGTCGCGCCGTCCGCGAAGCCGCCGCCGCGTTCGAGCGCCTCGGTGCCCGCGTGCGACCATGGAAGCCGCCCGAACTCGACCGGGTTTTCGAGCGCTTCTTCGGCGTGCTGACGGCCGACATCGCCGGCTACGACGCGCTCATCGGCGGCGACCCGCTGGACGCCCGCCTGCGCGAGCTGTTCCTGCTCGGTCGCCTGCCGCACCGGATCAACCGGCGCCTCGCTGCTGTCGCCGAACTGTTCGGACAGGTCAGCCTCGCCTCGGCACTGCGCTGCTTCGGCCGTCGGCGCGTGGAGGCGTACTGGCGGCTGACCGAGGACATCGCCGACTACCGCCGCCGGATGACCGCGCTGATGGCGGCCGACGGCGGCGAGGTAGACCTGGTGCTGTCGCCGGCGACGGCGCTGCCGGCCGTCCGCCACGGCGCGGTGCGCGACCTCGGCGTGATCGGCACCTACACCGTGCTGTGGAACGTGCTCGGATTCCCCACCGGCGTGATCCCGTGGACGACCGTCGGCCGCGATGAGGAAAGTGACCGCGCCGCCGGCCGCGACCGCGTGCTGCGGGTCGCCCAGGCGACCGAACGCGGCAGCGCCGGCCTGCCGATCGGGGTGCAGGTGGCGGCGGCGCCATGGCAGGAGGGGCGGCTGCTCGCGGCGCTGGCGGCACTGCAATCGGTGGCGCCGGCGTCGACGGTCATCGCGCCGTCGGGTCCGCGATAGTGTTCGGTGCTTCCGCCGCGTATGGTTTTTCGATCGCCTCCGTCCGCCGAGCGGGGTGCCATCGTTGAACAAGCGTGATCGAAATGTCGCGCCACTCACGCGTGTCGCAGGCGTGCCGACAGGCGTCGCGACCGGCGCGGCGGCAGCGGCATTCCGCGGTGTACTCGCCGAGGCGACGCGCCCTCCCCCGCTGGACGGCACCCTCGAGAAAGACGAACTCGCGTGGCTCGACGCACCCGCCGTTGCGGATCCTGATCTCGCGCGCATCGGCACCCGGGTCGGCCCCTACCTGCTGGAGGAGATGATCGGCCGCGGCGGCATGGGAGCGGTCTATCGGGCGACGCGCGCCGATGGCGAATTCAAGCAGCGGGTCGCGCTGAAGCTGGTGCGACCCGCTGCCGGACCCGCGGACCTGGCGCAGCGTTTCCGCCGTGAGCGCGAGATCCTGGCCCGGCTGAACCACCCCAACATCGCACGCCTGCTGGACGGCGGCCTCAGTGGCGATGGCGCACTGTTCTACGCGATGGAACTGATCGACGGCGAGACCCTCGATGCCTGGTGCGAGCGCAAGCACCCTTCGCTGCCGGAGCGGCTCGACCTGTTCCTGCAGGTCTGCGCGGCGCTGTCCTACGCCCACCAGAACCTCGTCGTGCATCGCGACCTGAAGCCGTCCAACCTGCTGGTCACCGCCGACGGCAGCGTCCGGCTGCTCGACTTCGGCATCGCGAAGCTGCTCGATACGGACGCCTCCGCCGGGGAGGACGCCGCTCTCACGCTGGCGGGCGATCGGGTATTGACCCCGAGCTATGCCGCGCCCGAGCAGGTGCTGGGACAAGCCATCACCACGGCGACCGACGTGTACGCGCTCGGCCTCGTGCTGTCGGAGCTGTTGACCGGCGTGCGGGCACAACAGCCCGATGGACGCTCGATGCTCGACGCCGAGAACGTCATCGTGCGGGTCGAGGCCATGTCGCCGAGCGCTGCCGTTCTCGGACGCCTCCGTTCCGCGCCGGGAACGCCCGGGCCCGGACTGCGCTTCGGCATCGACGCCAGTACGGCGTGGGCGCGACAGCTTCGCGGAGACCTCGACGCGATCGTGCTGAAAGCGCTGCGCAAGGATCCGGCGCGGCGCTATCCCAGCGTCGCGCTGCTGGCCGCGGACGTGCAGGCCCACCTCGACGGGCGGCCGGTCGACGCCGCCCGCGGCGCTTTCGCCTACCGTGCCGGAAAGTTCGTTCGCCGCCACCGGGTCGCCGTGGTCGGCGGCGCGCTGCTGCTGCTCGCCATCATTGCCGGCGTCGCCGCGGTCGCGTGGCAGGCGCAGCGCGCCGCCCGCCAGGCGGCACGCGCCGAGCAGGTGAAGAGCTACGTGCTGGCATTGTTCCGCGGTGTCGACCCGCAACTGGCCCAGGGTCACGAGATCACGGCGCGCGAACTGCTCGATCGCGGCATCGACAACCTCCGCCGTGACCTCTCCGAGCAGCCCGACATCAAGGCCGAACTGCTCGAGCAACTCGGCGACCTCTACCTGCAGATCAACCATCGCGACGAGGGCGCCCGTCTGCTGGAGGAGGCGCTGGCGTTGCGGCGCGGCCTGCTCGCTCGGGGCGATCCTGCCCTGCTTCCGGCGCTGCTGGGTCTCGCGCGAGCGCACGTGCAGCGCTCGCGCTACGAAGACGCGCGGCCCCTGCTCACCGAGGCCGACGGCATCCTCGCTCCGGGCGACGAGCGGCTCGACGACCTCCGCACGGATGCCGCGGAACTGTGGGTCACCGTTCACGTGCGCACCGGCGAGATGGCGACGGCGGAGGCGACCGCCGTGGCGAACGAGAACCTGCAGCTGACTCGCTTCGGCGCCGACGACGAACACTACGCCGCGGCGCTGGCCATGCACGCGTGGATCCACACGTGGTCCAGCCGCTATCGCGATTCGGAGCGTCTCCTGCAGCGGGCACTGGCGATCCATCTACGGAAGGGAGGACCGCAGGGCCCGCTCGCCCGCGGCGACTACGTCCTGCTCGGCAACCTCGCCTACTACCGCGGCGACTTCGCGCGATCCCGCGACCTGTTCAGCAAGGCCCTGGAGATCGCACAGCGGGTCTACGGCCCGGAACATGCGCGTTCGGTCAGCGATCGCGGCTACCTGGCGCGCGCGATCGGCGCGTCCAGCGAGGTCGCGGAAGGAGAGACCCGGCTGCGCGCCGTAGTCGAGGAGTTCCGCAAGCCGCTCAACCAAGGCTGGGTCGAGCGTCCGTTCCACACCTCGAACCTGGCGCTGCTGCTGGCCGCGCGCGGCAAGTTCGGCGAGGCGATCGCCCTGCAGGAAGAAGCCACACGCCAGATCAACGCCGCCTCCGGGGAGCGCGCCAAGATCACGCTGTACTTCCGGCGCGACCTCGGCACCCTGCTCGCGAGTGCGGGACAGGCCGGCCCGGCGATCGACCTCCTGCGCGAGGCGCGCGCCGGCCTGGTTGCCTTCGAGGGCGAGTCCGGCATGCAGGTGGCGCGTACCGACATCGGGCTCGCCGATGCCTTGCGCCAGAAGGGAGAAAGCGCCGAGGCGAGTCGACTCCTCGCCCACGCCCGCCCGATCCTGGTCGAGGAATTCGGCGAACAGTCCGAACAGATCGCGGTGCTCGACCTCACGGCTGCCCACGTCGCGCTGGCTTCCTCGCGGCCCGCGGACGCGGTGGAACTGCTGAAACGCGTGGTCGCGATCCGAACGGCACTCTTCGGCGCCGCCGACCTGCGCAGCGCCGAACCGGCCTTCCTGCTGGGACGAGCCTTGTACGCGCAGGCCGACGCGACCGGCAAGGCGCAGGCGGATGCCGCTGCCCGGCGAATCGTCGCCGCGCCGGGCAATGAAGGGCCGCTGCGCGACGAGTCGGCGCGCTGGCTGGCAGGACCGCAATGACCCCCGGGGGCGACTTTCCCGCCGCTGTCATTCCGAGCGGCGATTCCCGTAGCAGGCCCGATCGGCCCGGTTCGGGTCGACGGTCCTGAGGAGCCGCCATCGATGTCGAATTTCCAGACCACCCGCTGGAGCCTGATCGTCGGCGCGCGTGCGCCGACACCGGCCGCGCGCGACGCGCTTGGAGAACTGTGCCGCGCCTACCGCCCGCCGGTCCTGGCCTACCTGCGCTGCCGAGGCCTCCGCGCGGCCGACGCCGAGGACCTGGCGCAGGCCTTCTTCCTGCACCTGCTCGAATCCCAGGCGCATGCCCATGCCTGTCCCGAGCGCGGACGGTTCCGCAACTTCCTGCTGACCGCGGTCAGCAATTTCCTCGGTGACGCACTCGACGCCCGGCGCGCGCAGAAGCGTGGCGGCGGTGCTCCGCACGAGTCGCTGGCGCCGCTGCATGCCGATACGCTGGCCGGCGATCCCGAGTGGGCGCCTGAGCGCGCCTTCGAGCGCGCCTGGGCGACGACCGTCCTCGCCCGCGCCGTCGATCGGCTCAGAGCCGACGCGGTCCGCTCCGGCAAGGAAGCCGTGTTCGACCGCCTGCGCGAGTTCCTGCTCGACCAGGCCGACACCTCCGGCTACGCCGCCGCCGCGTCCGATCTCGGCATGCGCGGCAACACCGTGGCGGTGACGGTGCACCGGCTGCGCGAGAAGCTGCGTCAGCGGGTCCGGGAGGAGCTGGCCCAGACCGTCGACTCCGACGCCGACGTCGAGGACGAACTTGTGGTGCTGCGAGCGGCGCTGGTGTCCTGACGGCGGTCCACGCGGAACGACGGAGGGGTCGACGCGCCCGCCCGGCAGTCGGCTACGGGTGACTGCGGATCCGGCTACTTGGCTGCCGGTTCCGGCACGTCCGTCTGCAACCACCGCACCGGCATGTGCGGATTTCCCTCGATAACCGCGGTGATGTCGCGGGACACGCTCACGCAGTCGGTGCAGGTGGTACCGAACTGCACGAACAGGAGGCCGCCTTCGGGTGCCCGAAAGGAGAACGTGGGCGGAAGGTGCGACGCGATCGTGCACTTGTCCCAGTGGGGGATGAAGTCGATCTCGCCACCAAAGCCTTCCACCCAGTAGCCCCGGTCTTCGGCGACTTCGAACGCGCCCCCCGAGAGCAGCTTTCTCTTCGCGTGGCCGGGAACGACGTGATCGGCGTTCTCGTCGAAGACATAGACGGTTCCGGGCCTCATCTTCAGCGTCGCCGGGTCCGCGAGCTCGATCTTCGCCGGCGCGTTCTTGCGGCCTGGCCCATGGGTCGCTTCGCCACGCGGGGCCTTCGCGTTGGGCGTCCGGAGGTCACCCGGCACGCCGGAGCATTCGGGGGCGAGTCCGGCGGCCATGACGGGCGTGCACGCAAGGAGCACGGTCAGCAGCAATGGCTGGGTCGACGGCCGGTGGACCACGGTTGCTCCCCTGTGCCTGGCACGCTTCGCGCTTTCCGGTGTCGACAGCATATCGGAGCCCACACGCTGCGACGACCTCAGGAGGGTTCGAACCGATTCCGGCGAAGAATGCTCCGGTATCGGATTCGGCCCCTGTAATCGCCGGCGCGGTTCTGCCGTAGCAGCGCTCGCCACGGAACGGCAACCGCCCCGCTAGGGGCCCACGAGCGCCAGGTCGAGGACGACGAGAGCGACTCGCCATCGATTGGAGAACGAAATGAACGCTTCCACCTTCGCCCTGCATGCCGTCCTGCTGCTGGGCCTGTCCCTCGGTGCCGAGCGGGCCGCCGCGGCCGAAGTGGTGCTGCAGACCTCGACCGGCGCGACCGTCGCCTGCGCCGAACTCGCGAAACTGCACGACGTCGACATGCAGCGCCGCTTCGGCATCGACAACTTCGCGAAGGCGCACGAGGCGTATGTGCGACTGCGGACCTACGGACCGAACGACTGTCGTCGCGGCGAGGTGCTCGCGGCGGAGGGTGGACGCCCGGCCGGCGTCAGCACGACCCAGTCGGCGGAGGTGGTGGCCGTTCGAGGCGACGATCGTCGTTGATCCTGAAATCAACGAGGCGCGCACCCTCGGACGGCCATGCTCGACGAGACCTGGCCGCCAGGCCAGGTCGGTGGAGCCCTAGCAGCGGCAGCTGCTGGGCACGACACGCCGCGAACCGCCGAGGCAAGTCCACGCCACCTTGCCGGCGGACAGCGAAGGAATCCACACGATCATCTGGCCGTCGTTCGCCCCCTCCAGCAGGACCAATCCGTCCTCACGGACGCTCACCGATCGAAATGTTCGCTGCATCTGCGTCAGCTCCTGGACATCGACGCCGCTGCCGGAGTCCCGCACTGTTCCCAGCCGGAGGACATTCGCCTCGACACGATCGCGCAGCGGCCGAGCCGCGGCCAGCATCTCCGAGGTCCTCGCGCGAGTGCTGTAGCCGGAGTACTGCGCGCTCACGATCTCTGCCAGGACCAGCGCAGCGAGTTCGCCGGGTACGCCCCCGGCGAAGCTCTGCGTGCGGGTCAGCGCCATCGCCGCTTTCCCTGATAGGCGGGTTGATGCTGTGCAGAACATTCCGTTGCGGATCGCTATGCCGACGAGAGGCACGTCTGGGGGAGGCTTTCACCCCGGCGACGCTTCGATCGACGGCTGTCCCGCGCCCTTCGAAGCGGCGCCTCACCGGAAGCGGCCCCACCCCGTGCCCGCTCCAAGAATTGCGCTGGTCGCGCGGTCCTGCGAGAGGGGAGTGCGCGCGACCCGTCATCTGAGGTCTTCCTGCGCCCGCAGCGCGCAAAAAAAAACGGGCGCCTTGCGGCGCCCGAAACATCCTTGGAAGCAGCATCCGTCGGAGCACGAACCGACGGGGTTTTCGGCCAAATCACTCTTCCGGCGCGATGGTCACCTTGACCGTCGCATGCACGTCGGCATGCAGGGTCACCTGAACATCGTACTCACCGGTACGCCGGATCGGACCTTCCCCGAGATTCACTTCGCTCTTCGCCAGCGGGATGCCCGCTGCGGTGAAAGCTTCGGCGATATCGCGAGGACCGACCGAACCGTAGAGCTTGCCTTCCGTACTGGCATTGGCACGAATCGTTACCGCTGCCGCGTTGAGCTTCTCGAGCCGCGCCTGGGCGCCCGCCAGCGACTGCTGGGCGTTCGCTTCGTATTCGGCGCGCCGCTTCTCGAACTCGGCAACGTTCTGCGGCGTGGCCGGAGCGGCCTTGCCGTAGGGAATGAGGAAATTGCGACCGTAACCCGGCTTGACCTTGACCTTGTCACCGAGGTTGCCGAGGTTGGTCACCTTGGACAGAAGAATCAGTTCCATTGCTTATCGCTCCGCTCAGTGCGCATCGGTGTAGGGCAGCAGGGCCAGGAAGCGGGCGCGCTTGATCGCGGCCGACAGCTGGCGCTGGTAGTTCGACTTGGTGCCGGTCACGCGGCTCGGCACGATCTTGCCCGTCTCGGTGATGTACTGGCGCAGGGTGTTGAGATCCTTGTAGTCGATCTCGACGACGCCCTCGGCGGTGAAGCGGCAGAACTTCTTGCGGCGGAAAAACTTCGACATGTTGATGGCTCCCTAGGCTCAGTTGGCGGCGGCCGGCGCGGCGTCTTCCGACGACGACGACTCGAACTCGCCGTCTTCGCGACGACGCGGCTTCTCGTCCTTCTGCTTCATGATCGGGCTCATCTCGGTGACCGCGCTGTCGCGCGCGATGACCAGGTGACGCAGCACCGCATCGTTGAAGCGGAACGAGGACACCAGTTCGTTGAGCACGTTCTGGGAGCACTCGATGTTCATCAGCACATAATGTGCCTTGA
Source organism: Ahniellaceae bacterium (assembly GCA_044221335.1). Classification (GTDB taxonomy): domain Bacteria; phylum Pseudomonadota; class Gammaproteobacteria; order Xanthomonadales; family Ahniellaceae; genus JBGAPI01. The sequence continues at coordinate 33,403 of JBGAPI010000010.1, forward strand.
GCAGGTTCTGGATCGGGAACGCGAGCTGACGACGACCCCAGTCTTCCAGGCGATGGATCTGCCCGTTGTCGGTGCCGATCAGCGACTTGTAGCGCTCGATCATCGCGGGGACCTGCTCGCTCTGGTCCGGATGGACCAGGAAAACGACTTCATAGTGACGCATGGAATTTCCTCTCGGACTGTTACGGCCTCCCGCGCTTCGGCGGTGAGGCGAGGACGCCAGCGATGGACTGCTGGCGGCCCGCGAATACTAGGGGAATCGCCTTGGGGGCTCAACCCATGCGGCGCCGCAGCATCCGGGGTCGACCTGAAGAATCCTTTTCGAATCAGTGCCTTGAGTGCTGCAAATGATTTTTGTCGGGCACCTGCAAGCACCGGGAGGAAACCAATGGAATACCACGTGCCGAGAGGTTATTTTCCTATGGATTCAAGGCTTTATAACCACCTTGTGGGCCCGCTCCAATAGCAAGAGAACCCTGATAGAACGGTGATATCACGCCGGTTTCGACCTGGCTGCGAGCCGTTTCGCAGTCACAGGGGAAAACGAAAAAGGAACCAACGCGTATCGCGCCCTTGACTACCCCGCGGCGGCGGCGCCCCGCCGTTCTTCAGTAGAGAACGCTGCAGCAGGTGACC
>JBGAPI010000010.1:34056-114695 GCA_044221335.1 Ahniellaceae bacterium
CTTCTGCAGTTCCGACAGCGCCACCCGCACCACGCGGAAGCCGGCGGCTTCGAGCCGCGCCGCGGTACGCGGGAAGTTGTCGGGATAGATCAGCCGATCCGGCAGCCGCAGCGCGTTCGCGGCATGCGGCTCCGACGGATCGACCTCGAGCTGGCGGAAACCACCGAAGGACGAACGCTCGACCCAGGCCGGGTTGAGGAGAACGGTGTGATCGTCGAGCGCCGTGACCGCCGACTTCAGGTGCAGGCAGTCGCGCATCAGCACGGAAGTCACGGTGTATCCGCGCGCCTCCGCCATCCGGGCGAGATGGGCGATGCCCGCCGCGCTGCTGCGCGCCGAGCGCCCGACGAAATAGCGAGAACCGATACGCAACACGTCGCCGCCGTCGAGGCTGCCCTCGCCTTCCCAGGGCAGCACGGTGCGAGCACCGTCGAAGTACGCCGCGATCGTCGCGGTTTCCGGCCGACGACTCTGCGCCCCCGGTCGGGTGATGAGTACGGCGTCGCCGATCACGACGGCGGTGTCCTCTACGAACACGGAATCCGGCAGATCCTGCTCGGCCGGCAACCGATGCACCTGCAGCCCGGCCTCGCGGAGCGCGTGCACGTAGGCCTCGTGCTGGCGCTGTGCCAGTGCGACGTCGATCGGTTCCCGGTCGACGAAGGACAACTCGCAGCGGGCGAGTGCGGGGCTGACGTCGCGGGTCAGTGCGGACAGGCGAGAGACGGTGGTCATCAGCAGACTCGAAGAGGGCTGTAACGAGGTGCGATCCTAGTCACCGACCGGCGCTTCGCGAAATTCCATTGTGGGAGCGACTGAAGTCGCTCCCGCAACAGCCGCGGGCCGGGGGCAGGTACTGCCCGCCACTGCGAGACGCCGGGCGATGGCGGGCAGTGCCCGCCCTACGACTCAAGCGCTCTTCACATGGAGGATCGAATCGGCCGCAGGTCGATTCAACCCTCGACGGTGAAGGACTCGCCGCAGCCGCAGCCGCCGGTCACGTTGGGATTGTCGAACGCGAAGGTCGCGTTCAGCCCCTTGCGGGCGTAGTCGATGGTGGTGCCGTCGACCAGCGGCAGGCTCTTCGCGTCGACCACCACCTTGATCCCCTGCTGTTCGAACACGCTGTCGCCGGCGTCGATGCGGTCGGTCAGGTCGACCTCGTAGGCGTAGCCGGAGCAGCCGGTCTTGCGCACGCCGAAGCGCAGCGCGACCGCGTCGGGCCGGCTGGCGAGGAAAGTCTGGACGCGGGTGACGGCGGCGGCGGTGAGCTGGATCGACATGGAATGCGACTACGTCCTGTGGAATGGGGACATGCGGGAGACGTTACCCGCTCGGCTATCATGCGCGGCTCGTCAGGCCGCCATGATGGCGGCATCCACCGGAGTTTCAAGTCAGATGAGCTGGGTCAGCGTGAAGCACGCCCTCGCGGGCAAGGTCGAAGTCGGCGCCAAGGTCACTCTCAAGGGCTGGGTGCGAACCCGCCGCGATTCCAAGGCTGGCCTGTCCTTCGTCAATCTTTCCGACGGTTCCTGCCAGGATCCGATCCAGGTCGTCGCCCCGGCGACGCTGCCCAACTACGCGAACGAGGTGCAGCACCTGACCGCCGGCTGCGCCGTGATCGCGACCGGTACCCTGGTCGCGTCGCAAGGCAAGGGACAATCCTTCGAGATTCAGGCGGATGGCATCGAAGTCTGCGGCTTCGTCGAGGATCCGGAGACCTACCCGATCCAGCCCAAGCCGCACAGCATGGAGTTCCTGCGCGAGGTCGCCCACCTGCGCCCGCGCACCAACGTGATGGGCGCGATCGCCCGCGTGCGCCACAGCCTGGCGCAGGCCATCCACCGCTATTTCCACCAGCGTGACTTCTTCTGGGTCAACACCCCGATCATCACCACCAGCGACTGCGAAGGCGCCGGCCAGATGTTCCGGGTGTCGACGCTCGACGCGCTCAACATGCCGCGTACCGACGACGGCCGCGCCGACTGGAACAAGGATTTCTTCGGCCGCGAGTCCTTCCTGACGGTGTCGGGCCAGCTCAACGTCGAGGCCTACTGCCTGGCGCTGTCCAAGGTCTACACCTTCGGCCCGACCTTCCGCGCCGAGAACTCCAACACGGCGCGCCACCTGGCCGAGTTCTGGATGATCGAGCCCGAGATCGCGTTCGCCGACCTCAATGACGACGCCAACCTCGCCGAGGACTTCCTCAAGTACCTGTTCAAGCAGGTGCTGGAGGAGCGTGCGGACGACATGAAGTTCTTCGCCGATCGCGTTGAAAAGACGGCGATCTCGCGCCTCGAGAAGTTCATCGAGGCGCCCTTCGAACGGATCGACTACGGCAACGCGATCGAGATCCTGAAGAAGTCCGGCAGGAAGTTCGACTACCCGGTCGAATGGGGCCTGGACCTGCAGACCGAGCACGAACGCTTCCTGGTCGAGGAACACGTCGGCCGCCCGGTGGTGGTGATGAACTACCCCGAGCACATCAAGGCCTTCTACATGCGGCTCAACGACGACGGCAAGACCGTCGCCGCGATGGACGTGCTGGCGCCCGGCATCGGCGAGATCATCGGCGGTTCGCAGCGCGAGGAACGGCTGGACTACCTCGACCGCCGGATGGCGCAGTTCAAGATCGAGCCGGCGCACTACCAGTGGTACCGCGATCTGCGCCGCTACGGCACGGTGCCGCACGCCGGCTTCGGCCTCGGCTTCGAGCGCCTGGTGGTCTACGTCTGCGGCCTGGCGAACATCCGCGATGCGATTCCGTATCCGCGGACGCCGGGGTCGGCCGAGTACTGAGCGTAGGGCGGGCATTGCCCGCCGTTGCCTCACCGTTTCGCAATGGCCGCTTTACGGTGGATCCCATGTACATCCCGAAGTCCTTCGCCAGCTCCGACCTCGCCGTCCTCGAAAGGCTCCTCGAACGGGATGCCTTCGTCACCCTGGTGTCGGCGATCGACGGCGTCCCCTACGTCAGTCATCTGCCGGTGCTGCTGGAGCGCGACAGAGACTCGATTGCGCTGCGCGGGCACTGGGCGCGACCGAATCCCCAGTGGGAAAACATCGTCGGGCAGAAGGTGCTGGCGATCGTGCACGGGCCGCATGCCTACGTGTCGCCGACCTGGTATGTCGATCCGTCCGAGCGCGTGCCGACCTGGAACTACGCGACCGCGCACCTCGTCGGCACGATCGGCCTGACCGAGGACAAGGACGAGCTCCGCACGATCGTCCGCGACCTCGCCCGGGTCTACGAAGGCGACACCGAGGGTGCCTGGACCTACGAGCAGGCCCATGCCTACGCCGAGCGCATCCTCGGCGGCATCGTCGGCTTCCGGCTCGCCGTCGAGCGCGTCGAGATCAAGCTGAAGATGAACCAGAATCACCCCGCGGCCAACGTCGCCGGGGTGATCGCCGGCCTCGAAGCGACGCGTCGTCCGCTCGACGCCGAGCTGGCCGAGTGGATGCGCGACTACGCGATGAAGCCGAAGGAGCAGTGAGCATGGATCTCGACCTGACCGGCAAGCACGCCCTGGTCGGCGGCGGTTCGCAGGGCATCGGCCGCGCCGCGGCGATCGAACTGGCGCGACTCGGCGCCGACGTGACCGTGATGGCGCGCGGCGAATCCGGCCTGCTCGACGCAGTCGCCGCCCTGCCCCGCGTTCATCCGGGCCAGCGCCACACGCATCTGGTCGCCGACGTGGCGGACGCGGAGGACCTGCGTCGCAAGGTCGAGGCGATCGTCGCCGCGCATCCGGTGCAGATCCTGATCAACAACACCGGCGGCCCCGCGCCCGGCACGGCGAAGGATGCCGCCCCGAGCGCCTACCTCGACACCTTCCAGCGCCATCTCATCGCCAACCAGGTGCTCGTCCAGTCGGTGCTCGCCGGCATGCAGGCCGCGGGCTACGGCCGCATCGTCAACGTGATCTCGACCTCGGTGAAGGAACCGATCCGCAACCTCGGCGTCTCCAACACCATCCGCGGCGCGGTCGCCTCCTGGGCCAAGACCCTCGCCAGCGAGCTCGGCGGCTGGGGCATCACCGTCAACAATGTGCTGCCCGGCTACACCCGCACCCAGCGCCTCGACCAGATCCTCGCCGACCGCTCGCGCGCGACCGGAAAGTCCGAGGACGAGGTCGCGAAAGGCATGCTGGCGACGGTGCCGGCGGCGCGCTTCGCCGAGGCGTCCGAAGTGGCCAATGCGATCGCCTTCCTCGCGTCGCCGGCGGCGGGCTACATCAACGGCATCAACGTGCCGGTGGACGGCGGGCGAACCCAGTCGTTGTAGGTCACGATGCTAGGCCGAGAACTCTATTTCCACGGAAATCCATCTGCCCGGCACCCGGAAGTCGCCATTACGACTTCACAACGAATTGGCCGATTCTGCGAGACACCCTCAATTCCCGGCGAAGACCTCTGTTACTTCCATCAGCCGAAGTAACGCTTGGTTCTAGCCAAGCAGGTGCTTCGGCAATCGGTCGCGTCGCTTCGACGACGCGTCAGAGCACGTCAGCAAGGCGCCGCGCGATGGCGGCCAATGGCCGCCCTACAGGGGCAGCCAGTGCCGCACGCGGAGCTGCACCTTCTCCTCGCCCTTCCAGTCGTCGACCGCCAGCTCGTAGGCGGCGTGGATGCGGCGGCCGGGCTTGAAGTCAGTGGCAGCGAACTGGATCGCGTCGTACTGGAACGCATCGCCGGAGAAGCACAGCTTCATTTTCAGGTGCTTCTCGCCGACCACGCGTGCCGACACCACGTCGAAGCGGTCATCGAACAGGGGCTCCGGAAAGGCCTGTCCCCACGGACCGCCATCGGCGAGGCGGCGCACCAGCGGAATGTCGACCGCGACCTCGGCCAGGGAGCCGTCGCTCCACAGCGTCGCGCGGTCGATCACCGGGCCCAGCGCGGCACGCGCGACCGCGTCGAATTCCGCGGCGAAGCGCTCGTAGTTGGACTGCGGCAGGCTCAGGCCGGCCGCCATCGCATGACCGCCGAAGCGGAGGATCATCCCGGGATGGCGCGCGTCGATCTCGGCCAGCGCGTCGCGCAGGTGGAAGCCCGCGACCGAACGCGCCGAGCCGCGCAGCAGGCCGGCCTCCTCGCCGGCGGGCGCAAAGGCGATCACCGGGCGGTTCATCCGCTCCTTGATCTTGGAAGCGACCAGGCCGACCACGCCGGCATGCCAGGCGGGATCGAACAGGCACACGCCGATGCCGGCACCGTCGCGCTCGAGCACACGGTCGGCGATGGCGAGCTCGGCGTCATCGACCATCGCCGCCTGCAGCTCGCGGCGCGACGCGTTGATCGCATCGAGGCGCTCGGCGAGGAAGCGCGCACGGGCCGGGTCGTCCTCCAGCAGGCAGGCGATGCCGAGGCGCATGTCTTCGAGGCGGCCGGCGGCGTTGACCCGGGGCGCGATCGAGAAGCCGAGGTCGGTCGCCAGCGCACGGGTCTCGTCGCGCCCCGACACGGCGAACAGCGCGCGCAATCCGGTCTGCGCACGGCCGGCACGGATCCGCTTCAGCCCCGCCTGCACCAGGATCCGGTTGTTGCGGTCGAGCGGTACCAGGTCGGCGACCGTGCCGAGCGCAACCAGGTCGAGCAGCGTCGACAGGTCGGGCTCGGAGCCTCCGGCGAATCGACCCAGTTCGCGCAATCGCGCGCGGGTCGCGAGCAGCAGGTAGAACATCGTGCCGACGCCGCACAGCGCCTTGCTCGGGAAGCCGTCGTCGCTGCAGTTCGGGTTGACGATCGCGACGGCCGCCGGCAGCGTCGGACCGGGGAGATGATGATCGGTGACCAGCACGTCGATTCCGCGCGCATTCGCCGCCGCGATGCCGTCGTGGCTGGCGATGCCGTTGTCGACGGTGACGATCAGTTGCGGCGGCGGCGTCTCCATCTCGGCCACCAGTGCCGCCGACAGGCCGTAGCCATGGCGCTGCCGGTGCGGCACGCGGAAGTCGACGCTGCGCGCGCCGAGCATCCGGAGGCCGCGCACGGCCACGGCGGTACCGGTGGCGCCGTCGGCATCGAAGTCGCCGACCACGAGGATGCGCTGGTTCGCGTCGATCGCCACGACCAGCCGGGTCACGGCGCCATCGATGCCTCCGAGCAGTGCCGGTGCGTGCAGCAGGCCCAGGCGGTGGTCGAGTTCCGCCGCATCGTCGACTCCGCGGCCGGCGTAGACCCGTGCCAGCACCGGATCCAACCCGGGCCAGCCCGGCAGCGCGCCGACCACCCGGCGGCGGATCTGGAAGCCGCTCATGGGGCGCTTGCTGCCGGCGTCCGAGGGCGGCGCCAGAAGCGCCAGCGATGCCCGGGAACGATCCGTACAGCGCTGCCGTCGGCGAAGTCGAGCGTGAGGTCGATCCTGCCCTTCCTGCACGCGGTCGCCAGGCGTGGCCAAAGCACCTCGGCGAACCATTGCTGCGCTTCCGGCTGCCAGCACTCCACCAGAAAATCGCCGTTGGCGATGTCCTGCAGCGAAGAGCGGCTTGCTGTCTTCAACCCGAACTGATTCGACATGCCGAGTAGCGCAAGGTCATCGGCGATTACCCAGGACCATCGCGGTGGGCGGCTCGGAGCGAGCCGACCCCCGCCCCAGAACCACAGGGAGTTCAGGCGCTGGCCATCGGAATCGAGCGCCTCGTCGAGGACGGCGAGCTGGTGCAGCTCGATCTGCACGTCGTTCACCAGCCGCCGGAACAGTCGACCCTCGGCGCCGGCGGGCAGGTGCGCGTAGACATCGTCGCCGACGATGTCGTCCGTCCGAGGCAGCTCGACGAGGACCGAATCGCGCATCGAGCGCAGATAGAAGCGCTCCGCGCGCGGCGCGCTGAACTCGAAACCGAGGTCGCCGCAAAGCGGCCGAAGTGCGCGCTCGATCGTCCTCAGCTGATCGTCGGAGAGCGTGTAGCCACCGAAGCGGGCGAGCCGCAGCCCGTTCGGATCGGCGCGCATCCGGCACGGATCGGCGCGGTACCACACGTCGGCGCCGGCATCGCCGACATCGACCTGGCGTGACCAGGCAGCCTGCGGCAGGTCCTGCGTCCGCCGCTGCAACGACCGCGCAATGGCAGCGCTGCGACCGGCCGCCCGCACCGTCAACTCGTCGCCGCGCGCGAGCCAGGTCGCGAAGCTCGGATCGCAGGTGGTGAGCATGCGGGGACGCGGCGGGAGCAGGAAGGTCGCAGGCATCCGCGCAGTCTATCAGCGCCGAATTCCCGCTCGACCGGTCTCGGACGTTCGGATCGGCGGCCACCGACTTTCGGCACGGGAGAAAAATAACAGCGCTGTCATAGTTGTCGCATGAACCGCCACCTGCCCAACCTCGGCGCGCTGCTGGACTACCTGCTCGGCCTGCTCGATGAAGGCGCGAGCCAGGTCTACGCGGACCTGGACCTCGACTTCCGGCCCCGCTTCACGCCGGTGCTTCGCCACCTCGCGGAGCATGGGCCGTCGTCGATCGGAGAATTGGCGACAGCCACCTGCCTGACTCATTCCGCGTCCAGCCAGACGGTCGCGGCGATGCGCGTCAGCGGTCTCGTCTCGGTGCGCACCGGCAAGACCGACGGTCGCGAACGGCGCGTTCGACTGACCGCGAAGGCCGAACGGATGCACGCGACGCTCGTGCGCGCCTGGTCCGCGATGGACGCCGCGTCCGCACAGCTTGTCGACGAGGCGGCGCCGGGCTTGCCGGAGGCCTTGTCGGCCGCGGTGGCGGCTCTGGGACGGCATTCCTTCGCGGAACGCGTCCGCCGTGCCACCCCACCTGCGCCACGAACCCGCAAGCGGCGGACGAGGTCGTCCCCGGAGGGAACATGAACCACACCCGCGCAACCTTCCTCGCCTTGATCGCCCTGTCGATCGGGCCCGCTGCAGAGGCGCAGGGCGGCAACGCGTGCATCGCCCGCGATGACCTGCAGGCGGACCTGCTGCGCGCCTACACCACCCTGCAGCGGGCGCACGCCGACCTCTACGTCAATCGCAGCCAGGACGACTACGATGCCTTCCTGATCGACCTGCTGCGCGACACCACCGGATGCGCCTCCCGCACGGATGCGGTGATGACTCTGCAGCGCCTGCTGGCCTTCGGCAGGGTGGCGCATGCGAGAGTGGACGAGGCCGCGGCCGCCTACCGGGAGTTCCGCTCCGCCGGCGCCGTATTCCCATTGCCGCTGCGCATCATCGACGGACGAGCCTTCGCGGCGTCGACGCTCGGCGACATCCGTCGTGGCGATGAACTGGTCGCGATCGACGGACACCCGGTGGCCGAACTTCGGGAGCACGCTTGGAGCTACGTCTCCGCCGACACGCCCTACATGCTCGACAGCCTGCTCGAGTTCGCCTGGCCGAGAGTCGTCTGGACCGAACTCGGCGCGCGCGATCGATTCGTCATCGATCTCCGCCGCGGCGGTCGCACGCTGCGCGCTTCCCTGGTCGCGACCCGGCCGTCGGAGCCTGCGGCTCCCGCCGGACCTGCCCCGCGCGATCCCGACGCGCGGATCGCCCGCATGCTCGGAGGCGGCATCGCCTACCTGCAGCCGGGTCCCTTCTACGAAGCCGATCCCGCGGCGCCCGATCCGTACGACCCGCGCGCCTTCATCGCCTTCGTCGAGCAGGCGTTCGCGCGATTCGAGAGCGCGCACGCTCGAGCCCTGCTGATCGACCTTCGGGACAATCCGGGCGGCGACAGCAGTTTCAGCGATCCGCTGGTCGCCTGGTTCGCGACCAGGCCGTTCCGTTTCGCCTCCGCGTTCCGCATTCGGATCAGCCCCGAGACACTGGCGTCGAACCGGGCGCGCCTCGACCACTCGGAGATTCCCGACGGCGGAGTGTCGCGCCGGCTGGCAGCGGCCTACGCCGGCGCGGCACCGGGGTCGACGGTCGACTTTTCGATACCGGAAACGTCACCTCGTCCCGGGTCTCGCTTCCGCGGTCCAGTGTTCGTGCTGATCAACCGCCACACGTATTCCAATGCCGTCTTCGTCGCGGCGCTGATCCAGGATGAAGGCTTCGGCACCGTTCTCGGTGAAGAGACCTCGGACCTCGCCTCGACGCTTGGCGCGATGGAAACCTTCAACCTGCCGCACTCCGGCGTGACGGTCGGCTACCCGAAGGCCGTGCTGCTGCGGCCGAACGGCGTCGCGGAGCGGCGTGGAGTGGTTCCCGACGTCGCGATCGAGGAGCCCATCAGTGCCGATCCCGCGGGCGACGTCCTGCGTTCGGCGACGGCGATCATCCGGCGCCGCCTGCGCTAGGCGACACCGGAGGCAGGCTCAGCTTTCGTAGCTGACGGAGACGATCTCGTATTTCCGCATTCCGGCCGGCGCCTGGAATTCCACGATGTCGCCCTCGCTCTTGCCGATCAGCGCGCGCGCCACCGGCGAGGAGACCGAGATCAGGCCCTTCTTGATGTCGGCCTCGAGGTCTCCGACGATCTGGTAGTTCACGGTGTCGCCGCTGCCGTGGTCCTCGAGTTCGACGATGGCGCCGAACACGATGCGGGACCCCGCGTTGAGACGCGCGGTGTCGATGATCTCGGCATAGGACAGCGCCGCCTCCAGCTCCTGGATGCGGCCTTCGATGAAGCCCTGCTGCTCGCGTGCCGCGTGGTACTCGGCGTTCTCCTTGAGGTCGCCGTGCGCACGCGCCTCGGCGATCGCCTCGATCACCCGCGGGCGCGCGACCGACTTCAGGTTGTCCAGCTCGGCACGCAGGCGCTTGGCGCCGGCGGCAGTCATCGGTGATCTCTTCATGATTTCATCCAATCGATTCGGCGCGAGAGCGCGAACGGTAAACAGTGAACATCGACGACGACGCGACGCGCCGTCACCTGCCAGCCTCGGTCCCCTACCTGGGGCGGCGCGATAGCGCCGCCCCCGCCACCGCGCGATGCAATTCCTGCAGCGACGCGACGCGTCCGGTGGCGTGGAAATCGATCGAACCGACGAGGGCCTTCGCTCCGGCGACGGTGGTCGAATAGGTGATGCGGTGCTGCAGTGCCTCGCGCCGGATCGAGAACGAGTCGGCGATCGCGCCCTTGCCCTCCGTCGTGTTGACGATGAACACGATCTGGCCGTCCTTGATCAGGTCGACCACGTGCGGCCGGCCTTCCTGCACCTTGTTGACCCGCTCGCAGGGCACGCCGTTGGCGACGAGGAAGCTGCAGGTGCCGCCGGTCGCGACCAGCGAGAAGCCGCGCTGCACCAGGTCCTGCGCCACCGGCAGCACGCGGGACTTGTCCGGGTCGCGCACGCTGATGAAGGCCTTGCCGGCCGGCGGCGGCTTGATGTTGGCCGCCTCGTGGGCCTTGGCGAAGGCCTCCGCGAAGGTCTCGCCGACGCCCATCACCTCGCCGGTGGAGCGCATCTCCGGTCCCAGGATCGGGTCGACGTTCTGGAACTTCACGAACGGGAAGATCGCCTCCTTCACCGAGTAGTACGGCGGCACGATCTCCTCGGTCGTGCCCTGCTCGGCCAGCGAGCGCCCCATCATGCAGCGTGCCGCGATCTTCGCCAGCGACAAGCCGGTCGCCTTGCAGACGAACGGCACCGTGCGCGACGCGCGCGGATTCACCTCCAGAACGTAGATGGTGTCGCCCTGCACCGCGAACTGAGTGTTCATCAGGCCGACGACCTTCAGCGCCCGGCCCATCTCCCGGACCTGCTCGCGCAGCCGATCCGTGAGTTCCGCCGGGAGCGAATACGGCGGCAGCGAGCAGGAGGAGTCGCCGGAATGCACGCCGGCCTCCTCGATGTGCTCCATCACGCCGCCGATCAGCACGGCGCCGGTCGCGTCGACCACGATGTCGACGTCCACCTCGATCGCGTTGTCGAGGAAGCGGTCGAGCAGCACCGGCGAGTCGTTCGACACCCGCACCGCCTCGCTGATGTAGCGCTTCAGGTCGGAGTCGCCATGCACGACTTCCATCGCGCGGCCGCCGAGGACGTAGCTCGGGCGCACCACCAGCGGGTAGCCGATCTCGCGCGCCATCGCCAGCGCCTCGTCGGGATTGCGCGCCGTGCGGTTCGGCGGCTGGGTGAGACCGAGCTGCTGGATCAGCTGCTGGAAGCGCTCGCGGTCCTCCGCGAGGTCGATCGAGTCGGGCGAGGTACCGACGATCGGCGCGCCGTTGGCCTCCAGCGCGCGGGCGAGCTTCAGCGGGGTCTGGCCGCCGTACTGCACGATCACGCCCTTCGGACGCTCGACCGCGATGATCTCGAGCACGTCCTCCAGCGTCAGCGGCTCGAAGTACAGGCGATCCGAGGTGTCGTAGTCGGTCGACACCGTCTCCGGATTGCAGTTGACCATGATGGTCTCGTAGCCGTCGTCGCGCAGCGCCAGCGCGGCGTGCACGCAGCAGTAGTCGAACTCGATGCCCTGGCCGATGCGGTTCGGCCCGCCGCCGAGCACCATCACCTTGTCGCGGGAGGTCGGCTCGGCCTCGCATTCCTCGTCGTAGGTCGAGTACAGGTAGGCGGTGGTGGTCGCGAACTCGGCGGCGCAGGAATCGACCCGCTTGTACACCGGCCGGATCCCGAAGGTGTGGCGCAGCTTGCGCACGGCGGTCTCGTCGGTGCCGAGCAGGGCGGCGAGACGGGCGTCGGAGAAGCCCTTGCGCTTCAGCGCGCGCAGCCGCCTCGCGTCGAGCGCCGGCAGGCCGGCCTCGCGGACCTGGGCCTCCAGCTCGACCAGTTCCTCGACCTGGTCCAGGAACCACGGATCGATGCGGGTCAGCTCGTGCACGCGCGCCAGCGTGTGCCCGGCGCGGAAGGCATCTGCGACCCAGAACAGGCGGTCCGGGCCCGGCTCGCGCAGCTGCTGGTTGATCGCGATCAGGCCGTCCTCGTCCAGGGCCTTCGCCTTCGGATCGAGGCCGACGGCGCCGATCTCGAGGCCGCGCAGCGCCTTCTGCAGCGACTCCTGGAAGGTGCGCCCGATCGCCATCACCTCGCCCACCGACTTCATCTGGGTGGTCAACCGCGAATCCGCCGCCGGGAATTTCTCGAAGGCGAAGCGCGGGATCTTGGTGACGACGTAGTCGATCGCCGGCTCGAACGAGGCCGGAGTCCGGCCACCGGTGATCTCGTTCCGGAGCTCGTCGAGCGTGTAGCCGATCGCGAGCTTCGCCGCGACCTTGGCGATCGGGAAGCCGGTCGCCTTCGACGCCAGCGCCGACGAGCGCGAGACGCGCGGGTTCATCTCGATGACGACGACACGGCCGTCCTCGGAGTTGACGCCGAACTGGACGTTGGAGCCGCCGGTGTCGACGCCGATCTTGCGCAGCACCGCGATCGAGGCGTCGCGCAGGCGCTGGTACTCCTTGTCGGTCAGGGTCTGCGCCGGCGCCACGGTGATCGAGTCGCCGGTGTGCACGCCCATCGGATCGAAGTTCTCGATCGAGCAGACGATGATGCAGTTGTCGGCGCGGTCGCGCACGACCTCCATCTCGAATTCCTTCCAGCCGAGCACCGACTCCTCGACCAGCACCTCGTGCACCGGCGACAGGTCGAGGCCGCGCGAGACGATCTCGACGAACTCCTCGCGGTTGTAGGCGATGCCGCCACCGGTGCCGCCCAGCGTGAAGCTCGGCCGGATGATGGTCGGGAAGCCGACCCTGGCCTGGGTGGCCAGCGCCTCCTCCATCGAGCGGGCGACCGCGGCGGTCGGCACGTCGAGGCCGATCTCGATCATCGCGCGGCGGAACAGCTCGCGGTCCTCGGCCATCCGGATCGCGACCGGCGACGCGCCGATCAGCTCGACCTTGTGGCGCTCGAGGATGCCCTGGTCGAACAGGTCCAGCGCGCAGTTGAGCGCGGTCTGACCGCCCATCGTCGGCAGCACCGCGTCGGGCTTCTCCTTCGCGATGATCCGCTCGACCGTGGCCGCGTTGATCGGCTCGATGTAGACCGCGTCGGCGGTCTCCGGGTCGGTCATGATGGTGGCCGGGTTGGAATTGACCAGCACCACCCGGTAGCCCTCGGCCTTCAAGGCCTTGCAGGCCTGCGCGCCGGAGTAGTCGAACTCGCAGGCCTGGCCGATCACGATCGGACCTGCGCCGATCACCAGGATGGTCTTGAGGTCGGTTCTCTTGGGCATGGCCGTCCAAGGCTCGCGGGAGATCGGCGAGCACAGTTCGTGGGAGGGAATCGCGGAATTGTAACCCGGTTGCTGCGGCGCAGGAACCGGCCCGGACAGGCTCGGTGCGTCAATTCATGTCGGAACTTCCGTCGTTGCGAGCGCAGCGAAGCAATCCAGGGCCTGCGCTTGTCGACCCGATGAAGCAACGGCAGAGGCTTGGGGGTTGCTTCGCTGCGTTCGCGATGACGGGGCGGCGGGGCGCGGGCGCGTCGGTGCGTGCGGGCTTCCCAGAAGACCGCCTACCCGTTGCCGAGAATCTCCGCCCCGCGCAAGGTCGACCGCGGCAAGGACAAGGTGATCTTCTCGCCCTTCTCGTCGACTTCCATCTCGATCGCGGCGCGGTTGTACTTGGTGAGGACGCCCTGCCGCACCGTGTTGTAGATGGTGCGGACACGGATGGTCTTGCCGACGGCCTTTTCCAGCGCCTTGTAGCTGGTCGGGACCGCTTCGCCGAGGGCCGCGTCGTCGCTCGGGATGGCCGGCTTGGCCGGCAACGGCGGAGTCACCGTCGACGGAGTCGGCGTCGCGCTGGCCAGCGGCGGCACGCTGGTCGCGGGCCCCGGCTTCACCGGCGTCACCGGAGCGGTCGGCGTCACCGGCGGCGGCGTCACCGCAACCGGCTCGGGCCGGGCAGGCGCCGGCGTCACCGGGCTGGTCGATGCCGGCGTCGTCGGCGTGGCCGGGTGCGTCGGGGGTGGAGCGGCGGGCGTGGTCGACGGCGTGACCGGGAACGGCGATGCCGGCGCGGTATAGGTCGACGAAGCGATCGTGCCGCTGCCGGCGATCGGCTCGATGAAGGTCATCGCCAGCGGCGTCGCCGCACGGGCCCCGGCGGTCAGGCTGGCGTTCAGCACCGACAGCCGTTCCGCTGGCGGCAGGCGTTCCCAGTCGCTCATCAGCAGCGGGGCGTTCGGCTGCACCTTGAACGACAGCACGCCACCGTCCTCCGCGTAGTCGCGGTAGGTCTCCTGCACTTCCTCGCTCGGAACCGCGCCGAACGCGATCAGGCGACGCTGCACGCCCACCATGTGGCGGTTGACGAACTCGCGCTTGCTCATCTTCGAGCGGCCGGCGCACAGCGAATTCCGGCGCACGATGAAGCCGTTGTCGTCGACCTTCCAGTTGAACGCGCTGACCCGCATGTTCGCCGGCGAGGTGTCGAGCACCCGTGTCGCCTGCGGCAGCGTGAGGTTCAGCTTGAACTCGAACGACGAGGTCTCGGGACGGCTGAGATTGCCCGCCACCTCGACGGTCGTGTCGCTGGTCACCTGTGCCGTCAGCACCAGGTGGCTCGGGGCATCCGGCAGGTGCATCCCGGTGAGGTCCGCGCCCGCCCAGTGCTTGCGGCTGCCGCAGCCGATCGCGTCGAACGGCGCCGCGGAGGTCAGCCCGATCCACCACGGCAGCAGCGGCTGGAAGGGCTCGCCGATGGACTCGATGCCGAACGCCTCGACGTGCACCTCGTCCATCTCCGGAAAGCCGGCGCCGGCGTCGTTGAAACCGACCCGCCAGCTGTCGACCGCCGCACCGTTGTCGGCGAACAGGCTGCGCGCCAGCCACAGCAGGCCCGGCGTCCGCAGCACCAGGCGCTCGATCGTCACCTGGTCGTCGGCGCTGGCGCTAGGCTGGCGGTCCTTCAGCGTCAGTTTCTCGAACTCGACATTGCCGTTCATCTTGAAGCTGACGCCGGCGTAGTCCATCATCGCGAGCGGCCGCAGCGGGTCGAGCAGCTTCCCGGCGGCGACGTGCAGCAGCACCCCGCAGAGTGCGAAGAAGACGACGGAGGGCGCGACGATCCACAGCGCCGGTCTCAGCCAGCGCGGGAAGCGCGAGCGAGGTTCCGGTCCCAATTGAACGACAGTGGCAGTGTCGCGGTCGTCGTCGACGCTCATGCGCCGATGTTAGCCCGAATGCCGCGGATGCGGTCTATGACGCCACGAACAAGTTTCACCTTGCGGCCGTGCCGGGCGTGATGGGGAGCCGGGCCGCCATACGGACCGGATCCCGCCGGGGGATTCGCGTCAGGGCTGGCGGTGCGAACGATGGCCGTACCGAGCCGTCCTATGCCGCCTGCATCATTCCGACGAAGCGGTCGAACAGTCCGGCGACATCGTGCGGTCCCGGGCTCGCCTCGGGATGGCCCTGGAAGCTGAAGGCCGGGCGATCGGTGAGCTCGATGCCCTGCAGCGAGCCGTCGAACAGGGAACGATGGGTCGGCCGGACATTGGCCGGAAGCGTGCCCTCGTCGACCGCGAAGCCGTGGTTCTGGCTGGAGATCATCACCCGCCCGCTGGCGAGATCGACCACCGGATGGTTGGCGCCATGATGGCCGAACTTCATCTTCATCGTGCGTGCGCCGCTGGCCAGGCCGAGCAGCTGGTGGCCGAGGCAGATGCCGAAGACCGGGATCTTCTTCGCGAGGAACTCGCGGATCGCCGCGATGGCGTAGTCGCAGGGCTCCGGATCGCCGGGGCCGTTGGACAGGAAGACGCCGTCGGGCGACAGCGCCAGCACCGCGTCCGCCGGCGTCTGTGCCGGCACCACGGTCAGGCGGCAGCCGCGGTCGACCAGCATCCGGAGGATGTTGCGCTTGGCACCGAAGTCGTACGCGACCACGTGGAACCGACCGGTGCCGACCGCATGCGCGCCGCGATCGAGGTCGTAGCTGCCCTCGGTCCAGCCGTAGGGCGCGGCGACACTGACCTCGCGCGCCAGATCCATTCCGGCCAGGCCGGCGAAGCCGCGGGCGGCGGCGACGGCCGAATTGCGGTCGATGAACGGGCCCGCCATCAGCGCACCGTTCTGTGCACCGGACTCGCGCAGGATGCGGGTCAGTCGACGAGTGTCGATCTCGGCGATGCCGACGATGCCGTGGCGCTGCAGGAAGCCCGGCAGGCTGGAATCGGCGCGCCAGTTGCTGTGGCGCCGCGGCAGGTCGCGGATCACGAGCCCCGACGCGAACATCCGCGCGGCCTCGACGTCCTCGGCGTTGGTGCCGGTGTTGCCGATGTGCGGGCAGGTCAGGGTCACGATCTGCCGCGCGTAGGACGGGTCGGACAGGATTTCCTGATAACCGGTCATCGCGGTGTTGAACACCACCTCGCCGGAGGACAGTCCATCCGCGCCGATCGATACGCCTTCGAACACGGTGCCGTCGGCGAGGGCGAGCAGGGCGGGATGCGACATGGGGGGCCTCCGGAGGCGCGAGCGCGGGAATGCTGGTCGCGACGGGGCGCGCATGATAAGTGCGAGCCCTGGACGTGTCCAACTCGGAGGAAGGTCGCCGTCTCCGGAAGCGTGAACCGCAGCGATTGCGGGCGACGGCGGATTTGAGGACACTGGCCGCCGTTTCGGAGCACGGCCATGTGGTTCAACCTCAGCCTGATCGCCATCGGCGCCGCCCTGACCTGGCTCGGGTTCGTCGTCCACCGCGGCCAGCGCCACGACAGCGCGATCCGCGAGCTGGTCGACGGCGCCGACGAGCTGGAGGCGATGCTGAACGACCTGAAGTCGCGGATGGAGCGCCTGCGCGCCGCCGTCGCTCAGCTGCCCCCGGACATGACCGGCAGCACGCTCACCCAGCTCAATCCCGAGGCCCAGGTCAAGCAGGCGCTGAAGAGCGTCCTCGCGCACCGGCTGTGGATCCGCGAGAAGGGGCCCGGCGCCAGCCAGATCGACCTCGACGAGGCGATCTCCGCCCTCGGCAAGACCCGCAACGACCTGCGCGGCCAACTGGAGTCGCTCGACAAGGTCAGCGACGAGCTCGCCGCCGCCGGTCGCGACCTGCGCTCGGCCTACCAGGCCAATGCCACCGCCAAGGCCGCGCTCGACATCGCTACCGCGAAGGCGCTGGCCGTGCCGGGGACCCGCGTCCGCAGCGATGACGACGATGCCGACGGCGTCCCCTGAGCCGGTCCGCCCTCCCCTGATCCTCGCTTCCACCTCGCGCTACCGGCGCGAGCTGCTGGGCCGGCTCGGTCTGCCGTTCGCCGTCGAGGCGCCCGGCGTCGACGAGACCCGTCATCCCGGCGAGGCGCCCGCCCCCCTCGTCGCCCGACTCGCGGCGGAGAAGGCCCTCGCGGTCGCCCGCCGACATCCCGGCGCGGTGGTGATCGGCTCGGACCAGTTGGCCTGGCTGCCGCCCGACGAGGTCCTCGGCAAGCCCGGCGGCCGCGACGTGGCGATCGCGCAGCTGGCGCGCTGCGCGGGGCAGGCGGTGCGATTCCTCACTGCGCTGCACATCGTCCGAGTCGACGACGCCGGCGCGGTCGCGACCTCCTATTTCACGACCGACGTCACCGAAGTGCGATTCCGCTCCCTGGGCGTCGACGAGATCGCCCGCTACGTCGACCGCGAAAAGCCCTATGACTGTGCGGGCGGCTTCAAGTGCGAGGGACTGGGGATCGCGCTGTTCGAGGCGATCCGCAACGAGGATCCGACGGCGTTGATCGGCTTGCCGATGATCGCGGTGGCCGAGGGCTTGCGGCGCCTGGGAATCGATCCGCTGTAGCCAACACGACTGTCGTTGGAAGGGCTTCAGCCCCGATGGCGAGGCGCGCAGCCATCGCCTGGACCAGACACCGCGCCATCGGGGCGGAAGCCCCTCCCACAAAATGCGCTCCACATCGCCGCCTTGTCCTCGAATCGCATCGCCGCATGCGCCGGGCTGGTCGACGGCAGTTGCGCGCGACGTGCCTGCGGAACCAGCCCGAGCGGCTCGACGTGGCGGCGAAACTCCTTGAATGCCGTTGCGCCGTTGAAGCCGATCCGGTCGATCGCGGGATGCGTCGCGAAGAACGCCCGGAAGTCGTTCACCACGACGCTGGATCGCTCGATCGCCGCATCGAGACTCCCGGGACGCTCGCAGGATTCGAGCACGTCCCACAGCGCAATCCCCGCCGCCATGGCACCCGCGACTCGCTCGGCATACGCGGCGTCGTGCGGCACGCCGGTGATCGTCGCGAGGATCCGCCAGAACGCATTGCGGCGGTGGGCGTAGTACTGGCCGGCGGCCAGCGAGGCGGCGCCGGGCATGCTGCCGAGGAGCAGGACACGGGCGTCCGGGCGGGCGATGGGGGCGAAGCTCTGCACGGCGCTCATCGTCTCGACCCGTCCGGGTTGCGGGAGTGACGGTCGCGGCTTCCGCCGCGCCTGCGTCCGTTCGTGGCGCGGATCCGGATCCGACGCTCGGCCACGTCGCTCACCTGTCCCGCCCAGCCGTGCACGCGCAGCGCCAGCCGATGCTCCCCGGCAGCGACTCCGGCGAGATCGACGGTCGCGCGGAAGCCGACGTTCGGCTGATGGGGATCGGTGGATTCCGGCCACTGGTTGAGCACGCCGGGAAAGGCTTCGCCGTAGGTCGCAGTGGCGGCCACCCGGCCGTCGAGCAGCACCTCCACGCGACCGACGCCACCGACCTCCTCGATCGCCCAGCCGATCAGTTCGAGTCGCGACCCGTCGACCGTCGCGTCCGGCAGCGGGGTCGACAGGTCGGCGACTGCCGGCAACTGGCAGGGCTCGGCGCGCAGGTCGGCAGCGTTTTCGATGGCTTTGTGCGAGCGCGAGGGTCTCGGCGTGACCGCGAATCCGACGTAGCGCTCCTCGCCGCCGAACAACTGCAGTTCGCCCAACCAGCGCACGCTGCCAAAGCGCCGGCACAGGTCGCGCCAGGCCTCGAGCCTCGGGATCGGACGACGCGAGTTCTCCTCCACCACCAGGGTGCCGGATCGCCAGCCGCTGGCCGCGAGCGCGGTCTCGTCGCGACCGAGGCTCGCGAGCTCCACGGCGCGTCCGTGCTTGCCGTTGAGCGGATGGTCGAGCACGAACAGCGGCCGCTCCGGCCGCTCGTAAGCCAGTTGGGCGCCCAGCATGAAGTTGTCGGCGATCAGCGGACCATCGCTCGATGGCAATGTGCGCGTCCAGTCCGCGACCGCATGCCAGTTGTAGAGATTGTCCGGCTGCGGCCGGGCGAAGCGCGGCGGCGCGCGCGGGTCGCGCAGCGCGCCGTCGGCCAGCACCGCGAGCATCGCCGCGACCAGCAGCAGCGCCGAGACCTGCGCGACCGCAAGCCCGCGTCGGGCCGTCGCGCCGAACGCCGTGCCGTCCGGCCGCGCGACCAGCAGGGGCAGTGCCAGCAGGAAGGCCGGCAGCGGCCAGTGGAAGCGCACGCGCTCGACGTCGGCGATGCAGCCGAGCGCGAGGAAGCCGACCAGCACGCCGGAGGACAGGCCCCAGGCCAGGCCGCGCAGCGGCGTGCCGCCGCGGGTCGCGGCGTCGCCCTCGTCCCACCAGCGCCAGAGGAACGCGAGAAACAGGAGCGGCGTCGCCATGCCGGCCTGCACCAGGAAATCGCGCAGCAGCGTGAAATGGAACTCGAAGTCGTGGCGCTCGACGAACTGGAAGCGCAGCGCCGCCTCGTGGTTGCCGCGGCCCGCGAGCCAGGCCGGCAGCAGGCCTCCGAGGCCGAGAACGGCGGCGCCCCAGAAGCGCGGCAGCCGCCACCACGCGCGGCCCTCCGGCGTGACCAGCATCCACCATGCGGCGGCGACGTATACGATCACGAAGCGGTAGTGGCAGAGCCAGCCCAGCGCCAGCGCGCCGCCCAGCAGCACGAAGTTCGCGCGGGTCGGCGCGACGAGTGCCCGGGCCGCGGCCAGCGCTGCGAGCAGCATCGCGACGGTCATCGGCACGTCCGGCAGCGCGAACAGGCCGAGCGCCGCCGCCAGCGGCAGGCCGACGAACAGCAGCGTCATGCGCGAGCGCGCGGCGGCCGCGTCGAGCGACGATGCCGACACCACGACCGTCCAGCGCCAGCAAAGCGCCACGAGTCCCAGGCCGAGCAGCAGGAAGGGCCAGCGCACGCCGAGCGGTCCCGCACCGGCGACCGTCGTGCCGAGCCGGATCAGCCACGGCGTCGCCAGCGGCACGTCGGAGTAGCCCCCGTCGAGGCGCGTGCTCTCCAGGCGGTAGAAGGCCTCGTCGCCGAACAGCGGCAGGCGCAGCGCGAGCCAGAGCTTCACGACGACCAGCGCGAGCAGGACGACGACGGACGTCCACCCCGCTCCCCCCATCCCTTTCCGTACACTTGCCTGCGACATCGAATCCGTCATTCTGCGTCCGAGCCGACGCCCCTGGCGTAGTCCATTCCCCGCGGAGAATAGCCTCATGACCCAGACCCCGGTGCCGACCCCCAGCCCCGCCGAACTCGAACCTCGACTCGCCGCGGCGCTGGAGCAGGTCAATCGGGTGCTGCTCGGCAAGGCCGACAACGTCCGGCTGGCCTTTGCCTGCCTCCTCGCCGGCGGGCACCTGCTGATCGAGGACCTGCCCGGCATGGGCAAGACCACCCTGGCGCACGCGCTGGCGGCCACCCTCGAGCTGGACTTCCAGCGCATCCAGTTCACCAGCGACCTGCTGCCCTCCGACATCGTCGGCGTGTCGATCTTCGAGCGCGAGCGCAATGCCTTCGTGTTCCACCAGGGTCCGGTGTTCACCCAGGTGCTGATGGCCGACGAGATCAACCGCGCCACGCCGAAGACCCAGAGCGCGCTGCTCGAGGCGATGGCCGAGCGCCAGGTGACGGTGGACGGCAGCACGCATCCGCTGAAGGAGCCGTTCTTCGTCATCGCGACCCAGAATCCGGTCGATCTCGCCGGCACCTTCCCGCTGCCGGATTCCCAGCTCGACCGCTTCCTGATGCGCCTCGGCATCGGCTATCCGGACGCGATCGCCGAACGTGCGATGCTGTCCGAGCCGGACCGCCGGGTGCTGCTGTCGAAACTCGCCCCGAAGCTCGACGCGGCCGGCCTGCTGGAACTGCAGCGCCGCACCGCAGCGATCACCACCAGCCCGGCGCTGATCGACTACGTGCAGCGGCTGCTGCACACCTCGCGCCATCACCCGCGGCTGAAGGTCGGCCTGTCGCCGCGCGCCGGCCTCGCGCTGCTCGCGGCCAGCCGCGCGGTCGCCCTGCTCGCCGGGCGCGCCTTCGTCCTGCCCGAGGACGTGCAGGCCGTGTTCGTGCCGGTCGCCGCCCACCGCCTGGTGCCGGCGGACGACAGCAGCGCCGGCCGCGACGCGCTCGCGCGCCAGATCGCCGAGCAGACCGGCGTCGACCGCTAGGGAGGAGTCCCGATGGGCTTCCTCGCGCAACGCTGGGCCCGCCTGCAGCAGGTCGCCGAGCGGCGGCTGCCCGCCCTGACCCGCTACAAGGCGGCCGAGGCGCTGCCGATCCGGCTGCACAGCCGGCGCATCTACATCATTCCCAGCGGCTTCGGCGTGTTCGCCGCTGCGGTGCTGTCGGTGATGCTGCTGGGCGCTCTCAACTTCAACAACAACGCGGCGATGCTGTTCACCTTCCTGCTGGCCGGCGTGCTGCTCGCGAGCATGCCGAGCACGGTGGCGGAACTCGCCGGCATCGAACTGGTGGCGGTCGGCGCGCTGCCGGTGCATGCCGGCGACCCCGCGCTGCTGCGCTTCTCCTGGCGCACCGACACTCCGGCCGAACGCGAACGCCTGCAGCTGTCCGGCGCCGACCTCACGGAGGTGTTCGCGCTCACCGGCGGCAGCGGCGATTGCCACGTCCAGGTGCCCACCACGAAACGCGGCTGGCAAGCGGTCGGACGCTGGAGCCTGGTGTCGGAGCAGAGCTTCGGGCTGTTCCATGCCTGGAGCGTGCTCAATCCGGACGAGCGGATCCTCGTCTACCCGAAGCCCGAGGCCGGCGGGCCGCCGGCGCCGCATGCCGGGCAGAAGCTCGCGGCGCGCCATCCGGCACAGTCCGGCGACGACTGGCACGCGCTGCGGGACTACCGCCCGGGCGACCCGCAGCGGGCCGTGGCCTGGAAGGTCAGCGCACGGCAGGATCGGCTGCTGGTCAACGAGTACGCCACGCCCAGCACCTCCGACCTGCTGCTCGACTGGCACGCGCTGGGCCTGGGCGACCGCGAGGCCAGGATCGCGCGCCTGACCCGCTGGGTGCGCGAGGCCGAGCAGGTCGACGCGCGCTTCGAGCTGCGCCTTCCGGACCAGCATTTCGGTCCCGACCATGGGCCGGCGCACGCCGCGGCCTGCCTGCGCGCCCTGGCGCTGCTGCCATGAGCCGCGCCGACTCGCCGGTCCTCGGCCGGCCGGCCTTCGTGCTCACCACGCTCGCCCTGACCGGCGCGGTGCTGCTCAACGCGCGCTGGCTGCCCACCGGTCTGCTGCTGCTGATGATCGGCTGCGTCGTGCTGCGGCTGGCGCTCCGGCTGCGCCGTCCCGGTCCGGTCCACTGGCTGCTGCGGCTGCCGCTGATCCCGCTGTTCATCCTGCTCATCGTCATCGAGTACCACAACATCTTCGGCCGCGACGCCGGCTCCGCGCTGCTCGCCGGCATGCTCTGCGTGAAGCTGCTCGAGACCGAGCAGCGCCGTGACGCGCGCCTCTTGCTGATGTTCGCGTCCTTCCTGACGATGTGCGCGTTCCTGTTCGACCAGGGACCGCTGCAGGCGTCGATCACCGCCATCGAGGTCCTGCTGCTGCTGGTCGCGCTCAGGGCGCTGGCGCTGGAGCCGGCAACCGGCGGCGGGATCAACGCGATCTGGCCGACCCTCGGCGGCGCCGGCGTCTGGCGCCTCGTGAAGCTCCTGGCCTTCGCGCTGCCGTTCGCGATCGCCTGCTTCGTGCTGTTCCCGCGGCTGCAGTCGCCCCTGTGGGGTGCGCCGGCGGATACCTTCGCCGACCGCCGCGGGCTCAATCCGAAGGTCAAGCTCGGCCACGGGTCGATCCGCGACCAGGCGACCGATGACACGCCGGTGTTCCGGGTGAGCTTCGCCGGACCGATGCCGGGCCAGGAGAAGCGCTATTTCCGGGCCTTCGTGATGCCGGAGTTCATCGACGACGGCTGGAACCAGTCCGCCGTCAGCAGCGGCAGCATGTCCGCGGTGATCGGCGGCACGCCCGTCGACTACGAGGTCGTGATGGAGGGCACCGGCCAGAACTGGGTCCCGGCGCTCGACATCGTCGCCGACGGCAAGGCCGTCGCGCCGCTCCGGCTCACCGCCGACGGCACCCTCCACACCGCGCTGCCGATCGAGACGGCGGAGCGCTTCACCTTGCGCTCCTGGACGCAGTACCGGCTGGAGGAAACGCTCAGCGACGGCCAGAAGCGCTACTACAAGCGCCTTCCTCCGAACTCCAACCCGGCCGCGCAGCGGCTGGGACGGCAATGGGGACGCGACGCCGGCGCACCGATCGACATCGCCCAGAAGGCGCTCGACCTGTTCCACGAGTCCTTCACCTACTCGTTCGAGCCGGGCCCGGAGCCGCCGCGCGACGCGATCGACGACTTCCTGTTCAACACCCGGATCGGCTACTGCGAACACTATGCCTCGGCCTTCTCGTTCCTGATGCGGGCGGCCGGAGTACCGTCGCGGGTAGTGGTCGGCTTCCAGGGCGGCTACTACAACGCCGCCGGCGGATACCTGATCCTGCGGCGCGCCGACGCGCACGCGTGGAGCGAAATCTGGATCGACGGCATCGGCTGGATGCGCGTCGACCCGACCGGCTCGATTTCGCCCGACCGGGTGATCGGCGACGCGACCGGCGATCCGGCGAGCCGCCGCCACTGGTACTCGGACACCTGGATCGCCGGCGTGTTCGATCGCGCCGACACCCTGCGCGCGGCGTGGATCCGCACCGTGGTCGAGTTCAGCTCGCTGCGTCAGCGCAATCTGGCGCGCGATCTCGGCATCGAGTCGACCGGCAGCGCCGCCTGGTTCGGCCTCCTGATCGGCGCCGCCGGGATCGGCCTCGGGATCGCCTATCTGCTCGGCCAGTGGGGTCGCGGCCGCCATCCGGACCCTTTGCTGCAGGCCTGGCAGCAACTCGAGCGTCGGGCTGCGCGCGCCGGCGTCCAGCGCGGCCTGACGGAAGGTCCTGGCGACTTCGCGCGCCGCCTCGGCGAGCGCTTCCCCGGCCAGCGGGAGGACATCGCCGCCCTGGCGGAACAGTTCATCGTCATGCGCTACGGTAGGATCCGGCCGGATCGCACCCGCGTCGCCCGGCTGCAGGGCGACGTGCGGCGGCTGCGGCTCGACCGCACTGCGACGGCGAGTCGCACCGATGCGTCCTGAATTGCGTCCGTCCCAGTCTTCCGGAGCCGCCATGAGAATCCCCGTCATCATCGTCGCCGCCGCCGCGCTCGGCGCCTGCGCCAGCATCCCGAAGCCGCTGCAGGGCAGCTACGCCACGGTGGGGCCGGATCAGGCCGCGCGCGGCCAGTCGGTGCGCTGGGGTGGACACATCATCGCGGTCGAGCCGCTGGCCGATCGCACCTGCATCCAGATCATGGGCAAGCCGCTCGGCGCCGGCGCGCGTCCGGTCGAGTCCGACAAGACCACCCAGCGATTCATCGCCTGCAAGAGCGGCTTCTACGATCCGGTGATCTTCTCCGAGGGCCGCGACATCACCGTCACCGGCAATGTCGGCGGCGAGGAGTCCCGCCGCGTCGGCGAGTACGACTACCGCCTGCCGCGGGTCGACGCCGAGGCCGTGTTCCTGTGGCCGGAGCGCTACAGCTTCGACCGCCCCTACGCCGAACCCGTGTTCCTGTTCGCGCCGGGCTGGTACGGCTACGGGGCGCGGATCCACTACCGGGTTTCGCCGCGGCATCCCTGACAGGCTGTCGAGATTCAGCCAGCGGGTGCGGGACGTGGCTGTCCCGCCGACGAAGCGAGCGCGCCAGCGCCTGACTCGTCGACAGCGCGTCCGGGCATGGATCGGACGCGCGAGTTGAACATCGACCCGGCAGGTCGAGTTTCAGCAGGCCGCCAGCTCGGCAGCATCCGCCGACGGACCACCGGATCGGCAGGGCGATGCGCCGCTCCCGGGTAGGAGCAGGGTCGCGTCGTCCGCGGCCGGCCGCTGCGCCGTGCGCGACCTCGGCGTGATCGGGAACCGCAACGTTGCGCTAGCATCCGACGGTCTCGGCGGCGTGCGGCGGTGAGCTGGCATGCAGGGGAAGGGGCGACGCGGAGTCCTTCGGCGGCTGCTGGCAGTGGTCGCGACGGTCGTCGTTGTCCTCGCTCCGGGCGCCGGCAGCGCAATGCCGCGCAATCCGCGCTTCGAAACGCTGTCGGTGGACGACGGCCTGCCGCAGGACACGGTCAGCGCGGTCCTGCAGGACCACCAGGGCTTCCTGTGGATCGGCACCCAGGCCGGGCTGGCGCGCTACGACGGCTACCGCTACACGCTGTTCCAGAACGACCCGGCTGATCCGAGTTCGTTGGGCGACAACTACGTCACCGCGCTGCTGGAGGACGACCAGGGTCGGCTGTGGGTCGGCACGCGGGGCGGACTGTTCCGCCTCGATGCCGGACGCCGGCGATTCGAGTCCATCGCTCCGCCGGAATCGGCCGGAGCCGTCCGTGGCCGGCGCGAGATCAACGCGCTTTTGGCAGAGCGCGATGGCGCGCCGGCCACCGTCACCGCCGTCTGGGTGGCGACGACCAAGGGGCTGGAACGGATCGACACGCGCGATGACGCGTTCGAGACCTGGCGCCAGAACGACGCCCACGACAGCCGGCCCGCCAGCGACGGCATCCAGTCGCTGGCCGCGGATCCCCTGGGCGGACTCTGGATCGGCAGCGGCATGGGACTCGATCGCTGGGACCGCGCCACGCGCCGCTTCAGCCACTACCCGGTCGGCTCGGGCAGGCGCGACAACGTCGTCCAGACCCTGCACTGGAGCCACAACGGCCGCCTGTGGATCGGAACGCAGAGCGGCGTGCGCAGCTGGCGACCCGACGCCGAGGCGGCGCCCCGGATCGAGCCCGCCGACCTGCCGGCGGACGACATCCGCGCATTGCTCGAAACGGCCGATGGCGCCATCTGGATCGGCACCTACGCCAGCGGCCTCTACCGCTACGACCCGGCGGGCCCGAGCCTGACGAACTATCGCCACCAGGCACAGGATTCGGACAGCCTGGCGTCCAACGACGTGCAGTCGCTGTATGTCGACCGCAGCGACACCCTGTGGATCGGCAGCTGGACGGGCGGCGTCAGTCGCCTCGGCTTGCGCGGTGGCGGCTTCGAGCGCTACCTCAGCGTCAGCGGCGATGCCGCGTCGCTCAGCGACTCGCGGGTCCGCGGCGTCACCGGTGACCGCCGCGGCAGTATCTGGCTGGCGACGATGGGCGGTGGAATCAACCGTCTCGACACCGCTACCGGTCGCTTCCGTTCCTATCTGCCGACGCAGCGTCCCGGCGAAATGCTGCTCGACCTGCGGGTGAACTGCATCGCCATCGACGGCGGCGGCGGGATCTGGGCGGGCACCGTCGGTGGGCTTGCGCGCGTCGATCCGGCCGCCGGGCGCTACACGCTCATGGACCTCGGCGCGCTGCCGGCGGCGCTGGAATCCGTCTTCGCGCTGCAGTTCGACGGCAACGGCGACCTATGGATCGGGACCGAGGGTGGCGCGCTGCGACGCCGGGCTGCCGATGGCGGACTGGACGTCTTCGTATCGCGGCCCGACCGCAGCGACAGCCTGCCTCCCGGCCGGGTCGCCGCGTTCCTGCTCGACCGGGACGGAACGCTCTGGATCGGCACCTATTCCGGACTCGCCCGCCTCGAACGCGATCGCGGGAGCTTCACCCGCTTCCACCACGATCCGGCGCGTGCGGACAGCCTGAGCCAGGATCGTGTCAACGACCTCTTCGAAGACCGCGCCGGCCGGCTGTGGGTGTCGACGGCCGGCGGGCTCAACCGGGTCGATTCGAAGAACGGGGCGGCGCTCGCGTTCCACGCGTACTCACGCCACGACGGCCTGGCGTCCGACGTGATCGGCAAGGTGCTCGAGGGTCACGATGGCGAACTGTGGATCAGCACCATCGCGGGCCTCAGCCGCCTCGACGTCGAGCACGGCGCGATCCGCAACTTCGGCGCCGGCGACGGCCTGATCACCGGCTCCTTCTACGTGAACTCCGGCTACGCCGACTCGGATGGGCGGCTGTACTTCGGAGGACAGCACGGCCTGCTGTCGTTCCTACCGACCGACATCGCCAGCAACCCGCTGCCGCCGGAGGTGCGGATCACCGAATTGCGCGTCTTCAACGCACCGGTCCGGGGCGATGCGCGACCCGCCGACGTCGCGTTCGACGGCGACATCGGCGACGCCGGGGAACTGCGGCTCGGCCCGGCGGCCGCGGTGTTCTCGCTGGAGTTCGCCGCCCTGCACTTCTCCGATCCGGCACGCAACCGCTACGCCCACCAGCTGGTCGGCGTCGATCCCGACTGGGTCCTGACCGGCGCCGACCAGCGCAGCGCGACCTACACCAACCTCGACGCCGGCCGCTATACCTTCCGGGTCAGGGCGGCCAACAAGGACGGCGTCTGGAACGAGACCGGCGCCAGCCTGATGATCGTGGTCGTGCCGCCGTGGTGGCGCACGTGGTGGTTCCGACTGGCCCTGCTGGCCGCCGCCGTCTCCGCGGTCGCCGCGGTGATCCGGCTGCGCGTGCGCGGGCTCGAGCAGCAGCGGCTGCAGCTGGCGCAGGAGGTGTCGGCGCGGACCTCCGAGGTGGTGCGCCAGAGGGACGAGATCGTCCAGCAGAAGGAGCTGCTCGAGCTCGGCCGCAACGACCTCTCAGTGCTCGGCGAGATCGGGCGCGAGATCACCGCGACGCTCGACCAGGATGCCGTGGTCCGGACGCTCGACCGCAACGTGCACGCCCTGCTCGAAGTCACTACCTTCGCGATCTACCTGCTCGATGCCCCGGGCCGCACCTTGCGCCAGGTGCTGAGGATGGAGGACGGCGTGGAGCTGCCGGACCACAGCATCGCGCTGGGCCATCCGACCAGCGACTCGGCGCGCTGCGTGCGCGAGCTCCGCGAGATCCTGGTCGACGTCGCCGATCCTGCCGGCGATCCGAACCACGTGCCCGGGTCGCTGCAGACGCTGAGCCGACTGTTCGCGCCGCTGGCGATCGGCGAGCGGGTGCTCGGGGTGATGTCGGTGCAGTCGCAGCGACGCCATGCCTACGCTGCCCGCGAGCAGATGATCTTCCGCACCTTGTGCGCCTACGGCGCGATCGCGCTCGACAATGCCGCTGCCTACCGCCGGCTGGCCGCGATCGACGCCGAGCTCGGCCGCTCGCTGCGCGACCAGCAGCTGATCCTGGACCATGCCGCGGCCGCGATCTTCTTCGTCCGCGACCACCGCATCCTGCGCTGCAATTCCGGCATGGAACAGATCCTCGGCTACCCCCCCGGGGCGCTCACCGGCGCGTCCACCGAGATCTACTTCCCGAGCCACTCCGACTGGGAGGCGATGAACCGGCGGAACTTCCCGCAGATCGCCGCGGGTGAAGTGTCGACCGGCGAGTGCCAGGTCCAGCGCCGCGACGGCAGCCTGATCTGGATGGCCTACCGCGGCCGCGCGGTGGAACCGCAGGCGCCCGAGCAGGGCACCATCTGGGTGGCCCACGACATCACCGAGCGCAAGCAGGCCGAGGCCGAACTGGAACGTGTGCTCCGCGACCAGCAGCTGATCTGGGACAACCTCAGCGGCGCGGTCGTGCTGACCCGCGACCGCATCATCGTGCGCTGCAGCCGCGGCGCCGAGGAAATGCTCGGCTATGCACCGGGGACACTGCAGGGCAAGTCGGCGCGCTGCTACTTCCCTTCCGATCACGCCTTCGAAGAGTACGGGCGGCGCACCTACCCGGTGCTGGCCGCCGGCGAGGTCGCCCAGTCCGAGGTGCAATGGCAGCGCCTCGACGGCACGCTGATGTCGGGCTTTACCAGCGGCCGCGCAGTCGACCCGTCCGACCTCTCCGCCGGCGTGGTGTGGATGGCGCAGGACATCAGCGAAAAGAAGCGCGAGGAGGAAGAGCTGATCGAGGGCAAGCGCAAGGTCGAGCTCGCGCTCCGCCAGGTCGAGGCCACCCAGCGCCAGGTCACGGTGCTCTCCGAACTGGTCGGCTACTTGCAGGCCTGTCCCGACGAAGGCGAGGCCTGCGCCTGCATCGCGGAATACGGACCGCGCCTGTTCCCGGGCGGCCGCGGCCGCCTCTACCTCAGCCGCAAGGGCGAAGACCTGCTGTCGGCGGCGGCCTGGGGACCGGACAACGCCACGCCGGCCGTCGCCGCGCTGCGCAACGACGACTGCTGGGCGCTGCGCCGCGGGCAGGTCTACCGGGTCGACCAGCCCGTGTTGGCCCTGCCCTGCCCGCATCTCGGCGCCGACGCCCGCAATTGCGCCTGCAGTTGCGTACCGCTGATGGCGCAGGGCGACACCATCGGCCTCCTGCACGTGGCGCACGCCGGGCTGTCCGATGGCGTCGCCATCGATCTCGCGCAGAACCTGGCAGTGGCGATGGCCGAGCAGGCCGCGCTGGCCCTGGCGAACATCCGCCTGCGCGAGGCGCTGACCCAGCAATCGGTCCGGGACCCGCTCACCAGCCTGTACAACCGCCGCTACCTGCAGGACAGCATCGTCCGCATGCTGGGCCGCTGCCGTCGCGACGGCATAGCCCTGTCGGTGCTGATGATCGACGTCGACCACTTCAAGAAGTTCAACGATACCTATGGCCATCACGCGGGCGACCACGTCCTGGTCGAGATGGCAAGGCTGGTCGCCGCGCGCTTCGGCGGCATCGACGTCGCCTGCCGCTATGGCGGCGAGGAATTCATCGTGCTGCTGCCGGGCCGCACGCTGACCGAGGCCGCCGCACGCGCGCTGGAGCTTCTGGACGCGGTGCGGGCGCTGCGACTCACCCACGACAACCGCAGCCTGGGCCGGATCACCGCATCGCTCGGCCTCGCGCAGTTCCCCTTGCATGGCAGCGCGGCGACCGAACTGATCGCCGCTGCCGACAGCGCGCTGTATCGCGCCAAGCAGGGCGGACGCGATCGGCTGGTGACGGCTGCCGATGCCCTGGAGGCGAGCTGAACCATGGGCACCCGCGCGCCCCGATGGTCCTCCCCGGTGCATCGCCCCGCGTCGGCTGTCGCTGTCGTCCTCCTGCTCGCGCTGGCGCTGCTGCTGCCGCGCGCCGCGGCCGCGCTGCCGCTCGATCGCGGCTACTTCCAGTTCGTGCGCAATCGCTGGTCCTTCGAGGAGGGACTGCCGCAGCAGACCGTGCATGACATCACCCAGGACCACGAGGGATACCTCTGGCTCGCCACCGATTCGGGGCTCGCCCGGTTCGACGGCGTCACCTTCGAGGTGTTCCAGCGCGACCGTTATCCGACCCTGGCGACCAATTTCGTGTCCGCACTGCACGTCGATCGCGGCGGTCGCCTGTGGGTCGGCACCAACCGCGGCGCGGCCTACCTGCGGGAGGGCTCCTTCCATCCGCTGGCTTCGCCAGCCGGAGAGCTCGGGGAGATCGGCGACTTTGCCGAGGACAGCGACGGCAACCTGTACCTGGCCGGACCCCGGCTCTACCGTCTCGCGGCCGGCGCCGCCGAAGCGAACGTGGTCCCCGGCATCGACGGACCGGTGCGCGGGCTGGTACTTCACGACGGCCGCGTCTGGGTCGCCGCGAAAGGCGTGCTGGCCCGGCTCGAAGGCCGCGAGGCGCAGCTGGTGCGGACCGACGTCGAGCGTCTCCCGGACGTCAACCAGCTGCTCAGTCTCGATCGGGAGCGACTGCTCCTGGTGACGGCCGCCGGCCTGCACGTGTATCAGGATGGCCGCCTCCGGCGCCTCGCCCTCGATGACCCGCGCCAGACCCGGCTCCACCTGTCGACCAACAGCTACAACCGCGCCATCGTCGACGACGCCGGGTCGGTCTGGGTCGGATCGTTCGAAGCCCTGCTGCGGCTGGATCCGCAACTGCGCGTGATCGACGCCATTCCCACCGACGCCCCCGACGGCATCGACAACCCGATCAGCTTCTTCCAGGACCGCGAGCACAACCTCTGGATCGGCAGCCGCCTCCATGGCGCCACCCGCCTGTGGGCCGGTCGCGCGCAGTTGTTCGGCCGCGCCGACGGCCTCGGCGAGCCCCAGGTATGGACCCTGCTGCCGGACGGCGACCAGCACCTGCTGGTCGGCACCTATCGCGGCATCTACCGGTTCGACGGACGCCGCTTCGCGCCCTGGGTGGCAGCGGAAGCCCTCGCCTCCGGCGACGCCTACAGCATGCACCGCACGGCCGACGGAACGCTGTGGGTCGGCGGCGAGCACGGACTGAGCGAGATCCTCCCGGGCGCGGAGCGGAAGGTTCGCGCCATCGACCTGTTGGCGCGGCACAAGGTGTTCAATCTGGCGAGCGACGCCGACGGCACGCTGTGGGCGGCGACGTCGCAAGGCCTCTACCGTCGGCGCGCCGGCGAATTCAGCCGCGTCGGCCAGGACGACGGCATCGACGAGGCCGTCGTCCCGCTGCGCGACCACGGCGGCACGCTCCGGATCGGAACCCGCAAGGGACTGTTCCGGCTGGACGGCGACCACTTCGTTCGCCATCCCGACGCCCGCCTGGGCAAGACCTTCGTCTCCAGCATCCTCGACAACGACGACGGCACCCTCCTGGTCGGCACTTATGACGACGGCCTGTACGTGCTCGACGGTCGGGCCGATGCGGCCGTCCGGCAGCATGTCGCCATGCCGTCGGTCGGCATCACCGGCCTGCTGCGCACGCCCGACGGCATGCTGTGGCTGACCAGCCTGCAGGGTGCGCTGCGGGTGCCGTACGCCGATCTTGCTTCCCTCGGCGAGCGGGCCAACGCGTCCTATCTGGTCAGCCTGGGCGAGAAGCCCGGCAGCCAGAAGGCGCGCTGCTGCAACGGCGTCAGCGACACCCACCTGCTGCTCCATCGGGACGCCGTGCTGTTCGCCAGCAGCCTCGGGGTGCTGAAGATCCCGCTCCGCGAAGCCGGCACGGTGGCGTCGCCGCCGCCGGCAAGAGTCCAGACCCTGCGCAATCACCAGCAGACGCGGACGCTGGATACGGCAACGGTCGTCCTCGACGGCGCCGACCGGGACGTCGAGATCGGCTACACGGCGCTCGGATACCAGGACCCGCAGAACATCCGCTTCCGCTATCGCCTGCTCGGAATGAGCGAGCAGTGGGTCGACGCCGGCGCGCGCCGCACCGCCTACTTCACCGGCCTGCCCGGCGGCAGCTACCGCTTCCAGGTGCTCGCCGCGAACAACGGCGGGGACTGGGCCACGCAGCCCGCGGAGGCGAGCTTCGAGGTCCCCCTGCGCTGGCACGAGCGGACCTCGACCCGCCTCGCGATGGTGCTGCTCGCTGCCGCCGGCGTGGCCGGAGTGTTCTGGCTGGCACTGGGTCGGCAGCGCCAGCGGCGGCGCGAGCTGGAGAGTGTCGTCGCCGCCCGCACCGCCGAACTGACCGCCGTGAACCGCGAACTCGAGCAGCGCCAGAACGTGATGGCGGTGCTGGACGAGATCGGCCGCGAGATCACCGCCACGCTCGACCAGGAGGCGGTCTGCCGCACCCTGGCGCGGCATGTCCACGCGTTGCTCGACGCCACCACCTTCGGCATCTACCTGCTCGACGCGGACGGCCGGGCGCTGGTATCGGCGTTGCGGATGGAAGCCGGCGCCGACCTGCCGGAGCGCCGCATCGATGCGACCCGCGCCGAGTTCAGCAGCGTGCGCTGCCTCCGCGAGCGGCGCGTCGTGCTGGTCGACTTGTCCCCCGGCGACGACGACCCGGCCCACGTTCCCGGGACGATCCGGACCCTGAGCCGCCTGTTCGCACCGCTGTCGATCGGTGCGCGCATGCTCGGCACGATCACCGTGCAGTCGCCGCGGCAGCGGGCCTACGGCGAGCGCGACAAGTCCATCCTGCGCACCCTCGCCGCCTACGGTTCGATCGCGCTGGACAATGCGGGCGCCTATCGCCGCCTCGCCGACGCCGACGCGGAGGTGCAGCGCATGCTGCGCGAGCAGCAGGCGTGGCTCGAGCAGGAGGTCGGCGCCCGTACCGCCGAGGTGCTGCGCCAGAAAGAACAGATCGAGCAGGCCCACACCACCCTGTCGGTGCTCGGCGAGATCGGCCGCGAGATCACCGCGGTGCTGGACGAGCAGGACATCTGCAGCATCCTGCATCGCCACGTGCAGCACCTCCTCGATGCCACCACCTTCGGCGTCTATCGGCTCGACGAGTCGCGGCACACGCTGACCTCGGTCGTCCGGATCGAGGACGGCAAGACCCTGAGTCCGCGGCAGCAGGCCCTCGACCATCCGGCGTCGAACACCGCACGCTGCGTACGCGAGCGGCGCGAGATCCTGATCGAGAACGATGCGGACGACACGTCGACGTCCGTGGTCCCCGACACCCTGCCGATCCGCACCGCCCTGTTCGCGCCGCTGCCGATCGGCGACCAGGTGCTGGGCTCCATCACCGTCCAGTCGCCGCGACCCCACGCCTACGGCGAGCGCGAACGGATGATCTTCCGCACGCTCTGCGGCTATGCCGCCATCGCGCTGTCGAACGCCGCCGCCTATCGCCGCCTGCGCGAGTCCGACGCCGAGGTCCAGCGGGTGCTGCGCGAGCAGCAGGCCTGGCTGGAACAGGAAGTCGCGGCACGCACCGCCGAGGTGCTGGGACAGAAGGCCGACGTCGAGCTCGCGCACCTGACCCTGTCGACCCTGAGCGACATCGGCCGCGAGATCACCGCCGTCCTGGTCGAGCGGGAAGTCTGCGAGATCCTCTGCCGGCGCGTGCAGGAACTGGTCGACGCCAGCTCCTTCTCCCTGTTCCGCCTGGACGGCGACGGCCGCGGACTGACCACGCTGCTGCGGTCGGAGGACGGCCGGGAGCTGCCGTCGGTGCATCTCGCCATCGACGACCCGGTCTCGAAGTCCGCCCGCTGCGCGCGCGAGCGCGTGGAGCTCGCGTTCGACCTCGACCCCGAACAGCCCAACCCGACCCACGTTCCGGGCACGCTGAAGACATTGAGCCTGCTGTTCGCCCCGCTGGCGATCGGCGAGCGCCTGGTCGGCGTGATGACGGTGCAGTCTCTGCAGCGCCATGCCTACCGCGAACGCGAGCGGATGATCTTCCGCACGCTCTGCGCCTACGGCGCGATCGCGCTCGACAACGCCGCCGCCTACCAGCGGGTCTCGGAGGCCGAGGCCGCGATGCAGCGGGTGCTGCGCGAGCAGCAGCTGCTGTTCGACTTCTCGACCGGCGCGATCTATTTCACCCGCAACCGCGTGATCGAACGCTGCAACCGCGGCATGGAGGCGATGACCGGCTACCGCGCGGACCAGCTGATCGGCAACACCACCCGCATGCTGATGGCCTCGGACGAGGCCTACGAGGCGGCCGGGCGCCAGGTCCACGCCCAGCTCGCCAACGGCGGCCAGGCCAGCGGCGAGGCCGAGCTGGTCCGCCGCGACGGCAGCCGCGGACAGATCCTGTATTCCGGCAAGGCGATCGATCCCGAGGACCTCGGCCAGGGCGTGGTCTGGGTCGGCCAGGACATCACCGCGATCAAGAGCCAGGAGATCGAGCTGCGCGAGGGCAAGCACCAGCTCGAACAGTCGCTCAGGCAGATCGAGCACACCCATCGGCAGGTCTCGCTGCTCAGCGAATTCAACAGCTTCCTGCAGTCCTGCCCGAGCGCGGCGGACGCCTATGCGTGCATCACCGGCTACGGTCCGCGGGTGTTCCCCGGCAGCGTCGGCGCCGTCTATCTGTTCGAGGACGGCGAGCAGGACTTGTACGAGGCGGGGCACTGGTGCGAGGCACACGACGCCGGGCCGCGCCTGACCTATTTCATCGCTTCGGACTGCTGGGCACTGCGCCGCGGCCAGGCCTACCGTGTCGACCAGCCCAGCGGCGTGCTGTGCTGTCGCCATGTCACGGCCCTCGGTGGCGGCCGCTGGCCCTACGACTGCGTGCCGCTGGTCGCGCAGGGCAAGACCTTCGGACTGCTGTTCGTCGAGCATCGCGCCTGCGGCGCCGCCGGCGCGGTCGAAGCGCCGCATGGCCTGGTGAAGGCGATGGCCGAGCAGGCCGCCCTCGCGCTCGCCAACCTGCGGCTGCGCGAGGCGCTCGTGCAGCTGTCGATCCGCGATCCGCTGACCGGGCTGGCGAACCGCCGTCACATGCAGGAGGTGCTACCGGCGGCGCTGGCGCGCTGCGGCCGCGACGGCGCCGCGCTGGCCCTGCTGATGATCGACATCGACCACTTCAAGCGGATCAACGACAGTCACGGCCACCCGGCCGGCGACGCCGTGCTGCATGGCGTCGCCCGACTGGTCCTGGAGCGCTTCCGCGACCCGGCGGTGGCCTGCCGCTACGGCGGCGAGGAGTTCGTCGTCGTGCTGCCCGGCTGCACGCTGGAACATGCCGAACGGCAGGCCGAGGAACTGCTCGCCGCGGTGCGCGCGCTGCGGCCGAGTCACGGCAACCGCGAGCTCGGCATCGTGACCGCTTCGATCGGCATCGCGGTGTTCCCCCGCCACGGCCGCACGGCAGGAACCCTGGTGGCGACCGCCGACGCTGCGCTTTACCAGGCCAAGCTGTCCGGCCGCGACCGGGTGTTCGTCGCGCCGGAGATCGAGGATCTGGTCTGAGGCCCAGTGACGGCGCCGCCTGACGCGCAGCCGCCACCGGGTATCCCGAGCGCGTTCACCGCGACGCGCCGCCGCGATCCGCTTCACCACGCGCCGGGCGATCCCGCCTCAGCCCATGGCGGCAACCACGTCGAACCGGAAGTCGTAGTCCGGCTGTCCCCGCCATCCCGCGGTCTTCTCGGCCAGGGCGAAGTCGAACTTCAGGCGTAGCAGTTCGCCGAACTCGCTCGGAGCCGTCAGGCCGCAGCCGACGACGCGCTTGCCGTAGCGGCGCAGGTCGGCGATCAGGCGGCCGCGTTCGCCTTCCCAGGCGCCGGTCGCGGACGGCGGATCGACGAAGATGCTGTCGATCGCGGCGTAGCGCGCGAGCCGGGCGTTGGCCGGGTCGCCGTCGATGTCGGTGAGGCTGATCCGGGCGCCGGTGATCTCGATCGCGTCGATTCCGGCCAGGGCCGCCGACGTGTGGTCGACGGCCTCGCGGGCATCGACCGCCACGCTGATCGCGCCGAAGTCGAGTCCCTGCGACTGGATCTCGGCCATCAGCCAGGGCGCGAACGAGGGATCCAGTACCGACTCGATGCTGATCGGGACATGCATCCGGAGTTCGGCCCCGCGCGCCTTCATCCGCTTCAGCACGTGACTCAGCAGCTGCCGGTCGATCGCCGCCACCCGCCCTGCCGCCCGCGCCAGCGGCAGCCACTGGTCGAGGCCGTGGCGCTCGTCCGGACGCCCGCCCGGCGGGCCGAGAAAGCAGCGCACCCGGTACTGCTGGCGCTGGTGCCCGAGGATCGGCAGCAGCGGCTGGAACTGCGCATGGATCGCGCCCTCCGGAAGCTCGCCGCGCAGGAGCATCTGCAGGGCGCGTTCCGCCGGATCGCCGGCCGCCGCGACCGGAGCGCCGAGATCGAACATCTGCCGCCGCTGCACATCGAGCGCGACGACCTGAGCGAGCAGGTCGGCGATCGCGGCGTCCAGCGGCGGGGAGCGGCTGTCGTTGCGCTGCGCCGCCAGACCGAAACGCAGGAACTGCGGGGTGTCGCCGGTGCTCCAGTCGCGGCCCTCCAGCCGTTGCTGCAGATCGGAGAGACGCCGCCGGAGGCCGGCTTCGTCGTCGGCACGGGCGAGGCCGAGGAAGCGGAACTCGCCGGCGGCGCAGACCGGATGCAGGGCCTCGTGCTCGGTCGCGAGCGCCGCCGCGATCTGCTGGGTCAGCTGGGCGGCGCCGATGAAGCCGACTTCCGCCCGGACCCGGGCGGCATCCTGCACCGCCAGCGCGACCAGCGCGCCGCAGCCACCCTCCGCCTTGCGCATCCGCAGGAGTTCGTCGACGAAGATCGTGCGCCCGGCCAGCACGCCGCGGCGGTCTTCGCGCCGACCGCTGCCGGCGGTGTCCGGCGACTGCTTGGCGTGGCGGATGCGGGCGTCCACCAGTTCGATCAGGTGGCGCGGCCGCACCGGCTTCACCACGAAGTCGTCGCCGCCCATCCTGATCGCGTCGAAACGCTTCTCGAGGTCGGTCTCGCCGGACACGAACACCAGCGGCAGCAGTGCCCATTCCGCGCGCTGGCGGATGCGCTGCGCGACCTCGATGCCGTTGCGGCCCGGCATGTAGAGGTCGAGCAGGACCAGGTCCGGCCGGAATGCCGCGACCCGTTCCTCCGCCTCGACCGGATCGAGGCAGGACTCGACCACCAGGCCACGGTGGCGCAGCACCTTCTCGCAGAACATCGCCTGCTGGCGATCGTCGTCGACCACCAGCACGCGCCAGGCCTGCTCGCGGCGGCGCACGGCGAGCTGGTCCAGGCGGTCGACGATCGCCACCGGATTGCGCTCGCTGAGCAGCGCGTCGGCGCCGCCGCGCAGCGCGAACGAGCGCTGCACCGGATCGAAGGACTCGCCGAGCAGGACGATCAGCGGCAGGCTGCCGAGGTCGCCGCGCGCCTTGTCCGCGTAGCGCAGCACCTCCGACAGCGCCGGCAGCCAGCGCACGTCGAGCAGCAGCACGTCGGCGGTCGAGGTCGAGAACTCCTGCGCCACGACCTGCGCATCGGTCATCGCCCGGACCTCGTAGCCGCCGGTCTCGAGCTGCGCCGCGAGGCCGGGAATCGCGCGGTCGCCGTCGCTCAGGTAGAACACCAGTCGCCGGCGGGCCGGCGGCGCCGGGGCGACCGAGGCCGCCGGCGCGATCAGGGGCCCGCAGGCCGCCTTCAGCCGCTCGATCATCGTGCCCAGGACGGCGAACTGCGCCGACGTCGGCGAACGGCTGCTCTCGACGA
Organism: Ahniellaceae bacterium; assembly: GCA_044221335.1. GTDB lineage: Bacteria > Pseudomonadota > Gammaproteobacteria > Xanthomonadales > Ahniellaceae > JBGAPI01. Next base: position 72,013 of record JBGAPI010000010.1, read on the forward strand.
AGGCGCACAGGTAGACGGCGAGTTCCGAGATCGCCTCGCCGAGTGCATCGGCGTTGTCGGTCTCGGCGTCCATCAGTTGTTCGAGTTCGGCGTACAGCGCGCCCGCGGCGGCCGCGTTCCAGCCGCCGGCAGCCGCCATCTGCCAGCCGCGGATCACCGCGGAGGCACGACTGGCGCGAGTGGAGATCGGACTGGGAGTGGACATCGGGGTCACCGTAGCGGGGGAGTCGACGCGCCCGCCAGCCGTCCATCGTCGGGTGACGACGGGCGGCGCGACCGCCGGACCAGTGGCACCGGCGGACTCATGGCCCGCCGAGGTCGAAATCGAAATCGAAATCGAGGCTGTCGCGCCAGCCGGCGAAGCGCTCGGACGTCGCGTAGTCGAACTTGAGGCGCAGCAGCTCGGAGAACTCGGTCGGCTGCTCGACGCCGCCGGCGATGGTCCGCTTGCCGTGCTTCAGCAGCGCCGCCAGGAAGTTGCCGCGCTCGCGCTGCCACTGGCCGGCAGCGGCGGGGGGCGGCGGCGCCACCAGGGCGCTGTCGACCGTGCCGTGGAGCGAGAGGCGTTCGCTGTAGCCCATGCCGTCGGCGTGGGTCAGCATCACCCGCGCTCCGGCGACCTGGATCGCGTCGATGCCGGCCAGCGTCGCGTTCGGGTTGGCGGATGCCTCGGCGGCACCCACCGCGATCACGATGCCGCCGACGTCGAGGCGCAGCGACTGCACTTCCGCCATCAGCCAGGGCGCGAAGGTCGGGTCGAGCACGGTCTCGATCGCCACCGGCAGGTACAGCCGCGTGCTCGCGCCATACTGCTTCTGCAGCCGCAGCGCGTGGCGCAGCAGCTGGCGATCGACCGCCGCGACCCGCTCCAGTCGCCGCGCCACCGCGAGCCAGCGGGGCCCGTCGGCCAGCACTTGATCGGGCGCGGTCGGCGACCGCAGCAGGTAGCGGGCGAGGTACTGGTCGCGCATCCGGCCGACCACCGGCAGCAGCGGCAGGAACTGGGCGAGGATGATCTTCGGCGGCAGCTCGCCCCGCAGCAGCGTCTGCAGGATGCGTTCCGCCGGGTCGACGGCGTCGGCGTCGGCGCGGCCGAGATCGAAGCCCTCGCGGGACTCCGGATCGACCGTCGCGCAGCGGTTGAGTGCGTCGTTGATCGCCGCCGAGGCGGAACGGCGTTCGCCGTCGTTGCGCAGCGCCAGCACCAGGAAGCGCAAGTTCAGTTCGTGGCCGGCGCTGCCCCAGGGACGCTGTTCCAGCCGCTGGTGCAGGCCCTTCAGGCGCTGCCGCAGGAAGCCCTCGCTCTCGGCCCGGCACACGGCCAGGAAGGTGAGTTCGCCGGCGGCGCAGACCGGATGGAGGGTCTCCGTCTCGGTGCCAAGCACGGCGGCGATCTGCTGGTTCAGCTTGCCCAGCTCGACGAAGTCGATGTCGGCCCGGAGGCGCGGCAGGTCGGCGACCTGCAGGGCCACCAGCGCACTGCAGCGGCCGTCGTCGACCCGGGCGGCGACGAGCTCGTCGACGAACGCCTGGCGGCCGGTCAGCACGCCGCGGCGATCCTCGCGCCGGGTGGCGCCGCCACGCCCCTCGATCGACTGCTTCGAGTGGCGGATGCGGCTGTCGACCAGGTCGATCAGGTGCTTCGGCCGCATCGGCTTGACCACGTAGTCGTCGCCGCCCATCCGGATCGCGTCGAAGCGCTTCTCGAGGTCGCTCTCGCCGGAGACGAACACCAGCGGCAACAGCGACCACTCGGCATGCTGGCGGATGCGCTGCGCGACCTCGATGCCGTTGCGCTGCGGCATGTACAGGTCGAGCAGCACCAGGTCGGGACGGAAGTTGGCGATACGCTCCTCGGCCTCGAGCGGGTCCTGGCAGGACTCGACGACCAGGCCGCGATGGCGCAGCACGGTCTCGCAGAACAGCGCCTGCTGGCGATCGTCGTCGACCACCAGCACCCGCCAGGCCGAATCGCGGCGGCGCGCCATCAACTGCTCGATGTGCTGCACGACCGCCAGCGGGTCGCGCTCGGTGAGCAGCGCATCGGCACCGCCGCGCAGGGCGAAACCGCGCTGCAGCTCGTCGAAGCTCTCCCCCACGATGACGACCAGCGGCAGGCTGCCGAGGTCGCCGCGCGCCTTGTCGGCGGCGCGCAGCACGTCGGAGAGCCGCTGCAGCCAACCGCGGTCGAGGATCAGCACGTCGGCGGGGCCGGCGCCGAACTCGCGCGCGACCGCGTCGGCGTCGGACAGTGGCCGGACCACGAAGCCGGCGCGGCCGAGCTGGCTCGGCAGGCCGGGCAGGATCTGCTGCTCGTCGCACAGGTAGAAGGCCACCCGCACGTTGCGCACCGGCCCGCCGCGCTTCTGCGCCGCGGCCGGCCGCAGCTTGCCGCCCTGCGATTCCTCCCCGAGCTGGCGCAGTCGCTCGACCAGCCCCCCGAGCATCGCGCGCTGCGCGTCGGTGGGGCTGCGGCTGGTCTCGACGAAGGAGCACAGATAGACCGCGAGCTCCGAGATCGACTCGGAAAGCTCGTCGACCTCGGCACTCTCCTCGCCTTCCATCAGCTGTTCCAGGTCGGCATACAGCGCGGCGGCGGTGACGCCGTCCCATCCGCCTCCGACGGCCTGCTGCCAACCTCGGGCTACTTCCGCCGCTCGTACCGCGCGCGCGGACGACTTCCTGCCTGTCGCCATTCCAGCTCCCTGTCCGACGGTCCGGACTCGACCGGACGATAGCGCGGCCGATGCGTGCTGCGTCAGCACTCGGGTGACAGAGATTGTCAGCAGGTGACGCGTCCGGGCACAGCGGATCAGCGCGAGAGCCCAGGAGGCGGCGCCGGCCTCGTCACCTGCAGTGCCAGTCGGCATAATGGGCCGCCCGGTGGATCTCCCGCGCGCGTGCCCGCAACCCCTTCTCCCGCCGCCCTGTCCCCGAGCCAGCTGATCGGCATGGTGCAAGGCCTGTTCGACGACGCGATCGGACTGGTCTGGGTCGAAGGCGAGATCTCCGGCCTGGTGCGCGCCGCCTCCGGACACCTGTACTTCACGCTGAAGGACCGCGAGGCGCAGATCCGCTGTGCCCTGTTCCGCCAGCGTGCCATCGGCCTGCGCTTCCGGCCGCGGGACGGCGACCGCGTGCTGGCCCGCGCCAGGGTCAGCCTGTACGCGGCCCGCGGCGATTTCCAGCTGATCGTCGAGACGCTCGCGGCCGCGGGCACCGGCGATCTCGCCCAGGCCTTCGAGGACCTGAAGGCCAAGCTGGCGGCCGAAGGCCTGTTCGATCCCGGGCGAAAGCAGCCGCTACCGGTCTACCCGCGCCGGGTCGGCCTGCTCACCTCGCCGACCGGCGCGGCCGTTCGCGACATCTGCGCGGTGCTGGCACGACGCTTCCCGCTGGCCACGGTCGAGCTGCTGCCGATCCCGGTGCAGGGTGAGGGCGCCGGCGCCGAGGCGGCACGGATGCTCGCCGCGGCCGATGCCGCCGGCCGCTACGACGTGCTGCTGGTCACTCGTGGCGGCGGTTCGGCGGAAGACCTCTGGGCGTTCAATGACGAGCGCCTGGTCCGGGCGATCGCCGCGGCGCGCACGCCGATGATCTCGGCGATCGGCCACGAGATCGACTTCACCCTGACCGACTTCGTCGCCGACCTGCGTGCACCGACGCCGTCGGCCGCGGCCGAACTCCTCTACCCGGACGCGGCCGCACTGCGACTGCAGCTCGACGGTCACCGGCGTGGGCTGCATCGGGCCCTGCGACGTCGACTGCAGGACGCGAACCTCGGCCTGGACCAGTGTGTCCTGCGCCTCAACGCCCAGCGCCCCGAGCGCCGCCTGCAGCAGTTCGCGGCTCGCGCCGACGCTCTCGCCGAGCGGTTGCGGCTGGCACTCCGCCACCACCAGCGGCGCAGCGGCGAACGTCTCTCCGCCACGCTGGCGCGACTCGACCGCCGCCACCTGTCGGCCCTGGTCGATCAGCACGCCCGCCGGGCCCGGCAGGACCTCGAGCGCGCCCGCCGGGCGGTCGACCGCCTGCTCGAACGTGCCCGCTCGCGCAGCGCCGAGCTCGCCCGGGCGCTCGATGCGGTCAGTCCGCTGGCGACCCTGGATCGTGGCTACGCCGTCGTCCGGGGCGGAACCGAGCGACAGCGACTGACCTCGGTGGCGCAGTTCACCGTGGGGCAAGCGATCGAGTTGCGGGTGCGCGACGGCACCATCGCGGCCAAGGTCGAAGCAGTGCAGCCCGACGCTCTGTAGAGCGGCTTGAGCCGCTTCCATAGAACCTGACGCCTGATGGATCCCCAACGCTCGGACTTCGAAGTCGGTGTGTTGCTCCCACGACCCTGGCCCGGTGCTACGCACCGGGCCGCCCCCTGATGGCGGGCAATCCCGCCCGCCGCCCTCGGAGCCAGCGTCGCTGTTCGCGCGTGCTCGTGGCGCGCGCAGTGAACAAAGGGGCCCATACCGCCGCATCGCTGGATCACGACAGCGGCACTTCAGCGCAGTGCAGGAGGCTCTACAGGGCCAGAAACAGATCCGCTGCCGGAATTTCCTGCGTCGCATCCGGCGCGGAGGCGGCGCGCGCCTCCTCGGCTTCGAGCGTCCCTCGATCGACCTGCTCCAGCTGGAACTCGAGCTGCGGGCCGCTGGCGGACAACTGGATGCGGTCGCCCTCGCGCAGCAGCGTGGTGCGGCCGATGCGGCGGCCGTTGACGAAGGTGCCGTTGCGCGAGAGCAGATCGGAGATCCGGACGATCAGCGGTTCGTCGCCGGACCAGTCGATGATCGCGTGATGGCGACTGACGCTCTTGAACTCGTTGGCGCCGAAACGCACGTCGCAGTCGAGGTCGCGGCCGAAGCGCAGCGAGCCGGCACGCAGGACGGGGAAGATTTCCACCTGTCCCGACTTGGCTCCGTTGAGATAGCGCAGTCGAATCCGCGGCATGGCGACACCATTGTGGGCCATCTAGCTTAACCGCAGTCGTCGCCCGGCATGACTTCATGTCAATTTGCGGGCATTTTGCGCAATTGCCCACGCAGAGCACGACCAACGGCAGGGATCGAACGACCGGCGACGACCGCGCGATATCATGGCCTGTCCCCTGCTTGGAATTTCCCCATGACCGACGCGGCCCTCACCGCCTTGTCGCCGCTGGACGGCCGCTACGCGTCCAAGACCGCGGCGCTGCGCCCGATCTTCTCCGAGACCGGCTTGATGCAACGCCGGGTCAAGGTCGAAGTCGAGTGGCTGATCGCGCTTTCCGAGCACCCGGGCATCGCGGAGGTCGCGCCGTTCGATGCCGCCGCGCGCGCGCGGCTGCGCGCGCTGGCGGAGAACTTCTCGGCAAGCGATGCCGAGCGGGTCAAGGCGATCGAGGCCCGGACCAACCACGACGTCAAGGCGATCGAGTACTTCATCAAGGAACGCCTGAAGGACGACGCGACGCTCGCGCCGGCGCTGGAATTCGTGCACTTCGCCTGCACCTCCGAGGACATCAACAACCTCGCCTACGGCCTGATGCTGGCCGACGCCCGCCGCGACGTGCTGCTGCCGGCGGTCGACCGGGTGATCTCCCGTCTGCGGGAACTCGCCCATCAGCACGCCGGCGTGCCGATGCTGTCGCGCACCCATGGTCAGACCGCGTCGCCGACGACTCTCGGCAAGGAGATCGCGAACGTCGTAGCTCGCCTGGATCGCCAGCGCCGCCAGCTGGCCGCCGTGGAGCTGACCGGCAAGATCAACGGCGCGGTGGGCAACTACAACGCGCATGTCGCGGCCTACCCGACGGTCGACTGGCCGGCAGTCGCCGACCTGTTCGTCCGCGAGCTCGGCCTCGTGTTCAACCCCTACACGACCCAGATCGAGCCCCACGACTGCATCGCCGAACTGTGCGACGTCCTGCGCCGGCTGAACACCGTCCTGATCGATCTGGCGCGCGACCTCTGGGGCTACATCTCGCTCGGCTACTTCCGGCAGAAGCTGAAGGAAGGCGAAGTCGGCTCGTCGACCATGCCGCACAAGGTCAACCCGATCGACTTCGAGAACGCCGAGGGAAATTTCGGCATCGCCAATAGCCTCTTCGGCCACTTCTCCGAGAAGCTGCCGATCTCGCGCTGGCAGCGCGACCTCACCGATTCGACCGTGCTGCGCGCGGTCGGCAGCGCGTTCGGCCACACGCTGCTGGCGCTGGACTCGCTGTCGCGCGGACTCGGCAAGCTCGAGGTCGCGCCCGAGCGCCTCGCCGCCGATCTCGACGCCAGCTGGGAGGTGCTCGCGGAAGCCGTGCAGACGGTGATGCGCCGCCATGGCCTGCCCGAACCCTACGAGCAGCTGAAAGCGCTGACCCGCGGCCGCGGCATCACCGAGGCCGCGCTGGCGGAGTTCATCCTGGGCCTCGAAATCCCTGCGCAGGACGGTCACTACCTGCAGACGCTGACCCCCGCGACCTACACCGGCCTCGCCGAGCAACTCGCCAGGGCGATCTGAATGAACACCCGCTGGTCTCGTGCCCTCGGTCTGCTGCTGGCGATGCTGCCCATGGCGGCGTCGGCGGCATCCGACGGCAATTCAGGTCGCGACAAGGCCTGCGCCGCCGACGCCGGCTGGGACGATCCGGCGCCGCCGCGTCTCGTGTTCGACAACACCTGGCTCGTCGGCACCTGTGGCATCAGCGCGGTGCTGGTCACGTCGAGCGCTGGCCACGTGCTGATCGACGGCGGCACCGCCAAGGGTGGCACGCTCGTCGCCGCCAACATCGAAGCGGCAGGCTTCAAGCTCCGCGACGTGCGCTACATCCTCAACAGTCACCCGCATGACGACCATGCCGGCGGCATCGCCCATCTGCAGAAAGTGACGGGAGCGACCGTGCTGGCGCTGGCGCCGTCGGCCGAGGCCCTGCGCCGCGGCCGCGGCGATCGCAGTGACCCGCAGTTCGAAACCTCGAAACCGTTCCCCGCGGTGGCCGCCGACCAGGTGCAGGTGATCGCGGATGGATACCGACTCCGCCTCGGCGACCTCGAACTCACTGCCCACGCGACCCCGGGACACACGCCGGGAAGCACCAGCTGGACCTGGGAACGATGCGAGGGCGAAACCTGTGCGCGAATCGCCTATGTCGACAGCCTGACGGCGATGTCCGACGACGACTACCGGTTCAGCGACGAGGCCGCCCATCCCGGCTATCTCTCGGCCTTCCGGGCGGGGATCGACCACATCTCCGGATTGGACTGCTCGCTGCTGCTCACTCCGCATCCGGCGGCGAGCGCGCTCTGGCAACGGGTCGGACCAGGCGCCACGGTACCGCTGCTGGATGACTCCGCCTGCCGCCGCTACGCTCAGCGTGCCGGTGACAACCTCACGGCCCGCATCGCCAAGGAATCCGAGGCGCGAAAGCCATGATCGAAGCGACCGCGACCCGCAAGCACCGACTCGGCATGCCGCCGGCGACCTTCCTGCGCCGGCATTGGCAGAAGCAGCCCTTGCTGATCCGCGGCGCCTTTCCCGACTTCGAGTCGCCGATCAGCCCGAACGACCTCGCCGGTCTCGCGGGCGAGCCGATGGCGATCTCGCGGCTGGTCGTCCATCGGCCGAAGATCGACCGCTGGAACCTGCGCAACGGCCCGTTCACCGCCGACGACTTCGCGCACCTGCCGAGATCGCACTGGACCCTGCTGGTGCAGGACTGCGACAAGGCCTTCGCCGAGATCGACGCGCTGCTCGCCGACTTCCGCTTCCTCCCGGACTGGCGGATCGACGACATCATGATCAGCTACGCCGTCGACGGCGGCTCGGTCGGCGCGCACGTCGACCAGTACGACGTGTTCCTGCTGCAGGGCATGGGCCGGCGGCGCTGGCAGATCAGCACCGACCCGGCGGCGCCGAAGGACTTCCGACCCGACGTCGAGCTGAAGCAGCTGCGCCGCTTCCGGCCCACCCACGAGTGGATCCTCGAACCCGGCGACATGCTGTACCTGCCGCCCGGCGTGCCGCACCACGGCGTCGCCGTCGGCGAATGCATGACCTTCTCGGTCGGCCTGCGGGCCCCGGCCGTGATGGAGCTGCTCGCCGACTTCCTCGACCGCGGTGCAGAGCACCTGCCGGAAGAGCGTCGCTATGCCGATCCGGGCCTGGTCCCGCCCATCCACCCGGGCGAGATCGACGCCGGCGTGGTGAAGAGCGTCGGCCGCCTGCTGCGCGACGCCATCGACGTCGACAGCGAACGCTTCGCCGACTGGTTCACCGGCTACATGACCCGCTACCGCGCCGCCCACCAGGCCGCACCGCGACGGCGCGCCCTCGATCGCACCGCGCTGCGCCGGAAGCTCAGCGCCAGCGTGACCCTGCACCGCCATCCGCTGTCGCGCTGCGCCTGGCGCCGGCTCGCCGGCGGCGGCGCCCGGATCTACTACGGCGGCCAATCCTTCGACTGCAGCGTCGCGCTTGCCGAGCGTCTGTCGGGGCACAAGCAGGTCGCCGGCTCCAGCCTCGGCGAGCTCTCCGGCAACGACCTCGGCGCTCTGCTCGCGATCGTCAATGCCGGCCATCTGGAGTTCGGCCGTGATCGATGACCGCTACCGCATCGAGCCGGCCGACTGGATCGTCGACCAGCAGGCACTGAAGGCCGTCCGCACGGCGGTGTTCATCGTCGAGCAGAACATCCCGCCCGACGACGAATGGGACGACCTCGACCCGAAGTCGCGCCACGTGGTGGCGCGGCTGCCGGACGGCACGCCGATCGGCACCGGCCGGCTCACCCCCGACTTCCACGTGGGCCGCATCGCGGTGACGAAGGAATGGCGCGGTAAGGGCGTCGGCGCGGCGCTGGTCGAGGCGCTGGTGCAACTCGCCCGCGAGCTCGGCTGGACCGAAGTCGTGATGCACGCGCAGAGCCACGCGGTGGCGCTGTACGCGAAGCTCGGCTTCGTCGCCGAGGGCGCCGAGTTCGAGGAATGCGGCATCCCGCATCGGTTCATGCGGCGCCGGCTCGAGCCGATCGAGCAGCCGCCCTCGCCCGGCGCGATCGCAAGGCAGCGTTCGCAGCGGGTCGACGTGAACTCCCGCGACGACGCCACCATCGCCGTCGGCCAGCTGCTGTCGCGCGCCCGCCACCGCTTGTGGATCGTCAGCCGCGATCTCGACCCGGAACTGCTCGACCGCTCGCCCGTGCTGGAGGCGATCCGGCGGATCGCGCTGTCCGGGCGCGGTGCCGAGGTGCGCATCCTGCTGTTCGATTCGGAGATCCCGATCGGCCGCGGCCATCGCCTGCTGCACCTGGCCGAGCGCCTGTCCTCGCACCTGACGATCCGTCGCCCGGTGGACGAGGTCGATCGCCACTACGCCGCCGCCTTCATCCTCAACGACGACAACGGCTACTTCTACCGCCCGCTCGCCAGCCGCTTCGACGGCGAATACGACCCGGTCGGCGGCCCCCGCCACCGGCCGCTGCTGGAGTGGTTCAACCAGGTGTGGGAGCGCTCCGAGGCCGACCCGAACTTGCGTCGGCTCGGGGTGTAGGGCGGCCACCGGCCGCCATGCCGAGGCGTCCCGCGACGGCGGCCAGTGGCCGCCCTGCAGCCCGCCCCGTTATTGCCACATTTCCCAAGACCCTCGACCAAAGTCGGCCCCAACCCCGCCGACCCACCCGGCTATAATGGCCGGCCCTTGCCGCCCTGCGGCCGGCGCGGTGGAGATCGCCGCGGACCCCGTTCCCATCATGGATTGCCCAACGTGAGTTCGTTGCTCGAGCAGTTCCGCAACTCGTCCCAGCTGTCCGGCGGCAACGCCGTCTATGTCGAGGGCCTGTACGAGGCCTGGCTCGCCGATCCCGCGAGCGTCGCGCCGAAGTGGCAGGCCTACTTCGCCGAACTCCGCGGCGGCGCGCGCGAAACCGCGCACGGCCCGGTGGTCGCGGCGCTGGAAGCCGCGTCGCACCAGACCCTGCGCGCGAGCGCTGCCGCCCCGAGCGACGACGCCTATGCGCAGAAGCAGGCCGGCGTGCTGCGCTTCCTGACGGCGTATCGCTCGCGCGGCCATCTTGCCGCCCACATCGACCCGCTGGCGATGATGGGTGCGCAGAAGGCGCCCGACCTCGAACTGCCCTTCCACAACCTGTCCGACGCCGACCTCGACACCGAGTTCTCGCTCGCGACCTTCGCCGGCGGCAGCAAGCGCCTGAAGCTGCGCGAGTTCTGGGACATCCTGAAGCGCACCTACACCGCCTCGGTCGGCGCCGAGTTCATGCACATCTCGGTGGCCGAGGAACGCCGCTGGGTCTACGAGCGGATGGAGCGCGCCGCCGGCAACTTCGGCTACGACGCCACCCGCCAGCGCCGGATCCTGTCCAAGCTCACCGCCGCCGAGGGTCTCGAGCGCTTCCTCCATACCAAGTACGTCGGCCAGAAGCGCTTCTCGCTGGAAGGCGGCGACTCCCTGATCCCGGCGATGGACGCGCTGGTGGCCGCCTCCTGCGCGGCGGGCGTCAAGGAGATCGTGATCGGCATGGCCCACCGTGGCCGCCTCAACGTCCTGGTCAACACGCTGGGCAAGGCGCCGGAGCGGCTGTTCGCGGAGTTCGAGGGCAAGCACGACGAGCACCACGACCCGGCGCATTCCGGCGACGTGAAGTACCACATGGGCTACTCCGCCGACGTCCGCACGCCGGCAGGCACGGTCCACCTCGCACTCGGCTTCAACCCCTCCCACCTGGAGATCGTCGATCCGGTGATCGTCGGCTCGGTGCGCTCGCGCCAGGCCCGCCGCCTCGACGAGGAGCGCAGCCAGGTCCTGCCCATCCTGATCCACGGCGACGCCGCGTTCGCCGGCCAGGGCGTCGTCACCGAGCTGTTCCAGATGTCGCAGGCGCGCGGCTTCGCGGTCGGCGGCACGGTCCACATCGTCGTCAACAACCAGGTCGGCTTCACCACCAGCCGGGTCGACGACGCGCGTTCGACGCTGTACTGCACCGACGTCGCCAAGATGGTCGGCGCGCCGATCTTCCACGTGAACGGCGACGACCCGGAAGCCGTGGTGTTCTTCACCGAGCTGGCCTACGAGTTCCGCCGCACCTTCAAGAAGGACGTGGTGATCGATCTCGTCTGCTATCGCCGCCACGGCCACAACGAGGCGGACGAGCCGGCGGCGACGCAGCCGCTGATGTACCAGAACATCCGCGCCCGCAAGACGACCCGCGAACTGTACGCCGAACGCCTGGCGAAGGCCGGCCGGATCGGCGCCGACGAGGCGCAGCGGATGGCCGAGGACTATCGCCGCGCGCTGGAAGCCGGCGAGCCGGTGACCGAGCTCGCCGGTCCGGACGACGGCATCCCGACGATCGACTGGAGCCACTTCCTCGACGGCACCCTGAACCAGGCCGTCGACACCGCGCTGCCGGCCGAGCGCCTCGCCGAGCTGTCGGCGAAGATCAACGTCCTGCCGCCCGACCTCACGCTGCATCCGCGCGTCGCCAAGATCTACGACGACCGCAACAAGATGGCGCGCGGCGAGCTGGCGATGGACTGGGGCTACGCCGAGAATCTCGCCTACGCCTCGCTGGTCGCCGAGGGCCACCGCCTGCGCCTGGTCGGCCAGGACGCCGGCCGCGGCACCTTCTTCCATCGCCACGCGGTACTGCACGACCAGAAGACCGCGCGCACCTTCACCCCGCTGAAGTCGCTGGCCGAGGAGACCCGCCACGTCGCGGTGATCGACTCGCTGCTCTCCGAGGAGGCCGTGATGGCCTTCGAGTACGGCTACGCCACCGCCGATCCGCACACGCTGTGCATCTGGGAAGGCCAGTTCGGCGATTTCGCCAACGGCGCGCAGGTGGTGATCGACCAGTTCATCTCCTCGGGCGAGGCCAAGTGGGGACGCTACTGCGGCCTCGCGCTGTTCCTGCCGCACGGCTACGAGGGCCAGGGCCCGGAACACTCCTCCGCGCGACTCGAGCGCTTCCTGCAGCTGTGCGCGCTGCACAACATGCAGGTCTGCGTGCCGACCACGCCGGCGCAGATGTTCCACATGCTGCGCCGGCAGATGCTGCGCAATGTGCGCAAGCCCCTGATCGTGATGACGCCGAAGTCGATGCTGCGCCACCGGCTGTCGACCTCGACGCTCGCCGACCTTTCCGGCGGCGGGTTCCAGGTCGTGATCCCGGACCGCACGGCCAAGGATCCGGCCAAGGTCAAGCGCGTGGTGCTGTGCTCCGGCAAGGTCTACTACGACCTGGTCGAGGACGCCGACAAGCGCGGTGTCGACAACGTCGCGATCGTCCGGGTCGAGCAGCTCTATCCCTTCCCGCGGATCGAAGTCGCGGCCGAGCTGGCGCGCTACCCTGGCGCCCGCAACGTCATCTGGTGTCAGGAGGAGCCGATGAACCAGGGCGCCTGGTACAACATCCAGCATCACCTGCAGGTCTGCCTCGCCGACCGCCAGAAGCTCCACTACGCCGGTCGCGTGCGCTCGCCGGCGCCGGCCTGCGGCCACTTCGCCACCCACGTCGCCGAGCAGGCGCAACTCACCGAGCAAGCCCTGGTCGCCAAGCTGTCCGGCGACCCCACGGCCGAATGAGCCGAACAAGACAGGTCGAACAAGGAAGCCCGTTCATGAGCATCGAAGTCAAAGTCCCCGTCCTGCCGGAGTCCGTCTCCGACGCAACCATCGCCACCTGGCACAAGAAGCCCGGCGACGCGGTCCGTCGCGACGAGAACCTGGTCGACCTCGAGACCGACAAGGTCGTCCTGGAAGTGCCGGCGACCACCGACGGCGTGCTCAAGTCGATCCTCAAGAACACCGGTGACACCGTCACCAGCTCCGAAGTCATCGCCATCATCGAGGCGGGGGCGGTTGCGGCCGCTCCGGCACCGGCTCCTGCCGCCGCTCCGGTCGCCGCTGCCGCTGCTCCCACCGCCGCCGCGCCGTCTGCCGCGGGTCTGTCGCCCGCCGCTCGCCGCGTCGCCGAAGAGAACAAGATCGACCCTGCCTCCGTCGCCGGCACCGGCCGCGGCGGCCAGGTGACCAAGGAAGACCTGGTCAACGCGCTGAAGGCGCCGGCCGCGCCGGCCCCCGCGCCCGCCGCGCCGAAGGCCGCCCCGGCTGCGGCCGTGCCCGCCGGCCCGCGCAGCGACAACCGGGTTCCGATGACCCGGATGCGTGCGCGCATCGCCGAGCGGATGATGCAGTCGAAGAACTCGATCGCGATGCTGACTTCGTTCAACGAGGTCAACATGAAGCCGGTGATGGACATGCGCAAGGCTCTCGGCGAAGGCTTCGAGAAGGCGCACGGCATCCGCCTCGGCATCATGAGCTTCTTCGTGAAGGCCGCCGCCGAGTCGCTGCGCCGGTTCCCCGTAGTCAACGCCTCGGTCGACGGCAACGACGTGATCTACCACGGCTATTCCGACATCTCGATCGCCGTCGCGACCGAGAAGGGCCTGGTCACGCCGGTGCTGCGCAACGCCGAGGCGATGTCCTTCGCCGACATCGAGCGCGCGATCGCCGACTACGCGAAGAAGGCCCGCGAGGGCGGCCTCGCCATCGAGGACCTGCAGGGCGGCACCTTCACCATCACCAACGGCGGCACCTTCGGCTCGCTGTTCTCCACCCCGATCGTCAACCCGCCGCAGAGCGCCATCATGGGCATGCACGCGGTCAAGGAACGCGCCATCGTCGAGAACGGCCAGGTGATCGCCGCGCCGATGATGTACATCGCGCTGTCCTACGACCACCGGATCATCGACGGCAAGGACGCGGTCCTGTTCCTGGTCGACGTGAAGAACCAGCTCGAGAATCCGCACAAGATGCTGCTGGGGATCTGAGCCGCGCTCGGATCCAGGGCCCAGTAGCCGCGCTCCGCTCGATCGGTTGTCGCGACCAGCGAAACTCCAAAGCCCAGTCCCGCTGGGCCCTGGGCCCCGGGCCCTGGGCCCTGAATCGTCGAACGAAGCAGCCGTCGACACTCCCTAGGAACGTCCCATGTCCCACTTCGACGTAGTAGTCATCGGTGCCGGCCCCGCCGGCTACGTTGCCGCCATCCGTGCGGCGCAACTCGGCCTCACCACCGCCTGCGTCGACGGCTTCGTCGGCAAGGACGGCAAGCCGGCGCTCGGCGGCACCTGCCTCAATGTGGGCTGCATCCCGTCGAAGGCGCTGCTGGATTCGTCCAAGCAGTTCCACAACCTGACGCACAGCTTCGCCGACCACGGCATCAGCGCGCTGAAGCCGACCATCGACGTGAAGACCATGGTCGGCCGCAAGGACAAGATCGTGAAGCAGTTCACCGGCGGCATCACCGGCCTGTTCAAGGCCAACAAGGTGACGCCGTTCGCCGGCTGGGCGACCCTCCATCCGGGCCGCAAGGTCTCGATCAAGGCCGCCGACGGATCGGTCAGCGAGATCAGCGGCACCAACGTGATCCTGGCCGCGGGCTCGGTGCCGATCGAACTGCCGTTCGCGAAGTTCGACGGCAATCGCATCGTCGACAACGCCGGCGCGCTCGACTTCGTCGAGGTGCCGAAGAAGCTCGGCGTGATCGGCGCCGGCGTGATCGGCCTCGAGCTCGGCAGCGTCTGGCGCCGTCTCGGCGCCGAGGTCGTGGTGCTGGAAGCCCTGCCGGACTTCCTCGCCGCCGCCGACGCCGACATCGCCAAGCTCGCCGCCCGCGAGTTCAAGAAGCAGGGCCTGGACATCCGCCTCGGCGCGAAGGTCACCAGCGCGACGGTCGGCGCCGACGGCGTGACCGTCGGCTTCACCGACGCCAAGGGCGACCAGTCCGTCGTCGTGGACAAGCTGCTGGTCGCCGTCGGCCGCCGCGCGAACACCGCGGGCCTGCTGGCCGAGGGCACCGGCGTCCGGCTGTCGCCGCGCGGGGTGATCGAGGTCGACGAGCACTGCTGGACCGGCGTCGACGGCGTCTGGGCGATCGGCGACGCGGTGCGCGGCCCGATGCTGGCGCACAAGGGCTCCGAGGAAGGCATCGCGGTCGCCGAGCTGATCGCCGGCAAGGCCGGCCACGTCAATCTCGACACGGTGCCGTGGGTGATCTACACCGAGCCGGAAGTGGCCTGGGTCGGCAAGACCGAGGCGCAGCTGACGGCCGAAGGTATCCCGTACAAGACCGGCACCTTCCCGTTCGCGGCGATCGGCCGCGCGGTCGCGATGAACGAGACGGCGGGCATGGTCAAGGTCATCGCCCATGCCGAGACGGATCGTCTGCTCGGCGTCCACATGGTCGGCCCGGTGGTCTCCGAGCTGATCGCGGAGGCCGTCGTCGCGATGGAATTCCACGGCTCCGCCGAGGACCTCGCGCGCATCTGCCACGCCCACCCGACCCTGTCGGAAGCGGTGCACGAGGCGGCACTGTCGGTCGACAAGCGCGCGATCCACAAGCAGAACTGAGCAATCGAGCATTGCCCGTGCGACCGGGGGCGTCGAAACCGCGTCCTGGTCGCATGCGCATGCCAATGCCCGACAGCGGCCGGTTCCGCCGTCTCGCGCCGCTCGCGATCCTTCTCCTCACCGCGTGCGGATCCGCGCTGCGTCCGGTCGCTCCGCCGATCGTCGCCTGCGGTGACGATCGCCTCGGAGCCACGCTGCTCCAGCCGGACACCGTCGAATGCGGCACCGTGGGCTTCGGCGAGCGGACCTCGGGCGTGACCGAACCGGTGATCGCCGCGGCGCGCCGCTGCGTGCGGCGCAGTCTCGACCGGGCGCTGCCGTTCCGTGTCGCGATCAGCCGGATGGGCATCGACACCCTCGGTTGCGAGGTGGCGGTCGGCGACGCCGAGGGCAGGCTCTGGCACCTGGTCCATTCCAGCGACGCTTCGACCGGGTCGGCGCGCTGGACACTCGGCGTGTCCCGTTGCGCCTCGCTGGCCTGGCCGGACGCCGCCGCCGACTTCCAGCTGTCCGGCTGTGTCGAAGACCCGGAGCACCTGGCGCGGGAACTGGCCGCGTTCTCCGTCCGCTGAGTCCGGACGTCGCCTGCCGCCGGCCCGATGCCTCGGAGCGCGGCCGGTCGTCGACCTACGGCTTCAGGTACTCGGGCGGTACGCGCTCCACCAGCCAAACACCGTTGGCCGCGCGCATGAACATGTGGCCGGCCCGATGCATCGTGCCGGCGTCGACCTCGAGCACCTGCGGCTCGCCATGGCGCGCGCCGACCGTCCGCGCCGTCTCGACATCGGCCGACAGATGCACCAGGCGTCGCGAGCGTGGCAGCAGCCCCTCGCGCCGGATCGCCTCGACGAAGCGCGTGGCCGTTCCGTGATAGAGCCGCTCCGGCGGCATGCCCGGCGGCAACGCGAGGTCGACGGCGACCGAATGGCCCTGGTTGGCGCGGATCTTCCGGCCGTCGGGCGACAAGGCGAAGCGCTGCTTGTCGCTCGTCCGCACCAGCGCCTCGATCAGCGCCCGCGACAGCGGCCTGTTCGCGCGCGCGGACTTCGCCACGACGTCCTCGACCTCCGCCCAACCCTGCGCGTCGAGTTCGAGACCGATGAGCTCGGGCCGATGCCTGAGGACGAGGCTCAGGAAGCGGCTGGCCCGCTCACGGTCCGCGCTCACCCTTCCATCCTTCGGCCAGATGACCAATGCCTCATCCCGTTCCGCCGCAGTGTCGTCCATCATCGCCCACAATAGCGGCCCTTCGAGCGGGCAGGGTGACCGACGATCGGGTCGAGGTCGCATCCACATTCTTACCGGAGATCGCCGCGACCGACGGCGCCCTGGCGCATCGGCGTGCAGCGCCGACGATCGGTCTCACCAAGGAGTTCGCCACCAACGTCGCGGACAACAGCTTCCGGGTGGTGGCCGCGGCGTTCGCACCGGCGCTGGAACCGGCCTCCCGCCCGCAGCCGCGGATCGACTAGTCGGACGCGCGTGTCCGCGCCGCCCTGACGCGCCGCTGCGGTGCACTGGCAGCGCACGAAGCCGGGCTGCGACGGGTCGGCGTCGACTTCGACGTGCAGGGTCGTTCCGCATCGTCGGTGGTCGCGGAACGGTGCCACGCGACCGGCATCGGCCTGTCGGTCGGGGCGCCGATGGCGATCGCGGCGCTCGGCGGCCTCGTCTCGTCGACCGTACTGACGCGGGTCCTGCTGCCGGTGCTCGCACGACACTGGAGCCCGCGATAGGGCGCGCGGCACGCACGAGCCGCACCAAGTCGCGGTGGCCGACGATCGTCGTCCACCGGAAATGTCGCATCTTGTGACGGGATGTCGCCAAGAGAGGCGTGCCGCCATCGCGTGAACCCGCGGACGCCGGCACGACCCTTCCCTCTTCAGGACACACGATGAGCATCAAACGACATTCGCTGCGGCGCCCGCGCCGCTGGCTCGGCCTCGCCGTCCTCGGCCTCCTGGCCTACGCCGGGTCTTCCCACGAGGCTGCGGCCCAATGCGCGGTGACGGCACCGGACCAGGTCGCCTTCTACACCGACAGCAATTTCGGCGGCCGCTGCGTGGTGCGCAGCCTCGGCGACTATCCGACCTCCGCGGCGATCGGGCTGCCCGAGGACAGCATCTCCTCGATCGCGGTCGGCATCGACGCCCAGGCCTACGTCTGTGCCGACTCCTGGTTCGAGAGCACCTGCGAGCTCGTCACCGTGACCGACGCCAGCCTCGGCAACAACCCGATCGGCCACGACCGGATCTCGTCGGTGAAGGTGCAGCGCCGCGGCAATCCCGTCGCCTGCCTTCCCAACGCCGACCAGGTCGCCTTCTTCCGCGACTCCAACTTCGCCGGTCCCTGCGTCGTGAAGTCGCGCGGCGACTACCCGCTGCCGGACGCCATGGGGCTTCGGGGCGACAGCATCTCCTCGCTCAGGGTCGGAGCCAATGCGCAGGGCGTGCTGTGCCGCGACACCTACCTGCTCGGCGACTGCCAGGCCTTCGTGGCCGACGTCGCCTCGTTGTCCGGGATGCGGGTCGGCAACGACGTCGCCTCGTCGCTGCGGGTGATGGCGCGGGGCGAGCTCGACTGCAGCCCGGCGAACGGCCAGGTCGCGTTCTACCAGCACCAGGATTTCCTGAAGCCCTGCGTGGTCCGCGGCTTCGGCGACTACGCCAGCGCGGCGTCGCTCGGTGTCGCCGAGGACAGCGTCTCGTCGGTGCGCCTCGGCGCCGGGACCCAGGCCGTGGTGTGCAACGACAGCAACTACAGCGGCCGCTGCATCGTGCTGTCCGGCAACGCGGCGAATCTCGCGTCGACCTCGATCGGCACCGACTCGCTGTCGTCCGCCCGCGTGCAGTCCGCCGGCTACACCGAGTGCACGCCGCAGGCGGGTGAAGTCGCGCTGTTCAAGCACAGCGACTTCGTCGCGCCCTGCGTCGTGCTGAAGGCCGGCGACTATCCGACCCCCACGGCGATGGCATTCGAGAACGATGCGGTGTCGTCGATCCGGATCGGCAGCGGAGCGCAGGCCGAGGTCTGCACCGGCGCCTACTACGCGGGCAACTGCATCCTGTTCACTTCCAGCGAGTCGAACTTCGGCAACACCGAGATCGGCCACGACAGCACCTCGTCGATCCGCGTGCAGGCCGCCGGAACCCGCGACTGCGTGCCCGCCGCCGGCCAGGTCGCCGTGTTCGAGCACAGCGATTTCCTCTATCCCTGCAGCACCCGGACCCAGGGCAACTACGCCAAGGCGGCGGACTTCGGCATCGCCGACAACAGCATGTCGTCGATCCGGATCGGCTCCGGCGTGCAGGCCTGCGTCTGCTCCGCGGCCGACTTCCGCGAAGTCTGCGAGGCCTTCAGCGGCGACGATGCCAACTTCGGCAACAACCGCATCGGCCACGACACCGCGTCGTCGCTGCGGGTGCAGCCGGTCGGCGCGACCTGCGCGCCGGCACCACCGGTCGGCGTGAAGACGCTCGCGGTCCACAACTGCAACACCAGCAACCGGCTCGTCTACCTGTGGCTGCACGACCTCGGCAGCGGCGGCTACGAGCAGAAAGGCATGCTGGCGGCGCAATATTCCGGCGGCTCCTGCCCCGGCAGCAGCGCGCCGTTCAACATCGACCTCCCGGCCGGTCGCAGCGTGCAGCTGATCGCGGTCGACCCCGGCCTCGGCAGCTGCGGCAGCAACGACCCCGCCCGCTCGGCCTGCCAGCGCCTGATCACCGGCGCGATCAGCGGCGACGCCAACGGCACCGTGCAGGGAGTCACCGTCAACTGATCCACGGATCCGCTTCCGGCCGTGCCATCGGATCGCCACGCCGCCGCGGAGTGGCTCCGAGACGGACGCGCCGGCCGATCCACGGCGCGTGTCGACGGATCGTCCCGACGGTCCGTCGACGCGCGGCAGCATGAGCCGCCCCTCGGCCCATGATCGACCCCTGGGTCGATGTCCTTCCGCCCCCGGACTCCCGGGGGCATTTTTTGGGACGACGTCCCCAGGCATGCCGCGCTCTCGGGTCGCACGACCCGCGATCGCCCACCTTGGACGCCGGGTCGCGTTGACCGTACTCTCCGGCTCGCTTCGTCATTCCCGGGAACGGTGGCGCATGGCCGACGCGGTCGACTTCAACCAGCTCCTGGCACGCTCGCGCGCCGGCGACCAGGACGCCTGGTCGCGGCTCGTGCTCGAGATCTATTCCGACCTCCGTCGCATCGCCCGGCACAAGCGTTCCGAGGGCCCGGTCCCGACCACGCTCGGCACGACCGGCCTGGTGCACGAGTGCTACCTGCGCCTCGCCGGCGCGTCGCGCGAGCAGATCGAGGATCGCAGCCACTTCTTCAACCTCGCCAGCCGGATGATGCGCCAGATCCTGTGCGACTACGCGCGCCGCCAGCTCCGGGTGAAGCGCGGCGAGGGCGCGAAACACGACGACATCGACGACGTGGAGATCGCCGACGACGACGAGGTCGAGAACCTGGTCGCGCTCGACGACCTGCTGGTCAAGCTCGAGGCGGAAAACGAGACCTGGGCGCGCGTGTTCGAGTGCCGCTACTTCGCCGGACTCACGGACGAGGAGACCGCGGCGGCGCTGTCCCTGCCGCTGCGCACGGCGCAGCGCAACTGGCACGATGCCCGTGACTGGCTGAGCCAGCGCCTGCGCTGATCGGCCGGCAGGGCGCCGCTATCATCCCGGGCGATGAGCGCCGGCAAGGATTTCCTGGTCCCGGGCGGCGGCTTGAGCGGCCGCCTGATGCGCCGCGCCGTCGCGCACGCGGCCGGCGCCGCGGCCGCCGATTCCACGGCCAGCCGCGAGGAGGAAGACCTCGCCCGGGTCGGGACGAAGGTCGGGCCGTTCGCACTTCTGCGGATGCTGGGCTCCGGCGGCACCGGCGCCGTCTATCTCGCGGAGCAGCGCGACGGCGCGGTGGCGCGCGAGGTCGCGCTGAAGGCCCTGCGCCAGTCCGCGGCGGAGCGCGGCGCGCGCGAGCGCTTCTGGCGCGAGCGGCAGATCCTCGCGCGCCTCGTCCATCCGAACATCGCGCAGTTGCACGATGCGGGCGAGGCCGACGGCGTCCTCTACTACACGATGGAATTCGTCGACGGCGCCCCGATCACGCGCCATTGCCGCGCGAACGTCGGGACGGTCGCGGGACGCGTCCGGCTGCTGCTGCAGGTGACCGACGCGATCGCCTGCGCGCACCGGAACCTGATCATCCATCGCGACATCAAGCCCTCCAACGTGCTGGTGACGGCGGCTGGGCGAGTGAAGGTCGTGGACTTCGGCATCGCGAAGTCGCTCGCCGAGGCGGCCGGCGACGAGCTGACGCTGGCGACGATGGGACCCATGACGCCGCAGTACGCAGCCCCCGAGCAGTTCCAGGGCGAGCCGCTGACAGTCGCGACCGACGTCTACCAGCTCGGCGTGCTGATGTTCCGCGTGCTGACCGGCCGCCTGCCCTACCGCGCCGATCCGCACAATCCGGCGGCGTGGCTGCGTGCGGTCACCGAGGAGGAGCCGCTCACGTTGAACGAGGCGCTCTCCGCCGCCCTGGCCGCCGCCGGGTCGGACGATGCCGTCGCTCCCTGGCCGCGCGACGTCGCGGGGACCCGCCTGCGGCGCGAGCTGCGCGGCGACCTCGATGCGATCGTCGGCAAGGCGCTCGCCAAGCCCCCCGAACGGCGGTATGCGAGCGTCGAGGCACTGCGGTCCGACCTCGTCGCGTGGCTCGAGGGACGCCCGGTCGCCGCCCGCCGCGGCGGCTTCGCCTATCGTCTCGGACGCTTCGTGCGGCGGCATCGCGCGGCGACGGCGATCGGCGTCGTCAGCCTGCTGGTGCTCGGCATCGCGGTCGACCGCCTGCGCATCGCCCGCAACGAGGCGCGCGAGCAGGCGCAGCGCGCCGCGGCGACCCGTGACTTCCTGGTCGACGTGATCGGCCACGCCGATCCCACCCAGGTGTCGCGCGGCGAGGATCTCTCCGCCGGCCGCTTTCTGGAAGGCGCCGCGGCGCGGGTCGACACCGGACTCGCGGACTCGCCGGAGGATCGCGCCGGGATTCGCGCGGCGATCGCGCGCAGTCTCGCCCGGCTCGAAGGGCCCGCGCAGGCGCTGACGCTGATCGATCGCGCGGTCGCGGAACAGCGGGCACTCGGAGCGCAGGGCGCGGCCGGTCTGCCCGCGCTGCTGGTGAACCAGGCCGAGATCCACACCGAAGCGGGAGATCCCGAAGCGGCCGAACGCGCCGCGAACGAGGCGTTGTCGGCCGTCGCGGCGGCAGGCGCGGGCCGCGGCATCGAGGTCCGGATCGCGGCGCTCGCCGTGCTCGGCCGCGCTGCGGGCCTGCGCGGCCGCAACACCGAGGCGGAGCGCCACTACCAGGAAGCCCTCGCGCTCCGGACCGCCGCCGGCGGGGGCACCAGCGCCGACGCGATCTTCGACCGGCTGAACCTCGCGGTCGCGCAGATGAGCCTCGAGCGCTTCGCCGAGGCCGAGGCGAACTTCCTCCAGGTCGAGTCGGAACTGGTCGCGAGGCTCGGCCCCGCGCACCCGCGGCTGGTCATGGTCTGGCAGGATCTCGGCCAGATCCTGATGAAGCGCGGCCGCTACGACGACGCCGACGCCTACTTCGCGAAGGCCTACGACCTCGGCCGGCAGACTCTGGACCCCAGCCATCCGCAGCTCGCGCGGATCGTGCAGCGTCGCGCGATGCTCGCCGTGCGCCGCCACGACTACGCCAAGGCCGCGACGCTGCTCGACGACGCCGATCGCATCCTCGGCGCCGACACTACCGGCGAGTTCCGGCCCTACATCGACATCGTGCGAGCCCGCGTGCTGACCGCCACCGGACAGGCCGCGCACGCGGCCCGACTGGCGACGCAGGCGCGCGACGCGCTGGCGCCGGCGCGCGGCGCCGACAACCCGATCGTGCTGCATTTCGGCGCCGTCGCGGCGCATGCGGCCTTCGTCGCTGATCCCGCCGCAAACGTCGCGACCAGCGAGGCGACGCTCCGCCACGCGATCGACCGCCTGCATGCGACCGACGCGACGGGCGAGGAAGTCGTGTTCGAAGCGAGTGGCTGGCTTGCCGACGTGGTCGAAAGCCGCGGGGCGGCTGCTGAAGCCCGGGCACTGCGCGAGCAGTCGCTCGCGATCGCGATGAAATTGTATGGAGAGTGTCATCCGTTGACGGCGGAGGCGCGGTCTCGGCTGAAACGGAACGCCGACTGATGTCCGACGGTCGACGGATTGCCGTCGCGGCACGGGTCCGCGGGGATGGCCGCTCCGGAGAGTCGCTCCGTGTCGGAGTGAACGGGTGATCCCGCGACACCTCGTGATTCCTGGAATCCCGACGCACCGACCGACGGTTCGCGACGACTCCTACTCGACGACGGGAGGCAGCAGCCGGTAGCCCGAGCCGCGCACGGTCTGGATCATCGGGAAGCTGCCGGGCGTGTCGATCAGCGTGCGCAGCCGGGAGATGTGGACGTCGATCACGTTGGTGTTGGGTTCGGTCTCGAAGTCCCAGACGTTCTCGAACAGCGCCGTGCGGGTGACGATGCTGTTGGCGTGGCGCATGAGGAACTCGAGCACGCGGAACTGCGCCGGCTTCAGCTCGATCGGGCGCCCGGCGCGCCGGACGCGACGGGCGAGCCGATCCATCTCGAGGTCGCCGACCCGAAGCAGCGTCGCGTCGTTGCCGTCGGACCGCGTCTGCCGACGCCGGCCCAGCGCATCCACCCGCGCCATCACTTCGACCAGCGAATAGGGCTTCACCACATAGTCGTCGGCGCCCGCGCGGATGCAGCGCACCCGCTCGGCGACGTCGGTCCGCGCGGACAGCAGAAGGATCGGGCGGGAGATGCCTCGCTCGCGCAGCCCGCGGACCAGGTCCAGCCCGTCGGCATCGTGGAACTCGCGATCGATCAGCACGACGCGATAGTCCTGTTCGCGGGCGAGATGCGTGCCGTCTTCGAAGCTGCGCGCCAGGTCGACGACGTGTCCCTCCTCCTTCAGGCTCTGCTTCAGCAGCCGTGCCGGCTCGCCCTGCTGGCTGATCACCAGGACGCGCATGTTGGATCAGCCCCGTCCCGGAAAGCTGACGCGGCGGGTCGCGCGCGGCCGCGGTCCGCTCAAGGCGCCGCGGCCTTGGCGGCGGGAGCGGCGCCGACGTTGTCGAGCAGGCGCGGCCCCGGCCGGTGCACTTCGAGGAAGGTGAAGCTCGCCCCCGCATGGCAGGCGGTGCAGGCCGCCGACAGTCCGTCGAACGCGGCCCGCGCTTCGTCCGGTTTGCGCTCGGCCAGTGCCTTGCTGAGCTTGTCGAGCGCCGGGTTCATGAAGGCTGGCATGACATCGGCGAGTCGCTCGGGCTGCAGCGCGGCGTGATCCGGATTGGTCTCGACGATGCCCGCGACGGCTTCCCGCAGTTCCGCGGTCTGGAACAGAGCGAAGTCCCAGTTGCCCTGGTCGACCGCGAGCCACAGCCGTGCATGGCGGACCTGCAATTCGAGCATCTGCTGGCCGAGTTCCGGTGTGGCAGCGGGCTCCGCGGACTTGCGGACGGTGGCCAGCTCGGCCTTCAGCGCCTTCACCTCCGCCGCGAGGGCGGCGGTCTGATCCTCCCCTCCGGAGGACCGGCAGGCGCCGAGCAGGAACAGCGGGACGAGGATGAGACAACGGAGTCGATGCGACATGATAACTTCAAATGCGAGCGATTCGCATTATTGTACGCATGTTGACTTCAAAAATGTGCATCCCGGTCCCGGAACCAGGGCGCCCGCGAAGAAGTCGATGTCCACCCGGCCGGAGGACCGCGACGCGGGCGCGATCCGCGCCCCGGTACCGAAGCGGCCCCGCGGCAGTCCCGCAGGCCTTCCTCGCACAGCGCGTCGTCGTTTCGACCGCAGCGATGCGGCCCGGCATCCTCACGCGGCGCCGGGAAGCGCCAGGCTGCGCGCCGGATCGCCGCCCTGTCGCGAGACTCCGGCGAACGGGCCCCGACCCATGCGACGCCGGTGCTGCCTACCGCAGCAGACCGTCCACCAGCCGCGCCGCCATCGGCGCCGGTTCGGCGAGAACGTCCCGGAGCTGGCCCATCCGCGCCGCGCACACCTCGGCTTCATTGCCGCGGGTCGCGACCGTCGGATGACCGGACTTCGGCAGCGAATCGATCACTTCCTGGCCGTAGCGCGCCACCCATTGCTCGCGGAGTTCGCCGTAGCGGCGCTGCAGGTCCGAAAGCTCGACGCGTTCGGAGGCCGGCCAGTTGGTGTGGGAACCCATGTTGGCGTAGCCGTCACGCAGCATCGCGATCAGGACTTCCTGGAATTCGCGGTCGTTGTCGGCACTGACCGCCGTGCGCAGCGCAATGTCGCCACGCTCGTTGCCGACGATCACGCCCTGGCAGGCGATCGGATTCGACGACAGTTCCTTCAGCGTGGCGAGGTGGATCCGGCCCCACGCGATGCGCTGCGCGTTGCCGGCGAAACCCAGGCGCTCGTCGCCGGCACGCTGCAATTCCGGGCGCACGTAGGTCATCGCTTCGGCGATCGAATGCTCGCCGTCGGCGAGGCGCGCGGCCAGCGTGCGGCGCACGCCGTTCGGCCCCGGCGGCTCGTCGATGTGGGTGTCGTTCAGCGCCACGAAGATCGGATGCACCTCGAGCTCCGCCGCCCGCTTCTGCTCGGGGTCCAGCGCCTGCTGCACCTTCGGTTGCCGGATGAAGCCGAAGGCACCGACCATCAGCACGGTGAAGATCACCATGAAGTAGCGATGCAGGCTCTGGTCGACGTCATCGTCGTCCGGAACCAGGAAGGCCAGCAGCAGCACGGTGAGCAGCGCACAGGCCGATGGCAGCAGGATTCCCGCGAGCGTCAGTCCGATCACGACTTCGCTCCCAGCAGTCCGACCTCGTAGCCGGCTTCGCGCAGCCTCGTGGTCGTGCGCACCGACAGCACGATCCAGCTGACCGGTGCGACCAGCGGCAGCGTCGACGCGAACATCAAGGCGAGCTTCGCGCCCTTCGACATGCCGAAGCCGGTGCAGATCTTCAGCACGCCGGACAGCGCGTAGAACAGCAGGCCGACGCCCAACGCCACCAGCAGCAGCGACGGGACGCTGCTCGAGCGCGACACTCCCGAGAGCACGAACGACAGCAGTACGCAGATCACCAGCGTCCGCTGGCCCTGTGCCATCTGGGCAAGCAGTTCGTGGTCGTCGGCGCCCTCCTCCACGGTCGCCTCCGGCTTCGCCGGCAGGGGTGGCGGGACCTTCGTCGCCTCCTCGGTCGTGGCGAGGCGTCGCTTCAGGCGCTGCTCGAGGAAGCGCCGGTGGAACATCGGACGTTCGGTGTAGCGCTGCTCGCCGAGCTCGAGCACGAAGGCGAAAGCCAGGCGCCGGGCCGCGTCCGCCGGATCCGGCAACTCCAGCGTGGTCACCACCATCCGGAGCGGCTCCAGCGGACCGCGCTCGACCGCCACGATCTCGGCATGCCCTTCCCACCCGGGCCCGGTGGACACCTGCCCGGCGCCGAGCGGCTGGGCATGGCCATAGCGGCGGCGCACCCAGGCCAGCGCGTCGGTGGGCCAGTGACCGCCGGCGGCACGCCGACCAGCGAGCAGCACCAGCCGTCCCTCGGTGTCGGCATCGGCACCCCCGGTGGCTTCGCCGGGGCCGACGCGCACCAGCGCCATCGTCGCTGGCAGGCGCAGCTCGAGACCCTCGGCGATGACGTGAAGCTGTTCGGCGGGCGTGTTCACGACTCGGGGTTCCTCATCCGGATGGCGTCGACCGGACGCGACGCCGCGCCGGGACTGAGACTCTCAGCATGGAGCGCAGGCACCGCAGCGCTCAATGGGCGACTGCCTGCTGGCAGCTGCGGCACAGGCCGTGCACCTCGAGCGTCTGCGCCTTCGGCGCGAAACCGAGTTCGGCGGCATGCTGGGTGAGCATCGCCGCGACACGCGGATCGCACAGCTCGATGGCGCTGGCGCAGCGGTCGCAGATGAAGAACGGCGAGGAGTGCTGTTCCGCCGGGTGCGGGCAGCGGGTGTACGCGTTGATCGATTCGAGCTTGTGGATGTAGCCCTGCTCCAGCAGGAAATCCAGGGCCCGGTACACCGTCGGCGGTGCCGCCCGTGCCCGCTCGCCGCGCAGGCGCTCGAGCAGATCGTAGGCCTTGATCGGCTTGTCCTCGTGGGCGATCAGCTCGAGCACGACGCGCCGGAGCGGCGTCAGCCGGAGGCCGCGCTCGTCGCAGGAGCGCTCGACTGCGGCGACGAAGTCCTCCGCCGCGTGCTCGGCCGGATGATCATGGTGATGCGCGTGGGAATCGCTGCGAGTGCGGGGCATGGAGCGATTTTACCGCGTCGACCTCCGGGTGTCCCCGGTCCGGTCGGCGCCTACCGACGCGCCGTCGCCGAGGAACACCCACTGGTTTCCGGCGGGCAACGGCGGCGCACGACCCGGGCAACCTGCGTCGCGATTCGGATCGCGACCGTCCGCCCGACGGGCTCGATTCACGCGACGTCGAGCGATCGGCTCGGTTTCAGCGATTCGATCCACCCCGCCGCAGGTCCGACCGCGCACTGCGTCGCCCCTCGCGCAACACGTCGGCCTTGCACTTCGGGCAGGTGGTCGCCTGGACCGGGATCTGCGCGGCGCAGGCCGGACACTCGCGGAAGGCGCCGGGGAGGATCAGCAGGACGACCCAGCCGACGACGCCGCCGATGCCGCCGAGCACGAGGCCGAGCAGCAGGCGGTTGCGGAACACCCCGATGAGCGCTCCGCCGATGGCACCGACGACCGTCCAGATCAGTCCGAGCGAAACGTGCGACGACAGTCCCAGCAGGCTCATCAGCAAGGGCTCCGATTGGACGCGCGAGGTCGACCAATGCTACCCAATCGCGGCGAGTCCCTGGGGAGGCGGACAAGCCGGCGATGGCGGGCCCTGCCCGCCCTGCTTCAGGTGCGCGGCGGCCGATGGCTTCGCGATGGCGGGCAGTGCCCGCCCTACGTCGGCGGGCAGTGCCTGTCCTGCTTCAGGTGCGCGGCGGCCGATGGCTTCGCGATGGCGGGCAGTGCCCGCCCTACGTCGGCGGGCAGTGCCTGTCCTGCTTCAGGTCCGCGGCGGCCGATGGCTTCGCGATGGCGGGCAGTGCCCGCCCTACGTCGGCGGGCAGTGCCCGGCCTACGCGGCGGGTGCGCCGATGAAGTCGATGGCCGTGGCGATCCGCGCCAACGCGGCGTCACGGCCGCAGAGAAAGACCGTGTGGTCGATCGCCGGCGACACCTGGGTGCCGGTGATCGCGACGCGCAGGGGCTGGGCGACCTTGCCGAGGCCCTCGCCGATCGCGGCGGCGGCGGCGCGCAGTGCGGCGTCGATGTTCGCCGGCGACCACGCCACCGAATCGAGTTTCGACAATTCTGCGAGTGCCGCGGCGAGCCCCTCGCGCGCGCGTCCTCCGAAGTGCTTCTTCGCGGCCTCGTCGTCGTAACCGGCCAGCGGCCGGTACCAGACCGCCGCGCGCTCGGCCATTTCCTTCAGCGTCTTGACGCGGTCGCGCAGCGCGACGATCACGTCCTCCGGCCGCGGTCCCGCGGCGAGGTCGTAACCCTGCTGCTCGAGATGCCAGCGGAAATGCGGCGCGATCGCCTCCGGCGCATCGGTCTTCAGGTAATGCTGGTTGAGCCATGCCAGCTTGTCGAAGTCGAAGCGCGAAGCCGATTTGTTGACGTCGTCGACCCGGAACAGCTCGATCAGCTCGGCACGCGAGAAGATCTCCTGGTCGCCGTGCGACCAGCCGAGCCGCGAGATGTAGTTCAGCACCGCGTGCGGCAGGTAGCCGTCGTCGCGGTACTGCATCACGCTGACCGCGCCGTGGCGCTTCGACAGCTTGGCACCGTCCGGGCCGTGGATCATCGGCAGGTGGCCGAAGCGCGGCGGAGTGGCACCGAGCGCGTGATAGATGTTGATCTGCCGCGGCGTGTTGTTGATGTGGTCCTCGCCACGGATCACGTCGGTGATGCGCATGTCGATGTCGTCGACCACCACCGCGAAGTTGTAGGTCGGATGGTCGTCCGAGCGCCACAGGATCAGGTCATCGAGCTCGCTGTTGGCGATCTCGATCGGGCCGCGCACGCGGTCGTCGAACACCACGCTGCCGCTGTCGGGATTGCGGAAGCGGATCACCGGCGTCACCCCCGGCTCTTCGTCGGTGCGATTGCGGCACTTGCCGTCGTAACGCGGCTTGCCGCCGGCGGCCATCTGCGCCTCGCGGATCTGCTCGAGGCGCTCCTTCGAGCAGTAGCACCGGTATGCCTTGCCGGACGCGACCAGCTGCTCGGCGACCTCGCGGTAACGGTCGAAGCGGTGGGTCTGGTAGATCGGGCCCTCGTCGTAGCCGAGTTCCAGCCACGCCATGCCGTCGAGGATCGCCTGCACCGATTCCTGGGTCGAGCGCTCGCGGTCGGTGTCCTCGATCCGCAGGATGAACTGCCCGCCCTGCCGGCGCGCCTCCAGGAAGCTGTACAGCGCGGTACGGGCGCCGCCGATGTGAAGGAATCCGGTGGGACTGGGGGCGAAGCGGGTGCGGCAGGTCATGGCGGCGATGCGGGGAATGGATGACCGGCAAGAATATCAGCAGCCCACTCTGATCTCCGCTCGCCGGCCATGCCGTTCTCCACTTCGAGCCCCGTCATGCCGGAGACGGGGCAGCGGCATCGTCGAGTCCTGCGCCACCCCCCCGGCCCCGTTTCCGGCCAGGGTGGCGAATTTCGCTACTCTCGGTGCGCCGACGGCCACGATTGATCCAGGTCGTGACCGCTGCCACCGCGCTGCCGCATGCTCGGCACGCAATTCTTGCAAAGGACGATCGCGATGAGCTTTCTGATGGCCGTGTTGGGCATGTTCGCCGGAGCCCTGTGCATCGGCGGCGCGCTGGACGTCGACAAATATTTCGGCGGCATGGTGATCGGCGGCCTGATCGGCTGGCTGCTGGGCCGCGACATCACGCAGCGCCAGGCGCAGAACGAACTCAAGGCCAAGGTCGACCGCCTGAGCGCGGTCGCGGCGGCCCACCCGGCGCCGCAGCCCCAGCCGGCGGCGGCGCAGCCGCGTGCAGCGGCGGCCGCCGCGCCGGTGCCGAGCGCCCCCCGATCGACCGCGTCGCCCGCTCCCACGCCGCCCCCTTCGCTGGACCCCGCACGAATGACCCCCACCGATCCGCCCGTCACACCGCCGGCGAGCGAGCCGCCGCGACGTTCCGCGAAGCCGCCGCCGTTGCCCGGCGCGGCAGCCGCGACGCCGGTCGCACCAGCCGCCGCCCCTGTCGCCGCGGTCCCGCCGGATTTCGAGCTTCCGGTCGTCGCCCGCTTCGCGCCCGACGCCGTGCATGGGCCGGTGCCGGCCGAGCCGAAGCCGAAGCTCGAGCTCGAGCTGGAACCGATCGCTCTGCCGGAAGACGCGGCGCTCAGTGACACCGACATCGCGGGGGTCGTCGAAGCCGCCAACGCGCTGCACGGCGGCGAGTCCGCTGCGACCGAGCCCGCGCCGCGCCCGGCCGCTTCGGCGCCGCCGCGACCGGCATCCGCTCCGCCGCTGCGCAGCGGCGGCCAGCGGATCGACTATCCGGCGTACACCGCCCGCCGCGATGAACCCGACGCCGTCGGCAACTTGTTCAACGCGGTCAAGAACTGGTTCACCGAGGGCAACGTGCCGGTCAAGGTCGGCATGGTGCTCGTCATCATCGGCATGGGTGCACTGCTGAAGTGGGCCGCCGACCAGAACCTGTTCAGCATCCCGCTGGAGGTGAAGCTCGCCATCGTCGCCGCTTTCGGCCTCGCCGGACTGGTGTTCGGCTGGCGCCAGCGCGTCGACAAGCCGGCCTTCGGCCTGTCGCTGCAGGGCGGTTCGATCGGCATCCTGATCCTCGACGTGTTCGCGTCCTACCGGCTCTACCACGTGCTCGAGGCCGGCCCGACCTTCGCGCTGCTGATCCTGCTGGTCGGCGCCGCCGGCCTGCTCGCGGTGCTGCAGGACTCGATGGCGCTGGCGATGCTCGGCCAGATCGCCGGCTTCCTCGCGCCGATCCTGGTGTCGACCGGCAGCGGCAACCACGTCGCGCTGTTCTCCTACTACTCGATCCTCAACCTCGCGATCTTCGCGATCGCCTGGAAGAAGGCCTGGCGTCCGCTGAACCTCACCGGCTTCGCCTTCACGTTCGGCATCGGCACGGTGTGGGGCGTGCTGCAGTACAAGCCGGAGCAGTTCGCCACGACCGAACCGTTCCTGATCCTGTTCTTCCTGCTCTACACGATCATCCCGATCCTGTTCGCCCTGCGGGCGCCGCTCGGCCGCCGCGGCTTCGTCGACGGCACCCTGGTGTTCGGCACGCCGCTGCTCGCCTTCATGCTGCAGGTCGGCCTGCTGCAGCCGGACCGCCTGCCGATGGCCTACAGCGCCTTCGCGCTGGCCGCGCTGTACACCGCGCTGGCCTACGGCTGCCGCCTCCGCGAGGAACTGAGCAACCTGCGCGACAGCTACATCGGCCTCGCCAGCGTGTTCGCCACCCTCGCCGTCCCGCTGGCCTTCTCCGGCCGCACGACCGCGATGGTGTGGTCGATCATGGGCGGTGCGCTGGTCTGGCTCGGCTGCCGCCAGCAGCACCGGCTGATGCGCTGGTCCGGCCTCGGCCTGCAGACGCTCGCGGTGCTCGCGTTCCTCTCCCATGCGCAGACCCAGCCCGAGGACGCGCCGATCCTCAACACCTGGTTCTTCAGCACGCTGCTGATGAGTTTCGCCGCGTCGCTTTCGGCCTACAGCTACGACCGCGCCGGCGCCGGCGCCGGCCGCGCGGTCACGCTGCTGTCGTTCGCGGCGTTCTGGTGGAGCGTGTGCTTCATCCATGAGATCGACCGCTTCGGCATGGAGCCGCACAAGCTGCAGATCGGCATGCTGTGGGTCGCCGCCACCGGCGTCATCGCCGTCGGAATGATGCGCGTGCTGCCCTGGGAGCGCCTCGGCGGCATCGGTCTCGCCACCATCGCGGCCGCCCCGATGATCGCGTTCTTCGTGCCCACGGAGCTGCCGGCGCCCTTCCTCGATGGCGGCGCCCTGTCCTGGCTCGGCTACTACGCCGCGACCTTCTACGCGCTGTATCGGCTGCGCGACCGCGGCGGCAGCCTGCTCGGCGCTGCGCACGCCCTGTGGTTGCTGACCCTCGTCGTCCTGCTGACCTGGCAGGCCAACTACAGCGCGCGGGTCACGCTCGCCCTCGACAACGGCTGGGTGTTCGCCTTCACCGCGCTGCCGCTGGCCCTCGCCACGTGGATCCTCCGCGAGCGTCCGCTGATCGCCGGCGCGCCGATCGGGGAGTCCTTCCTCGGCTACAACAATGCGGTCAGCCTGCCGCCGCTGCTGGGGGTGATCGTGATGGCGGTGCTGGCCTGCTTCGAGGAAGGCCGCGCGGCTCCGCTGCCGTTCCTGCCGATCGCCAATCCGCTGGAGCTGGTCCAGATCGGGCTGATCATCCTGCTGTGGGTGTTCGCCCGCTCGATCGACAGCGACGACACCCGCACGCTCGCGCGCCGCGGCCTGCTCGCGCTGGCGTTCGTCGCGCTGTCGGCGGCGACCCTGCGCGCGGTCCACGTCTACCTCGAACTGCCCTGGTCGATCGGGATCGCCGACCGTCGCGAGTCGCAGGCCGCGCTGTCGGTGGTGTGGACCGCGGTGATGACGGCGATGATGATCGCCGGCAACCTCCGCCGCTCGCGTGCACTGTGGCAGGCCGGGTTCGTGCTGTTCGTCGTGATCATCGCCAAGCTCGGCCTGATCGATCGGCACTACCTCTCCAGCCTCTCCGGCATCATCGCGTTCACCGGCGTCGGCCTCCTGTTCATCGCGGTCGGCTACTTCGCGCCGGTGCCGCCGAAGGACGAGGACGCGGCCACCGCGGAGGCGGCGACATGAGCCGGCTGGGGATCACTCTCGCCGCCGCGCTCGCGGCTGTCGTCTCCGGCCGCGTCGCCGCTACCACCGCGGAGCCGCTGCCGCCGCTCGACCCGGCCGCCTTCGCCGCCGCCTGGCCGATCGTCGCCGAGGGCACCGCGGTCGCCTTCCGCATCGAGCTGCCGCCGGCGGTCTATGCCCAGGCCACGCGGGCCAACCTCGGCGACGTGGTGGTGGTCGACTCGGACGGTCGCGCGGTGCCGACCGCGCGCATCGCCCACGGCGTGCTGACCGAGCGAAGCAGCCTGTCGCAGAAGCTCGGCGCGAAGGAAATCCAGCGCCGCAGCCGGGCGGATGGCGCCGGGGCGGCGTCGCTCGACGACGGCGACCTGCGCGTCGACGTCGAGCGCGACGGACGTGGCCACGTGCGCGTGGTGGTCGACGACGCGGCTCCGAAGCTGCAGCTGGTGCCGCCGCCGGACAGCGGAGCCGACAGCGCGGTGCTGCGGCGGGTCGATCATGCGTGGAAACTGATCGCGGTGCGGCGGATCGAGCCGCGCCTGGTGATCGGCTTCGAACCCCTGTCGAACGACGCCGGCAAGTCCTGGACGCGGGTCAGCTTCGAATTCGACAGTCTCGATACCGGCCCGCTGCCGCGCTGCTGGCTGACCGGCGGCGGCGATCGCGGCAATGCCGCCCGCTGGCACCTTCCGCTGGAGATGCATCCGCTCGACGGCGACCGCGGCGGCATCCTCGACGCCGACCTCACCCTCGACGGCCGCTGGCCCGCGCAGGCGGCGCTGGAGTGCTACGGCCCCGGCGTCACCGACGGCTTCCGGCTGCTCGACACCCAGGTCGGCGGCCAGCAGACCCGGACGCTGACCCGCAGCCACTCGATCACGCTGACCGGCACCGCGAGCGGGTCCGGCCGTTCCGGCAGCTACGACTACGACCCGAGCGCGCCGCTGCCGTTCAGCGCGGCGGACATCCGGGTCGACGACGCCAACGTGATCGCCGAACTGTCGCTGCAGTCCGGCAACGACGCCCGTGCGGCATTCACCGCGCGCGGCGGCGGCACGGTGCAGACGCTGAAGGCCGAGGGCTCGGATCTGCACCTCGATTTCGGCGCGCAGCGCGACCGCCGCTGGCGCGTGGTCAGCACGCCGCCGCTGCCGTCGCCGCCGAAGCTGGCCCTGTCCTGGCAGGGCGAATACCTGATGTTCCTCGCCCAGGGCAAGCCGCCGTTCCGCCTCATCGCCGGCAACGCCCGCCCGTTCCAGACCCCGCCCCAGGTCGACAACCTGCTGGCCGAGATCGCGAAGACCATGGGCAGCGACTGGGTCCCTCCGGAAGCCACGCTCAGCGAACAGGTCACCCTCGCCGGCGAGCGCGCCCGCGAACCCCGCATCCGCGGCGAGCAGTGGACGCGATGGACCTTGTGGGGACTGCTGGTGGTGGGGGTGCTGGCGGTCGGCTTCATGGTGATGAAGCTGCTGAACGAGCCAGCGTCCGGAAGCAAGCGCTGACGGGCCCTCGATGCCCGTATCGACCGATCCCGGCGGCCACCGACCCGCCGGGAAGCGACTTCGCTACGCGCCGGCGGAATTCGAATCCCGGCCTGCTTCGCCATCGATGTCCGCCGCCGACGACGGGATCGTACCGGCGCCCTTTCCCCCGACCGCAGGAATGCCAACCGTCGCCGGCTTCCCGCCCCAGCGATTCCGCCAGAGTTCGCGCACCCGCTTGACGTAGAGAATGGCGACCACCAGGAAGGCGGCGGCGACGCTCCACCACTTGCTGCATCCGAACCCGCCGATCACCTCCGGAACACGGGTCGCGGTCGGAGATTCGAGGTAGTCGAGCGCAACGAAGTTCTCCGCGAGGTCCGAACCGGCGGCGACGACGGCGAGGACGATCAGCAGCCTCGCGAGGCCACGGATCCACCCATCGGGCGGCAGCGGTTCGGGAACGACCGGGTCGTGGTGATCGATCCCGTAGCGGTGGTCGTTGGGTTGCAATTCCCTGGACAGCAATGCCCCCAGCAGAAACACGCTCGTGTAGGTCAGCACGAAGAAGTTGTCCAGATGAAAGCGGACGATCAGGTACGTCTGCTGGTCATTCGGGGTGCCGTATGGCCCCTGGAGAAGGTCCTGGGCGCTCAACCGGCACGCGGCCGACGTCCAGCACACTCCGCCCGATTGCAGGTGGCACACGGCGTCGTATCCCACGAAAATCAGGGAGAAGAAGACGGTCGCGGCGAACATCAGATGGAACCAGTCGACCATCGATCCCTCCCGGGGAGAGAACGCCGTTGCCGCCCCTGCCGATGTGGCGTCGTTCATGGCCTATACCCCGTCGCTTGAACCGGTCGTGGCAGGATCCTTCTCCGGCCGATCGTGCAGCAACTTCGCTTTCAGTGCGGCGACACGCTCGCCGACCCATTTGCGGAGTCGCTCCCACGGTGACGAGCGCAGCCACCGGATCAGTCGGGTGACCGGCGCGGCCGATTCCCCGTCTTGCGCCGGACGCAGGTAGCCGCCGACCACCTTGACGACCGGCAGTCGATGCCTCATCGCCCCGAGCAGGCGGGACATCAGCGACTCGCCGAGTTTCCGGTAGCTCTCGAACTGACTCTCGCCGAAGAACTGGTCGGCCGTAGACTCGTGCGGGAAGTCCGGATGGGCCGCCGCATACGCCTGCACATCGACCGTCTGCCAGGCGAGTTGCGCGCGTGCGGGCTTGACGACCCAGAGATCACCGGCGGAGCCGTCCCGATACTCGATGCTGAACTGCAGGAAGTCCGGATACGCCTGCTCGCCGCGTGACTCGATGTGGTCGGGCTCGTCCTTGCGAGCGATCGTCACGCCGAGGTCGACGCGGCACTT
This sequence comes from Ahniellaceae bacterium, assembly GCA_044221335.1. Classification (GTDB taxonomy): domain Bacteria; phylum Pseudomonadota; class Gammaproteobacteria; order Xanthomonadales; family Ahniellaceae; genus JBGAPI01. Next base: position 107,235 of record JBGAPI010000010.1, read on the forward strand.
GCGGATCGACTCCGCGAGGTCGGCACCGTGGAGCTCGGGGTCGGCCGCCGCATCGATCGCCACGATCAGTCGGCATTCGCGTCGCACCAGCTCGTACAAGCCGAGATTGTCGAAGTGGCCGCCATCGGACAGGTAGACGTAGTCGCTGGCCTCGTCGCTGAACCCGAACAGCTCCTGCAGGAGTCGCATCAGACCGAGCCTGGGACCGGGACTGCGGTAGTTGTCCGACGCGGGATTGGGGCACCATCGACCCAACCGAAGGTTGAGCACGGTCAGGGCGAACGCGAGCAGCGGATGGCTCGCCTGCCCCATGTTGGGACTGACCGCGGCCCCCGACGTTGCCAAGGCCGAACCCAGGGTCAGGCCCGGCTCCTCGTGGTCGTCGCTGGCGTAGTCGAACGTCGGCCGGAAAGCGCCGGAGAGGTTCGACTTGCCGTCGTCGTGACGCGAATCCCCCCGTGACGCGGCCAGCACGTAGCCGCAATGCAATGCCGACAGGGTGAACGAGGCCGCCTTGCGTTCCTGCCATGCCAGGTGCCGGCCCTGAGTGAGGTTGAGGGCGGTGTTGACGAGGTGCAGCGGCCGCAGGGCGACCTTCCGATCGGCGCCGTCCGCCGTTTCTCCGTACGCGTCGTTGCGGTTCCGCGCGAGGACCGACAGTGCGATGTCGTCGCCGTCGTCGAGTCCGGTGAAGGGTTGGGGACTGCGCCGCGAATTGCTCGCGCCGAGGTAGCAGCGCACCAGGCGATTCTTGTACAGGTTGTGCAGCGAGAACTTGTTGACGTCGACGCGACGGCCGAACAGCAGGAATGCCAGGATCAGCAGCAGCTCGGCCGCCAGCAGTTGAACCCAGACCGGCGTCGGCCCGGTCGCGCCGAATCGCAACGTCACGGCGTCCAGGAACTCCCGAACGTTCGCGGCCGTCGGGTTTCCGGTGAGGTCGATGGGTGAACCGAGGCCGATCCAGGAGTCCAGGTGGCCGCGATACGAACGGACGTAGTCGCCGAGCGACTCCAGGGGACTGACCTGTTCCCCGAGCGGACCTCCAGGATCGATCGGAAGCCCCGCGGTGAACAGGCCGTACAGAAGTGCGTTCGCGATGGCGGCGACACCGACCAGGAACCCGACGACGACGACGGCGGCCGCAGCCATCCCGATGCGCTCGATGCGCAGGCGCGAGCCGCTCGAGGCGTGCTCGTCCGGCCGCAGGAAGATCAGGGCGACCAGCGAACCCAGCCAGGACGTGCCGATCACCGCCGCCAGCCTCGGGCTCGCCGCGATGAGCCAACTGACGAACGGCAACGCGTAGAACGCGAGCCCGGTGGCGACCAGCCACACCCCGGAGAGATACAGCAGCCACGCGTTGAGTCGGCTCCACCATTCCCGGCTGCGCTCGTTGTAGGCGCGGCCCACGAGACCGGTGTAGGTCGACGTCGCCAGGAACAGGCACAGCGTCACCGCCGGCGGAGCCAGGACCACCCGATCCGCCAGGTTCACCCACGTACCCTGCAGCCAGGTACCGACGAGCGTGAGCAGCCCGGCGGCGACCAGCAGCCCGCCTAGGCCCGCAACGATGTAGATCGCCGCTCCGACGGGGCCATCGAGCCAGCGCAGGGACCCGGATGGTCCCTTCCTGTCGCCTTCAGCCGCAACGTACTGCGCACCGCTGAACGCGAACCGCCGCACGGCCGACCAGCAGACCATCAGCGCGGCCAGCGCCACCGCGCCGCTGGCGAAGAGGCGGCCGAAGCTCACTCCGCCAAAGGCGCGCTCCGACAGGCAGTACGCCAGGCTCCCCACCAGGAGGATGTAGGGAATGATGACGGTCATTCCGACGCCGACCGTCGACACCAGAGGATTGCGGCTGCGATCGACCCGGAGCGCCTGGTATTCGAGATTGCCCGCACTCGCCATGCAGAAGGCGAACGCCACGAACCCCGCGAAATGCGCAACCGCCGGACCATGCCCGTCCAGCAGCCTGACCAGCGAGGCGACGAGGAATACGGCGACGAATCCCGCGGCGAGGAACAGCGCGAGCACGGCGACATTGAGCAGCGTGTTGCGGAACCAGGTCGTCGCCAGTGTCAGCATGTCCATCGTCAGGCCGACCTTCGGAGCGAGGTAGTTGCTGTAGCGGCGCAGCCAGGTGACTTCCGGTGCCTCTTCCGGACCCGACTTCCAGATCCTCGCCTGAACGTCCTCCATTCCGTTGCGGTGCAGCCAGGCGCTGAGCCAGCTGCCGATGTAGCCGCCACCGGACACGGTCGACAGGTAGTCGAAGGAATTGAGCAGGCCCGCCTTCGCCAGCGCCTGCAGCACGCCGAGACCGACGGTCGCGCTGCGGATGCCGCCACCCGACAGCGCCAGTCCAAGCCGATCCGGCGACTCGCCGATGCCCAGCTGATCCCGTTCATCCTTCCGGACATCGTCCAGCGCGGTGCGTCCGTTCGAGGAGGACCTCATCGCAGGGATCTCCGCTACGCCAGTCCCGTCCGCAGGCGCTTCACCGCCACTCCGTCCACGGCCGCATCCACGGCGATCGCCGCGAAATCCGGGGCGCCGCCGGTGAGCACCGCGGCGAAGAAGCGCCGCACGCTCTCCTGTCCGCCCTGCCCGGAGCCGCCCGGAATGAAGTAGCGATGACCGAGGTCCAGCGGTCCGATATCCACGTAGGTCGCGACCTCCGCCGATGCCCCGGAACCCCGCAGGTCCCTGCCGAGCAGCGCCGGTCGCGGTCCCAGGCTCGCGAGGCGCAGCACGGGATCGTGCGGATTGACGAGGACGAAGGCTTTCTCCGCGATGCCGATCTGGTTCAGCCAGGCGGCGTGCTGTTTCGACTTGACCGCGGCGGCGCTGAGGACGAGGTTCGACAGCAGCCTGCCGCGGGCGGCCTTCAGACGGCCGTCGGCGGCGAGTCTCGAGACCACCAGGTTGCCCATGCTGTGTGCCAGCACGGAAGGCCGGGGTTTGCCCGCATTCCCGGGCGCAGCGAGAAAGGCGCCGAGCGCGTCGAGCAGTTGATCGAACGCCGGCGCCGACGCATACGGCTGCGCCTCGTCGTAACCGCCGCCGGCCGCGTCCCAGGTGAAACCGACCACCGCGCAACCGGCTTTCCCGAGGCCGGCGTAGATCTTCTTCTCGACGCTCTTGCGCGGCTCCCCGGTTCCCTTGGCCCGCCCATGGACATAGATCAGGACCGGCGTGTTCTGCTGGTAGGCCCAGGCGACCGCCTTGCCAGCGTCCGCGATTCCGAGTCGCGTGCCGTCGGGCAGGTAGAGCGGTCGCTGGCGGTCGTAGTCGAGGTCGTTGCCCGTCACGTCGCGTCCTCCCGGTTCATTTCAGCAGGCCGTTCAGCACCGGCTGCCATGCCATCGTCGCCAGGCGTCGGAAGCCGGCCTTGGTCGGATGGATTTCGTTCTCCCACTGGCTGCGGTTCGGCAGCAGGTTGCGCGTATCGACGTAGCGCATCCGGCGGGTCTGCGAGACCAGGTCCCGCAGCACCCGTTCGTACTGGTCGATCAGCCAGACGGCCACCGTCCGCTGGCCTGCGGGATCGGTCAATCCGACACCGTCGAAGAAGGGCTTGAGCCATGGCCCGGCCTTGATCCCCAGCAGCTTGAAGGGGGTGCCGTCGGGCCACGGATAGGCATAGGTGTGGGCGACGATCTCGCAGTTGGGCGACACCTGGTCGCGCAGCGCGATCACCTGGCGGAAATCACTGATCATGTAGGCCAGGGCGTGCTCGAACGCGGAAAGGCGGACGTGATCGCGAACCTCCGGCGGAATCTTGCCCCATGCGGTCGTGCCGTAGGACTGCGGTTCCTCTTCGGTCTTCACGAACTCGGCGAGCTCGGTGCCGACCACGTCGTTGCCACCCATCGACAGCAGCAGGACCTGGAACTGGTACTTCGACATCACGCTGCGGACACGCGGCAGGATGCCCTTGATCTGGGCACTCTCGCGGCCGGCCATCGAGTCGTTCCAGAACAGCGAGCGCTTGAACAGGCTGCGCAGCTGGACGTGGAGATCGGTGAAACCCGGCGGGTACTGGAACCAGGAATCTCCGAGGCAGATGGCGCGCGGCCACTCGAGATGAAGATCCATGGCCTTCTCGAATTTCCTCACCTCGAGGTCGGTCATCATGTCGCGTCCTCCGTCGCTGGGGCATGAAGCAGGACGGTAGTCCCTGCCGAAAACCTCACCTAGCTGACAGAAATGACAGTGGTCGCGGTGCGGCCGCCGTGTTCCATTCGTGCTGTCGACAGCATCCAGGCACCCGGAGGTGACCGCGAACCTCGTGGGCAGTCGCCGGGCGCCAGCGGCCGCCCTCTCCAGGGCCTCGTCGGCGCCGGGCGTGGCGCTGCTCGCGGGGCCCGAGCCCCGCGGGCGCCGCGTCCGGAACTTGCGGCACCTTACAACTATTTACCCGCAACCCCTTGTCCCGCTTGGCGTTCACCGACCCCCAGGAGTACCCTGAGGGGAGTCGGGGGGCTCTTTGCATGTCGTCGAAATCCGTCCTGTTGGCTGAAGCGTCGTTGACGCGCCGGCGCGCGCTGGCCGCCTTGCTGTCGCAACGCGGCTTCCAGGTCACCGCTCTGCCCACGCTCGAGGAAGCCTTCGTCGTGCTGCGCCGGCTGGCCAGCTCCGCCGCCAGCTACGAGGCCGTGGTGCTGGGTTGGCCGGAATACACCGACGGCGTCGCCGAGGATGTCTTCGGCCTGCTGCATGGCGACCAGTACGAGCACATCCCGGTGCTGGTGCTGGCCGATTCCAACAGCCCGGCCGCCGCCAACTGGCGCATGACGAGGCCGCGCTCGGCGCTGCTGCTGTGGGACGACTACAACGAGACCCCGGATGCGCTCGAACAGCTGCTGCGCCCGCCGCGCTCCACCACCACCGAGATGCTGGTCGGCGAAGCGTTGCGCGTGCTGCTGGTCGACGACTCCGCGACCGTGCGGCTGGCCTTCGGCAAGCTGCTGGTCAAGCACGGCTACACGGTCGAGACGGCCTGCAGCGCCGCCGAGGGTCGGCGCAAGGCGCAGGAGCAGCCGTTCGACATCGCCATCGTCGACTACTTCATGCCCGAGGCCAACGGCACCGAGCTGATCATGGCGTTGAAGAACGACCCGAACACCTCGCACGTGATGTCGGCGACCATCACCGGCACCTACTCCGACCAGGTGATCACCGAGTCGCTCGCCGCCGGCGCGATCGAATGCCTGTTCAAGAGCGAGGCCAAGGAGCTGTTCCTCGCGCGGCTGTCGTCGATCGCGCGCACCATCAACGACCGCAAGGCGATGGACGCCGAGCGCAAGCGCCTGCAGGGCATCCTGTCCTCGGTCGGCGACGGCGTGTACGGCGTCGATGCCGACGGCGTGATCCAGTTCATCAACCCGGCGGCAGTCGACATGCTGGGCTACGGCGCCTCCGAGGACCTGATCGGTCGCGGCGCCTTCGAGACCTTCCACTACGCCTTCGACGACGGCACCCAGATGCCGCGATCGGCCTCGTTCCTGTGCCAATGCTATTCCAGCGGCAACCAGGTACCGGCGTGGCAGACGGTGTTCTGGACGGCGTCGAAGCGCGCCATTCCGGTCGAGTGCACGGTCTATCCGATGCGGATCGACGGCGAGCGCGAGGGCTCGGTCGTGGCCTTCCGCGACGTGTCCGCCCGCCGCATGCTCGAGGAAGAGCTGCGTTGGCAGGCCGAGCACGACGCGCTCACCAAGCTGCACAACCGCGCCTGGTTCGAGAACCAGCTGGAGCAGGAGATCTCCCGGCTGAAGCGCACCGACCAGAGTTCCCTGCTGCTGTTCATCGACGTCGACCGCTTCAAGTACATCAACGACACCGCCGGCCACGGCGCCGGCGACCAGCTGCTGATCGAGGTCAGCCAGCGTCTGAAGTCGCGGCTGCGCGGCTCCGACCATCTGTCGCGGATGGGCGGCGACGAGTACGCCGTGATCCTGCGCAACGTCAGCATCGACGACGTCAGCCTGCTCGCCGACGGCTTCCGCAAGGCCCTGACCGCCGCGCCGTTCTCCTACGGCGGAAAGAGCTACCGCATCACCGTGTCGATCGGCGCGGCGCGCCTCGACGCGAGCACCGTGTCCGTGACCGAGGCGATGGCGCACGCCGACATCGCCTGCCACATGGCGAAGAACTCCGGCCGCAACCAGACCCACCTCTACACCCCGGAGTCCGGCAAGCGCGCGGCGATGGATCTCGACCTCGGCTGGTCGGCGCGCCTCGAGGAAGCCCTGCGCGGCGACCGCTTCGTGCTCTGCTACCAGCCGATCGTGCCGCTTGCCGGCGTCGAGAACGATCCGCTGACCGAGGGCGACCGCGACCTCTGGCAGCGCCAGTTGCGCCGCAATCCCGACGCGGTGGCGAGCTTCGAGGTGCTGCTGCGCCTGCGCGACGCGCACGGCGAGCTGATCGCGCCGTCGGCCTTCCTGCCGACCGCGGAGCGCTTCGGCATGATGGCCGAGATCGACCGCTGGGTCATCGATCGGGCATTGCGCGCGCTGCGCGAAGCGCGTGGCCACGGCATGCGCATCGTGCTCGCGATCAACCTGTCGGCGCAGTCGCTCGGCCAGGAAGACCTTCCGGCCTACGTCACCAACAAGCTGGTGCAGTACAACGTCGACCCGACCGCGATCGTGTTCGAGATCACCGAGTCGCGCGCGATCACCGAGATCGACGGGATGCAGCGCCTGGTGCACGAGCTGCGCACGCTCGGCTGCCGAATCGCGGTCGACGATTTCGGCACCGGCTTCTCGACCTTCTCCTACCTGCGCGAGCTCGAAGCCGATTACCTCAAGCTCGACGGCTCGCTGATCCAGGGGCTGCCGGACGACCCGCTCGACCGCGCCGTGGTGTCCTCCCTGTGCCACATCGCCGAGGCCGCCAACAAGAAGGTCGTCGCGGAGTGCGTCGAGAACCCGAAGGCGCTGATCGCGCTGCTCGAGTGCGGCGTCGATTTCGCCCAGGGCCATGCGCTGGGCCTGCCGCGCACCCAGCTGGCACCGACCGGGCCGACGGCTGTCGAACCGGGGATGGCTCGACCGGCGACGGCGGGGCGCTAGCCGCCGATTCCGGTAACGGCTATCGCGTGGCCCTCGAGGCCTGTCGGCGGCGGGCAGCCAACGTCGGGCGCGCCTTGCGCGCCATCGCGAGGCGCATGAAGCCGAAGTCCGCTGACGGCGAGGAGCGGACGTAGGGCGCGCACTGCGCGCCATCGCGAGGCGCTTCATTCGCATATCCGCTGGAGGCGAGGAGCGGCCGTAGGGCGCGCACTGCGCGCCATCGCGAGGCGCATGAAGCCGAAGTCCACTGACGGCGAGGAGCGGACGTAGGGCGCGCACTGCGCGCCATCGCGAGGCGCATGAAGTAAACGTCCGCTGACGGCGAGGAGCGGCCGTAGGGCCCGCACTGCGCGCCATCGCGAGGCGCATGAAG
>JBGAPI010000011.1:0-113366 GCA_044221335.1 Ahniellaceae bacterium
AACTTGGTCGCGGTAGGGACGCCGGTTACCCGGCGCCCCCCGCACAGATCCGTACGAGCGGGATTACCGCATACGGCTCCTGCCTAAGGTCGTGACGCATCGAAGCGTTGCTCGGGATGTGGGTGGACAAGTCGACAGGACGGGACGTGGCGACGAACCAAGCGGGTGAAGCGAGCCCACGGCATGCGATGGCGCTGGCTACGCCGAAGCAGGGCGTGCCGCCAAGCGCGACAGACCTCACTCCGGAGGCCGCCCATTCGCTGCAGGTTTTCGGGGACTGCGTGGTAGTTGAAGTACCCCCGCATGACTCGACCAATCCACTGACCGACCAAGCGCGGCGGCTCGTGCCGCCGACGCATCAGCGTGGCTCGGACTTCGGCCAGCGTGACGCGCATCCGCTTCTTCACTGTTAGGCGAAGGAGCTGGAACCGACCTTGGCGGTCGTGCCCTGCTTTGGGAATTCCGGACCATCGTGAGAGCAAGTTTTCGGCAAACCGAGCCCCGAAGGGGCGGAGGAGTTTGCCGTGAAGAGGAAGCGGTTTTCCGTAGAGCAGATCGTGGCGGTCTTGAAGCAGGCAGAGCTCGGGATGCCGGTCGCCGGTGTGCTCCGGCAGATCGGGATTTCGGAGCAGACGTTCTATCGTTGGAAGAAGCAGTATGCCGGCTTGCAGGCCGATCAGGTACGCGAGATGAATGTGCTGCAGGATGAGAACGCGCGCCTGAAGAAGCTGGTTGTCGAGATCCTCAACCTGACGGTCAGCGACAACGACTACGTCGGCATCGCGAACGATGGCGCCGGGATCCCCGGCGCCGAGCAGGAGTTCGAGGCATGGGGCAGCCTGCTGGTTCGCAATTTGCATCGGTGTGCAAAGCCTAGGGCCCATCCACGTGCAGAATTCCCGCATCACTCAGAGTGGCAATCGGGGTGTCAGCGCGTCCGCGGGCTCCAGTCTGCTGAACAATCGCATCAACCGCAATGCCAGCTTCGGCATCACCTGTGGCGGCTCGGGGAGCTGTGCCGTGGGACAGAATGTCCTCTCCGGCAACAACGGTGGCGGCACCGCGAGTCAATGATCGATCGTCGCAGCGCAGGACATGGGCGGCAACGTCTGCCTCGACGACGGATCCTGCCCGTGATGGGGACGGAGGCTGCTGCGACTCGATGCCTGCGAAGCAATAAGACGCTCGAGCCCGCCCGCTGCACGTCGTCCGCTGCGATGGGCCTGAACGGCGGAGGCATTCCCGGAATGGGAGTCGGCAAGCAACTGCCATGGATTGAAGTTGGAACGACTTGGACGTTCGCCCGGAACCGGACGGTCCGGCCGACCTCCCAACGTCCGCACAGGCCGGAATAGCCTCAATGCGGCATGGTGATGTCCGTTGCAGCTTTCGAAGCCTCGATGTAGCGCTGCAACTGGGTTCGGAAGTAGCCGAGATTTCGATCATGTTGCGCTTCGCCCATGCTCACGGCGCGTGATTCACTGTCGGCGGCATCCTGCCAGCGCTCGGCTTTCGCGTACGCATCGGCCAGACTGTCGGCCGCGTTGGCAGAGTCCGGAAAGTTCCGCGCGTTGTGTTCCAACAGAGTGATCGCTTCTGCGAAGCGGTCGGCGTTCAAGGCAGCGTAGCCGAGCTCGTTCGCGACCTGCTCGGGCATCGGAAGCTCATGTCCGATCTTTTCGGATACGGCCGCGAAGTGCCCCTCTGCGTAGTCGATGCCGCGCTCGTAAAGATCAGGGTGCAAGCGATAGCCCGAGAAAAGCTGGCGCAACGCATCGATACCCGCGATCAGCGGTACGGTGACATGCATCTCGTCGGGAAACTCGGAAGAATGCCAGCGCAGCGCCTTCGGCGCATGTTGCGCGATGGCAGCGACATAGTCCTGGTAATCCTGCAGGGCCTGGCCAGAATCGTCCGAACGCGCCAGGTACAGGAAGCTCGGGGCACTGATGTCGCCACCGAACCCGGCAATGACCGATCGCCGTGCGTATGTCCGGTCCCAGTCGAGGGTTGGGCTGGTGATCAGGTACGCTCGGAACAGCTCGGGTTCGTCGGCCAGCAGGTACAGCCCGAACAACCCCCCAAGCGAGTGGCCGAACAGGATGCGATAGCCGTCGCCGCGATAGGCCTTTTCGATATTCGGCAGAAACTCGTCGGCGAGAAAGCGTTTGAACTTCGGTCCACCGCCATCTTCGCCATTCATGTCCGACCAATCGGTCGGAGTGTAGTCGCGCAGCCGGTTGTTGCTGTCGATGCCGACGACGATCAATTCCGGGATGTCGCCATGACCGGCGAGGAAAGTGACGCTGCAGGCGATGTGCGAAAACTGCTGTTCGGCATCCAGCACGACGAGCAATGGATAGCGTCGCTGTTGTTTTATCGAAAAACTCGGTGGAACGGCCACCCGGTAGGCGACTTGTTCACCAAGTTGTGATGACGCGAACTGATGGTGCTCTTCAGCCAGAGTGGTGGAGGTGAACAAGAGCAAGGTCAACGCGACCATCCACCGGATCCGTGACGTCACCCCAAGAGCGTCGACGCGACGTTTCAATCGATCTACGCAGACACATTGATTCGTCATGATATCGCTGCTCGGCCTCATGCCTGTCCACACGTCAATTTGCGCGCCCAGCTGACACGGCTCGGCTTGCACTTGCAGTCTATGCTGATCCGGCCGTCATGATTTGTGCAGGGATGGTGGGGCAGACCGGGGATGCTACGTCCGATCGGCTGGTGGCTGGCATCGGCGCCGAACTACCTGCGCTGCGGGATGGATCGGCTGCTGGATGACGCGAAGCAAGGACCGTCGATCCTGGCCGCACCGCCGAGACCCATCGCCGGCCAGCCAGCGCCGCACCTGCTGCCGTTGCCCAGCGCCGAATACATCGCCCTGGTCGACTGGAACGGTCGCAAAATTTGCGCAGACAAGGAGGGCGCGATCCCGAAGGACGCGCCACTGGCTATATCTCCAAGTCTCCGCAGCTGATCTCTCTGCAACTCCGTGACGGCATCGAGATCCTTCCTATGCAGTTGTGCGCCGGACGGCCGTACCCGCGCTGACTACCCATGGGCAACTTATGCTTTCCACCATTGATCGCCTTATGCTTTCCGCCACAGACGCATGTGGCGGAAAGCATAAGGTGATCGGAATGATCAGAATATGCTTTCCAGGAAAGCATAAGTTGATATGCCACCGGGCATGACCATGACTCCCCGAGCTAGCCGTCTACTCTGAACAGCGTCCGCTGCGGATGGATCTACTCTCACTTGCACAGGCGATCTGAGGGTGCCGGACGCAATCCGGGACACCCACCCAATCGCTGCGTAAGCCGGCACACGGAGCGAATCCGCACCGATGGATCGTTCGTGGCTCGGGTGTAGCCCTTCGCGCTCGCTCTTCCTCTCGAGAACGACTGCTCCACCCTTGATCTTCCCCGCGCAATCGATCGACCGTCGCCCGGATGCCGGCGGAGATGCCTTGGGGGACTCGGGGCCGGCGCTGTAGGCGACCGGCAGCGCGCGGGTCAAACCGCCGGGGAGTTGACGGGCCTGTTCAGCGGCTGCCTGCACGTCGACCAGGACGATCGGCAGTTCGGCGGATTCGCCGTGCCGATAGGCGATCAAGCAGGCCGCCTTGGCTTCACCCGCCCGGACCAGGTTCCACACCGGAGCCGCTTCCGCGCTACCTCCGCTCAGTCGAATCCATCCCCGAACAACCGACCGGTCGGATTGCGGTCGATGGCGTAGCACTTGCCGTCGCCGGAGGCGAAGGCGGCGCTGCAGACGATCAGGTCGCGGCCGGCGTCTTCGTTGAAGCGACCGAGCGCCGCGACGTTGAACCATTCGCTGCCGCTGCCGATGCCATCGAGTGTCTCGCCGCGCGATTCGGCTTCGAGACTTCCGAGGGCGAACGGTGACGCGATCGCGGTGGCGTCGTCGAGCGGATCGACGCCGAGATTGCGCGCGCCGTAGAGCACATAGACGCGGCCCGCGTTGCTTGCCGTCGTGTCGGCGTCGGGTGCGCCGATCGTCAGGTCGGCGAGACCGTCTTCGTTGAGATCCGTTCCACCGTCCAGCATCAGCCCGGTGTAGTCGTTGGCGGCCGCACCGTCGATCCTGAGCGCGATGGCCTTGCTGACGCCGCCCAGCGGCACGGTCGGCACGCCGAGGTTCTGGGCGCCGAACACCAGCCACACCCGACCGCGATTGTCGCTGGGCGTGTTCGGGCTGCCGTAGGGAGCGCCCAGCGCGATCTCCGCGCGGCCGTCGCCGTTCATGTCGCCACTGAAGGCGACCCAGGTTCCCGTGCCCTCGTTGCCCTGCAGGCCGGTGAAGTTCACGCCGTTCTGGCCGTTGAGCTGGTCGTAGGTGAGGTTCGACGCGAAATCGCCGTTGCGCCCGAACACCAGGCTGGCGGCCCCCTCGTTGTTGCCCGCGTTGGGGGTGCCGATCAGCAGGTCGTTGCGACCATCGCCGTTGAAATCCCCGCCCATGGAGAGGCTGTAGCCCAGCAGGTCGAGAGCGCCGGGCCCGGTGATCGCGAAGCCGTCCGCCAGCGTGAACGCCGGGCTGGCGCCGGAGGTATCGACGGATGCGGGAAATGGACGCTGCTGCGGGTTGCGGCCGTAGACCACGTAGACCCGACCGGCGGCGTTCTGTTCGTAGTAGGCGCCGATCGCGATGTCGTCGACGCCGTCGCCGTTGAGATCGCTGCCGCCGGCGACGGCATAGCCGAAGCCGTCGCCGATGCCGAGGCCCTGGATGCGGAAGCCCTGGGCCGAAGTCAGCGTCGCCAGGTCGACGGTGGCGCCGAAGCTGCTGCTGCCGTCGCCGTTGCGGCGCCGACCGAACAGCACCCAGGCGTAGCCTTTCGCGCTCGTGCGGACACCGAACGCGAACGGCGAGCCGCGATCGCAACCGATGAGGATGTCGGGTAGCCCGTCGCCATTGACGTCGCCGGCGCGGGTCACCGAGTAGCCCAGCGCGTCGCCGACCGCCAGCGAACTGTCGATCACCCGGAATCCGGCGCTGGCGGGAAGACTCGCCAGGCCGATGTCGCCGCTGCTCGGGCCCCCGAACACCACATAGACCGCCCCGCTGTCGGCGGCGGGCGAAACTCCGCCGCGATCCGCCGTCGGAGCGCCGATTGCCACGTCGTCGCGCCCATCGCCATCGATGTCGCCGACGCCCGCAACGGCGAATCCCAGGCCTTCCGCGGCGCCAGCGGGCGCGGTGATCGCCCGGCCGCGCGTCGGCGCGATCGAGCTCACCGGCGTCGAGGCGGCCACGTCGATACTGATCGACAGGCCCAGCAGCGCGAACAGCAGCGTGGTACGCGTCATCGTCGGACATCCTTCAGGAGAGTGCGGCAGGATCGCGTTCGACCTGCGTCCGGAACCGCGGACGCCGTCGATCGCGTCGTCGCCAGGGGCTTATTCGAAGCCATCGGCGAAGACCGCGATGGCGGCCTGTACGGTGATTCCGGCGGACGTGCCGGAGACGTTGCCGGCCGGGTCGCTCTGGGTGGCCGCCAGGGTGTGACTCGCGGCATCCGGCAGGACGACATCGCAGGACCAGCTGCCATCGCCCTGCACGGTGGCTGTGCAGGTGATCGTCGCTCCTTCGCGGACGGAGATGCGAGCGCCGGCTTCGCCGGTTCCCGACAGCGCGATGCTGGTGCCGTAGCTCCCCGTCGGGCCAAGCAGTGTCGGTGCGGCCGGTGCCGTGCGATCGACCACGACGGTCAGCGCGCTGCTGAGCGGGCCGTCGACACCGCCGCGGGTCGCCCGGGTTGCGATCACGGCCCCGGCACCCGAAGTCTCGGCGAGCGCCGCAGTGATGCTGTAGCTGCCGCCGGTGCAGGCGGAGGTGGCGGCGGTCGCCGCGGAATCGACGACGAGCGTGATCGTGGCGCCATCGCCCACGCAGCTGCCGGTGAAGGTGAGCGAGGGCGCGTTGGTCACGTTGTCGGTCGCGGACACCCCGGAGTCGCTGGCGGCGGCGAGGTCCGGCGTCGCCGCCGTTGCGGCAGCGACGGCGAATGCCCGGGTGACGGGCGTGGCTGGCGCATAGCTCGAGTCGCCGCCCTGGCTCGCCGTGACCTGGCAGGTGCCGACATCGATCATCGCGACCGTCGCGCAGCTCTCCTCCGGCAGGGCGGGGGCAGCGCAAGCCGTTGTCGTCGCCGTGCAGATCGACGGCGTCGCCGACGCAAAGGTGACCGCGAGACCCGAGCTTGCGCTGGCACGCACCTCGAACGCGGGATCACCGATCAGCCGGTCGCCGGGCGCGGCGAAGCTGATGGTCTGGTTCGCGCGGATGACCCAGCTGTAGCTCGCCGGCGTTGCGGTGACATTGCCGGCGACGTCGAGCGCGCGGACCTTGAAGACGTGCCCGCCGATGATCAGCCCGGTGAAGTTGCGCGGCGAGCTGCACACGGCGAACGCGGCGGCGTCGAGTGCGCATTCGAAGCCGGCCTGTGCATCGTTCGACGAGAAGGTGAAGCTCGCCGTCGTCGCCGAGGTCGGGTCGGTCGGGCCGCTGTCGACGGTCGCGGACGGCGCCGTCAGGTCGACCGTGACGCTGGTCGCTCCGCTGTTGGCGCTGGCGATCGCCGAGCGGGTGGCCTGGGCGCGGATGCTGTGGAGTCCCTCGGACAGGGTCGCGTCGATGCCGAAGGTGCCGCCACTGCACGGACCACCGAAGGCCGACGGGCTGCCATCGACCACCAGGCCGATGCTGTCGCCGTTCACGCAGCTGCCGCTGAAGGTGAGGCCGCTGGCGTTGCGGGTCACGCCATCGGAATTGCTGGCACCGGTGTCGTCGGCGCTGGCGAGCAGCGGCGTGGCGGGGGCCGGCGGACGGACGGTGAAGCTCTGGTCGACGTTCGCGGCTGGCGCGAAGCTGCCGTTGCCGGGCTGGGAGGCGCGGATCGTGCAGGTGCCGACGGCGTCGACGGCGAGCGTCACGGTCGTGCCGGCGACGGTGCAGACCCCGGTCGTCAGGGAGGCGAACGCGACGGTCAGGCCGGAGCTCGCGGTCGCCGCGACGCTCACCGGCGGGTCGTTGGCGACCGCATCGGACAGCGGTCCGAAACTGATGGACTGCGCCTGCAGGATGCTCCAGCTGTAGCTCGCCGGCGTGGCGTCGACGTTCCCCGCCACGTCCGAGGCGCGCACGGAGAACGTGTGACTGCCCGTCGCCAGGCCGCCGTAGGCCGTCGGGGAGGTGCACGCCGCGAAGCCGCCGCCGTCTAGCTCGCATTCGAAGCTGGCGCCGGCCGCGGGGCTGGCGTTGAAGGTGAAGCTCGCGTTGGTCTGCGCCGTCGGATTGGTCGGCCCGGTCGCGATGATCGAATCGGGCGCCACGGTCACGATGCGCACCGGGGTGAGAACGGCACCGATCGCGCTCGTCTCCGCGACGGCGCGGAACGCGTAGTCGCCGTCGGCCAGCGCCGGAGCCACCGTCGCCGACAACGTTCCCCCGCTGCAGGTGCCCGCCGCGGCGACCGGCGCGAAGCTGCCGGCGGGCAGCAGCCGTGCCTGCAGCTCGACGCTGTTGCCGTTGCGGCAGGCGATGCTGAAGGTCGGTGCGTTGAAGCGGGTGATGTCGTCGCTGGTCGACGCGCCGGAGTCGCTGGCCGCCGTCAGATCGGGCGCTCCGGGCGCGAGCACGGCGGCGGCTTCGTACGCGCCCTTGTCGCAGGCGGCGCCGACGACGCGCGGGAAGCCACTTCCGCGCTGGTCGAAGCTGAGCGCGAACGAGAAGTCGTTGCTGCTGTTGAGCACGGTGTTCCGGCACGCGCCCGGGTCGGCCGCATCGATCGCCGGACTGCCGGCCAGCAGCGCATAGGTCAGGGTGGTCGACGCACCGTTCAGCGCCAGCGCGCTGTCGAGGATGGCGTCGCTGCCCGTCAGGTCTCCCAGGCCTCCGAAGGTGCAGGTCGTCGGCGCCTGCACGTGGTTGTAGCCGGTGACGATGGTGCCGGCACTGCGCGCGCAGTCATCGGCGCCGCTGGTGCCGGCGGCGGTGAAGCGCAGGTTGCGCGCGAACACGCTGTTGCGGATGTTCTGGAAGGAGGAGCTGCTCTCGAGCCGCAGGCCGCCGCCCGTCCCAGAGAAGCTGGCGATCGCGCCGGTATTGGTCGACGGCGGCACATTGCCCGGATAGGTCACGGCGCTGGTCGTGCAGGGATTGGCCGCGACGGGGTCGCGATTGGCGTTCGCGCAGTTGTCGGCCGCGGTCACCGAGCGCAGCACCAGCGTGCCCGAGCCCGAGCGGTAGATCGCGCCGGCGGTGCCGCGCGACACGTTGCGGCTGAAGGTCGTGTTGCTGATCGCGAGGTCGGCCGTATTGACCGCGGCGACCGCGCCGCCGGGACTGCTGGTGCTGGTGTCGAAGTTGCGGACGAACAGGCTGTCCTCGATGACATGGCGCGAATCGCTGACCACGGCGTCGAGCTGCGCGGCGCCGCCGTTGGAGCCGGCGGAATTGTTGATGAAGATCGAGTTGCGGATCAGCGATCGGCCGACGATCTTGATCGCGCCGCCCTGCAGGCCCGAGTTGTTGTCGCGGAATTCGACGTTGTCGAAGACGTAGTAGCTCCAGCCGATCGTGCCGTCGTTGTCGCCGAAGAAGGCGCCGCCGTTGCCGAAGAACGAGTTGCTGCCGCCGTTGGCCGACTGGTAGCCGCAGTTGCGGACGGTCATGTCGGCCAGCTGGATGGTGACGCGCCCCTTGTTGGCGGCGGTGGTCTGCGCATCGCCGTGGAAGCAGCGATCCGCGGTCTCGCCGGTGACGATGTCGGTATCGCCCTGCACGATGGTCGCGCCGGGGCCGGTGCCGTAGAGCATCATGCCGCGGGCGAGGTCGAGATCGCCGCGGACGTTGGCGTCCTCGGTGGCCCCGGCGCTGAGCGACAGGGTGTAGGTCCCGGCGCCGAGCAGGATCGCGCCCGGCGTGGTGTTGGCCGCGCTGACCGCCGCCCGGAGCGTCGTGCAGGTCGAGCTGTTCGGGGTCGCGTCGGCCACGCAGCTGCCGGTGCCGTCGGTCAGGCCGGAGACGTTGTAGCGCTGTGCCGCCTCGACGTAGAAGCGCAGGCGCGTCGCTCCGAACAGGGCGCTGCCGCGGTTGGCGACGTCGAAGTAGTAGGTCGTGTTCGGGGCGAGCCTGAGGCCGTAGATCGCGGAACGGCCGAGCGTGTTGGACTCGGCGTTGTCGTTGCAGCCGCCGGAGACGATCCGCAGGCTCCCCGGCGTCCCGGTGTAGACCGCCAGCACGCTGTTGTACTGCGTACCGGGGCTGTCGCTGCCCAGGGTGCGCAGGTTGACGTATTCCGTCGCGGCGCCGGTGGTGTAGGCGTACCAGACGGTATTGGTGCCCTGGTTGTAGCCGTTGCCATTGCAGGCGAGGACGGGGTCGGTCGCCTCCGTCGTGGCGAGGTGGATCGACTCGACCGTGCCATCGATCGCGAAGTCGGTGTAGGGGAGTCCTCCAACGACCTTCGCCGACCCGACGTTGTCATTGGCCGGCGCCACCTGCGCCCATGCGCCGGTGGCATGGCCGGCCGCCCAGAGCAGCAGGGCCGCTCGGCCCAGCAGCCGCGAGATCGAGTTCGTGCAGATCATCGGACGTCACTCCCCACAGGTTAGGTTCGCGCCGGTCGGCGACCGGACGCGGAAACGGCGCTGGACCCAGTCCAGCGGCGGTGCATCATTCGAAGTCGTTGGCGAACAGCAGCGGCGACAGCGGGCAGCCGGCGGCCTGGTTGCCGATCGACCAGAACGGCGCGTTGGTCGCACCGGCGATCGTCACCCGGTCGATTTCCCAGCCGCCCGCTCCGGCCGCGGCGTCGGTGCCGACGCCGAAGCGCAGGCGGACGGTCTGGCCCGCGAAGGAGGTGCCGAGATCGAGCGAGGTCGCATCGAATTGCGGGTATGACGCGTTCCGATACACGAAGGCGCGGCGTCCGGCGAAGGGATTGTCGACCTGCGGGTTGTTGAACGACTCCAACTGGCCGCCATAGGCGCTGGTGCCGATGTCCACCCAGGTGTTGCCGCCGTCCGCGCTGATCTCGACCACGCCGCCGTCGTAGAAGACATTGCGGAACAGCACCGGATCGAAGCCCGCCTCGAAATCGTGGCGGTGGACGAAGGCGACAATCAGCGGATCGCTGCCGACCGCGATCGGCGGCGAGCTCAGGTAGATCTGCGACTGCACCGGACTGTCGGGCGCCGCCGCCTCGCCGCTCCCGTTCAGGCTGCCGCGCCAGCTCCAGTGGATGCCGGTGGCCGGTCCGTCGGACGCGACCCAGCCGGCGAGATCACGGACCGAGAAGTCCTCGGTGCGACTGGACGCCGGAACCGCATCGGAATCGACCAGCACGTCGAACACGCCGTCGCGACCGGGACGCAGCGCGAGCTGCGGATCGTCCGGGCGCACGCGGACCTGCACGATCCCGCGCGTCGGGGCGCCGGTGAGCGCCACCGGAAGCGTCGCGGTGACCGTCTGATAGGGCTGACTCGCCGGCAGGTTGATGCGGTTGCCCGCCGGGAAGCTGAGGCCAAGTTCGGTCGACGACACGGTGGCCGTGCTGGCGGACAGCGCGGTGTAGCCGACGTTGGTGACGCGGATGGTGAGCACGCCGGTCTCGCCGTTGTCGAGGATGCCGTCGACGTCGCAGACGCCATTGGCGTCCGAGATCGCGATGCTGTCGGCGCGGAGGTCGCCGCCGGCGCTGAAATCCTCGACGACGCCGATGTTGTTGCTCGAGTAGCGATCCGCCGCCACGGCGCGCAGGCCCGCTCCGCGCTGGGCGAAGGCGTTCGCGCAGATCGTGAAGTCGTTGCTGTCGACCGCCGCCATCGCGGTCAGCAGCGCATCGCGCGCCTCGAGCAGGGTGGGATTGACTGGGGTGAGCTTCAGTCCGGCGACCAGGTACTTCGCCATCCGGAGCCGGGCACTGTCGAAGTCCAGGCGCGGCCGGTCGCGCAGCAGCCCCGAGTAGCACTGCCACAGCATCGCGGACCAGACCTCGCCGGTGTTGTGGACCTCGGAGTTGGTCGCCCCCTCCCGCCCGAACGACGGCGGCGGCGTCGACGGCAGCGGCTCGCCGTCGGCGATGTGGCGCAGTGTCAACGGGCTCTTCGACAGCTCGGAGGAATACGGGTAGCGGCGCAGTCCGTAGTAGTAGGCCGAGGTCTGGCGCGCCGGCAGCGCCGGAAAATCGGCGGTGGCCGCCCGCGCGGGGAGCATTGCTCCGACCGCGTATGCGCCCTCGCCGTAGGTCCCGCGAAAATCATCGGCGCCGGGCTGAGCGAGATCGCGCGGCCGGACGTTGGTCAACAGCGCCACGAAGTCGGACCATCCCTCTCCCAGGCCGCGCGCCTGGTTCTCGGACAGGCCGATGCCGTCGCCGATCAGCCGGTTGCTGAGGTAGTGCCCCCATTCGTGCGCGACGATGCTGCCGTCGAGGTCACCGTCCCGGGTGAGTCGTTCCAGTCGCGCCTTGACCGGACCGGCGGCCATCGCCGCGAGCAGCGCCGTGCGGGCGGTGCTGCCGATCGCGAGCATGGCCTGGGTCACGTCCGGCGCCAGCGGCGTGATCGGCGACAGGAAGGCATTGCCGCCGCCGGTGCTGGCGCGCGCGAGCACGATCCCGAGCGGCGGCGTCGTGAGCCCGGCGGCGCTGCGGATGTTGGTGACCTTGACCGTGCTGGCGCAGTCGCCGGATTGCGCGGTGTAGTCGACCACCACGACCTTTCCGGACAAGGCCGCGCCGTTGACCACCGGCTCGCAGGCATCGTTCGGGCTGGCGCCGGTGCCATCGTCGACCCGCACCAGATCCCCGCTGATGTCGAAGTTCTGCGGGCCGTACATGGCCCAGCCGGGAAAGCCGTCGACCACGCTCGGGTCGGAGAACGTGATGCGGGTGTTCTCCGAGCCGCTGGGGGTGCCGAAGATCGCGCCGGACCACAGGAACATCTGCATCCGCGGCTGGCCACCGTCGCCCGGCGTCGACATGTTGGCGTTGTTGACCCCGGAGCGGTCCTGCGCCTCGGCTTTGATCGCGTCGGACTCGAAGCCGCCGCGGCCATAGTTGGACAGCTGCGCATTGCCGGCGCGTTCGTCGAAGCCGGCCGGATAGAAGAAGTCGTGCAGCCAGTTCACCCAATAGAACAGCTGCGTCACGGCCGCCTTGCGCTGGTTGTCGGAGACGGTGGGTGACAGGTTCGGATCGAAGGCCCGGTTGAATTCCGGCGGCAGCGCCGTGGTGACATCGGCGCGGAAGTCGGAGCCGTTGAGGCCATCGCTGCCGCTGAAGTCGACGTAGGCATCGACGTTGTTGCCGGCGCTGAAGGTCGCGCCGGTCTGCAGCCAGGGATCGGTGCAGAGCGCCGGAGGCGTTCCGCAGCTGAACGTCGGCATGTTCGTCGGCACGTCGGACTTGAACGTGGAGATGAACGGGGGCGCGAAGAAGTCCGCGGTGCCGGTGGGGTGCGGGAACCAGGTGCGTCCCTCCGGGGAGGGCAGCGGAAAGCGGTCGGCACCGCTGCCGTCGATGAAGCCGCGGTAGGCGTGGTCGGCCTCCTGGCGCATCCGGAACAGCACGCTGCCGTCGTCGGCCGCAATCACATGGGCGTAGTAGTCGGCGGCCGCGTCGGGCGTGTCCGCCACCTGGGTCTCGATGTAGTAGGCCGGGCGCAGCTTGCGCTGGAGCGGGAACAGCACGCGCTTGATCCGGATCGGCTGCGTCACGCGGGCGCCGTCGTCGCTGGACCGAAGGTCGTCGCCGGCGTAGACACGGTAGGCGCCGAGCTGCCGCGGGTCGTGCAGCCCGGCGACGAGGCCGGTGCGCTCGAAGCGATACGCGGCCAGTGCCGCCGCGATCGCATCGGCCTCGCCGAGCACGAATCGCGGGGACGAGGTCGCGTCGTCGCGGACTTGCCAGAGGGCCGGGTCGGACGACAGCGCGATCAGGTTGCCGTCGCGGTCGAGCAGCGCTGCGACCTGACCGCGGAACAACGTCAGGTCGCTGTGGGTGAGCGCGAACCGGGCGACGCTGGCGCCGCCATCCAGCGCCTGGAGGTCATTGCCTTCGAGACGCAGCCCGAGCGGCGTGTGCGCTCCCCGCCGTCGCTCGATGACGCGCTCGACCAACTGCCGAGCCAGCTGTCTCCGATCGCTCGTCGTTCTCTGCAGGCCCTGCGTCGGCTCGAACAGGCGCTCGAAGCGGGCCGGCCCCGTTGCGCCAGATGCCGCGGCGCTTGTCTTCTGCGCCTGGGGACTCGGTGCGGCCGCGTCGATCGCCGGCAGATCACGGGCGGACGCCGCTCCGGCGATCAGCAGGATGGCGGTCGCCAGCGCGCGGGCCGGCCCGGCGGTCCGCCCAGGAGCCTTTCCGGGACCGTTTCCTGGGGTAACGCGTCCACCTGATGACATTCCGCTCTCCTGGCCGTAATCGGCCGATCCATCGATGGGGGCCGCCTGCCGCAGGGAACGGTCGGTCGCTGCGGGCAGACGCGCCCGTCGCGAACGCGATGCGTTCCCGCTTTGGCTTTCCGGGGGTGAACTGCCGGGGGGTGGCGGTCCTGGCACGACGGCCGCACGACCGCCGCGCCAGGGACGGCCCCTGCGGCACTACAGCAGTGTCAAGAATTGTCTTACCCTTGTCGTCAGCGAACCCCAAGCAACACGTGACCGGGCCAGAATCGACCTAAGCAAGTTCTAAGCAATCCCGTTTTTCGCCATCGGAATGCCACCCGTGCGCTTCGCGTGACGCTTCTCCGCGGGGTCGCGGCACCACCGCCCGAACGGCATCCGATCGGTCATGACAGCAAAGGTCGGGCCTCCCAACGCATGCGTTACCGCTTCTCCCGGTTCCTTCTAGACACCAGCAGTCGACGGTTGACCCGCGAGGCGCAGGACATTCCACTGCAGCCCCGGGAGTACGACCTGCTGATCGCCCTGTTGCAGCGGCCCCGCGCCATCTGGACCCGCAAGGACCTGCTGGACCGGGTCTGGTCGGAGCGGATCGTCATCGATGCCGCCTTGACGCAGGCGATCTCGCAGCTGCGCCGGGCGCTCGAGCCCGAAGGTCGCGAGCTGATCCGCACCGCGGCGCGCACCGGATACGCGTTCGAGGCGGATGTCGCGGAAGAGCATGATTCCACTGTCGCGGCGCGGCTGCCGCCGCTCCCGGAAAGCCCTTCCGAGGCGACCGGCGGGGTTCCGGAACCGCTTCCGGCCGCTTCCGAGCCGAGCCCGTCGCGGCACCCGGTCGAGCCGAGCCCGTCGCAGCGCCCGGTCGAGCCGAGCCCGTCGCAGCGACCGGTCGAGCCGGCCGGCCCGCACTGGCGCATCCACCCGGCGCTCGCCATCGGCGCGATCGTCGGCCTTCTGACCGTCGCGGTGTTCGGCTGGTTCCGGCGCGACGGCAGCGGCACCGACGCCACCGCCGGCATGCCGCCCCTGGTGCTGGCGACGTCGGCGAAGGAGTCCGACGGCAGCGCCGACTGGCGACCCAAGGCGCTGCGAGCCCTGATGCGCACGGATCTCGGGGCCCTGTCCAGCGAGGAAGCGGCGAGCGCCTGCGCCGTTCTGTGCCTGCAGCTCGGATTCGAGCTGGCGCCGGAGTCGAGCGCCGATCGGGTCGTGCTGGAGTGGCACCTGACACAGACCGGCGGCAAGGAACAGACCTGGAGGGACGAGGCAACGTCCGGGCAACTGACCGAACTGATCGATCGCGTGGATGCGGCGCTCGCGAGCCGGGTTGCCGGCTGGCGCGCCGGACACTGGCGGCAGGCCAAGCCCATGCCCGAGGAGGCGCTGGCGGCCTTCGGACGGGCCACCTCCGCGCTCGACACGTTCCGCCTCGACGAAGCGCGACGCGACTTCGAGCAGGTGCTGGCCTTGGCGCCGAACTTCGTGCACGCGCGCCAGGGGCTGGCGGAGACCCTGTTGCGCCAGGGCGAGACCCAACTGGCGCGTGCCCAGGCGGAACGGGCCCTGCCGCTGATCGATCAGAGCGACCGGGCGTTGCGACCCGTGCTGCTCGCGCAGCTCTACCGCATCGCCGGACAGAACGATCGCGCCGCCGACATGCTGGTGGCGGCGCTCGCCGAGGACCCGTCCCGGATCGACATCCGCATCGCCACGGTCAATGCGCTGGTCACCGCGCAGAAGATCGATGCCGCCGGGTCGACGCTCGGCAAAGTGACGCCGGAGAAGCTGGAGCCCTGGTGGCAGGTGCGCTGGCATCTCGCGAATTTCCAGGTTCGGCTCGCCGCCGGGGATTTTCGTGGGGCGCGCGCAAGCGGCGATCGTGCGCGGGAAGTGGCACGCGCGAACCACGATGCCCTGGGGGTCGCTCTCGCCCAGGCGCGGCTCGCCACGGCGACCCTGCGTATCGGCGAGTATGCGGACGCACTGACGCTGACCCGTGACG
This sequence comes from Ahniellaceae bacterium, assembly GCA_044221335.1. GTDB lineage: Bacteria > Pseudomonadota > Gammaproteobacteria > Xanthomonadales > Ahniellaceae > JBGAPI01. Next base: position 15,446 of record JBGAPI010000011.1, read on the forward strand.
CGATCGCATTCTTCGCGCCGCGTGGCCCCTCGCAGGAGCTGTTCGCGCTGCGCGACCAGAACCTCACCTTGCAGTACATGACCAACGGCCGGCTCGACCCGGAAGAGGTCCAGGCCTTCCGCAAGGAAGCGGCGACGGTGGGCAATCACCGCCTGGAGGCGCGCGGTGACGTGCTGCTCGCGCGGCAACTCGGCACCGAGGATCGCAACCTCGAGGCGCTGCAGTCGCTGGATGCCGCGTCGGCGCGATTCGACAATTCTCCACCCGACGTCAACATGGAGCGCTTCATCCTCGTCAACCGGGTCGACGTGCTGCTGCGGCTCGGCCGCCTGCGGGACACCGAGCGCACTCTCGACCGACTGGGCGAGATGGCCGGCCACGACAGCAGCGACATGATCCTGGTCGACTCGCTGGCGCGCTCGTTCATCGATGCCGAACGAGGTGAACTGAAGGCGGCCACCGCACGACTCGACGACGCCATCGCGTCACCGGCGCTGCACGAGAGCGCCGACCTGGCCTTCCTGCACTGCCGACGCGCATCGCTCAAGCTGCGAATGGACCAGATCGCCGACGCCCGCGTCGACCTCAAGTCCTGCACGGACGGCATCGGCGGCGACGCCTCACCCGTGCATGGCCAGGATGGCCATGAGGGAATGGCCAGCGCCCTGGCCTGGCGCGCACGACTCGCCGTGGCCGACGGAAAGTCCGCCGACGCGTTGAACGATTTCCACGCCGCCGCCGCGCATGCGGCCGCCCTGTACGGCAGCAGTGCCGCCACCGCCTATGCGGAGATCGCGCAGCTGATGGCCCTCCACCTGCCGGAGGACGTCGCGATGAAGGAAGTCACCGAGCTGGTGGCGCGACCGGAGCTGGCCGGCGCGACCCTGGCGCGCGGCCGCGTGCTGCTGGCGGTCTGCACGACGGTGTGGCGGCTGCGCCATGTCGCCGATCCGAGTTGCGACGAAGCACGCGGCCTGATCGGCGACGAGTACTGGCAGCAGCACGAATGGCTGGCCCTGCTCTCCGGGCTGGCCAAGGGTGCCTCAGCCGACAGTCGCCACGCACGCTGGAAGGCCCACGCCGACAGCGACCTGCCGGCGATCGAAGCGGCTCTGGAAGGGCGCAGCGCGGCGCGCTGAAGCTCATGCCGCCGCCGCGGGTCGACGGAACCTGCGTCGAGGCACATCGGAGGCGCATCGGCGCATCCGAGTTCCGACCAAGGCGGAGTGGCAGGCTGCGGCCGACAGGGACATGCCGCCCCGCCATGACCCCGGCTCCCGATCCTCCGTCGTGCGGCGGTCGACACGCGGACCTAGCGCGACATCTTCCCCAGGAGTCGCCCGCCCTCGACGAGTTCGGCCAGCAGCGCATCGAGCTGCCCGAAGGTTTCGTGGGTCGCGTCCTGCGCGCCGGTGCCGGCTGCTTCGAGGGCCGCGGCCGTGGGATAGAGCTCGCTCATGACCAGCAGGGTCCGGCCGTCGCGCTCCTCGAAGGTCACGGTGGTGATCGAACCCGGCTCTCCGCTTTCCTCGTTGGTCCAGACGATGCGCCGGTCGGGGACGACCTCGAGGTAGCGGCCGAAGAACGCGAAGGTGTTCGCAGGGTCCTCGCCGAACACCAGCCGGTAGCTGCCGCCGGTGCGCACGTCCATCTCGCAGGAACGGAGCGTCATGCCCATCGAGCGGGGAACCCACCATTTGCGGAACAGCTCGGGCGTGGACCAGGCCTCGAACACGATCCGCGCGGGAGCGTCGAAGCTGCGGGTGACGACGACCTCGCGATCCGAGGCCTTCCGCACCGTCGTCTTCCGGGAGTCATCGTCGCTTCGTGCGTCCACGGGACTGCTCCTTCCGCTTGAGTTCGTCGATGACCTCGTCCAGCGCCTCGAAACGCGCATCCCAGACGCGGCGGTAGTGCGCGATCCACGCCATCTCCTCCTCGAGCCGGCAAGGGCCGATCCGGCAGGTGCGCACGCGACCGACCTTCTCGGTGGTCACGAGGCCCGCCTGCTCGAGCACGCCGACGTGCTTCTTCATGCCGGTGAGCGTCATGTCGAAGCGGTCGGCGAGGTCGCTGATGGAGGCGTCCCCGCGGGCGAGCTGGTCGAGCACGCCGCGGCGGGTGGCATCGGCCAGGGCCGCGAAGGAGGCGCTGAAGTGGGTCGATGAATGCTGAACCATGTGGTTCAGTATGCGCGCACCGGCGGCGGGAGCGCAAGCGCTCTGGTCGACGTCGCCTCGTCGTCGCGAATCGCCCCGGTGCAGGTCGGCCGCGCGATCCGGGTGGCGGAAGCGGCGCTCCGGGACAGCATTCGCGACGCAGGCGATAATCGGCCGATGAAGGACACCGATCGCATCCGACCGCCGCGGCTGACGCTGCGCGCCTTCTTCCAGGATGCCGCCGATGAACTGCTGAGCGCCGATCGCGGCCTGCCCTACACCTTCCTGAATCTGTTTCGCGCGCCCGCCGCGGTTGTCCGCGAATACATCGACTGGCGCAGTGCGCGGGTGACGAAGCCGCTGCGCTACCTGCTCATCGTCGTCCTGCTCACGAACCTGGCATCTGCGATGGCCGGATGGATCGTCGCGGCTGCGGACGCGGGCGTCGCACCGACGAATTCCGCTGTCGCGACCGACGCGCGACCGGCGACGAACGCGGAGCGGACGGCGGTCGTCGTCAGCGCGACCGTCCTGCGGCTGGCGAACGACCACGCCGACGGGGTACTGCTGTTCGCCGTGCCCTTCCTCGCGCTCGCCTTCCGGCGCACCTACGGCAACCAGGACTACAACTTCGCCGAGTTCTGGGTGCTCGCGCTGTACGGGACCGCGCAGGCGTATGGGGTCGTCGTGCTCGCGGGGGTCGCCCTCAAGCTCGGCACGCCGTTGCCCGACACCGTGGCGCTGACCCTGGCGCCCCCGACGATCGCCTGGATCTGCGCCGATGTCGTCCCCGGATCACGTTGGCGCAATTTCGCGATCGGATTGGCGTCGTTCGCACTGGCTTTCGTGCTGCTGTCGCTCCTGCTGATCGCCGCGCTCTTCATCACGCTGGCGGTCGGCGGCCGCTGATCGTTCCCGGAGCCGAACCATGATCGAACTTCCCCGGAGGGACCCCTGCGACCTCTGCGAAGGCATGGCCGGCCGCGATGAGCGCTGGACGCTCATCGAGGAGGGTGAACACACGCTCACGATCCTCAATCCCTGGCAGTTCGAGGTCGGCCAGTGCTGCGTGATCACGCGGCGGCATGTCGCGCTGCTGCTCGATCTCTCCGCCGAGGAATGCGCGGCGGTCCTGGTCGCCGCCAGGCGCGTCGCCGAAGCCCTGGTGAACGCCTACGATCCGCTCGGCATCCTCACGTTCCAGAACAACGGCGTCTACAGCGGACAGGAGACGCCGCACTACCACCACCATGTGGTCCCTCGGCAGCCGGGCAGCGACTGGGGGATCGGACCGCCGCAGCTCGCCACCTTCGATGGCGCCGGCCGGCCGCGGGGGACGCCGCACGATCCGGGCGGCGACGCGGCGCGCCGCGAGCGCGTGCAGGTGCCCGCGGCACAGCGGCTGGATACGGCCGATCGGATTCGCAGGAACCTGCCGCGCTAGCCCTCCGGGGACGAGGCACCGGCGCGCCGCGCTCCGATCCGTCAGTGCTCCATCCGCGACGACGACAACGGCCGCGCGTCCCGCGCGGTCGCCCACTCCCGATCCGGCTCGTCCTGCATCACGAAGCGGAGTTCCCCGCCGGCCAGGATCTGCTCGTGGGTGATCGCACTGCGGGTCAGCGCCTTGCCGTCGAGCAGGACGGTGCCGACATACGGATGTGCGGCGTCGAGGTGCTCGGCGACGACCGTGAAGCGCTTGCCGTTCGGCAGGTGGAGGACGGCGCGATCGACGAAGGGACGGCCGATCACATACTCGTTGCTCGCTGGCGCGACCGGATAGAAGCCGAGTGCGGTGAACACCAGCCACGCCGACATCTGGCCGAGATCGTCGTTACCGGCGAGGCCGTCGGGACGATCGGCGTACTGGCTGTCGACGATGCGCTTCAGGCGCTCCTGGGTGCGCCAGGGCTGCCCGGCGAAATCGTAGAGATAGGCGACATGATGGCTGGGCTCGTTGCCGTGCGCGTACCAGCCGATCAGCCCGGTGATGTCCTCCATGTGCGCGAACAGCTTCGGGTCGACCTTCGCGTCGAACACCGCGTCGAGCTTGTCGATCAGCTTCGCATCGCCGCCGAGCGCGTCGATCAATCCCTGGGCGTCGTGCGGCACGTACCAGGAATACTGCCAGGCGTTGCCCTCGGTGTAGTCGCTGCCATAGCCGGAGGCGGTCGGATCGAAGGGCTCGCGGAAGCGGCCGTCGCTGCTCTTCGCGCGCATGAAGCCGGTCGCCGGATCGAATGCGTTGCGCCAGTTGCGTGCGCGCTGGTCGAAGGTGTCGGCGACGTCCCGGCGACCCATCGCCCGCGCCATCCGCGCGATCGTCCAGTCGTCGAACGCGTACTCGAGCGTCTTCGACGCGGCCTCGCCCTCGCGGTCGATCGCGACGTAGCCGAGCTTCATGTAGTCGGCCAGTCCGCCATAGGGCGCATAGCTCGCGCTCGCGACCATCGCGTCGAGCGCGGCGTTCGCGTCGTAGCCGCGGATGCCCTTCAGGTAGGCGTCCGCGATGACCGGCGTGGCGTGGTAGCCGATCATCGTCCAGGTCTCCTGGCCGTGGAACGCCCACACTGGCAGGATTCCGTAGGGGCTGTGCTCGCGGGCAGCGACCAGGGAGCGCACGACATCGTTGGTCCGTTGCGGCGGCTGCACCAGCGTGAGCAGCGGATGCAGCGCGCGGTAGGTGTCCCACAGCGAAAAGGTGCTGACGTTGCGCCAGCCGTCCGCGTGGTGGACCGCGTTGTCGGGACCGCGGTAGCGGCCATCGGCATCCATGAACAGGCTCGGTGCCATCAGCGCGTGGTAGAGCGCCGTGGTGACGCTGCGCCGCATCGGCTCGGGCGCGTCGATCTCGAGCACGCCCAGCGCCTCGCGCCAGGCCTGGCGGGCGGCGGCGGCGGTCGCGTCGAAGTCGCGCGAATTCCCGTCGGCGTCGAGGTTCGCGATCGCGTTCGCCTCGTCGACGCTGGAGATCGCCGCGCTGACGACGAGCGGCGTCGCCAGCATGCCGAAGTCGAGGACGCCGACCAGGGCGCGACCCTCGAGCTGCGCGCGCGCCGCCGGATCGTTCTGTGCCGGCGCGGCGAAGCCCTTGTAGAGGAGTTCGCCCTCGGTGTCGCTCAGCGTGTGGGACCGGATCGGCGCCGAGAAGCGCAGCGCGAAGTAGAGCTGCCGCCCCGGCGCCCAGCCCCGGGTCTCGCGCATGCCGGTCACGGTGCCGTCGGCGCGGACCCGGATCCGCGACCACAGCACCTTGCCCGGGTAATCGTAGAAGCTCGGGCGCAGGTCGAGCAGGAGATGCGCCGGCCGGTCGCCCGGGAAGCTGTAGCGGTGCAGACCGGTGCGCTCGCCCGCCGTCAGTTCGGCGCGCACACCGTAGTCGTCCAGGGTGACGGCGTAGTAGCCGGCCTCGACGCGCTCGCTGTCGTGGGTGAATCGCGAGAAATAGCCGCTGCCGGGCTTCGTCGGATCGCCGGGCTCGGTCCGCACCTCGCCCGCGATCGGCATCACCAGCAGATCGCCGAGGTCGGAGTGACCGGTACCGGAGAAGTGGGTGTGGGAGAAGCCGAAGATCGTGCGGTCCTCGTAGCGGTAGCCCGCGGCCCAGCCATATCCCTCCTTGCGCGACTTCAGCTGGGTGTCCGGCGACAGCTGCACCATGCCGAAGGGCACGACGGCGCCGGGAAAGGTGTGGCCCTCGCCGCCGGTACCGATCCGCGGATCGGCCGCGCGCCAGGCGCGGTCGGCGGCATCGGCCTGCAGGAGCCTGGTCCCCGCCACCCCGCCCTGGGCGAGCAGTATCGGCACGAGAGCAAGCAGGAAGCGCATACGCAGAGCCTCGTCGGGATGCCCTTCCGCCGGCGGGGGAGAGCCGGCGGGAGGGCGGCGGTGGGTGGTCCGCCTTGAAAGGGGTCGCGGCTTCGCCTTGCCCGGCGATGGCCGCGTGGAGCCGAGAGAATTTGTATCGATTGAAATTAGCACAGCCCCTGCCGATCCGCCATGGATTCACGGGGCTTGCAAGGCCAGCCGGCGGCGCTCAGACTCGCATTCTTTGAATCGATTCAAATCGATGCGCCGAAGCCCGCCCTCCCCGCGCAAGGTCACCCTCGCCGACATCGCGCGCGGCTGCGGCGTCTCGCCGGCGACGGTCTCCCTGGTGCTCGGCAACAGCCCCCTGGTCGCCGCCCGGACGCGGACGCGCGTGCAGGAGGAACTGGAACGGCAGGGCTACGTCTACAACCGGGCGGCCGCGAACCTGCGCCGCGGCATCTCGAGCGCGGTCGCACTGGTGGTCAACGACCTGTCGAATCCCTTCTTCGCCGAGTTCGCGGCCGGGGTCGACGAGGCGCTCGCGGACGCCGGCTGCGTCACCCTGCTCGGCAGCACCGGCGAGAATCCCGAGCGCCAGGACCAGGTCCTCGCGTCGCTGCTGGAGCACGCCCCTGCCGGCATCATCCTGTCGCCGGCCGAGGGCAGCAACGGCGCCGCGGTCGCTCGCCGGGTCGGTTCGCAGCTCCCGGTCCTGGTGTTCAACCGCGCGCTCGGTGGCCGCGGCTGGGACTTCCTCGCGCTCGACAACCGCCGCGGCGCGCGCCTGGCGACCGAGCACCTGCTGGCGCTGGGCCACCGGCGGGTCGCGTTCTACGGCGGCCATGCCGGATCGAGTTCCTGCGCGCAGCGCCGCAGCGGCTACCTCGACGCCCTGCACGCGGCCGGCCTCGCGCCCGATCCGGCGTGGATGATCGAGACCGCGCCGTCGCGGATCGCGGCCGCCCGCGACGCCGGCGCGCTGTTCGCCCGAGCTCGCCGCCCGACCGCGGCGGTCTGCTACAACGACGCGGTCGCGCTCGGCCTGCAGCTGGGACTTTCCGCACTGGGGCGCGTTCCGGGCCGCGACTTCGCGGTCACCGGCTTCGACGACATTCCCGAGGCCGCCGTCAGCCTGCCGCCGCTGACGACGATCGGTACCGACCCGCGCGAGCGCGGGCGCCAGGCGGCCCGCCGGGTCCTGGCGCGCGCGCGCGACCCGGCGATCGCCCCGAGGCGCACGACCGCCGCGGTGACGCTGGTCGTTCGCGAGAGCACCGCGCCCCCGCCGAAGGAGAGAAAGCGATGAGCGAGCCGACGACCAGCAGCGAACTCGGACCGCGCGCCGCGCTGTCGCTGATGACCACGATCTTCTTCATGTGGGGCTTCATCACGGTGCTGAACGACGTGCTGATCCCGCACCTGAAGTCCCTGTTCACGCTGAACTATTTCGACGCGATGCTGGTGCAGTTCATCTTCTTCGGCGCGTACTTCGTCATGTCGCTGCCCTCGGGCCGCGTGCTCGCGAAGCTCGGCTATCGGACGAGCATTGCGCTCGGCCTCGCGGTGACCGGACTCGGCGCGCTGCTGTTCGTGCCGGCCGCGAAGCTTCTGTCCTATCCACTGTTCCTTGCCGGCTTCTTCGTCCTCGCGAGCGGCATCACCCTGCTGCAGGTCGCCGCGAACCCCTATGTCAGCCTGCTCGGCCCCGCACGCTACGCGTCGAGCCGGCTCAACCTCGCACAGGCCCTGAATTCGCTCGGCACGACCCTGGCGCCGAAGCTCGGCGGACTCCTGATCCTCTCCGGCGGCGTCCTCGGCGCGGCCGAACTCGCGAAGCTGCCCGCGGCGGAGCAGCTTGCGTATCGCGTCGCCCAGGCCGACCTGGTCGGCGGACCGTATGTCGGACTCGCGGTCACGCTGTTCGTGCTCGCGGCGATCGTCGCGGCGACCCGGCTGCCCGCGCTCGCCGAGACCGTCGGCGGCGCCATCGGACGCTCGCATTCCTTCGGCGAGGTGCTGCGGCACCGGCACGTGCGGCTCGGGGTCGTCGCGATCTTTCTCTACGTCGGCGGCGAGGTCGCGATCGGCAGCTTCATGATCAACTACCTGGCGCGGCCCGACATCGGGGGCATCCGCGAGGCCGAGGCCGCGGGCTATGTCTCGCTGTACTGGGGCGGCGCCATGGTCGGCCGATTCGTCGGCGTCGCGCTGGCCCGGCGCTTCGACCCGGACAAGCTGCTCGGCATCGCGGCCGCGATCGCCGCGGCGCTGGTCGCGACGACGATCGTGTCGCGCGGATCGGTCGCGCTGTGGAGCGTCGTCGCGATCGGGCTGTTCAACTCGATCATGTTCCCGACCATCTTCACCCTCGGGATCGCCCGCCTCGGCGACCAGACCGACCGGGCGGCGAGCCTTCTGATCATGGCGATCGTCGGCGGCGCGATCGTGCCACTCGCCCAGGGCGCCCTCGCCGACCGGATCGGCGTGCAGCACGCCTTCGTCCTGCCGCTGCTGTGCTACCTCTTCATCGTGTACTACGGCTTCGCGGGAGCGCGCCCCGACGATGGCGCCGCCGCGGACTCCGTCGTCGTCGCGCCGCGCCACTGACATGCGTCCCGTCGTCTGCTTCGGGGAGGCGCTGATCGACTTCCTCGCGCGCGCGCCGGCACTCGGCCGGCCGCGGACCTTCGAGCAGCACGCGGGCGGCGCGCCCGCGAACGTCGCGGTTGCGATCGCACGTCTCGGCGGCGCCGCCGAGTTCGCCGGGATGCTCGCTCAGGACATGTTCGGAGACTTCCTGCTCGATTGCCTCACCGCCGCCGGTGTCGGCACCCGGCTCGTTCGGCGCACGGCGGCCGCGCCGACGGCGCTCGCGTTCGTGGCGCTCGACGATCAGGGCGAACGCAGTTTCCGCTTCTACCGCCCGCCCGCCGCGGACTTGCTGTTCCGCGCGTCCGACCTCGACGATGCCCTGCTCGCGGAGGCCGCCGCCTTCCACGCGTGCTCGAATTCGCTGACCGAGGACCCCATGGCCGCGGCGACGCTGGCGGGACTCGAGCGGGCACGCTCGGGCGGCGCGCTGGCAAGCTTCGACGTCAACCTGCGACCGGCCCTGTGGGGCGACGAGGTCGACCCGGCGCCACCGATCTGGCGTGCGCTGGCCGCGGCCGACCTGGTGAAGCTGAGCGCCGAGGAACTCGCTTTCCTCGCCGAGCGCGCCGGCGGAGAAGCCCGCGTGCTGGAGCGACTCTGGAACGGCGCGACCGGGCTCGTCGTGGTGACGCGGGGCGCCGCGCCGCTGTCCTGGCACACGCGGCACATGAACGGCACCGTTGCCGGCTTTCGCGTCCGGACGATCGACACGACCGCCGCGGGCGACGCGTTCATCGGCGGCCTGCTCGCCGAACTGGCGAGTGCCGGCATCCGCGGACCGGATCTCGCGGGTTTCGCCGCCGACCGCGCGGGGCTCGAAGCCGCGCTGCGCTTCGCCTCGGCCTGCGGGGCGCTGGCGACCACCCGCCACGGCGCCTTCGAGGCGATGCCGTCGCGCGACGACGTCAAGGCACTCCTCCGATGAATCCGGACTTCCGCTCGATCGACTTCCTGCGCGGCCACGTCGCGCACACGATGGCCTTCTACCACCCGCGCTGCATCGATCCCGCAGGCGGCTTCTTCCACTATTTCCGCGACGACGGCAGCGTCTACGACCACAGCCATCGGCATCTGGTCAGCTCGACGCGCTTCGTCTTCAATTACACGAAGGCCGCGCGGGAGTTCGGTTCCGACGAGTATCTCGAGGTCGCGCGCCACGGCCTGCGCTACCTGCGCGAGGTTCACCGCGATCCCGCCAGCGGTGCCTATGCGTGGACGATCCGCGACGGCCACGCCGAGGACAGGACCCGGCACGCCTACGGCATGGCCTTCGTGCTGCTGGCCTACGCCTGCGCCGTCGAGGCCGGGATCGACGAGGCGAAGCCGTGGCTCGCCGAGACCTGGGACCTGCTGGAGACGCGCTTCTTCGACGCGGCCACCGGCCTGTACCGCGACGAGGCCGACACCGGATGGCGCTTCTCGCCCTACCGCGGACAGAACGCCAACATGCACCTCACCGAGGCACTGATCGCCGCGCATGTCGCGACCGGCGAGTCGCGCTACCTCGACCGCGCGCTGGGCGTCGCGCAGAGGATGACGGTGACGCAGGCGGCGAAGGCCGGCGGCCTCGTCTGGGAGCACTACGACGCGCACTGGGAAGTCGACTGGGACTACCACCGCGACGACCCGAAGCACCTGTTCCGGCCCTGGGGCTTCCAGCCCGGCCATCAGACCGAATGGGCGAAGCTGCTGGTCACACTCGACCGCCTCGTCCCGCACGACTGGCTCGTCCCCACCGCCCGCGCGCTCTTCGACCGCGCCGTCGACACCGCCTGGGACGCCGCCCACGGCGGCCTCTGCTACGGCTTCGCGCCCGATGGCGCGATCTGCGACGGCGACAAGTACTTCTGGGTGCAGGCCGAGTCGCTTGCCGCCGCGGCGCTGCTCCATGCCCGCACCCGCGCACCGCGCTACCGCCGCGATTACGCGCGCCTGTGGGACTACGCCTGGCGGCACTTCGTCGACCACCGCCACGGCGCGTGGTACCGCATCCTCGACCGCGAGAATCAGAAGTACTCCGGCGAGAAGAGCCCCGCGGGCAAGACCGACTACCACACGATGGGCGCGTGCCACGAGGTTCTCGCGTTGCTGCGCCGCGATCCGACCGCCCTGGAGGCCTCATGAAGACGACCCCGTTCGCGCCCGTCCTCGCCGCGTTCATGCTGTGGCTCCCGACGCTGGCATCCGGCGCCGCACCCGCCGCGGAGGGTCCGATCGACGCGCAGGAGTCCGCCCGCCTGGCCGCCGAGGTCAAGGCCGAGATCCTCCACGCGTGGGGCGGCTACGCGGCCCATGCGTGGGGCCACGACGAATTGCTGCCGCTGTCGGAAAAGCCGCGCGACTGGCACGCGAAGCCGCTCCTGATGACCCCGGTCGATGCGCTCGACACGCTGATCCTCGTCGGTGCGACGAAGGAGGCCGACGCCGCTCGCGAGCTGATCGCGACCCGGCTCGACCTCGACCAGGACATCGACGTCAAGAACTTCGAGATCACGATCCGGCTGCTCGGGGGCCTCCTCTCCGGCTACCAGCTCACCCACGACGAGCGCCTGCTGGCGAAGGCGCGCGAGCTCGGCGACCGGCTGCTGCCGGCGTTCGGAACGCCGACCGGCCTGCCCTACGTCATGGTGAACCTCCGCTCCGGCAGGGCCAGCGACAGCGCGACCAATCCCGCCGAGACCGGCACGCTGCTCCTGGAGTTCGGCGCCCTGTCGAAGCTCACCGGTGAGCCCCGCTACTACGCCGCCGCGAAGCGCGCGCTGGTGGCGACCTACGAGCGCCGCTCGAAACTCGACCTCGTCGGATCCGTCATCGACGCGACCACCGGCGAATGGACGGACCGCGAGTCGCACCTCAGCGGCGGCATCGACTCGTACTACGAGTACCTCTACAAGTGCGCGCGACTGTTCGGCGATCCCGATTGCAGGGCGATGTGGGAGGTCAGCATCAAGGCGGCGAACGCACACCTCGCCGACGAGGTCGACGGCGCGCTCTGGTACGGCTACGCCGACATGGACAGCGGCAAGCGCACGCACAGCCGCTATGGCGCGCTCGACGCGTTCTTCCCGGCGCTCCTGTCGCTGTCGGGGGACACCCGGCGCGCGGCCCGCCTGCAGGACTCCTCGATGCGCATGTGGCGCCAGAACGGCATCGAGCCCGAGGTGCTCGACTACCGCGCGATGAAGGTCGAGCACCCGGGCTACGCGCTGCGCCCCGAGATCGTCGAGTCGACCTACTACCTCTACCAGGCCACCCACGACGAGAAGTACCTGCGCATGGGCCGCGAGCTGTTCCGCGACTTCAAGCGCCACTGCCGTACATCGTCCGGCTACGCGGCACTGGAGAGCGTCGTGACGAAGAAGCAGAAGGACCGGATGGAGAGTTTCGTGCTCGCCGAGACCTTCAAGTACTTCTACCTCCTGTTCGCACCCGACGCCCTCGACTTCGACGCAGTGACCTTCAACACCGAGGCGCATCCCCTGCGGGCGACGTGGGACGCGCCGAAGGCCGCTCGACCATAGAAGCCGCCCGGCGATCGGCCGGTGTCGCCGGAGGACGACTCCGGCCTCGTGTGGGCCGGCCCGCTCCGGCGCCACCGTGGGCCATCAATCGCTCCGCAAGCCGCCCGGATTCAGCGGCCGCCTTCCGCGAGCAGGGGATCGACGACCGCACTGGGCAGCTGCAGGTGCGCAATCGGCGGCTGGCCGACCGCGACGCGGGTGGCCCGCGCGAACAGCGACAGGCCCGGCCGCGGATCGTGGAACGCCGCGCGCGGGATGAACAGGCTCGGATGGCCGATCCGGAACGGCCAGATCACCGACAGGTAGAGGCCCGCCGGCGTGACCGTGAGGTCGAGCGTATGGCGGTAGGACATCAGGCCGATGCTGCCGGACTGGAAGCGGTAGCGCGGGCCACTCGGCGCCTCGTCGCGCGCGTAGTGCTGGGCCAGCCGATGCCAGCCGCCGATCCGCGAGACCAGCAGTACCACACCGCACCAGATCGTGCCGAACACGAGCGGGAACAGCACGACGATCAGCGCCATCAGTGTCGCGGAGTCCACGGCATCCTCGTGCATGGCTGGCGGGGTTGGGAGGGATGATACGGCCGTGTCCGCTCCACGCGGCCATGCGCTGGATGACGCGTTCGCCGAAACGCGCCGCCGATCACCGTTGTCGGCGCCCCCGAACTCCCGGCCTCCGATCTGGACGCGGAGATCCTCACCGCGACAATGGCTGCGCCAACCCGAGCAGGATTCCCTCGGGCCCGCGCAGGTAGCACAGCCGGTAGACCCCGGCGTAATCGACGACCTCGTCGACGACCGTCGCGCCGAGCTTGCCGAGACGCGCCAGCGTGTCGTCGAGGTCGTCCACGGCGAACATGACGCGGAGGTAGCCGAGCGAGTTGACCGGTGCGCTGCGATGGTCGGAGGCGATCGCGGGAGCGTCGAAGCGGGACAGTTCGATGCGGCCGTGGCCGTCGGGCGTACGCAGCATCGCGATCTCGACGCGCTGGCCGCGGACGCCGGTGACGCGGCCGGCCCAGTCGTCGGTGATCTTCATCCGGCCTTCCAGGCTGAGACCGAGTTCGACGAAGAAGGCGATGGTCGCGTCGAGGTCTTCGACCACGATGGCGATGTTGTCGAGGCGTTGGACGGTCATGAGGCGCGTTCGGCGATCGATGAGGGAAGAGCAGGCGTGTCGATGGTGGCAGGTTCGCGCCGGCACTGTCCGCCGACCCGCTTTGTGCCGCCGGCCGGTGCCGATGCTGTCGGGAATTCCTGCGCCGGAGACTGGGCGGGCCGGAGCGCCCCGCTCGACGAGCCTCATTCCCGCGGTGGATGACGACGACTGGCATTCGGCGCCCCCGACCTGCGTTGGCTCGGGCAGACCCACTGCCTGAGTCGCCATGGCCTGCCTCGCCCGCCTCCTCTGCACTGCCGTTCCGCTTGCGGCGCCGTCCCTCGCCGCCGCCGCGCCCGTGCGCGTGTCGACCGCGCGCGCACTGATCGTCGAGCTGGACACCTTCCCCTTGCTGGCGGACGGGGACACCACGACCGGCAAACTCCTGCAGGACAGTTGCGCCGTCGGCAATGCGCCTAGCGCCGGAAGTGCCTCTCCTCCGGCCCGCGGGAGAAGACGCGGAGGCCGCCGTTCAGCGCGAACTGGTACTCGTCGATCACGTCCTCCAGCGGGCAGGGCCGATGGATGGCGTTGCCCTGGGCACCGTCCACGCCGATCCCGCGGAGACAGGCCAGCGCCTCCTCCGACTGCACCCACTCGGCGATCACCCGCTTGCCGAGCGAGCGGCAGACCTCGGTCACCGCGCGGACTACCGCCTGGTCCTTGGGGTCGTCGACGATGTCGCGGATGAACAGGCCATCGATCTTGATGATGTCGACCGGGAAGTTCTTCAGGTAGGCGAAGGTCGACAGGCCACTGCCGAAGTCGTCCAGCGCGATCCGGCAGCCGTGGCGGTGGACCATCTCGATGAAGGTCCTGGCGTCCTGCATCCGGTCGATCGGCGAGGTCTCGGTGAGCTCGAAGCACAGGCGCCGCGCGGTCTCGGGATTTTCGGCCAGCAGCGCCGCCGCGTACTCGCGGAATTCCGTCGACATCGCGGACTGGCCGGAGATGTTGATGTGGAAGCACTCGACGTCGCCGAGCACCGGCAGGAAGCGGCCGAGCAGGTCGAAGCACATCCCGAGCACGGTCTTGTCGATCATCGTCGCCATCGAGAAGTGCTCGGCCGCGGCGAGATAGACCCCCGGCGTGATGACCCGGCCGTCGCTGCCGATCACCCGCACCAGCAGCTCGTAGCAGGTGCCCATCGCATCCGCACCGGCCTGGGTCGGGACGATGCGCTGCGCGTAGAGGCGGATGCGGCCTTCCGCGATGGCGGCGCGCAGGTCGTTGGCGAGGTCCATCTCGACCCGGCGGTGGGTCACCTCGACGTCGGACTCGACGTACAGCCGCACGTGGTTGCGTCCGTTCGCCTTCGCGACGTGGCAGGCGGTGTCCGCGGCGCGCAGCGCCCACGCCACGCCGGGCGTCTGGTCGTTGATCTCGACAAGGCCGACGCTCGAGGTCAGAGCGAACTGCTTCCCTTCCCACAGCAGCGAAGTGGCCGACAGCGAGCGGTTGAGCGACTGCGCGATCGCCAGGCCCGCGTCGATCGGGGTATCGCGCAGCAGCACCGCGAACTCGTCGCCTCCAAGGCGACCGACCCAGTCGTCGGAACGCAGCTGCCCGACCAGGGTCGAGGCCACCAGGCGCAGCAGGTGATCGCCGGCGAGGTGGCTGCAGGTGTCGTTGACCAGCTTGAACTCGTCGAGATCGAGAAAGCACAGCGTATGGCGCTGGCTGTCCTGCTGGGCGGAAGCGACCACCTGTTCCAGCAGGCGCTCGATCTCGCGGCGGCTGATCAGCCCGGTGAGCGCGTCGTGGGTCGCCTGGTGGGCGAGACGTTCGCGCAGGCGATGCGATTCCGAGACATCCTCCACGATCAGGAACACCGACGCGTCGGTCCGGCGCGCCTTGGACAGCGCAGACGCGGTCAGGCGCGCCCAGAACACGGTGCCGTCGTCGCGGACCAGCTCGCACTCGATCGCCTGGTCGAGCTTGAGCCAGGCGCCATTCGCGGCCGCCGCCTGGTCGTAGAGGAAGTGCCGGAAGCGCAGGCCGTACAGGCTCTCCGGGTCGATGCCGAGCAGCCGGCCGAGCGCGCGATTGACGGCGACCACGCGGCCGCTGCTGCGCAGCTTCGCCATCCCGACCGTCGCCTCCTGGAAGGCGGCGCGGTAGCGGCTCTCGGTCTCGCGCACCCGGCGCAGCGACCAGCGGTAGACGAACAGCGACAGCCCCGCCATCACCGCGAACGCGATCGCGCTCGCGAGCACCAGGGTCCGCCGGAGCCACTGCGATCCGGCGAGCAGGGTCGACGAGAAGTGCCGCTCCAGCGGATCGAGTTCGCGGTTCAGCGATTCGATCCGCGACAGGAAGCGCTGTCCGGAGTCGCCGGCCGCGGGCTCCTGCCAGTAGCGTTCGAGCTCGTCGGCGATCTGCACCAGCTGGACGATCCGCTCGTCACCCGCCTTCCACGCGGCGAACGCCTCGCCGACGTAGGGCGCCGACGACAGGTGCCGGTGGAACCAGATCATCCGCGGGATATCGTCCTCGGCGTTGAGCCCCTCGAGAAAGCCCGAGGTCGCCTCCTCGAGGTCCGGTGGCGTCGCCTCCAGCGCGAGACGCGCGCGGCGGTCGCCCATCGGCACCCGCAGTGCCGCACGAGCCGCCCGCAGGTCCGCGGGCTCGCCGTCCCGCGCATAGTGCTCGAGCGCCGCGACGGCGCGCAGGTGACTGCGCGACCAGTGGCCCTCGCCGGTCACGTAGGCGGTCGCGCCGGCGAGAAGCTCGATCACGAGGAAGGCCAGTGCGGTCGCGAGCCCGGTGATCAGGACCACCGCGGCGCCCGCGATGAGTGGAGCCTGCCAGAGCACCCTGGGGCGCTTCAGAGCGGCGGGATGGCGGGACTGGGCAGTCGGTCGGTCGACGCGGCGGAGCCGCGGCGGAGCCGCCTTCCGCTCCGCGGACGTCGAGGACGACCTGACGGTGCCGATCGGTCGACTCATGGGAGCTAGTCCTCCTGGGCCGTGCACGGGTGCCGCCTGCCCGGGATCGGAGCGGGAGGCGCCGGATCAGTACCTGGACGACTCGCCATGAACGAACTCCTCGCGGGCGCGGCTGCACGCACCGTGGTCGCCGGATCCGGGGCGAATGCCCGGATCCGCTCCTACTCGAAACCGTCGCGGAACAGGACGCCGACGTGCTCGACGGCACCGATGTCGGGTGCGGCGCCGTCGAACGCATCGTTGAGGCCGGGCAGGACGACGCCCGCATCGATCAGCGGACTGCCGTCCTGTGGTCGGAAATCGCCGGCCGCGGGCGCGACCAGCAGCGGCGCCGCGGCGATACCGGCAAGCTCCTGGCTGCGACCCGAGCGCAGCGCGGCGAGCGTCGCGTAGGTCGTTCCCTCCCATTTGACGAAGCGCGCGCCGTCCGTGGTGGACAGCGCGTCGGCATCGAGGTCGAGCGCGACCGGATTGATCTTCTCCAGCACGTAGCGGGTCCCGGCGAACACGTTGTTGCGCGCGCGGATGACGGTACTGGCACCGGGATCGAGCAGGGTCAGCGCATTGGTCGACGGTGCCGTGGTCAGGAAGGTGTTGTGGTAGAGCAGGATCGGTCCGACCGGCGTCGCGTAGCCGGAGTTGATCTTGAGCCCGCTCGCCGTGTAGCCGTCGACCTGACTGGTGCGCGTCGCGCCGACGTCGTACGCGGTGTTGCGGACGATCCACACCGGCCCGGGATTCGCCGGCGCGACGGCGAACGCCATGTGCACGCCGCGGATCGTGTTGCGCCACAGTCGCACGTTCGCGCAGTAGCCCTCCGGCTCGAAGGCGTCGTCGTTGATCTTCGAGACCTCGTTGTCGTAGAGGTCGACCTCGCTGGTGTAGCCGCCATCGGTCGGCGCCGCACTGCCGCAGGGGCCGACGCCGTTGAACAGGCCGGTCATCGCGTTGCCGCGGATCACATGGCCGCGCCCGATCTCGTCGGTCAGCACCACCGCGTTGTTCTCGGCGGACGAGCCCTTGGTCTGGTCCCAGGGCCAGTTCTCGATCGCGGTGTCGTAGAAGCGGTTGTGCTCGACGAGGTGGCGCTGTCCGCCCTTGATCCAGACGCCGGCGGCGCCGTTCTCGTGGATCAGCGAATCGCGGACGGCGCTGTCGCTGGCGTAGCGCAGGTAGACGCCCTTGCCGTACGCGTCGGCGCCGTAGTGGCGGATCTCCAGGTTCTCGATCCGGATGTACGAGCGCCCGTCGACGACGAAGCCGTTCTCGAGCCGTGCGACGTCGAGCACATGCTGCGAGGGCGGCGAGCCGTCGAAGAAGCGCACGAACAGCGTGGTGCCGTCGAAATAGAAGCCGCCCGGAGCGCCGGCCGCCTGGGCAGTCAGGGCCGCCTGCGAGCCGTAGGGGAACAGCCGGCCGAGCTCGCTGACGACCTGCCCGGTGGCGAAGCCCAGCACCCGCGTGTAGACGCCGTTGCCCACCGCCACGAACGCCGCGCCCTGCGCGATCGCGGCATCGGAGCCGTCGAGGATCGCGCCGGCTGCCTCGCCGCGGAACACGATCGGCTGGGCCGCGCTGCCCGAGCGCGGAACGGCGACCGACTCGCGGTAGATCCCAGGGGCGATCGACACGAGATCGCCGGGCTGCGCCAGATCGGCGGCGTGCTGGATCGTGCGCAGCGGCGCCGCGGCGGACAGCCCGCTGCTCGCGTCGCTGCCGGTGGTCGCGACGTAGAGCGTGCGGGTCGTCGCAGCCAGCGTTCCGCTGCGGGTGGCGACGCTCGTCGTCGCCGTGGCCGTGCCGACGACGCCGTCGGGGTCGGCGAGGGTCACGCGCACGTCGTAGTTCGATCCCGGGGAGAGGTCGAACAGGCTGCCGACGAGGTGGGTCGCGTCGGTCCGGACCAGCGGATGGCCGGGCCGAGAGGTCGGCGCGCCGGTCGCCCGATACTCGAGCGTGGCCGTCGCATTGCTGTTGGCATCGCCCGAGATCACCAGCACCACGCCGCCGGCCTCGAGCGTGCCGTAGCCGGACGCCGACCCGAGCGTGACGGCGTTCTGCGCCCAGGCGATTCCCGGCGCCGAGGCGGCAAGCAACAGCAGGGTCGGGACGACGCGCATGCGCTCAGTATGGTCGCGCCGGCCGGCCCGAACCGTGAAGTCGTCCGGCTTTGGGCACGACGTCACCGGGCCGTCCGCGCGGGCGCGGAGCGGCGGTGGTACCCGTCCGCGGGCCGATCCGTCAGTCGAACGAGTCGCGGAAGACGAGGCCGAGATCGAAGTCGACCAGCAGGTCGAGGTTGAGCACGGCGTTCGGGTAGCCCGACGAGATGTTCAGGGTCGAAAAGCGCAGGGTGTTGTCGCCCGGGACCAACTCGGACAGTGGAAGATCGATCACGTGGTTGTAGCCGCCGGTCTGCCCCGGCGTGTCGGCCATCGCGACCTCGCCCGGGGTGAAGGCGCGCAGATGCGGCGGGTGGTCGTTGACCTGGTAGCGCAGGCGGCCGCTGCCGAGGCGGATGCCGTCGATGTCGTAGCCCTGGTAGTAGCCGTTGAACACCAGGCGGGCCCGGGTCGCGTTGGCGAGGTCGACGCCGCGGAAGGTGAGCGCCGTTCCGACCGGGTCGCTGCCATCGGGAATGACGTAGCCGAGCGACAGGCCGTTGTGCACGACGGTGGTGAACTGGCCCGGCGGGTATTCGTCGACCGTGGTCCGGCTCGACGGCACCGCGGCGACCGGAATCTCGTATTCGCGCGGAGCCTGGACGATGGGCCCGTCGAAACCGATGTTGTCCCAGGAGACGTTCCAGGACGGCATCGGGCGCGGCAGCCCGCCGAAGGTGATCGCGTACTTCCAGGTCGCGTGGTTGTGCGCGAGCAGCGCGACGTGGCCGCGGGTGAAGTCGAGCGGCCGGTCGAAGGTGGCGGTCCGCCGGCTCTCGAGCGGCGCGAACTGGATGCCGTCGGCGGAGGGCGGCGAGCTCAGCACCTCGACCGAGCGGTCGGACAGGCGGATCTCGACGTGGCAGAGTCGCCCGCGCTGCTGCGGGATCGGGCTCGTCATCGCGCCCGCGACCGTCGTCATCGCGTAGTCGCGGACGTCGTACACGTCGACGCCGTCGCTGACGAAGACGAGCAGGAGGCCGTTGCGCGGATTCGGGCCACGGCCGTTGAGATCGAAATTCGGCGCCGGGGCCGGATCCTCGCTGATCACCACGCTGGTGTAGCCCAGCAGGAACTGGTTCGCGAGATCGACGTCGAACGCGATGCGACCCGTCCGGCCGGCGAAGTCGAAGGGCTGCCGGAGCCGGTAGGCGTTGACGCCATAGTTCTGCGAGCCGACCGCGGTCAGCAGGTAGCGCGTGCCGATCGTCGGCGTCGGGTCGCAGATCAGGCTGTCGCGGGTCGGCAGCAGCAGGCCGCTGATGTCCGCGCGGCAGCTCGCAGCCTCGCCGGGCATCCTGCCGAGCTCCGCCTCCCAGGCCCAGAAGGTCACGCCGTCACCGGTCGACAGCGACGGCGCGTAGCGCGTAGCGCTGAACCGGCGGCGGCTCAGCTCGCCACCGCGACCGCGGTCCTCCGCCGCGGCCGGTCCGCCCTCGAAGGTCTCGCAGAACGCCGGCGTGGCGAGACCGCAGTCCTGCCCGCGCACCGCACCCGGCAACGCCGCCGCGATCGCGAGCAGCGCGATGGCGGCCGTGCGGACGGCGAGTCGGCTCACGGCGGGTTGCTGATCGTGATCGGCATCGGGTAGTAGGCGCCGGACAGGGCCGCGGCGTCGAACAGATAATCCTCGTTGCCGTAGCTCGGATGGCTCTTCAGGCCCGAAGGCGTGGTCGCCAGCACGAACAGGTCGTAGTCGCCGTTCGGGAAGGCGCGCGAGTCGAAGCTCAATGCGTATCGCCCCTGCGGCGCCGGGGCATCCACCGCGGTGTCGAGGTGCAGGATCGGCGTGCCCGGTGTCGGCGACGCGCCGGTCGGGCGCAGGTAGACGTCGAGTGCGGCGATTCCGGCGGTGCCGCCGGTGCTCCACACCTCGGTGCTCTGGACCGGCATGTTCATCAGCTGCGGCGCCCATCCGGCCCAGCTGCGGTTGCCGACCTCGATGTTGAGCGGCACGACGCCGTTGACCGGGATGCGGGTGTAGTTCGAAGCGCCCAGATGCTGGGCGTCGCCGGTGTCGCTGTCGCCGATCCGCTGCAGTCGCGCCGGCGGTCCGAGGCGTGGCAGTTCCGCATGCAGCGGGAAGTGGTGCAGCGCGGAGGGCGGCGTGTAGGCGGGCGCGCTGCCCGGCGGGTACAGCACCTCGACATGGAGGTTGAGGATGCCGGCGTTGTCGGCGAAGAACTGGAAGCGATTGTCGCCACGGAGCAGAGGCGAATTGCCGCCAGCCACGAGCTCGCCGAGCTTGATCCGGCCGGTCGACGGCACGCCCCAGCTCAGGGCGTCGGGATTGCCCGGGCTGGTGTTGTTGCGCGCGGGCGGCAGGGGGTAGCTGGCGCCGCCGTTCAGCGTGACGGTATCGGTCGGCAGGATGCTGAGCGAGGAGTAGTCGCCCATCTGGTAGGTGTACACCAGCCAGGCCTCCGCGGTGGCTCCGGCGGTGACCGGCCGGAGGTCGTCGGGGATCGCGACGGTGAAGGTCGGGAACTGCGTGTTCCAGCGTTGCGACTTCTGGTAGTCGGTACCCTCGATCCGGGTCACGTAGTTGTGCACTACGCGCGCGTCGACGACCGGGCCATCGAAGCCGAAGTTGTCCCAGTGCAGGAGGAAGTACGGCACCGCGTCCTTGATCGTGTTGTAGCCGAAGCCGATCCACAGCAGCTCATAGTCCGCCGCCGGCAGCTGGTAGGGCGCAAAGCCGGTGTCGATGACCGTCTTGCCGTCGATCTGGATGCGCACGCCGTCGGTGCCGACGCTCACGTCGAAGTGCCGTCGCACATTGCTGAGCGCCTGGCGCCCAGCCTCCTCCATGTCGACGTTCGCGATCGGATGCGACGCGCCCTGCAGGTCGACGAGGCTCACCGACAGCGTCTGGAACTGCGCGCGCAGCCGGAGGATGCCCGCCGGCAGCCCGAGCGCGCCCTCCTCGTCGAAGAAGCTCGCGTGGCCGCTGACCTCGGTCGGTATCGGGTTGAGGTCGAGGTACCACACCGAGCGCGGCGACAGCGGCGAGTCCATGTCGAACACGATCCGCCGGCGCGTGCCGGACTCGATCCGGATCTGCTTCCGGAACCGCTGCGCGCTCTGCGACTTGTCGCCGGTGTTGTCGACCCGGGTGCCGTTCAGCGTGTGCGCGTGGAGCTGGTCGTTGATGAAGAACAGGTTGAAGCGCGGGTCGGTCGACACCATCGCCGCGTTGTTCCAGTTGCGCTCGTCGGCCGGACCGATCGGCAGGTTGAAGTCGTCGAACCAGGTGAGGCTACCGCGCAGTGCCGCGACCCGGCGACCGTCGCCGCCCGGGAAGGTCTGCACCGCGGCCTCGCTGCTGATCCGGCCGACGGCGCTCAACCGCTGCACGCTCACGACATAGTCGCGGTCGTTGTCGAGCGGCTGGATCTGCACGCGGCGATTTCCGGTGACCAGCCACTTCGCGCCCGGCGGCAGGTTGATCGAGCTGGACGCGGTGAACGGCGCCGTCAGGTGATCGGGATTGAGGCAGCCGCCGCCGCTGTCGTTGCCGGCGACCAGGCGCGCCTTCTCGCCGGCGGCGACCGCGGCGCCGCTCGCGGCGGGCCACCAGGTGACCAGGAATCCCGCGTCGTCGTCGGGCGAGCCGGTCATGGTCCAGAACTGGCCCCAGGGATGGTCGGCGTTGTAGTCCATCTCCAGCGTCGCGACGTGGTCGTCGCGCAGGATGGTCAGCGTCGGCGCTACGGGCAGGTTCGCCTCGAAGCCGTTGGCGAACAGCGTGCCGGATTGCGCGTTGGCCGTCGTGGCGGTGGAGAGTGCGAACAACAGGCACGCGACGACCCGCGTCCATCGATCGGCTCGCATCGCGAGCCGTGATACCCGATCCCGTTCCATGGCCGGTCTCCCGAAGAGCGTGGCGGGATGCTAGGCGTCGCGTCCGCGTCGGATTGCGACTCGTGGTCCAGTTCCGGGCGCGCCGAGTCGCGCAACGGTGATCCGGTTGGCGGTTCCGGCACGGACGTTGGACCGGCCAAGGTCCCACAGTCGCGGCCATGCGTTGACGGATACCCGAAGCGACGAGGCGCATGGACCAGCTTCCCCGACCGGTGCATGTGGGATGCACTGTCCCATGATCATCGGGCTGCAATTTTCCGGTCGCGGCCTAACATCGTGACTTCCAGCCCCTACCTTGCAGGATGCACACCTCATGGACCTGAAACTGCGCGACAGACTCGCCATCGTCTCCGGCAGCACCGCCGGCATCGGCTACGCCATCGCGGCGACGCTCGCCGCGGAGGGCGCGCGGGTCGTCGTCAACGGTCGTTCGCAGGCCTCCGTCGACAAGGCGGTCGCGACGATCGCCCAGGAGACTGACGGCACGGTCGAAGGATTTGCCGGCGATCTCGCCGACGCGGCCGTGGCTACGCGGCTCGCCGGGAAGTACCCCGAGGTCGACATCCTGGTGAACAACCTCGGCATCTTCGAGCCGAAGGCCTTTGAGGACATTCCGGACGCGGACTGGCTGCGCTTCTTCGACATCAACGTGCTGTCCGGCGTGCGCCTCGCCCGGCTCGTCCTGCCGGCGATGAAGCGCCGCAACTGGGGCCGCATCATCTTCATCTCCAGCGAGAGCGGCGTGCAGATCCCGGCGGAGATGATCCACTACGGCATGACCAAGACCGCCCAGCTCGCCGTCTCGCGCGGTCTGGCCGAGTCCGTCGCCGGCACCGGCATCACCGTCAACAGCGTCCTGCCGGGCCCGACCCGCTCGCGCGGCGTCGAGGACTTCGTCGATGCGCTGGCGAAGGCGGAGAACAAGTCCTTCGCGGACTTCGAGCGCGAGTTCTTCGACAAGGTCCGCCCGACTTCGCTGATCAAGCGCTTCGCGACGACCGAGGAGGTCGCGTCGCTGGTCGCCTACGTCGCGAGTCCGCTGGCCTCGGCCACCACCGGCGCGGCGCTGCGCGTGGATGGCGGCGTGGTGAAGAGCGCGATCTGAGTCGCCGACGCCGGGATCGCCCCCGCCGGTCGGAGGGCGATCCACGGCAGCCGGTCGTCGTCTTCGAGGACTAGCCGCCCCGACGAATCGAGCGTGTGTGCACTCGAGTCGCGGACGAGGCGTCCACGTCCCGCGCTGGCAGGCAGATTTTCAGCCGCCTGCTAGGTCTTGTCCGCGGAGGGACCCACGCCGATCGCATCGAGCGTCGCGGGCGCCGACCCGCCGTCCGCGGGCGCGTCGGCGTCGAGCGTGAACACGACCGGCACGGCCACCCGGCTGTCGACCGCGACGCCGTCGTGGCGGGCGGGCGTGAATCGCCAGGTCTTCACCGCGTCGCGGAGCAGGACGGGAGGCGCTTTCCCGGTCGGATCGGGCGACAGCTCGCGGACCACGCCGTCGCTGCCGATGTGCACGCGCAGCGTGACCACGCCGGCGAGCTTTTCGGCGATCGCAGCTTTCGGATAGGCCAGCATCGACACGCGGTCGTAGCTCGCCGGCACATCGACCACCACGGGGGCGGTCGACAGTGTCCGCACGGGCTGCGCGACATACACCGTCGCGGCCAGGGCGCCGTTCAGGGCCAGCAGCGCCGCGACACCCGCGCGGGCCCGCGTGATGGAAACAGCATCTTGCTTCAACATGAGGATTCGTTCCTTGTGGATCACCAGCCCGGAGAACCACAGCCCGAGCAACAGGTCGCTGCGGAATGATTCTGGACGGCCGCCGGCACTTCCGCGATGACCGCCGGCAGCACCGGCAAGGTGTCGCCGATCAGCGACGTGCCGTCGCCGGGCAGATGCGGCAGGACCGCGGCCAGCGAGACGACCGGAACCACGATCCACGTCCAACACGCGAGCCCCGGCCCGAAGAAGTCACCGGCAAGAAGTGACCCGACCAATGGGGGTCGTTCGCCGAGTCATTCATTTGAAATCGCCCTCCGCGCGGCATCCTCCAGCAATCCCGCGAGTCTCCCCGGTCGCCCCAGCCGTTCGATCCACCAGGTGAGCGCAGCGCCGTCGTCGTCGCTGCGCCAGGCGAGGAACAGGCGCTCCTCGCCGCGTTCCTCCGCGGTCTCCTTCACCACCAGTCGGCCTGAGGCGATCGCGGCGCGCGCCAGCGCCTCCGGCAGGTAGCCGAAACCGTGGCCGGCGACCTGGAACGCGAGCTTGGCCGCGATGTCGGGCACGGTCAGCGTGTTCTGCCCGAACAGCAGGCCCACCGTGCGTGGATTGAGCCGAAGCGCGGTGTCCGCGACGGCGACGGCGCGGTGGGCGAGCAGATCGTCACGGCGCAGCGGGCGGTCGATCGCGGCCAGCGGATGCGACGGCGCGACCGCGAACACGAAGGGCACGCTGCCGAGCGGCGCGGTCGTGTAGCCACCACCGGAGGGACCGTCGCCGGCCGCTCCGATCGCGAGGTCGGCGCGGCGGTCGACAAGGGCTTCCCAGGTTCCGGACAGCGCCTCCGAGCTCATCCGGATCCGGGTTCCGGCGCTGACCCGATAGAACTCGCAGAGGTCGTCGGACAGTGCCACCGGTGGGAACAGCGACTCCAGGCACAGCGTCAGCTGGGTCTCCCAGCCGGTCGCGACGCGTCGCACCCGCTGTTCGAGGTCGGACGCCGCGCGCAGCAGGTGCCGCCCTTCGTCGAGCAGCTCGCGGCCCGCGGCGGTCAGCGTCGCCTTCGGTCCGGCGCGCTCGAACAGCGCAACGCCGAGGCCCTCCTCCAGCTTGGCGACCGTGTAGGAGATGGTCGAAGCGACCCGGTGCAGTTCCGCCGCCGCGCCGGCGAAGGAGCCGCGGCGGTCGATGGCGTCCAGCACCTCGAGTCCGTCGAGGTTTATGCGCAACATTCGAATTTCTCGATGCTAGTTCTGCAAATTATCCGTTTTTCGAACACGAGGCTGACGCCTATATTGCTCTCAACCGAGGCAAATGCTCAATCCTGAGCAGACGATCCGGGGCCAATCTAACATCGATGGAATCGACCATTGATTGCAAGGAGGCCCACCCGCCCGACCCGGCCCCCTCATTCAAGGAGCAATGCCATGAAAGTCGTCCTGTTCGGCGCCACCGGCAAGTCCGGTAGCCGCCTCCTCACCGAGCTGCAGTCGCGCGGCCACCAGGTCACCGCGGTCGCCCGCGATCCGAGCAAGCTCGACGTCGCCCCGGGCACCGCGGTCAAGAAAGACGACCTGTCCGACGCCGCGAAGACCGCCGAGATCATCCGCGGCGCCGACGCCGTGATCAGCGCCTATGCCCCGCCGGCGGACGCCACCGACGAGCTGATCGGGGTCACCGAGCGGCAGGTCGCCGCGGTCAAGAAGGCCGGCGTCGATCGCCTGCTGGTGGTCGGCGGTGCCGGCGGCCTCGAGGTCGCGCCGGGCGTGACGCTGATCGCCTCCGGCCACTTGCCGGCGCCGTGGCTGCCGATCGCGACCTCGCACGTGAAAGCCTTCGAGGTCCTGAAGCGTTCCGACGTCGACTGGACCTACGTGGCCCCAGCCGCCTTCTTCGAGCCCGGCCAGCGCACCGGAAAATTCCGCACCGGCCGCGACGAGCTGATCAGCGACGCCGCAGGCAACAGCCGGATCTCGATGGAGGACTACGCCATCGCGCTGGTCGATGAGCTGGAGAGCGGCGCGAATCGACGGCAGCGGGTTTCCGTCGGCTACTAGTCCGCGAAGTCTCGGAGGGGTGGAAGCCCCGACGCATTTGTGGGAGGGGCGCGAGCCCCGATCTCTTGGCCCGACTGCGAGGTCGGGGTCGGGACTTGCGTCCTTCCTGCATCGGCTGTTGGGGGAGGGGCGCAAGCCCCGAACTCATGGCTCGAATGCGAGGCTACGGTCGGGACTTGTGTCCCTGCTCCATCGCGACTTGCGTCGCTCCCACAACATCCGCACGTCTGACGCGCCTCGCGCCGCGGCGCTGGCGCCGCTCTACAGGTTCCAGGGCGGCGTCCACGCCTCGATTCTCATCGCGGCCAACGCCGCCTGCTCGTCCGCGTGGAGATCGACCCCCGACGGCGTCGCGCCAACCGTGCGGAGGGCCGTCGCCGCGAGAACGATTTCGTAGGGCAGTCCGATCTTCTTCGCCCCCTCGAGCGTGGCGAGCCAGGCCTTGACCGCCGCGCGCGACTTTCCCTGGTGGTGCGCGACGACGCCGTCGAAGTAGCGACGCATCGGCTCGGCCACCGGATAGACCCGTTCGAGCTGGCGCACGAACACCATCGCCTGCTCCCGCCAGGCGCGGCGCTGCGCGTCGGCGGGCGCGCGGCGTTCGTGCTCGATGCAGGCGAATGCGACCTGCAGCCCGGCGTTGAGCAGGGTGTGCTGGCTCGGGCGATGGAGCAGGCTCGCGCACTGGCGGACCATCTCGGTGGCACCCGCCTGATCGTTCGCGCGCAGGCAGCCGACCGCCAGCGCCGACAGGATGTCCAGCTTGTTCGCCACCGTGCACTCCGGCAGGAACTCGCGCGCGGCCAGCGTGACCGCCTTCATCTCGTCGTAGCGCCCGAGCCGGAACAGCAGCCGGGTCTTGCCGATTACGCCCCAGATCAGGGCGATCCGGTCGTTCTGGCGGGTGCCGACGCGCTCGAGTTCGCCGTAGGCGGCGAAGGCCTCGTCGCAGCGCGCCTGCAGCAGGAACTGCATCGCCAGGCAGGCGATCAGGCTGGTCCGGTGGCGCGAATCGCCGAGCCGCTCGGAGATCGCCACCGCCTCTTCCAGTCGCCGCTGTCCGCCCTTCCAATGGCCGAGCCCGGTGCGATACGCGCCGATCGGCAGCAGTACCCAGGCCAGCGTCGGCGAATGCTCCAGTGCGCGGGCACGGCGCTCGGCCAGCGTGCAGAACGTGCGGGCGAGGCCGCGGGCCGGCACCGTGCCGGCGCCGATCGCCAGGTTGGCATTGAGCCGGATGCCGACGCGCCGCTCGCGCCCGACCGCCGCGGCGAGGTCGTAGCCGCGCAGCAGATCGTGCACGAACAGCTTGCGCTCGCCGCGCCAGTAGTTGATCAGCAGCGACAGCTCGTACGCCTCCGCCGCCTCGGTGAGCCGGGTCGCCTCTTCCGGCGACACCGAGTCCGCGGCGATCGGCCGGAACCGTCGCCACTGCTGCCGGACGAGGCAGGCGAGCAGGCTGCCGATGCGGCCGAGGGTGGATCGGGGGTGAGGCACCCCGAGCGCCTCGGCGGCGCGCATCGCCGTGGCCAGCGCGTCGTCGAGCCGGCCGAGGTCGCGGTACGCCGTCGCCATCCGCCGGAGCCAGGTGCCGCGCCGGAGCATCGGCACCGGCACCTCTTCGGCGAGTTCCAGCGCACGGGTCAGGAACTGCACCGCCTCGGCGCTGGCATAGACCGCCAGCGCGCGGTTGGCCGCCTGCTCGAGGTGATCGATGGCGCGTGCCGGCTGGCCGGCGCCGGCCCAATGATGAGCGAGCAATGGATGGAAATGCCCGAGGTCGTCGTGACGGCTCTCGTACCAGGCCGCCACCCGCCCGTGCAGCTGGCGACGCTGGTCCTGCAGCATCAGCTGGTAGGCGACCTGCTGGGTGATCAGCTGGCGGAACGCGAAGCTCGGCGGGTCGGCCTCGGGATCGGCACCGACCAGCTCCAGCGCTTCCAGCGCCGCGAGGTCGTCGAGCACTCCTTCCTCCGAGCGCTGCGTCGGCAGCGTGGCGACCAGGGTGTCCAGCCGGAAGATGCGGCTGATCACGCTCGCCACCTTGATCGTCATCGCCTGCGACGGCGACAGCCGGTCGATCTGCGAGATGATCAGTCCCTCGATCGAGTCGGGCAGCTGGAAGTCGGCGCCGGCCGCGTCGGCCATGCTCGCGCGGCCGTCGACGATCGCGAGCAGGCCGACGTCGCGCAGCGCCTTGCCGATCGCGACGCTGAAATACGGATGACCTTCGCCGCGCTCGGTGATCAGCGCCAGCGCCTGCGGCGGCAGCGCGGCGACGCCGAGGCGGCGACTGACCAGCTCGGCGATCTCCGCCGCCGGCATCGGCCCCAGCACGAGGCGCTCGGCGCCCGGGCGCGCCATCAGCTGGGCCCGCTCGACCGGCGGATCGGCCTGCACCCGCGAGGCCAGCAGCAGCACGAGCGGTTCGACCTCGTGCACCAGCCGGCCGAGCAGCGCCCAGGAGGCCGAATCCAGCCACTGGGCGTCGTCGATCGCGACCAGGCAGGGCCGCCCCGCGGCCACGCCGGTCAGCAGGGCCAGCACCGCGGCGCGGGTATTGGCGGCACGCACTTCGCCGCTCATCTGCTGGGTCAGCTCGTCGTCGGCGACGCCGATCGGCAGGATGTCGTTGACCAGCGGCACCAGCTGCTCGACGCCGGCGGTGCGCAGGAGTCGCCGCGCCGCGGCCGCCATCGTCTCGGCATCGGCATCGGCGACTCCGGGCGCCAGGAGCTCGCGCACGATCGGCTGCCAGGCGTAGTAGCTGGTCGCGCGCTCGATCTGGTCGGCGCGTCCGGACAGGGTCAGCACCCCGGCCGTCGCGGCCAGCGCCGTCGCCTCCGCCAGCAGCAGCGACTTGCCGAGACCGGGGCGCGCCTCGATCAGGGTCACCGCGGAGCCGCGCTCGCGGGCCAGCGTGTCGACCCGGGCGGCCAGCGCACGGCGCGGCTCGGTACGCCCCACCACCTCGACCGGTGCCGCGGCACGGGCGTCCGCGGCGATCACGGCGAGCGGCCGGAACAGCGCGACCTCGATGCTCTTGCCTTTGGCCTTGAAGCTGCCGGCGGCCTCGAAGCGGATCGCGTTGCCGCAGCGCTCCTGGGTGCCGCGGTCGACGAGGATCCCGTCTTCGCCCTTCTTCATCAGCCGCGCGGCGAGGTTCACCGCGTCGCCCATGATGGTGTATTCGCGACGGTCGCCGCTGCCGACCGCGCCGCAGTAGACCCGCCCGGTGGTCACCCCGATCGCGCTCTTCACGCCGAGGCCTTCGAGCGCGGCGTGGATGTCGAGCGCCGCGCGGACGCCGCGCTCGGGATCGTCGGCATGCGCCAGCGGCGGCAGGCCGTAGGCCGCGAGCAGCGAAACGCCCTTGTCGTCCACCGAGAGCTTGTTGATGCTGCCCTCGTGGCGGTAGCAGCAGGCCTGCAGCGCGAGCATCACCTGCTGCGAATGCTCGATCGAGGTGCCTACGCCGAGCTCGGGCAGGTTGACGAACAGGATGGTCAGCGTGCGCAGCTCGCCCAGGAACTGGTCGAGTCCCTCGCGGATGCGATGCACGATCGCGGCGGGAAGGTAGTTGCGCAGCGCGGCCTCGTGCGACGGGTCGAGCGGCGTGCGGCGCAGCTCGCGCCAGTCCGGCAGCGGCTCGATCTTCGTCAGCACCGGGACGTCGTCGCCGATCCGCGACAGCACCGGTGCCGCCCGGGTCGCGGTCAGCAGGTCGAGCACCTCGCCGGAGATCCCGACCATGCCCGGCTCGATGTGGTGGCTGACCACGCCGACCTGGTTCAGCGGCAGACCCGCGATCAGGAATTCCCAGCGGTCGAACATGCCGCCGACGTGGCTGATCCCGAGCTGTCCGGCGCCGATCGCGATCCGGAGGCGGAGACTCATTCCGTCCTCCTCGTAGCCGCGCATCCGCTCCTGGATCACCCGCCCGCAGCGGCTGGCGCGCCAGGCGGCGTGGGCCAGGTCGTCGCCGCCCGGCGCCGTGCGCCACAGGGCGATGAAGGCGTCTCCGGCGAACTTGACCACGTCGCCGCCGTGCTCGTGGACGAGGCCGATCAGCCGGGTGAAGTAGGCCGACAGCGCCCGCGTCAGCCGCTCGGCGCCGCCGGCGCCCTGGGCAGCGAGGCGCTCGGTCAGCGCGGTGAAGCCGGAGATGTCGGCGAACATCACCGCGCACTCGATCTCGTGCACCGAGGCCTGCCGCTCGCCGCCGGCGGCCGCGTTGACGATCGTCGCGATGATCAGCTCCGGCAGGTAGCTCGCATAGGTCGCGAGTCGCGACGTCGGCGAAGCGGGGCCGGAGTGGGAGCTCATGCCGCGAGTATAGGCGCGGGTGTCGCTCCGTTCGGGGTCCGGCCCCATGCGGAACAAGAGCGCGGCCATCCACGCGCCCCTCAATCCGTCGACCCCTTCGCAGCTTGCACGCGTTGCGCCGGCGTCCGGCGGCGATTGTGCGGTCGCGCACACCGCGTCGTTCCGGGTGCGCCTAGCGTTGCTCTCGGATCATCGGCGCCACGCGCCGTCTCGGCAGGATGCCGGTGACCTCCATCGTCCTGCGCCACGACCGGGGTTCGCGGCGCCGCTCTCCGGGCGGTGGACTTCCAACGCTTTCCAATGGGGCAACATCATGAAACTCCAACGACTCACCCGGCTGCTGGCCGGCCTGCTCCTGTTCGGCTGCGGCCTCGCCCACCACGGCGCGCTCGCGCGCGATGCCACGGCGGGCAGCGACGGCGGCATCGCCGACGCGCTTGGCCCGCTGTACCGCGGCATCGATCTGCCGGCCGCACCCGTCGCCAAGGACGCGTTGTCCGCGGGCAGCTCCGAGGTCCGCAAGTGGAACCGCATCGCGGTCGACGCCAGCGGCCTCGACCACACGCCGGTCGCCGCCGGCGATCCGCGTCATTTCGGCGAACAGCTGGGACCGGTGCGCTCGAGCCGCGCGATGGCGATCGTCCACATCGCGATGTTCGACGCGGCGGTCTCCGTCGTGCCGCTGTACCGCAGCTACGACCGCCTGCCCTGGGCCTTCCCGGGCACCTCGATCGACGCCGCGGTCGCCGCGGCCGCGCACGACACGCTGGTCGCGCTGTTCCCGTCGCAGCAGGCCGCGTTCGACAGCGCGCTCGCCGACAGCCTTGCGGCGCAGCGCCCCGGGTGGCCGCGCAACGCCGGCGTGCAGGCCGGCCAGCGCGCGGCCGCAGCGATCCTCGCGCGGCGCAGCAACGACGGCTCCAGCTACACCGAGCCCAAGGTCGGCATCGACTACATCACCGGTACCGCCGCCGGCGAATGGCGGCAGGATCCGATCAGCCTTATCCCGCTCGCCCTCGGTGCGCACTGGAACGAGGTGCGGCCGTTCGTGATGTCGAGCGCGACCCAGTTCCGGCTGCCGCCGCCGCCGGCGATGAACAGCGCGGAATACGCCGCCGCCTACGCCGAAGTGAAGGCGCTCGGCGGCGACGGCATCCACACGCCGACGGTGCGCACCGCGGAACAGACCGAGATCGGCATCTTCTGGGCCTACGACGGTACCCCCAGCCTGTGCGCACCGCCGCGGCTGTACAACCAGATCGCAGTGCACATCGCCGACCAGATGCACACCGGCGATTTCGAGCTGCTGCGCCTGCTTGCCCTGGCCAACACGGCGATGGCCGACGCCGGCATCGCCGCCTGGGACTCGAAGTACCACTACGAGTTCTGGCGCCCGATCACCGGCATCCGCGAATCCGACCCCGGCACCGGCCCGTCCGGCAGCGGCGACGGCAATGCGGCGACGATTGGCGACCCCGGCTACACCCCGCTCGGCGCGCCGGCCAGCAACCTCGCCGGCCCGAACTTCACGCCGCCCTTCCCGGCCTATCCCTCCGGCCACGCGACCTTCGGCGCCGCGCTGTTCCAGACCCTGCGGCTGTTCTACCGCCGCGACAACGTCGCCTTCACCTTCACCTCCGACGAGTTCAACGGCCATACCGTCGACAGCGCCGGCAACCTGCGTCCGCTGAAGCCGCGCAGCTTCCACTCGTTCTCGGAGGCGGAAGAGGAGAACGGCCAGAGCCGCATCTACCTCGGCATCCACTGGTCCTTCGACAAGACCAGCGGCATCGCACAGGGACGCAAGGTCGCGAACCACGTGTACCGCAACGCGTTCCAGCCGCTGTTCTAGGGAGGCGGCGGGCCAGTTCCGAGCCGCCGTCGCATGGAACCTTTCCGCGTTCCTGGGGCGCGGGACCCGGGCTCCGCCCGGGTCTCGCGGTGCGGCGGCGTGGCACCGGCGACGCGCGGTCGCGCGTCCCGTGACGCAACTCGCCATGAAATGGCGCGTAGGAGAGGACGACCCCGCCCGTCTCGGCGGGACTGCCAGGGATGGACCTCCGCGCAATGCACGCCACGACGCCCGTTTCCGTCCTCGCCTCGCCCGCTCGCGCGCTGGCCGCCGCTGCTCTCGCCCGGCTGCTGCTGGCTCTGGTCCTCGCCGTCGCCGCCGTGCCGTCGGCGTCTGCCCAGTGCTTCGCCGGCACCCAGCACTGGCCCGGCACGATCGCGTTCGATCCGCCGCATCCGGACGCCGGGCAACCGGTGAGCGTCGTGATCGGACCGGCGTCGCAGGTGCGGGCCGGCGCCTCGAGCGTGGAGCGCGTCGACGGCCACATCCAGATCTGGGGCTTCTACGGCAACGACTACGACCCCACCCCGATCCTCACCCGGATCGACCTCGGCCCGCTGCCGACCGGCGTCTTCCAGGTCGACGCCGGCTTTCTCGCCGACGAGCAGATCGGCCCCTGTGGCGGCATCAGCGGCACACTGCTGGTCGGCTCGGCGACGTTGCCGGTACCGGGCCTCGGTGCGTTCGGCGCCGCGGCGCTGGCGGGCTTGCTGCTGGTGATCGGCTGGAGCGGGATGCTGGCAGCGCGGCGCGCCGGGCGACTGTAGGAACGACGCAAGTCGCGATGTCGGAGCAGCTTGGGCTACGACCCGCGACACCCAGCCCCCGAAGTCCACGCCCCGCGGACCTCGCGACTCACGTCGCTGCGACGACCGTCGAACGGTCGATCTCCTCGATCCTCCGCACGCCACACAAGGCCATGCTGAGATCCATCTCCCGCCGGAGGATGCCGATGGCGTTGGCGACCCCTGCCTGTCCGCCGGCCGCGAGCCCATAGCACCACGCCCGACCGATCAGCGCCCCACGGGCGCCGAGGGCGATCGCCTTGATCAGGTCCTGGCCGCTGCGCACGCCGCCGTCCATCCAGACCTCGCAGGCGCTGCCGGCCAGCGCCGCGGCGATGCCCGGCAGCGCGTCGAGCGACGCCATCGCGCCGTCGAGCTGGCGGCCACCGTGGTTGCTGACCACCACCGCCGTGGCGCCGGCCTCGGCCGCCTTCGTCGCGTCGACCGGATCGAGCACGCCCTTGATCACGAGCGGGCCGTCCCAGTGCTCGCGGACGAACGCGAGGTCGTCCCAGGACAGGGCCGGATCGAACTGTTCGGCGGTCCAGTGCGACAGCGAGCTGAGGTCGCCGACGCCGTCGATGTGGCCGACGAGATTGCCGAAGTCGCGCCGCCGCGCGCCCAGCATCCGCCAGCACCAGGCCGGGCGCGCGGCCAGCTGCAGCAGGGTCGCGGCGCCGAACTTCGGCGGCACGGACAGGCCATTGCGGGCGTCGCAGTGGCGCAGACCCAGCACCGGCAGGTCGACGGTCAGCACCAGCGCCGAGCACTTCGCCGCGCGGGCCCGCGCCAGCAGCCGGGCGATGAAGCCGCGGTCGCGCATCATGTACAGCTGGAACCAGAACGGTTTCGTGGTCGCCGCCGCAACCTCCTCGATCGAGCAGACGCTCATCGTCGACAGGGTGAACGGCACGCCCGCCGCCTCGGCCGCGCGCGCGGCGGCGATCTCGCCATCCGGCCAGTGCATGCCGGCGAGGCCGACCGGCGCCAGCGCCAGCGGCAGCGCGACCTCGCGGCCGAGCAGGGTCCCCGCGGTCGAGCGCGTCGCGACGTCGACCAGCACGCGCTGGCGCAGGTTGCGGCGACCGAACGCGCGGCGGTTGTCGTCGCGCGTGGCCTGGGTCCAGGAACCCGCCTCGAGGTAGTCGTTGAACATCCGCGGCGCGGCGGCGCGCGCCCGCAGCTGCAGTTCCGCGATGTCGGCCGCGGGACGCATCGTCAACGCGCGGGCACTTTCCCGACGCGATCGTCGTCGCTGCTGGAGAAGCTGGTCAGGTTCGCCGGCAGGTGGCCGCTGTCGCCGGCGGCGAGCACCTGGATGTGGCCGTCGGGGAAGATCCTGATGGTGGTCAGACTGGCGTGAGCGAAACTCATCAGCGGCCAGGCTCGGGTGTCGACCCCGAGGCTCTTGGCGACGAGATAGCGGATCACGTTGCCGTGGCAGACCAGGAGCTCGTAGCGCTCGTGTCCGGCCGCCGGCTTGAAGTGGGTCGCGAAGATGTGGTCGAGATGTGCGGCGCAGGCGGCCTGCTGCTCCGGCGTCTCCTCGACCTTGACCGGGGCGCGGAACGGCGGCGAGCACTCCTCGATCTCCGGCTCGGTGGTCAGCGTGACGTTCGGCAGATCGGCGGCGATCACCTTCGCGGTGTCCTGCGCCCGGGTGAGCGGACTCGCGAAGACCGCGTCGAAGCGGTAGGGCAATGCGGCGAGGCGTCCGGCAACGAGGTGCGCCTGCGCGATGCCCATCGGCGTCAGCCCTGGGCCGAACCGGGGATCGTCGTGATCGGTCGGGTTGTAGTGGCCATGCCGCAGCAGCACGATGGTGCGGGCGGCGGGCTTGTCGTCCGCCGCGGACGCTCGGGTGGGGAGGGTCGCGATGGCGAGCAGTCCGCAAACGGCGGCGAGCAGGCGGCAAGTCGTCATGGTGGGTCCCTGTGCGATTTCCGGCCCGCGAAGCTACCGGAAGATGCTGCCGGGCGCATGGCGCTGATTCGATCGAGGGGAGCGCCAGCGCGAGGATTCGGCGATCATCGAGCATCGCCTCCGGGCGACCCCACCCCTTCACGAATCAGGACCGACCACCCGATGCATCGATTCCACGCCACCGACCGGTTCGGCAATTCGATCGACAGGCCGTCGCTCGGCGACCTGCGTCGCCTGCTGGCCTCCCTGGACGAGGCGGACGACGAGCACCCCGACGTCGCCCTGACCCACGAATCCGAGTGGTCGCTGGGGGTGCGGCGTTCCGGCGTGGTGGTATTCGAGAACCTTGAAAGCGACGATCCGCCCATGCATCAGGTACTGACGCGCGACGAGGCCCTCGACCTCTGGGTGCTGCTCTCGCATGGACGGATCGACGAGCTGCTGGCGCTGCCTTGGCGACCGGGATACGGCCACTAGCAGGCTGTCCTCGACAGGCTGACGGCGCGGCAGCGCGCCGGAATTCAGCCGCGGCGCATCCGCCGGACGATCCGGACTGCGGCGTCGCGCAGCGCGCGCCGCAGCGTCGCCGGACGGAGCACGCGGAAGTCGCCACCGAGACCGAGCAGCAGCGGAACCGCCTGCGCGATCGACTCGATCGGCAGCTCGACCCGGTGGAATCCGTCGGGTCCGGGCCGCCCCGCGCTCACCGCGCGGGCGGCGTAGGCGCCCTGCTCGGCGAGCCTGCGTGCGGCCTCCGGGTCCAGATGCACGACGGCCGTCAGCGGCCGCAGCCCCGCCTCGAAGTTGCGGATCGCGCCCTGCCACCAGCGCGCCAGATCGAAGTCCGGCGGCCGCGCGAAGACGGCCGACTCGACCTCGAACGCGTCGATCGCCGCGACCTTGTAGATCCGGATCGCCCGCTCGCCGCGGCCCACGAGGTACCAGGCTCCGGCCTTCTGCACCAGGCCGAGCGGCGCCACCCGGCGCTCGCCGATCGCGTTCCAGCTGCGGTAGCGCATCCGGACGAGGTGGCGGTCGAGCACCGCGCGCGCCAGCCGCGGCAGGCCGGCGACCGGTGCCACTTCGCGATACCAGTCGATCGGATCGATGTGGAAACAGGCGGCGACCCGGTCGACCTCCGGGCGCAGCTGCTCCGACAGCGCACCGAGCAGCTTCACCGACGCCCGGTTCGCGGCGGCGCCCAGGCCCAGTTCGGCCGCCACCGCCGGGCGGCCGACCAGCCACAGCGCCTCGGCCTCGTCGCCGGCGAGGCCGGTCAGCCGGGTGCGGTAGCCGTCGGTGAGCGAGAAGCCGCCGCCGGGCCCGCGCTCGGCGTCGACCGGCACGCCGGCCGCCATCAGCGCGTCGACGTCGCGGTAGATGGTACGCACCGAGACCTCGAACTCCGCGGCGAGCGCCTCCGCGGTGAGCCGCTGGCGCAACTGCAGCAGCAGCAGGATCGACAACAGGCGGCTGGAACGCATGGTCCTCCCCGGATAGGCCGAAGGTCCCACCGGCCTACCTGACAGCAGCTGTCAGGATTCGGGGGCGAGGATAGCGCCGCCCCGCATCGGCGGGACCACGGAGCCGCAGCATGACCATCGATCTCACCGACCCGCAGCGCCGCGCGCTGCTGAAGGCCGCCTCCACCGGCGTGGCGATCGCCACGCTCGCCGCACTCGACGACGCCCACGCCGCGTCGCCGGACAACGGCGCGCCGAAGCCCCTGGACCTGCCGCCGAAGCTCGCCCGCCCGACGGCCATCCCGAAGGGCCGCCCCGGCGAATTCGATTTCCTGTCGGGCGACTGGCGCATCCACCACCGCAAGCCGAAGGCCGACGGCAGCTGGGACAGCTTCGAGGGCGAGGCGACCTGCTACGGCATTCTCGACGGCATCGCCAGCATCGAGGAACTGCGCATCCCGGCGCGCAACTTCTCCGGCATGGGCATCCGCCTGCTCGACATCGAGAAGTCGGAGTGGTCGGACTTCTGGGTCAACGCCAAGGCCGGCGTGCTGACGACGCCGGGCACCGCCGGCGGCTTCGCCGACGGCGTCGGCATCTTCGAGTCGGTCGATGGCGAGGGCGACGCGGCGGTGATCTACCGCGGCGTATGGGATCGGATTACCGGGCGGTCGCACCGCTGGTATGCGGAGATCTCGAAGGACGGCGGTCGGACCTGGACGACCGACTGGCTGATGGACTGGACTCGAAAGCCCTGACGCCGCGGCTCAGCGCGGTCGGAAGCGGACGATCCGCGCCGAGCAGGAGCTGTCGATCGCGGCGAAGGTTTCGCGCATCAGTGCGAGCGCGGACGCCTCGTCGAAGCCGCCGGAACCGGCTCCGATGACCGGGAAGGCAATCGTGGCGTCCCGTTCGCTCGTCGCGATCGCCATCGCCGAGCGCACCGAGCCGGTGATCGACGCTGCGCTCGCCCGCCACCGCAGGTTGATTCCGGCGACATGGATGATCGCCTTGAACGGCAGTCGACCCGCACCGGTGCGCACCGCGCTGCCCAGCGCCATCGGCCCGGCGCGGCCGACCTCGCGGAATGGCGCGATCCCGCCGCGGCGCTTGATCGCGCCCGACACGCCCTGCGGCAGCAGGAGCCACCACGGGATCACGTTGCGGTTCCAGGCGTTGACGATCACCTCGACCGGCTGGTCGAGCAGATCGCCGTCGACGATTCCGACATCCATCGAAGGCTCTCGGCAGTTCGATGGATCGATCCGGCACGGGCCGCCGGAGTTCCTCAGTGCGACTCGCCCCCTCCGACCCGGTTGATCGTGCCCTGCGCCACCGCCACCAGCACCTCGCGACCGTCCCGCTCGACCAGCACGTCGCAGCGGCAGACCGCCTGGGTCTTTCCGACCTGCAGCACCTCGGCCCGCGCGATCAGGCGGCGGCCGGTGGCGGGCCTCAGATAGTTGATCTTGTACTCGGCGGTCACCCCGTCACCGCCGAGCGCGATGCCACCGGCGAAGGTCAGCGTGTTGTCGGCGAGGTAGCTGATCACGCCGCCGTGGACGAATCCGTGCTGCTGGGTGAGTTCGGGCCGGATCGGCAGGACCAGTTCGGCGCTGCGCTCGGTGGCGGCGCCGATGTGGGCGCCGACGAAGCGCGAGAACGGCTGGCTCTCGAGTACCCGTTCGGCCAGGGCGAGGATATCCATGGCGCAGCGCTCCCGTGTTCGTTGCCCGGTCCGAGCCTACTTCGGCAGCTCCCGTCCCGCATAGTCGCCGGCGAGCCAGCGCTCGCGCAGCACGAACTTCTGGATCTTGCCCGAGCCGGTCAGCGGAAAGGCGTCGAGCACGATCCAGTGGGCGGGCGTCTTCGGCGCGGCGAGATCGCGGCGCACATGGCGGACCAGGTCCGCCGCGGCCAGCAGCGCGGCGCCCCGCGGGCGCAGGAAGCAGATCGCGATCTCGCCCCAGTGCGGGTCGGGCACCCCGACCACTGCCGCCTCCGCGACGTCCGGATGCTCGATCAGCACGTTCTCGATCTCCACCGGGAAGAGGTTCTCGCCGCCGCGGATGATCATGTCCTTGACCCTTCCCGTGATCCGCACGAATCCCCGGCGGTCCATCGTGCCGAGGTCGCCGGTGTGCAGCCAGCCGGCGGCGTCGATCGTCTTCGCGGTCGCTTCCGGATTGTCGTTGTAGCCGAGCATGGTGGAATAGCCCCGCGAGCAGATCTCGCCGACCGTGCCGATCGGCAGCACCGCGTTCGTCGCGGGGTCGCGGATCGACAGCTCGGTGTGCGGGTAGGCCTGGCCGATGGTCTCGGTGCGCTCGGCCCAGGGATCGTCGGCGCGGGTCTGGGTGAGTCCCGGCGAGGTCTCGGTCTGGCCGTAGATGATCGTGAACCGGCAGCCGAAGCTCTCCTCGATCCGGCGGACGAGCTCCGGCGGCACCATCGACCCGCCGGACAGCACGCAGGCGAGCGATGCGGTGTCGCGCGGCCGCATCGCGTGCGCCTCCAGCATCGCGATCAGCATGGTCGGCACCGCGATCAGCGCGTTCACCCGCTCGCGTTCGATCAGCGCGAGCATGAGCTCGGCCACGAACAGCCGGGCAAGCACCAGGCGCAGGCCCAGTTGCACGCAGCCCAGGAGGCAGATCGAGCAGCCGGTGGTATGGAACATCGGCATCATGTTGAGGTAGGTATCTCCCTCGGCGAGACCGAGTCTCTCGAGCGCGAAGCGCGCATTGTTCGTCAGGCTGCGGTGGGACAGCACCGCGCCCTTCGGGAAGCCAGTCGTTCCGGAGGTGTACTGGATCTGCGCCGGATCGTCGGGCGCGACCGTGGGCCGCGGCCGCGTGGCGGCACCGCGCGCGAACAGCCCGGCGGCGTCCTCGAGGTCGACGATCTCGCGCAGCGTCGGCACGCCGGCACTCACCTCGTCCGCGATCCGCGCCATCGGGTTGCCGCGGAACTCGGCCACCCGGAACAGGCCGGCACTCTCCGACTGCTGGAGGACGAAGGACAGTTCCTTCGCCTGGTAGGCCGGATTGACCGTCACCAGGGTCAGCCCGGCCAGCGCCGCAGCGAATTCGAGCAGCACCCACTCCGGCGAATTCGGCGACCAGACCGCGATCCGCTCGCCCGGCGCATAGCGGGTAAGCAGCGCCGCGGCCAGCCGCTCGGCCTCTGCCGCAAGGTCGGCGTAGGTGTAGCGCCGGCCGCTGCGGCCATCGGCATGCGCCTCGACCAGCGCCTCGCGCGAGGGCCAGCGCTGCGCAGCTTCCTCCAGCAGCGCGCCTATGGTGACCTCGCGCAGCGGCCGATCGGCTTGCGGCGCGCAGTAGGACTCGGTCAGGTGCAGGGGATACATCGTTGAGACCCCGTCGGTGGCACGGCAACCATGCCCCGATCCGGGCGGCGCGACAACCGCCGCCTGCGGCGCGCCGGGTTTCGCCCTACTTGCGCTCGACCTCCTGCGGCGCGTTGAAGAACGGGATCGGCGCGCTGGCATAGACCGCGCTCGGCAGGCGACCCTCCCAGCGGTCGGCCTTCACCTTCTCGACCTCGATCCGGCGCAGCTCGAGCACCTGCTTGTTCTGCGCCAGCGCCTCGTTCTGGATCCGCAGCGCATCGGCCGAGGCCTGCGCCAGCTTCACCGTCGCGTAGGCGTCGCCGTCGGCGCGCGCCCGCACGGCCGCCGCCTCGGCTTCGGCGATCGCCACTTTCTGCTTCTGCTCGGCCTGCACCGTCAGCACCTTGTTCTCGGCGGCGAGGCGCAGCTGTTCCTGGGTGACCTTCTGGTTGATCGCCGCCATGTAGTCCTGCGAGAAGGCGAAGTTGCGCATGTCGATGTTGATCACCTGGGCGCCGTACTTGTCGAGCTTCTCGGCCAGCGCCGAGAAGATGTCGGCGGACACCGCCGAGCGCTTCGCCACCAGGTCGACCGCGGAATAGCGTGCGGTGACCGCCTTGAAGATCTCCTGGGTCGCGGTCTGCACGTAGGAGCCGAGGTCGCCGTCGCGCGAGTACTTCTCGAACACCTCCGCGACGCGGTCGGGGCGGATGCTGTAGCGCACGGTCAGGCTGACGTGGACCGGCTGCGTGTCCGAGGTGCTGCCTTCCGCCTGCTCGACGGTGGCGGTCTCGGCGCGAATGCTGAAGATGTTGAGCTTCTGCCAGGGCGGCAGGAACAGCAGGCCCTCTCCCTCGATGGTGCGGATCGCTCCGAACTGGGTGAGGACCGCCCGGGTGCCGGTCGGCACGCTGCGGAAGGGCCAGAACATCTCGACCAGCAGGAGGCCGACCAGGATCGCCAGCATCCAGGGCAGCAGGCGCATCAGTCGGTTTCCCGTTCCGGCGAACAGCGGCGGCGACCCCTGGGGGCTCCCGGCCGGCAGCGCATTGCCCATCGTCTTGCCTCGCGTCGTCGGCGGCGCCGACCGTGCAGCAGCTCTGGGGACGGTGGGGGGCGAAGCCAAGCGTTGCCGTGGGTTCCAGGTCGCCCGGGCGGCCCTCGCCATTGTTTACGCCGAAGACATCCGGCGTTCGGACAGCGGCCCGGTCGATTGAGTAGGATTCCCCTGCCACCCCGATCCCCTGGGCCGACCGATGATCCGCTGCGTCCTTGCGCTCTGCGTGATGCTCTGCGCCGCCGCGGCCCACGCGCAGCTGCCGCCGCCGCATCCGCTGGAGACCCGCGCACTGGTCGAGCCCGACGCGGTGCTGGCGGCGCTGCCGCCGCTGCGCGAGGCGGCGGAGAAGGCTGGCGACTGGCGCGAATTGGGCCGCCTCGGTCTCGCCGAAGCCAACGCCTGCCGGGTGATCGCCAACTGGCGCTGTCAGCGCAAGGCGGCGCAGGCCGCGGCCGATGCCCTGGCGAAGGTCGACGAGCGCCTGCTGCGGGTGCGGGCGCTGATCCTGCTCGGCCGCGCGCAGTCCAACCTGCACGACTATTCCGCCGCCTCGCGCAACCTCGCGCAGGCCCGCGAGCAGCTGGGCGACACGCCGGCGCCCGAGGTGCTGGCCGACGTGCTGCTGGCCTATTCCTCGGTCAGCCGCGAGATCGGCAAGTCCGACCTGTGCGTCAGCTACGCCCGCCAGGGGCTCGGCGCGCTGCCCGAGGGCACCGCCCAGGCGATGCGGGTGCGGCTGTTGCGCAATCTCGCCAACTGCCTTACCGCCAGCGGCCTCGTCAGCGAGTCGCGGCAACGACTGAACGAGGCCGAGACCCTGGTGCGCGGCATCGACGATCCCAAGCTGCAGGCGGAAATCTGGCTCGAGGTCGCGCGCTCGTCGCAGTTGCTCGGCGACGCCGCCACCACCCGCCGGATGGCCGAGCTGATCGCGGCGCAGGGCGCTCGCCTGCAGAACTCCCAGCTGGGCGGCCTCGCCCACGAGACCTACGCCTACGCCGACCGCATCGAGGGCAAGCTC
Organism: Ahniellaceae bacterium; assembly: GCA_044221335.1. Taxonomy (GTDB): domain Bacteria; phylum Pseudomonadota; class Gammaproteobacteria; order Xanthomonadales; family Ahniellaceae; genus JBGAPI01. The sequence continues at coordinate 57,284 of JBGAPI010000011.1, forward strand.
GACGACGCCGCGCAGCAGTTCAACGAGGCGCGCGCCTCGTTCGAGGCGCTGTCGCTCGACCGCGACCAGCTCCGGGTGGTCCGCGCGATCGTCGACCTCGAACTCGCCCGCCCCGGGTCGCCGGGGCTCACGGCCGCGGTCCGGCGGCTCGACAAGCTCTACGACAGCGTCGCCGCCCGCGACCGTCGCGAGGCCGCCGACGACTTCGACGAGCGCCAGGCCTACATCGAGCGCGAGGGCGAGCTCGCGACGCTCTCCGCCCGTTCCGCGCTGGAGGCCGAGCGCGCCGATCGCCTGCGCCACGAGTCGCTGCTGACCCGGATCGTCGCGGGGCTGGCGCTGACCGTGGCGCTGGTGCTGGCCGTGCTCTACCTGCTGCAGCGCCGCCTCAACCAGCGGATCGAGCGCGCGCACCAGCAGCGGCTCAACACGATGCTGCGCACCAGCCACGACATCCGGAATCCCCTGCAGGGCATCCTCGGCGTCGCCGAACTGCTGCTGACCAAGCCGCTGCCGCCGGACCAGAAGCAGCTGGTGCATGCGATCCGCGATGCCGGCGTCGCGTTGGGCGACCTTGCCCAGGACCTGCTCGACAGTGGCCGCCTAGAGTCCGGCAAGCTGCGCCTGTCGCCGCGGCCGACCTCGCTCGCGCAGCTGGTCGACGGCCTGGCGACGCTGAACCGCACGATCGCCAGCGAACGCAAGCTCGGCTTCGAGGTGCAGGTCGATCCCTCGTTGCCGGCCAGCATCGAGGTCGATCCGCAGCGCCTGCACCAGGTGCTCGACAACCTCGTCGGCAACGCGCTGAAGTTCACCGAGCGCGGCGGCGTCCGGGTCGCGCTCACCCGCCTCGAGACCGGCGATCTCGCGCGGACCCGGGTGCGCTTCGAGGTCACCGATTCCGGCCCCGGCATCGCCCCGGCCGACCTCGCCCGCCTGTTCGCGCCGTTCGAGAAGGGGAGCGCCGGTGAACGCCACGGCCAGGGCGCCGGCCTCGGACTGTCGATCGCGAAGGAACTGGTCGAGCTGATGGGCGGCGATCTGCAGGTCGACAGCGGGATCGGCCGGGGCACCCGCTTCCACTTCGAGCTCGACCTCGCCGTCACCGTGGCCCCCTCGCCGCAGGCCGTCGAGAACGTCGAGCCGCCGCCGAGCGCCTCGCTCAACCTGCGGGTGCTGATGGTCGACGACGACAGCTTCCAGCTCGAGCTCTGCGCGAGCTTCCTCGAGGCGCTCGGCTGCCGCGTCCAGCGCAGCCGCAGCGGCCAGGAGGCCCTGGTCGAGGCCGGTATCCGCCAGTTCGAGGTCGTGCTGATGGACTACGAACTGCCGGACATGGACGGCCATGAACTCGCCAACCGCATCCGCAGCCTGCAGATGACCGGGCAGCAGCGGCCGCGGCTGATCATGCTCTCCGGTCACCCGCCGTCCGCCGAGCGCGGCCTCGACTTCGTCGACGCCTGGCTGGTGAAGCCGGTCAGCCTGGAGCGGCTGCGCAACGTCCTGCTGCGGCCGCTGCCCGAGGTCGAGGTGGTCGGGCAAGCCGCATAAGGCGTCTCTCGGCGCGCCGGGGCGGCAAGGTCGATCGCTCGGGGGACCTCGGCAGCAGCATCCGGCCGGCACGGATGCCCGCGGGCCGAGATCCGCTCGCCGCAACCCCGGATGAACCGTAATCCGGGGTCCGCTGGCCCCCTCGACGCGCAGGCAATATGCTGCGCGACCCCTCCTGACCGGCCCCGCCCCGCCAGCCGATGCTGCGCATCATCGACCGCTATCTGCTGCGCGAACTGAGCGCGGCGTTCGCCGTGGCGATCGCCGTGATGATGCTGATCGCGGTCGGCGGCAGCCTGGTGATCGCGCTGAAGCGGGTCGCCCGCGGCCTGTTCCCACCCGGCGTGCTGATCTCCCAGGTCGGGCTGCGCTCGCTCGAGGCGCTCTCCTACGTGCTGCCGCTGGCGCTGTTCCTGGCGGCGCTGCTGGCCTACGGTCGCCTCTACCGCGACGCCGAGATGCCGGTGCTGGCCGGCTCCGGCGTCTCGGTCGGGCGCCTGCTGCGGCCGCTGTACCTGCTGGCGGTGCCAGTGATGATCGCGCTCGGCATCAACGTGTTCTGGCTGTCGCCGGCGGCGCTGCGCACTGCCGACCGCCTGGTCGAGGCGGCCAACCGCTCGCTGCTGGTCGCCGGCCTCGACGCCGGCGAGTTCAAGGACCTGCCGGGTCGCAACGGCGTGATCTTCGTCGGCGAGATCAGCGACGATGGCAGCAAGTTCGGTCGGGTGTTCGTCCACGACCTGTCCAAGGGCAGCGAGGACATCATCACCGCCGCCCGCGGCGAGCTGTACTTCGACCACCCTGGCGGCGCGCGCTTCCTGCGCCTGACCGACGGCTACCGGGTGGAAGGCGAGCCCGGCAAATCCAACTACCGCGTGCTGAAGTTCAGCCGCAACGACATCGAGCTGCCGGAGCCGGACGCCAACGACGACAACCGGCCGCAGAAGCGGATGAGCACCGGCGCGCTCGCCGCCAGCGGCAAGGCGGCCGACCGCGCGGAACTGCACTGGCGCCTCGCGTTCCCGATCTCGGCGCTGCTGCTGGCGCTGCTCGCGGTGCCCCTGGTGCGGGCGCCCCCGCGCGAGCCGCGCTGGGGATCGCTGTTGATCGCCGTGCTGGTCTACGCCGTGTACTTCAGCGCGCTCTCCGTCGGCCGCGGCCTGCTCGCCGACGGCAAGCTTCCGCAGCAGGCCGGCCTGTGGCTGCTGCACGCGCCGATGCTGCTGGTCGCGTTCGGCTGGCTGGCACGGCAGGGCGCCTTCGTGCGCGGACCGGGTGCGGCGGCCACGCCGGTGCCGGCGCGGCCGCGGGGCAAGGCATGATCCGTCGCACCGACTGGCTGATCGGCACCCAGGTGCTGGCGGCGATCGCACTGGTCTGGCTGCTGCTGATCGGCTTCGACCTGGTGCAGAACTTCGCGGCGGATGCCAGCGGTGCGGGCAAGGGCGGCTACACCGTCGGCACGGTGGCGCAGAGCCTGGCCTGGACGATGCCGCGCCGCGCCTATGTGCTCTACGTCTACGCCGCCGTGATCGGCGCCGTGCTGGGCCTGGGCTCGCTCGCCGCGACCTCGGAGATCACCGCGATGCGTGCCGGCGGCCTGTCGAAGGGCCGGATCGCGGGCTCGGCCCTGCTCGCGATCGGCGTCGTGCTCGCGCTGGTCGTCGCGATGGGCGAGACCCTGGCGCCGTTCGGCGACCATCGGGCGGAGCAGATCGAGGCCGGCGCGAAGGAGAAGGACCTGATCGGCACCGGCAAGAACGGCCTCTGGAAGCGCGAGGGCAACCAGCTGATCCACGCGCTGCACGGCCGAGTCGGCAAGAACGGCGTCGAGCTTGCCGACCTGCGCGTCTACGGCTTCGACGACGGTGGTGCGCTCACCAGCATCACCAGCGCCAAGCGTGCCGCGCAGGTCGACGGCCAGTGGCACCTCTACGACCTGTCCCGGCAGCAGTTCGGCCACGAGCAGATCAGCACCACCACCGCGGCCGACGAGCTCTGGCCGGTCATCCTGGAGCAGCGCCTGCTGCAGGTCTCGATCGTCAAGGCGGAAAACCTCGCGGTGACCGATCTTCGGCTCAACATCGACTACCTCGAGCGCAACCAGATGAACGCCGACGAGCAGCGCAGCGCGCTCTGGCAGCGGATCTTCTACCCGCTGGAGGTGCTGCTGCTGGCCGCCTGCACCCTGCCGTTCGCGTTCGGCGCGCTGCGCTCCGGCGGCTTCGGACTGCGCCTGATGATCGGCGTCGTGGTGGCGATCGTCTGGCAGGTCTTCGCGCGCTCGGTCGTGACCTTCGCCGGCGTGTACCACGTCGACCATCGCCTCGCGCACGGCCTGCCCTGCGCCTTCCTGCTCATCGTCGCGGTCAGCTACTTCCGGCGGCGGGCGTAGCCGCCGGCAAAGCGGGACGGCGGCGCGCAAGCCGGCGCGGCGACGAGGCCCTCCGCCGGAACGTGTCCCGCGCTTCCGACGTCCCTGGCTCCGCCGGGCGATTCCCGTTGCCCGGGCTTGCGCCGCGCCGCGCCGCCGTGTCCAATCGGCCGGATCAAGGGAGAGAGAAAGCGATGAAGGACAAACAGGAAATCGTCAGCAACTGGCTGCCGCGCTATACCGGCAAGACCCTCGACAGTTTCGGCCAGCACATCCTGCTGACCAACTTCGGCGGCTATCTGCATCTGTTCGCGAAGATGGTGAACGCGACCGTCGAGGGCCTGGACAAGCCGATGCCCTCGGCCACCGGCGACGGCATCACGATGATCAATTTCGGCATGGGCAGCGCCAACGCGGCGACCGTGATGGACCTGCTGACCGCGATCTCGCCGAAGGCGGTGTTGTTCCTCGGCAAGTGCGGCGGCCTCAAGCGCAAGAACGAACTCGGCGACCTGGTGCTGCCGATCGCGGCGATCCGCGGCGAAGGCACCTCCAACGACTACCTGCTGCCCGAGGTCCCGGCGCTGCCGGCCTTCGCGCTGCAGCGCGCGGTCTCGACCATGGCCCGCGACCTCGGCCACGACTACTGGACCGGCACCGTCTACACCACCAACCGCCGGGTCTGGGAGCACGACGAGTCGTTCAAGGAATATCTCCGCAAGACCCGCTGCATGGCGATCGACATGGAGACCGCGACGGTGTTCTCCGCCGGCTTCGCCAACGAGATCCCGTCCGGCGCCCTGCTCCTGGTGAGCGACCAGCCGATGATCCCGGAAGGCGTCAAGACCGAGGCATCGGACAGGAAGGTCACCGAGAAATTCGTCGACAGCCACATCCAGATCGGGATCGAGGCACTGAGACTGATCCGGCGCCACGGCAAGAGCGTGAAGCACTTGCGGTTCGACGAGTAGAGCGGCAGGGCCGCTCCCCATCGATAGCGGTTCGCCCCCGCGCGCGATGCGGTGTCGATCCGCGATGCCGGGCCGAGGCGGAGCCGGGTGAGGGCCGCCCCCCCGGCACGGGGTCTGCGGTCATTTCGACCCCGAGGTGGATTCATCCGGCGCAGCCGGATGCGAGGAATTCGCGCAGCGAATTGCTACCAGGTGAAGGTCAAGCCCACGACCGTGGGCTCGGCCGCCCGGTCCTTCGGATTGAACTCGACACGGCAGTCGACGCCCTGCTTCGATTCCGACGCCAGGCCCTGGTCGAAGACCACGAAGGTCGAGACCTGAATGATGTCGTCGCCGTCGTGCTTGGCCTTCGACAGCATGTCCTTCTTGTCGAGGACGAAGGTCTTGCCGCTGAGCTTCTCGCCGATCGCCCGCTCGCACGTGGCGACGGCACGGTTCTCCATGCCCTTGCCGCACCCCGCGAGGATCAGGGTGGCGCCGACTAGCGCCGTCGTGATGAGCCTCGTCATAGATCCGCCTTCCCTCGAATCTGTTCACGGAGACTGCGCGCGGACGTCGTGCCCGCACGGCGGTCGCTCCGACCGTGCGGAAACTCTACACCCCCCGAAGCTGAATGTGGCGGGAGCGAAAGTTCGCCGACACGATCAGTAACGCGGCACCGCCGGATCGACCTCGCGGCTCCAGGCGTCGATCCCGCCCTCGACATTGAACACCTTGCTGTGCCCCTGCGCGACGAAGTGCTCGGCGGCGCCGCGACTGGAATTGCCGTGGTGGCAGAGGAACGCGATCGGGGCGTCCTTGGGCAGCGCATTGAGCTCCGCGAGCGCGTCCTGGTCGAGCGCCTTCGCGGCCGGAAACGGGACGCGCTCGCGGTCGAACGGCGGGCGCACGTCGTACACCCGAAGATCGCCGCGACGGAGGCGCTCGGCCAGCTCGCGCACGGCCAGCGGCTGCACGCCGGCCGGCGCGTTCGGGTTGAACAGCGACAGCCCGCCCCCCTGCACCGTCTCCACCCAGTCGATCACCAGGCCTTCGGCACGTGGCGCCGACAGCAGGTCGAGCAGCACCGGGATGCCATTGGCCTCGGCCACGATCTCGTTGCCGCTGGCCGGCTTCAGCTGGAATTGCGCGCGATAGGCCTTGTCGATGCTGAGGTGCAGCGCATCGCCTTCGGCGTCCTCCAGCGCGGCGCGGATCGCCGCCGCCGCGGCGTCGGTGATGGTCAGCGTCGGCACATGGCGCGCCGGCTCCGGCAGGCCGAGCAGGCGCTGCAGTTCGCCGCTGTTGACGCTCTCGGAAATGATGTCGGCGCCGCCGACCAGCTCGCCACGCACGTACAGCTGCGGGATGGTCGGCCAGTTGCCGTAGAGCTTGATGCCCTCGCGGATCTCCGGGTCGGCGAGCACGTCGACGCTGTGGTAGTCCTCGACCAGGCCGTTCAGCAGGCCCGCGGCGTGCGCGGAGAAGCCGCAGCGCGGCGAGTGGCGGGTGCCCTTCATGAACAGCACCACCGGGTGGGCGGCAAGCAGGGCTTCGATGCGGGAACGGGTGGCAGGGGCGAGGGACATGGACGGACTCGGGTCGGGTGCCGGCGCGCGGCGTATCCGTCATTGTAGGGGGCCGCTGGCCGGGCCGCCCGTTCGAAACTCCAGGAGCGCGGACTCCCCGTCGTTGCGGGTCCGGCACGACCGCCGCGCAACAGGCGTGCGGACGGGTGCAGGCCGGGATCGCGTTGCCCGCGCCGGCCACGGCGCCCATCGTCGTGCCGGGACGGCACGACGGGTCGCCGCCGACTTCAATGCGCCGGCGCGGCCAGCAGCTCCCGCACCACCGGCAGCGCCGCGTCGGACCACAACGCGTACTGCGCCCCCCCCGGATGCAGGCCATCGGCCGCGAGGGCAGCACCGGGGCGACGCGAGATCGGCGTGATGTCGACGAAGCGGACACCGCGACCGCGGCAGATCTCCGCGGCGGCACGGTTGAACGCGTCGGTCTCGGCCGCGATCTTCGCCGTGTCGCGACCGCTGTCGTGGCCAAACCGGGTCACTCCCCAGTCCGGGAAGGACAGCACGAACACCCTTCGCGGGTCGCCGCCGGCATAGCCGATGGCGCGCTCCAGCAGCGCGCTGAACTGGGTGCGGTACTGGTCGAGCGGCCGGCCGCGGTACTGATTGTTGACGCCGATCAGCAGCGACACCAGCCCATAGGGCGGCGTGGGCGGGTGCGCGTCGAGTGCCGCGGACAGCTCGTCGGTGGTCCAGCCGGTGCGGGCGATGATCTCCGGCGGCGCAACCTCGGTGCCGTCGGCCGACAACCGCGCGGCCAGCTGCACCGGCCAGCGCTCCGGTTCCTGCACCCGTTCGCCGATCGTGTACGAATCCCCGAGCGCCAGGTAGCGCACGCCGCCGGCGTGCGCCGTCGACGTCGCGAGCGTGCCTGCGAACAACATCGCCAGGACGGCCCGCAAGGCCTAGGCGACCTGGCGGCGCTGGGCGCGACTGGCGCGGTCGAGCGCGGTCTCGATCCGCTCGAACACGACCTCGAGGTCCGCCGCGTTCGGCAGCAGCGTCACCCGGAAATGGTCGCGCTGGGCAAGGTTGAAGCTGCTGCCCGGCACCAGCAGCACCTGCTCGTTTTCCAGCAGGTCGAGTGCGAAGCGATGGTCGTCGAATTCCGGCAACAGTTCCCCCTCGACCTGCGGGAAGGCGTACAGCGCGCCGCGCGGCGCCACCACCGACAGATAGCGACTGGCCTTGCAGGCCGCGACCACCACCCGGCGCGATTCGTACAGGCGACCGCCCGGGCGGGTGAGCTCGCTGATGGTGTCCGGGCCGTACAGCGCCGGGACCACCGCGGCCTGCGCCATCACGTTCGAGCACAGGCGCAGCGCGGCCAGCAGGTCGAGCGCGTGGCGGTAGTCCTGGGCACGCTTGACGTAGCCCGACATCGACATCCAGCCGAGCCGGTAGCCGCAGGCACGGTGCACCTTCGACAGGCCGGAGAAGGTGAGGCAGACGGTGTCGGTGGCGAGCGATGCCAGCGGGGTGAACTCCGCGTCGTCGTAGAGGATGCCGTCGTAGATCTCGTCGGCCATCAGCACCAGCCGATGGCGCGCCGCGATCGCCGCCAGTTCGGCCAGCAGCGCGCGCGGATAGACCGCGCCGGTCGGATTGTTCGGGTTGATCACGACCAGGGCGCGAGTGCGCGGGGTGATCGCCGCCTCGATCGCGGCCGGGTCGGGCAGGAAGCCGTCCTCGGCGCGGCAGGGGTAGTGCACGGCGCGACCGCCATTCAGGATGACGCTGGCGGTCCACAGCGGATAGTCGGGGGCCGGAATCAGCACCTCGTCGCCCGGCTCCAGCAGGCCCCGCAGCGCGAGGTCGATTAGCTCGGAAACGCCGTTGCCGATGAACACGTGGTCGGCCGAGACGTTCGGCGCGCCGCGCTGGGTCTCGCGCATCGCCACCGCCTCGCGGGCCGGCGCCAGGCCCTGCTGGTGGCAGTAGGCCTCGCTGGCCGGCAGAGCGGCCGTCACCGCCTCGCGCAGGTGCTCTGGCGTGCGGAAACCGAACAGGCCGGGGTTGCCGATGTTTAGCTTGTAGATCTGCCGGCCCTGCGCCTCGAGTTCCAGCGCGCGCCGAGCCAGCTCGCCGCGAATCTCATAGCGCACCTCGGCGAGGCGGCTGGCCGCAGCGATGTGTCCGTGGGGCATTGCCGTGTTTCCAGATGTGAACCTGGGCAGATCGTAGCGACATTGGGTGGTGCTTGGGCTCGGGGGGCTGTGGCGTCATGGTTCTGCCACGGTCGAGGGCTGCGGGCTGAGGGCTGAAACGTTGGATTGTGAAGCGAGTCGTGATGTTTTCGCGTCGGACTTGCCCAGGGCGCAGGGCTCAGGGAAGTCGGTGTTCCCACAATCCCCGTCATTGCGAGGAGGAGCGTAGCCACGGCGAAGCAATCCAGCGCCTTTGCTGTTGCTCTGCCGCGACGAAATGCAAAGTCGCTGGGTTGCTTCGCTGCGCTCGCAAAGACGGGTTTTCGCGATTTTGGGCCCCGGGCCCTGGGCCCTGAGTCCTTTGCGTCGAACGAAGCCACGACGCATCAACCTTCCACGTCGTCGCATGGCTTCAGCCCGCAGCCCTGAGCCCTCAGCGCCCACGTCCACCCCGCCCCAACGACACACCGGGGAGGGTGTCGGGGGTGGGCAGGAGCGGGGCGGAAGGCGGCCACGGCGCGCGCGGTCGCCGATGGCTCGAGGGGGAGATGCCGCCCCGCCCCGGCGACGTTGGGGAGACGTCGTGGGGGTGGGGGTGTGAGGCGGGGCGGGCGGGGAAAGGGGACGTTCTGATCTGACCGGGGAGCGGCGGATACCTTTCAGCTCGGGTATCCGTATGGACGTCTCTCCGTCCTTCAGCGTCGCAAGAAAATTAGGCCCGGATCGGCATCGATTCATGTGCCGGTCGTCGCTCGGCCAAAGGTCACGGCCGCGTTTTGACAAAGTGTTGCCGCATGCAATTCGTCACCCCGGGAATGCACGTGACTTTGTATTGTTGACCCACCGTGCCACCCTCCGGTGACATCGGTGCTGCCCACAGGAAGACCGCATGGCTGCCGCCGCCGCGTCGACCCGCCCGCTGATCCCCGCCGACGATGCCGGCGCCTCCCTCGTGGTGGCTGCGGCGGCGGTGGTGCTGGCGGCGGTGTGGTCGGCGCTCGCCGAGGCGCCGTGGCCGGCGCCGGTCGCCCTGTTCGCCAGCCTGTTCGCGCGGGTCGCGCTGATCGCCCTCGCCGCGGTGCTGTTGTGGCGAGCGGCCCGGCGCTGTCACGAGACCTCGCCGTGGCGCCGCTTCTACCTCAGCCTGACGGTCGGCGCGCTGTCGGTGCTGGTCGGCGACCTGATCTATGGTGCGATCGTCGAGAGCAGCGGCCAGCGCCCGCCCTACTCCGCCGCCGACCTGTTCTGGCTCGCCTACTTCGCGCTGCTGCTGCACGCGGTGATCGGCGTGCCGCGGGTGTTCACCGACCGTCGCGACGCAGTGCGCTATCTGCTCGACGCCGGAATCCTCACGACGGTCACCGTCGCGCTGCTGGTGAGCCTGCTGCATCCACCGCAGGTCGGCGGCGCCACCACCGTGGTGTTCGTGCTTTCGGTGATCTATCCGCTCGGCGACCTCATCTCGATTCTCGCCGCGGTGCTCCTGATCACGCGTCTGCCGACCGGCGGCATGCGTCCCGCGATGTGGCTGCTCTGCCTCGCGATGGTCGCGAGCATGGCCGGCGATCTCACCAATTCCAGCGGCACCGGTGATGCCGCGACCGCGGCGACCCAGGTCTGGTCCGATCGCTGCTGGAACCTCTGGGCCACCGCGCTCGCCGCCTGCGGCTACCTCGCGATGCGCCGCTCGCCGAGCGCGATCGAGACTGACGCGGCGGCGGCCGGGCACTGGCGCGGCGTGCCCTACCTTGCACTCGGCGCCGGCTACGCGCTGCTCGCCGCCGCAGGCCTGGGCTGGGTGGGCGCGATCGGCTGGATGGTGACCTGCGGCCTCGTGCTGACCGTGCTCGGGATTGCCCGGATGACGCTGACGGAGTCCGAGCAGCGCCGCGATCTCATCCGCGAGCAGTCGAGCGCCAGCGAGCAGCGCTTCGCCGCCCTGATCGCGCACTCCTCCGACGCCCTGCTCGTCCTCGACGGCGAGCTCCGGGTCGTTTTCGCGAGTCCGGCGGCAGAACGCCTTCTCCGGGCGACCGGCCGCCTGGACGGCCAGCACCTCGGCGAGTTCCTGATCCCCGACGACGCCCGCTCGCTGGCCGACTACGCCCGGATCACCTCGACCGGCGAGCGCACCAAGACGCTGATGCTGCGCTTCACCGGCGAGCACGGCACGCTGGTGACCGAGGCGACGCTGACCAACCTGCTGGCGCTGCCACAGGTGCGCGGCATCGTGCTCAACGTGCGCGACGTCAGCGAGCGCACCGAGCTCGAGGACCAGATCCGCTTCCAGGCCTTCCACGACGCCCTGACCGCGCTGCCGAACCGCGACCTGTTCTTCGACCGCGCCGAGCGCGCGCTGGCGCGCGGCGCGGGCGGCGACCACGGCGTCGCGCTGGCGATCATCGACCTCGACAATTTCAAGGCGATCAACGACAGCGTCGGACACCTGGTCGCCGACAAGGCGCTGGGCCAGGTCGCGAGCCGCCTGGCCGGCGCGGTCACCGGCGCCGATTCGGTCGCGCGGATCAGCGGCGACCAGTTCGGCGTGGTGCTGGAGGACGCCGGCGACCGCGCCGACCTCATGGCGCGGCTGGAGCGACTGCGCACCGCGATCGCGGCGCCGCTGTCGATCGGCGGCCAGTCGCTCCGGCTCACCGCGAGCATCGGCGCCGCGATCGACTTCGGCCGCGGCAGCGTCGATCACCTGCTGCGCGATGCCGACGTCGCGCTGCAGCGGGTGAAGCAGGACGGCGGAGACTCGGTCGACTGCTACGAGCAGACCCGCGACGCCGGCGAGAGCGTGCGGATGTCGATCGAGGCCGACCTGCCGCGCTTCCTCGAGGACCGCCGGATGCGACTGATGTTCGCGCCCGGCCTCGCACTCACCGACGAGCGCCCGGCACTGATCGCCGCGAGCATCGATTGGGTCGACCCGGAGCGCGCACCGGCGCCGATCGAGGCCGTGATGTCCGCCAGCGCGTCGGCCGGGTTCGGCGGCCTGCTCGGCGCCTGGGCCGCCACCGAGATCAGCCGCGACTACCCGGCGCTGGCCCGCTACATCCCCGAGGTCGCCGACATGGAAGTGCTGCTGCCGATGCGCAGCGGCATGCTGCGCGAGCCGGCGCTGGTCGAGCGCCTGGTGCAGCTGCGCGAGCGCCTCGGCCTGCCGCGCGGCCGGCTGTCGATCACCGTCAGCGAGTCCGCGCTGCAACGCCACCGTGGCGCCACCCAGGCGACGCTGCGCCAGGCCAGCGACTGGGGCCTGGGTCTCGTCCTCGCCGGCTTCGGTGGCGGCCAGGGCGCCCTCGACATCCTCGACCAGGTGCCCTTCGACACCCTGATGCTGTCGCCGCGGGTGCTCGAGGGCCGGATCCAGGCCGGGCGGCCGCATGCGCTGCTCCGGGTCGCCGTCAGCACCGGCACCACGCTCGGCCTCCGGGTGATCGCGACCGGTGTGACCGAGCACGACCAGCTGCAGGTGTGCCGCGAGCTCGGCGTGATGGCCGCTGTCGGCCCGCTGATCGCGGCGCCGATGTCCTACGAGCGGCTGCTACCCTGGCTCGGCGGCCGCTTCGCCGCGCTGAAGCTCGGCGTGCCCGTGCGCGAGACATGAGTGACTCCCTGATCGTCCACCGCGGCGGTTGCCACTGCGGCGCCGTGCGCTTCGAGGTCGACGCGCCGGCGACGATCGCCGCGCTCGACTGCAACTGCTCGATCTGCCGGATGACCGGTTTCCTGCACCTGATCGTGCCGGCCTCGCGCTTTCGCCTGCTGACGCCCTGGTCGGCGCTGTCCGACTATCGCTTCAACACCGGCACCGCGCGGCATCTGTTCTGCCGGACCTGCGGGATCAAGAGCTTCTACGTGCCGCACTCGAATCCGGACGGCTTCGACGTGAACGTGCATTGCCTCGACCGCGCGACGATCGATCGTGTCGAGGTCGAGGCCTTCGACGGGGCGGAATGGGAGCAGGCGGGCGCGGGACTGGCGCACCTGTCGAAGGCGTAGGGCGGCACGGCACGCCTGCGCCGAAGCGCTTCGCGATGGCGGGCAGGGCCCGCCCTACGTCATTGAAGCGCTTCGCGATGGCGGGCAGTGCCCGCCCTACGTCATTGAAGCGCTTCGTGATGGCGGGCAGTGCCCGCCCTACGATCTTGAAGCGCTTCGCGATGGCGTGCAGGGCCCGCCCTACCAGGGAAGTTCGGTGCCGTTCGCGTGGAAGAAGCGTCCGCTGTTGCCTGCGCCGAGCGCGTCGTAGCGGGCGATCAGCCCCGCCGCCGACTGCGCCGGCGTGCTGTCGCCGCGGCCGCCGGTCATCGGGGTCTGCACGTAGCCGGGGTGCAGCAGCACCACCGCGATGCCGCGCGGCGCGAGGTCGTGGGCCAGCGACTTGCCCATCGCGTTCATGGCGGCCTTCGACATCCGGTAGCCGTAGTAGCCGCCGGAGCCGTTGTCGCCGATCGAGCCCATCCGGCTGGTGATCAGCGCGATCCGCGCCGGATTGGCGAGCTGCGGCAACAGCGCGTCGACCAGCCGCAGCGGGGTCAGCGCATTGATCTCGAACTGGCGCCGGATGCCCGCGACCGCGTCCTCGTCGAGCGTGCCGACGTGTTCGCTGGCGAGCAGGCCGGCGTTGAGGATGAGGCCGTCGATGCGGCGACCGGCGAGCCTGCCGACCAGCGCGGCGAGGTCGGCGCTGCGGGTGAGGTCACCGGCCTCCAGCACCTCGACCGGCAGCGCAGCCAGGGCCTCGCTGCTGCGCCGGCAGACCGCGATGACGTGGTCTCCGCGCGCCGCCAGCTGGGCCGACAGCGCCGTGCCGATGCCGCCGGCGGCGCCGGTGATGAGGATGGTTGCGGGCACGGGAAACTCCTTGCAGGCCGGAAGTCCGACGGAGAGTACGCCAGATCGGAATGCCGATGAATGAAGTCTCCCGTCATTGCGAGCGCAGCGAAGCAATCCAGCACCTTTGGCTCCTGCACTGGTGCCGCCAGAAGCGAAGGCACTGGATTGCGTCGCTGCACTCGCGATGACGGGCCTTGGCTTACGGCCGCACGAACACCACCGCCGTCCGTGCCGGAATGTCGAAACGCCCCGTCGCCGCGTCGTAGTGCGCGTCGTGGACGCGCGGGTCGGCGGCGGTTGCCGCGCGCTGGATCGGGTGCAATTGCCAACCCTGCCCCGCCTCGTCGGCAAGGGCCAGCGACGCCACGGCCTTGTCGACATTGACGAAGTACAGGATCGCCTCGAAGCCCGCGCCTTCGAGCCCGCGACCGTCGAGTCGGCCCACCATCAGCGTCGAGCGCTGCCCGGCGCCGCTGTTCGGAAAGCGCAGCCGGGCCACGATCTCCGCCGCGCTCGGCAGCCGGAACAGCTTCGAACTCGCACGGATCGCGAGCAGGTCGCGGAACGCGTCGCGGGAGAAGCCGATTTCGACCGCACTCGGCTTCATCGCCGGGTCGGCGAGCCGAGGCTGCATCAGCGACCATGACGACGCGTTGTCGGCCGCCGGCGGCAGGCCACTGCCGAAGGTCGACTCGACGCCGCTCCAGTCGATCCGGTTGAACCAGTCGCCGGAGTCGTAGCTGTTGCGGTCGAGCGACTTCGAGCGCAACAGGTCCTCGCCGGCGTGCAGGTAGGCGATGCCCTGCGCGAACAGCACCAGCGCGCCGCCCAGCACCTGCACGCGAGCTCGGTCCTCGCGCGAGGTCGCGGTCGGCAGCTTCAGCGCATCGAGGTCGTACAGCGTCTGGTTGTCGTGGTTCTCGGCGTAGTTGACGACCTCGGTCGGCTCGCTCGCGTAGCCGGTTGGCAGGCCGAAGTAGTCGAGCTGCGCCAGCGTCTTCGGCTGGCCACGAAAGTCGGTGAGCGGAAAGCCGCGGATCGACCCGGCGAGTCCGGCGCGTACCCGGTCGGCGATCGCGGCGAGCTCGTCGGCGCTCGTCGTCGCCGGCGCCAGCGCGTTGCGGTCGTAGTAAAGACCGTTGACGTAGCCCTGGTTCGCGACCTGCGCAGAACCGCTGTCGCAACAGCCGCCGCCGCGGATCGCATCGCGCAGGCGGTCGTTGAAGGTGCCGATGCCGCTGCCATTGAGCGATGCCTGCGCGGCCTGCACGAAGCGCGCGCCGTCGGCGACCTCGCCGAAGTTCCAGCCCTCGCCGATCAGCTGCACGGCGTGACCGGCGGCGGCGTCCACCTGTGTGCGCAGCGACTCCATCGCGGCGCGCGGCTGGTGGCCCATCAGGTCGAAGCGGAACGAGTCGATCGCGTAGTCGCGCGCCCAGGTCGCGACCGAATCGCGCATCAGCTTCGCCATCATCGCGTTCTCGGTCGCGGTGTTGTCGCAGCAGGTCGACGTCGTCACCTTTCCGGTCGCGTCGAGCCGGTGGTAGTAGCCGGGCACGATGCGGTCGAGCACGGCGCGGGCGTTCTGCCCCGAGGCCGTCGTGTGATTGAACACCACGTCCATGCCGACCCGGAGCCCGGCCTGGTGCAGTGCCATCACCATCGCCCGGAACTCGACGATGCGGCGCGCGCCGTCCGCGGCGACGCTCGCGTAGCTGCCCTCCGGCACCGTGTAGTGCCAGGGGTCGTAACCCCAGTTGTAGCAGTCGGCCGCCTTGCCGGCGACCACCGTCGCCTGTTGCGCCTGGCTGTCCGGCGCGCCGACCGGCGTCGGTGTCGTGCAGCCCTCCTCCGGCACCGTCGCCAGGTCGAAGACCGGCAGCAGGTGGACGTCGGTGAGGCCGGCACGGGCGAGCGCGGCGAGGTGGCGCATGCCGGCTGAACCGCTCTCGGTGAATGCGAGGTACTTGCCACGATTCGGCGCGGAGACCGTCGCATCGGACGCCGAGAAGTCGCGGACGTGCAGCTCGTAGATCACCATGTCGGTGGCGTGCTCCACGTGCGGACGCGGCTGCCTCGACCAGCCGTCGGGCGCGAGTGCGGGATCATCGAGCCGGACGACGACGCTGCGCTTCGAGTCCGCGCCGAGCGCCAATGCATACGGATCGGTCACGCGATTGCGCACGATGCCGGTGCCGGCGACCTCGACGTCGACCAGGTACTGGTAGGAATGCCCGCGCAGGTCACGCGGATCGGCGCCACGCCAGATCCCGGTCGTCTCGTCGCGGTGCAGCGCGAGGATCCCGTCGGCGGCGGCGCGATCGTCGGGAAACAGGCAGACCGACACCCGCTGCGCGGTCGGCGCCCACAGCGCGAAGCGGGTACCGGCGGGCGAAGGCGTCGCGCCGAGATCGGCACCGTCGGCGGCCGGCGTGTACAGGCGATCGAGCAGGCCCGCGTGCTGCACGCGGGTCGCCGCCAGCACGCGTCCGCTGGCATCCTCCTCGACCAGCAGAAGCTGGCCGCGGAGCAGGTTCGTCAGCCGCGCCCGGTTCGATTTCACGGAGGGCACCGCGAGTTCGAGCCCTGGGCCGAACCAGCGGAAACGCGCTGCGAGCGCGTCGTCGAGTGGCTCGATCGAGGGCGTCAGCGCGATCGCGTCGTCGACGCCGTCGACCACCGCGCCGGTCTGCACGACGAGCGCGGCACTGGCCGAGCCGACCAGGCGATAGCGCGCGCCGGCGTGGTTGCCGGGCCAGCGCAGCCGATGATCGTCGAGCCAGACCGCGCGGGCCTCGGTCGAGGTCGTGCGGGCGGCGGACAGCGTCGTCGCGAACGCGCTGCCGTCGCAGGCGGTGGTGCGTTCCAGCGCCGGGCCGCCACTGGCGCAGCCGTCCAGCACCACGGTCGAGGCGAGCAGCGTGACTGCGGCGGCGGTCCAGCGCATCGGCGTCTCCACGCGGCGTCCGGCCGCGAACCGGGCGCATCCTTACCGCGGTTCGACTTCGTTCGCGAATGAATTCGTATGCATGGGCACTGTGCTGCGCGCATTGCCCCAGTGAAGAGCAAACGCGGGAGCGGTTTGTTTAGGATGGTCGCTCGCGATCCTGGGGGCGGACGATGGACGAGCAGCGCATTCGGTCGGTGGTGATCGTCGGCGGTGGTACGGCCGGGTGGATGAGTGCGGCGCTGCTGTCGCGGCTCTTCGGTGGGCAGCTCGCGATCCGGGTGATCGAGTCCGACGAGATCGGCATCGTCGGTGTCGGCGAGGCGACGATCCCGCAGATCCGCCACTTCAACGCGACCCTCGGTCTCGACGAGGACGACTTCATCCGCAAGACCCAGGGCAGCTTCAAGCTCGGCATCGAGTTCCGCGACTGGACGCGGCTGGGCCACTCCTACATCCACGCGTTCGGCCCGGTCGGCGGGCGCGACCTCGGGCTGGTGCCGTTCTACCACTACTGGCTCCGCGGACGCCGCGCCGGCATCGCGTCGGAGCTCGGCGACTACACCTTCAACACGGTCGCCGCGTACGCCAACAAGTTCATGCGGCCGGCCGCGAACATGGCCGACTCGCCGCTCGGCAACATCGCCTACGCCTTCCACTTCGATGCCTCGCTGTACTCGAAGTACCTGCGCGGCTACGCCGAGGCGCGCGGCGTGGTGCGCACCGAGGGGAAGATCGTTTCGGTCGAGCAGCACCCGGAGACCGGCTTCGTCGAGACGGTCACGCTGGCCGACGGCCAGCGCCACGGCGGTGATCTGTTCATCGACTGCTCGGGCTTCCGCGGGCTCCTGATCGAGCAGGCCCTGAAGACCGGCTATGAGGACTGGAGCCGCTGGCTGCCGGTCAACCGCGCACTGGCCGTTCCCTGCGAGTCGGTCGCCGAGATTACGCCGTACACGCGCTCGACGGCGCGCGCCGCCGGCTGGCAGTGGCGGATTCCGCTGCAGCACCGGATCGGCAACGGCTACGTCTACTGCAGCGACTACCTTTCCGACGAGGACGCATCGGCCTTCCTGCTCGCGAATCTCGACGGCAAGGCGCTCGCGGACCCGCGTCCGCTGCGCTTCGTCACCGGCATGCGGAAGCGCTTCTGGAACCGCAACGTCGTCGCGGTCGGGCTCGCGTCGGGCTTCCTCGAGCCGCTGGAATCGACCAGCATCCACTTCATCCAGTCGAGCCTCGCAAAGCTGGTCGCCTTCTTCCCCGACCGCCGCTTCGACCCGTCAACGATCGCCGAGTACAACCGCCAGGTGCAATTCGAGTTCGCTCGGAGCCGCGACTTCATCGCGCTGCACTACAAGGCCACCGAGCGCGACGACACCCCGTTCTGGCGCCGCTGCCGTGACATGGAGGTGCCCGACACCCTCGCTCACAAGCTCGAGATCTTCCGCGCCAGCGGCCGCATCTGCCGCGACTACGAGGAGCTGTTCACCGAGCTCTCCTGGCAGCAGGTGCTGCTCGGTCAGAACGTCCTCCCGAACGCCTACCACCCGCTCACCGACCAGCTCGGCGACGCGGAACTGCGCCAGTTCCTCGACAACATCCGCGGCGTGATCGCGCGCTCGGCGCAGGCGATGCCGGGGCACCGCGAGTTCATCGAAAAGCACTGCAAGGCGTAGGGCGCGCGCTGCGCGCCACGACCTCACGGCTTCGAGTTGCGGGCGGGCGAACACCGAGGTCCGCTGCATGACGATCGGTGACGTCGCACGTTGCGTGCTTTGCCGGCGGTAGCCCGCGGCCTGTGCGCCCAGACCTCAGTTGTCGAACCAGAACACGATCCGACTGCGACCGATGCCGTAGTGCTGCTCGAGTGGCTGCATCGCCGACAGCAGGACCTGCACCTCGACCGCGCAGGCCGTCGCAGTCAGTCCGTGATTCTCCAGCGATCGACGGAACTCGCCCGCATCGAGCCAGCTCGGCGCATGCCAGGAGGGATCCGACACAAAACCGCGCGGCTTGGTGTAATGGTCGCGGAAATGCGCGACACCCCGTGCAACAGCGGCCTCGGCCACTTCCCGAGTGACCTCGTCGAAGAGCGAGTCGTGCGTTTCGTCGGCATCACGGACGTAGAGATAGAAGGCCGACAAGGTGCTACTGCATGCATGGACGGGAAATCCGCGGGGCGACACCAGCGGAGGAATTCCATCACTCGCGGAACGCACCCCCGCAAGCGCGCTGAACAGGCGATAGTCGCGCGGCAAGCCGATCGGTCCTTCGGCGAACGAATACATCCATTGCGGATCGCTGAAGGCCGGCGGCCAGGGTCGTGGGTGCGGGAGGACCCGCCGCAGCCCAGGCTGCTGCTCCGTGGTGTCGTATCCAGAAAGACGTGGATATCACAGCCCATCGCGCCTCCTTGGTGAACGACGCGTCGATCGCTTTGAAATTCGTGAGACGCCTCGCAATGGCGCGCAGGGCGCGCCCTACGGGTAGAGCAGCGCCTCGCGCCACTGCCCATCCTTCCAGGCCCACTGATGGCGCTCGTGCAGCCGGAATGGCCGGCCGTACCAGAACTCGATCAAGTCGGGCTCGAGGCGATAGCCCGACCAATGCGGCGGCCGCGGCACCGGGCCGCCCTCGTACTGCTTCGTGTACTCGGCGATCCGGCGCTCCAGCGTCGCGCGCTCGTCGAGCTCTTCGGACTGCAGCGAAGCCCAGGCGCCGATCTGGCTCTCGCGCGGGCGGCTGGCGAAGTAGGCATCCGCCTCGGCGTCGGTCACCGACGCGATCCGACCCTCGATCCGCACCTGCACGTGGTTGGCGATCGCCTTCCACAGGAACAGCAGCGCCGCCTGCGGATGGACGCCCAGCTGCTTGCCCTTGCGGGAGAGAGTGTTGGTGTAGAACACGAAGCCCTCGGGATCGGCGTCCTTCAGGAGCACGGTGCGCGCGCTGATCCGACCGTATTCGTCGGACGAGGCCAGGGTCATGGCGGTCGGTTCGAATTCGCCGGCGGCGATCGCGGCGTCGAGAAGCTGGCGGAAGGTGGCGAGGAGGTGCGGGGCGAGCTGCATGGGGGGAGCGCATCCACGATGGCCTGGTGAAGATGCGGATCGTAGCGACGATCGATGCATCGAACCTGAAACCACGATCCGTCATCGCGAGGAGGAGCGCAACTCCTCCGAAGCAATCCAGTGCCGTGGCTCTTGATCGGGCGCGGCGAACAGCAAGGGCGCTGGATTGCTTCGCTGCGCTCGCAACGACGGAAGGGGTGTCGAGGGTGGACGGGGTACGGCCGGTGCGACGAGGCGGACCCTAGGTCGATCGCCCCGGTCAACCCATGGGCGGGAGCACCGCGCGCACCAGCGCGGGCAGGTCGATCGGCTTGGTCACGTAGGCGTTCGCACCGGCCGCGAGCGCAGCGTCGCGGGCCTCGCGAGTCGACGTGGCGGAGACGCTGACGATGCGGCCCTTGTAGCCCGACGAGCGCAGCCGGTACACCGCGGCGTTGCCGGACAGTCCCGGCATCTGCACGTCGACCAGCAGGACCGTCGGCTGTTCCTTCGAGGCACGCTCGAGGCCGCTGTTGCCGTCGCCGACGGTGTCGACCTTGAAGCCGAGGTCACGCAGGAACAAGGCCAGCAGCGCCGCGATGTCGGGATCGTCATCGACCACCAGCGCGGTCGCGCCCGCCGGCGCGCGCGCCGGCGCGGACTGCGCGGACGGGGTGAGGCGCGCGACGGCGTGGGCGGGATCGAGCCGCGGCAGCCGCACGGTGAAGGTGCTGCCCTCGCCGACTTTCGAGGCCAGTTCGATCGAACCGCCGAGCTGGTCGACGATCCGCTGCACGATCGACAGACCGAGGCCGGCGCCGCGGCTGGACGAGCCGCTGCCACGAACGAAGGGCTTGAACAGCTCGGAACGTTCGGACTCCGGAATTCCGCGGCCAGTGTCCTTGACAGTGACGACGGTGACCTCGCCGTTCCAGTCGATCGATACCGCGACCGAGCCGGACGCTGTATAGCGCAGCGCGTTGCCGATCAGGTTGGTGAGGATCTGGCGCAGCTTCATCGCGTCGGAGGCGGGTGGCGGCGCGCTCGCGTTCAACACGATGTCGAAGCCGAGGTTGGCCTCTGCCGCGATCGGGGCGAACATGTCGCGCAGATCCTCGACCAGCGCCGCGAGGTCGACCGGCACCGCCTCGACCAGGCTGCGTCCGGCTTCGCCGCGACCGAATTCGAGCAGGTTCTCCGACAGCGCCATCAGGTGGGTCGCGGCGCGGCGGATCGCGCGCAGCGGCTGCAGCGCACCGGGCTCGTTCGCCATCCGGCGGTCGAGCAGGTGCAGGTAGCCGAAGATCGCCGTCAGCGGCGTGCGGAACTCGTGCGACAGCGTCGCGATCAGGGCGTTCTTCAGCGCGTTGGCCTCGGTGAGCTCGGCCTGTTGCGCCTCGAGCTCGCTGCGGATTCGCTTCAACTTCTTCAGCGCGCGACCGCGTTCGTGCGAGGCCAGCGACGCCTCATGGCCGGCCTGCTGGATCACCTGCTGGCGGCCGCTCTCGTCGCTGGCGTCGACCACCAGGAGCCAGAAACCGTCGCCGTTCGGCAGCAGGTGCAGGTGCACGTGGCGGCCGCCCGACAGCTGCACGAACTCGAAGCTCTGCGCCTCGGCGAGGTCGAGTCCGAGGAACAGGTCGGACAGCTCGGAGATGCCACGGCCGCCGGACAGGTCGAGGCCGTAGCGGGTGGCATCGCCCATCGCACTCTCGAGCTTCCAGTCCGGTGAGAAGCGCAGCGCCAGCGGCGCCGCCGAGGCCACCAGGGACTCGTAGAGGAAATGCTGGATCAGCGGTGGCAGCTTGGAATTCATGGCGCGATCTTCTCGGCGAGCGTGACGAAGGCGCGTTCGACCGCGTCGCCGGTGCGCGCGCTGGTCTCGAACACGTCGTGGGTCTTGCGCAGCTCCTCGATCACGTCCGGACGGATCTCCCAGGAATCGATCAGGTCGAGCTTGTTGACCATCACGACGACCGGCAGCTCGCCCAGGTCCGACTTCGCCTGCTTCTCGAGGTACAGCGCGGAGAGCAGGGTCGACTGCCGGGTGCCGTCGACCACCAGGATGATGCCGCTGGCGCCGGTGAGATAGCGGCGGTTGAGGGTGTCGAGCGCGCTCTTGCCGGCGATGTCCCACAGCACCAGCTTGCGCGGCTTGCCGTGGGCGACGACCTCCTTCGAGTCGACCTTGGTGCCGACGGTCGAGAGGTACTTGTCGGAGAAGGTATTGCTGACGAAGCGTCCGACCAGACTGGTCTTGCCGACGCCGAAATCACCGAGCATGCAGATCTTGCGGGCGGGTTCGGTCACGGGGATGAGCCTTCCGAAGTCAGTGCAGGGAATGCGTGCGCGGCGCGCTGGGGCAGTGTAACGCGCGGATCGTCGGCGGCGAGATCGGTCGCCGGCGCCACCTCGATGCCGGGCAGGCGTCGCGACAGTTCGCGTGCGAGGTGCTCGGCGCGACGCTGGCGCAGTCCGCGATTCAGCGCCTCGTCGCCCGCCTCGTCGGTCTGGCCGTAGGTTCGCACGACAAGCCGCTTGCCGAGCGCCTTCGCGAGCGGTTGTGCGCCACGCAGCTTGCCGGCGAGCTCGTCTAGCGCCGCCACCGCGGCGGCGTTGTCGGCCGCGCCGGCGGCGTAGTCGATGCCGAGCGGCTCGACCTCCTTCGCCAGCGCGTCCAGTGCCCGTTGCTCGTCGGCGACGACGGCGCCGATGTCGCGCGCCTCCGCCGGCACCGCGAGCAGGTCGAGGTCGGCGCCAAGACGCGCGAGGTCGGCGGCCGGCGCGTGGCCGCTCGCGACCAGGCGCTCGCCGTCCATCGCGAAGTGCAGGTCCGGCGCCTTGGCGTAGCGCTGTGCGAGGTCGGCGACCCAGTCGGGGTGCAGCCCGGTCGCGTCGACCGCGATCACTCCGGGAACGATGCCGGGCGCGCTCTTGAACGCGGCGATCCAGGTCGCCGGTGCGCCACCGCGGGCGCTCAGCGTGCCATCGACCGCCGTGAGCTTCACGGTCTCCGGCGGCGCCAGCATCCGCCGGGTGCGCGCGACGACGATCTCGGGGTCGTTGGAGAGGAAGCCGCGCAGCTGCCAGTCGATCGTGCAGCCCTTCGGCAGCAGTTGGGCCACCGTCGTGCGCGGCGACTCGGCCAGAGGGTCGACCAGCCCGCGCACCGCGACGTGACCGTGGCCACGGTCGTCCACCGCGTCGAGGTGCAGGCCCGGCCAGGCGGCAAGCGCGCCGCGCACCGACTCGACCTGGCGCGCCCACGACCAACTGCGCCAGCCCCAGGCGGCGAGCAGCAGCACCACGACGACGAGCGCGATGAGCAGCGGACGCTGCGAACCCTTCGACGCGACGACGGGCGCGTCGCCACCCTCGCGGGCCGCGCGATCGATCGCGGCGAGTTCGAAGTCCTCCTTCAGCGCCTCGCCCGGATCCGCCGCGCCGGCCGTGAGGCCCGACGTCGGATCGGCCCAGCGCTGGTGCACCCCTTCGAGCTTGCGTTCCAGCACCTCGCGCAGCAGTGCCGGCGGCACCCCGCGGATGAACGCCGCGAGGTTCGCGCGCGGCCCGTGCAACACCCACAGCAGGTGCTCGCCGACGTTGGCGGAATTGAGCGTGCTGCCGGCGGCACCGCCGACCGAGTCCTTCACGAATTCGCCGATCGCGGTGAGCATGCCGGCGATCGCGTCCGAGTCGAGGTCGGGCAGGTCCGGCGCGCTCTCGCGGTGGATCACGAGGCCGGAGTCGGCTTCGATCAGGAACAGGTGGTCGATCTTGTAGCGCAGCGTGTGCTTCAGGACGATCTGGGTGTAGGGCACGCCGGCGCGCCAGGCCTCGAAGCGCCAGCGCAGTCCGCGCGGGGTCAGCGAGGATTCCAGCGCGGCATTGAGGTCGGCGCTCAGCGTGCGCATCGCCTCGGCGATCGCCCGGCGGATCGCCGGGCCGATGACCGGGAACAGCGCGTCGATGATGGTCTGGCTCTGCTGCTTGACGGCGGTCGCGAGCGCGGCACCGACCGGCGCGGCCAGGGCGTTGGCCAACTGCTTCGGTCGCCCCGCCTGCGCCTGTTCGAGCAGCTCGGGCAGCTTCTCGGCGGAACGCGCGTGCTCGCGCTCGAGGTCGCCCAGCCGATCGACCGCGGCCCCGAGCGCGTCCTGCTCGGCGCCGAACAGCAGCCGCCGCAGGCGCTCGAAGGCCGACGCGCCGGCGTCGTTTCCGCTGGGATCGGGTGGACTACCGGACACGCGGCCGGCCTCGGGCGGAGCTACTTGCCGACCGGCAGATCGAACTCGCCCTTCAGCCGGAGTGCCACCTCGGTGAGCAGCGCCGCGAGGTCCTCGCGGCCGACCTTCTCCCCGCGCAGCTCGCCGCGCGCGGCGTTGAGCGCGGCCTCGGCGTTGCGTTGCAGTTCCGCCAGCGCGGACGCGAGGTCGGCGACCGCGCGACGCTCGCGCTCGTCGGCATCGGCCAGGTCCTGGCGCAGCTGGTCGAAGCTCGTGTTGATCTCGTTGCGCGCGGTGCGCGCAGCCTGCAGCGTGCGGGCGTCGAGGTCGTCCACCGCCTTGCCGCGGTCGGAGACCTCCTGGCGCAGCTGCTTGGCGAGCTTGTCGTTCTGTTCGTCGACCCGCTTCTCCAGCGCGGTGAGGCGCTTGTCGAGATCGGTCCGGAGGCGCTGGCTCTCCTGCTCCAGGCGCTGGGTGATCTCGAGGAAGCGGCGCTCGTAGTCGCGCATCTGGCCGCCGAACAGGATGTCGCGGATCTGCTCGACGTTGCGGTCACCGCCGGTATCGCTGTTGTCGCGTTTCTTCTCGACCATCGGAGCGCTCCTTGCCGGGGACGGACGCGACGCCGCGACTGCCGCAGGCGACGGACCGGCCCGTGAGTTCGATTCTGCCGCGACCGCCGCGGCAGCGGACGCGAGCGTAGCAATTCGCGACGAGCCCGCGCGGGCCGCCGGCGCCTTCGCCGGGGGCCGCGCGCGCCGCCGCGCACGGGTCACGCGCGCTCCAGCCGATAGCCGTGCTGGTAGATCGAGGACAGCCGCCAGCCGCGGCTGCCGTCCAGCAGCAGCTTCTTGCGCAGCCGGCTGACGTGGGTGTCGATGGTGCGGGTATTGACGTTGGAGGTGAGGTTCCAGACCTGCGACAGCAGGGTGTCGCGGCTCACCACGTGGCCCTGGCGGCGGAACAGGAAGGTGGCGAGATCGAACTCGCGGTCGGTGAGGTCGACCGCCGAACCCTCCAGCATCACCTGGCGGCGGCCGAGGTCGAAGCTGTAGGGCTCGGCGCCGCTGATGCCGCTGTCGCCGCCGCTGACGCCGGCTCGCCGCATCACGCCGCGCAGGCGGGCGATGAACTCGTGCTCGCGCAGCGGCTTCGACAGGTAGTCGTCGGCACCGGCCTGCAGCCCGCGCACGACGTCCGCCTCGGCGTTGCGCACCGTCATCAGGATGATCGGCAGCTTGCTGTGCTGGCCGCCGCGCAGCCATTCGATCAGCTCGACACCGGAGCCGTCCGGCAGCATCCAGTCGATCACCACGGCGTCGAACGAAGAGGTGCGGAGCTGGCGCCGGAAGGCATCGGCGCTCGGGAAGACCTCCGCGGCCAGGCCGACGTGTTCCAGCCAGGCCCGGTACAGGGCGGACTGGTCGGCATCGTCTTCGACCAGGGCGATCAGCATCCGTTCGCTCATCGGCTATCGCTTTCGCTGGCGACTGCGAGGGCGTCGCTCGTATCGTGCAGGTTGCCATAAAACGCTGCTTTTGCAATCGTTTGCGGAGATGAACGGGGGCAACGGGCGGGTGCCCGCCAGCCACCTGTCGAAATCCGTCGATGCCATCCACTTCGTCCGCCAGCCACGTCCCCCGCCAGCTCAACGCGCTGTCCGTGGCCGGCTGGTCGGCCGTCGGGATCGGCGCCAGCCTGATCGCGATCGCCGTGGCGGGGCGATCGCTGGCCGCGCTCGCTGCCGCTCTGGTGGCGATCCTGATCGGCCTGCTGCTGCTCCGGGTGGCGGCGCGCCTGCGCACCGACCTGATGACGCTCAACCGGATGCTGGAGCACGTGCGTCGCGCCAGCGAGATCACGCTGCCGGCGAGCGAGGAGGAACGCCAGGCGCCGGTGCTGTCGGTCGACGACCTCGGCGTGCACCTGACCGACGTGGTCGAGCGGCTGCGCGGCCGCGAGCATGCGCTGGCGGAGCAGCGCGCCAACCTCGAGCACGAGGTGCTGGCCCGCACCGAGGAACTCGCCCGCACCAACGCCGAGCTCACGGACTCGGTCGAGGCGCTCGGCCGCGCACGCGACAACGCCGAGGCCGGCAGTCGCGCGAAGTCGCAGTTCCTCGCGCAGATGAGCCACGAGATCCGCACGCCGATGAACGGCATCCTCGGGATGACCGAGCTGCTGCTCGACACCGACCTGCGCCCCGAGCAGCGCCGCCTCGCCGAAATGGCCCGGCGCTCCGGCCTGGCGCTCCTGCAGGTGCTGGGCGACATCCTCGACCTGTCCCGGATCGAGGCCGGCAAGCTGCAGTTCAAGGAGGTCGACTTCGACCTCTGGCAGCTCGCCGAGGACACGGTGGGGCTGTTCGCCGAACGCGGCGCGCGCAAGGGTCTCGAGGTCAGCCTGTCGATCGAGGACGGCGTGCCGGTCCGGGTCAACGGCGACCCGGTGCGGCTGCGCCAGGTACTCGGCAACCTGATCTCCAACGCGGTGAAATTCACCCAGCGCGGCACGGTCACGGTGACCCTGTCGCGCGCGGTGCGCGGCGGTGATCCCTACGGCATCCGGTTCGACGTGGTCGACACCGGTCCCGGCATCGCGCCGGAGTTGCGCGGCCGCATCTTCGAGGCCTTCACCCAGGCTGACGACTCGATCGGGCGTCGCTTCGGCGGCACCGGCCTCGGGCTCACCATCGCGCGCCAGCTGGTCGGGCTGATGGGCGGCGCGCTCGACTACTCCAGCGTCGTCGACCGCGGCACCCGCTTCTTCTTCAGCGTGCGCCTCGCCGCACCGACCGCGACCGATGCCGACGCCCGGGTCGAGGTGGCGGTCGCGCCGCTCGGCACCAGCGTTCTGCTGCTGGATCAGGTCGTGCAGCGCAATACCCTGCTGACGCGGACGCTGCAGTCCTGGGGACTCGCGGTGACGCGCTGCGACTCCGCCGATGCCGCCCTCGTCGCGATCGACCACGCGGATGCCGATGGCGCGCCCTACCGCCTGCTGCTGCTCGACTGGAACCTCGCCGGCGGCGCCCCGGCACTGCTCACGCGACTCGGCGAGCGCGAGCTGCCGTCCCGGATCGGCGTGATCGCGCTGCTCGCCGCGTCCGAACGGTCGGTGCTGGACGCGCCGCTGCCCGGCGTCGACGCGCGCCTGCCGATGCCCTACAACCGCGCCAGCCTGCGCCATGCGCTGACCACCGCGCTCGGCGCCGCCGGTTCCGGCGGACGCAGTGCACCGGCGGCTCGCGCGACGCCGCCCGCCGGCTCTGGCCAGTACTCGGTGCTGGTGGTCGAAGACCACCCGATGAACCTCGAGCTCGCCGAGCTGTACCTCACCAGTCTCGGCTATCAGGTCGCCCTGGCGCCGAGCGGCGAGCGGGCCCTGGAGCTCGCACGGCTGCGTCGCTACGACGCCTTCCTGGTCGATTGCCAGATGCCCGGCATGGACGGCTTCACCCTCACCCGCCACCTGCGAGCGCTGGAGCGCGAGAGCGCCGAGCAAGGACCGACCCCGCACTGGCCGATCATCGCCGTCACCGCCCACGTCACCACCGGCTATCGCGAGCTGTGCCTCGCCAGCGGCATGGACGACTATCTGGGCAAGCCCTACGGCCGGGACGAGCTCGCCGCCGTGCTGGCCAACTGGGTCGGCGAGCGCGCCGGGAGTGGCGGCGCGGTGGCCGCGACGACGGCCGCACCCGCGACCGCCGCCGCGAGTGGCGGCACCGGAACCCCGGCGTCCACGACCGAGGCGGACGGCGCGCCGAGCGAACGCTCCCCGACCGACTTCGCCGCGAGCGACGACAGCATCGAATTCGATCCGACGCGGCTGCAGCGGCTGGAAACCCTGAGCCGCCCGGGCCAGGACAACGCGGCGCTGCGCATCCTGCTGTCGTTCCGCGGCAACGCGCGGCAGCTGGTCGTGACCCTGACCGACCCCGACTCCGACGCCGAGGCCGTGCGGGTCGCGGCGCATACGCTGAAGTCGAGCGCCGCGATGATCGGGGCGATGCGGCTGGCCGCCTTGTCGGCCTCGCTGGAGTCCGCGCAGTCCGACGAGGGCCTGAAGCTGCGCCTGTCGACCTGCTTCGAGCGCACCGACGCCCACCTTGCCCGCCTCGCGGTCCGGCTCCAGGCGGGATTGTAGGTCGCGCCCCGGCGCACCCGGTCCGCGACGTCGCGCGGTGATCCGCCGATGGCCGAAAGTCCGTGTCTGGATCATCCCCCTCACCGTCCAGAGCGATGCAGAACCTCGTCGGCACGAGTCTCGGCCCCTACCAGATCATCGAACGCATCGCGCTCGGCGGCATGGCCGCGGTGTATCTAGCGCGGCAGCCGTCGACGCGACGCGAAGTCGCCGTCAAGGTGCTGGCGCTGAACGGCAGCGCGGACGCGGTCGAGATCGAACGCTTCGAGCGCGAAGGACGGCTGCTCGCCGGCCTGCAGAATCCGCACATCCTGCCGGTGTTCGACTGCGGGATCAGCCACGACTACGCCTGGATGGTCACGCCGCTCTTGCGTCACGGCGATCTCGAAGAGCGCCTCGCGCGCTGGGGCGAGCCACTGCCGCTGATGGAGGTCCGCCGGATCGGCCTGCAGCTCGCCGACGCGCTGTCCTGCGCCCACGCCGCCGGCATCGTGCACCGGGACCTGAAGCCCGCCAATGTGCTGGTCGATGGCCGCGGCAACTGCCTGCTGTCGGACTTCGGCATCGCCAAGGGCAACGAGGCGCGCGGGCTGACCGCGGCCGGCATGGTGATCGGCACGCCGGACTACATGTCGCCGGAGCAGAGCCGCGGCGAGGCGGTCGACGGGCGCAGCGACCTGTACTGCCTCGGAGCGATCCTGTTCGAGCTCGCGACCTACCGCAAACCCTTCACCGGCCGCACCCCGGCGGAGCGGATGATCCGCCGCGAGAGCGAGGAGGCGCCGGCGCCGAGTGCGGCCAATCCGGCCCTGCCGGTCGCCTTCGACCGGGTGGTGCTGCGCGCGATGCAGCGCGACCCGGCCGCGCGCTACGCGACGGCCGACGAGTTCGCACAGGCGCTGCGCGAGGCGCTGCCGGAGTCCGAGTCCGTGACCGTCGAATCGACCGCCTCGACCTCGCCGACGCCGCCGGCCGCCCTGCCCGCCGCCCCGGCTCCGCCGACCGTTCCGCCGGTGCCCGACCTGCAGGCGACCCGGCCCACGCCCGCGTTGCCCGCCCGCGGTCCCGCCGGCGCCGGGACGGAGGGGACGTCGAAGGCGCCGCTGCTGGATCTGGCGGGCCTGGCCGGCCTGCTGCTCGCCGCGGGTGGCGGCTGGGCACTTTGGCCGAAGGCGACGCCGACCGCGCCGTCGCGCGCGGTGCCGTCGAGCCCGGCCCCGACCCCGGCCCCGACCCCGGCTCCGAGCGCAGCCCCGAGTCCGGCGCCGATCCGCAGCCGAACGGCCCCGCCGCCCGCGGCGGCAGCGGCCGCCGCGACCGTCCTCGCCGACGGCTTCGACGAGGCCGCGGTCGAAGGCCGCTTCAACGACGCACGCTGGCAGGCGGTGCCCGGCGCGACTTCGACCGTGGTCGCGCAGCACGGCGGCGTGCTGCAGCTGTCCACCCGCGAGACGCTGCACGGGCTCTACGCGACGCTGCCGGGCACGGTCCCGCCGGGAGAAGTGTCGGCGCGCGTCCGGGTGCCAGGGGCACCGCAGGCGGCGCAAGGGACGATCGGTGTGGTGCTGTCGTCCTATGCCCGGAACGGCACGGCGCCGTCCTGGTGGTTGTCCTGCTACCTGTTCGTCGAGGCCGGCAAGGCCGTCGCCACTCCGACCTGCGCCGACATCCACGCGGCGAGCTTTCCGCAGTCCCGCGCGATCGCGCTCGGCGACTGGTCCGAGCTCACGCTGACCCGCGCCGGCGACGGCTACGATCTCGCGGCCGGCGGCGAGCGCTTCGGCCACGTCGCGCTGCCGCCGGAGGATCCGCGGACTCCGCAGACCTGGTACGTGTCGCTGCTCGGCTGGTCGTCGGACGGCAGGACGGTGAGCGGGGAGTACGACGCGGTGCGCGTCGACCGCTGATGCCGTCGCGGAAGGGGCTTGCGCCCCTCCCGCATCGCAGCCGGTGCCGCTCTCCCCGGGCCTGTCAGAGCCCCATCGACAAGGACACCACGAATTTGTTGGTGGCCAGCGATCCGAACAGCTCGTCGCCGTGCTTGTTGGTGTCGATGAAGGTGATCGAGCCGGTGAACGCGCCGAACTTGCGCGACAGGCCGATGCCGTAGTCGACATAACCCTTGCCGAGCGCATCGTCGAGGTCGTAGTAGCCGACGTTGGTGTTGAGCGTGAGCTCCGCCGGCAGGTCGAACGCCGCCGATGCGCCGTAGTAGATGCCGTTCTCGCCGGAATTGAACACGTCGTTGCTGTAGCCCAGCGTGAAGGTGTAGTGGTCGTCGAAGGTGAGCTTGCCGATCAGCTCGTTGTAGTTGTAGTGGAAGCCGTTGCGCGTGCCCGGATAGTTGTAGCGCAGGAGCTGGATGTCGCCGGCCCACTGCTCGGCGAACTTGTGCTTGTAGCCGATGTAGGTGTCGATCTCGATGTTGGCGTGGTCTTCCACCGCGGCATTTTCCGGGGTGAAGTCGATCGACGAGCCCCAGATGCCGGCGTAGAAGCCCGACGGGTGGGTGTAGTCGAGCGCGGCCTGGAACGCCGGGTCTTCCTGCGACTGCGAGACGCCACGGAACTTGTAGTCGTTGACCAGCCACAAGGTGACGGCAAAGGGCTTGGCCTCCTCGGCGCCCGCGGCTTCCTCGGCGGGGGCGTCCTCCGCCCACAGCGGGGCGGACAGCAGCGAGAGGGCAATGGCAGCGATCAGCTTCGGTGTCACAGGGGCTCTCCTCGGTGGTAGGTGGCCCCGTATTAACAGAATTTTTGCGAGCGTGTATTCGGATCGTGGCGCGGCGCGCCACGATCCGAATCATTGGAAAGATTCTTGAATGATCCGGTCGTAACCCGCCCGGAAATCGGGGATCTTGAAGGAGAAGCCAGCGGACTGGAGGCGTTGGCTGCTGATCCGGCGGTCCGGGGCCTCCGCGTCGGCAGAGCGGGGCAGGCGCGGCAAGCCGAGCCGGTCGGCGAGGTGGTCGATGACCTCGAACTCGCGCGCCGGGTTGGGATCGGTCGCGTTGATCGCCGGGCCGAGCCCGGGTCGGTCGGCGACGAACAGCAGCGCCGCCGCGAGGTCGTCGATGTGGATGCGGTGGGTCCAGCGGCGGGACACGGTGCCGCGGTGCTGCCTCACCTTCTCGATCAGCATCGTGCGGCCCGGCCCGTAGATGCCGGACGCCCGAACGCAGGTGACCCGCTCGGCCAGCGCGGCCGCTGCAAGCTCGGCCTCGCGCAGCGCGAGGCCGTTCCAGGCCGGATCCGCCGTGGTCGTCTCCTCGTCGACCCAATCGACGGCGGCCGCGCCGTAGACCGCGGTACTGGAGACGAACACGGCACGCCGGGGTCGCGCGGCGCGGCGCGCGAGGGCGGCGGCGAGACGGGCGACGCCGTCGACGAACAGCGCGCGATAGGCCACCGGCGTGCGCTCGGTGGGCGCGACGATCACGCTGACGAGATCGATGCCCGCCGGAAGGGTGCCGGGGTCGATCGCCGCGGCGAGGTCGAGCGCGAGGCTGCCGTCGGCGCCGCTGCGGCGGGCGACGATCACCTCGTCACCGCGCCGACGGTGCAGCGCGGCGACCCGCGTGCCGAGGTCTCCCGCACCGACCAGGAGGACCCTCATCGCGGCGTTCAGGTCGCCGGAGCGGCCGCCGGCGCGTCGTCGATCGGCGGCAGGTAGCGCAGCCAGATCAGGAACACCACCAGCGCGTCGATGATGATCAGCGCCTGCCACAGGTAGAGGTGGAACCACTCGAACCAGGTCTGGTTCCACTGGCCGAGGTAGAACAGGCTGATGATCCGGACCAGGTTCAGCGCCTGGATCGCGACGAAGCCGATGCCGAGGCCGACCCACTTGTTCTTCCACGGCGACGGGAAGGCGAGGATCGCGGCGACCAGGATGATCACCGCCTCGACGCCGTTGCAGCCGCGCTCGATGGTGACGGAGAAGCCCGTCGCGGCGTTCATCAGCTGCTTGCCGTGGGCTTCCACCCGGCTGTCGAAGATGTGGGTGATGAACGCGCTGACGTGGGCCAGCGAGGTGGTGAACGGATTCACCACGTGCTGCTCCACCGGATTCAGCACATACAGGCCGAACAGGGTGGGCAGCAGGATCAGGAACAGCAGGATGAATCGGATCATGGGCGTGGAAACGACCTACAGCCGCGCATCGTAGCCCGGATGGAGCGGCAGCGGAATCCGGGAAGGCCGGTGCGGCGGGGTGACGCGCGGTTCACGGCGACGGTGGCTCCGGCGGCAGGTCGACGCAGTCGGGGTCGCGACGACGGTCCGCGTCCAGCAGGGCGTCCCCGTCCATCGTGCGCGTCACCCGGAAGTACCAGGTCTCGGCGCGATCGACCCGGTCCACCGCGATCAGCTCCTGGGAATGGCGGCAACGCGCCACGGGGCCGAACTGCAGGGTCTCGCCGCGCTCCGCGGCGAAGTCGGCCTTCAGCGAGCGCAGCCGGTCGCGCGCCTCCGGCACGGTCCAGGACAGCGCCTCGTCCGGTTCCGCGACGATCCACTCGTCGACGAAGTCGCGCATCGACTCGGCGACCGGCGGCACCCGCACGAGCCGCTCGCCGTCGAACTGGTAGCGATGGATGAACGCGCGGTTGTGCACGCCCAGGTCGATGCTGCCGGCGCGGAAGCGGAACTCGACGCCGTCCGCGGACACGCGGGGGGCATCGTCGTCCGGGTCCTGCCAGATCGGATGGCGGCGCTCGACCAGCTTTTCCGGCGCGTCGGGGTTCACGCCAGGACGCAGCGCGACGTAATGCAACGTCGACCAGGCGGAGGAACACCACGGCGCGATCACGGACGCGGCCGCGTGCCAGCGCCCGTCGGCGGCCACCGGCGACAACCGGACCTGCAGGCCGCCGTGGGCGTCTGCGATGCTGGCGTAGGGCGGCGCGCGCCAGCGCAGTCGTTCGTGCCAGCCGTCGCTGCCCGCCTCGAACACCGCGAGCAGGCTGTCGCGGCCGCACTGGATGCCGATGTCGGCGGTCACGGTGATCCGGGGCCGGGGACCGGCCTCGACGGCGACCTGGAACTCGATCTCGCGGCCGTAGGCGCTGGCCCTCTCGTCGGCGACGTCGCGCGCGGTCGCCGCGACCGCGAGCTGCTCGGGCACCCGTTCCTGCAGCGCGTCGAGCAGGTCGGCATTCACCGTCACCGGATCCGCCGGCGCACAGGCGACGCGCTCCGCGACCAGTGCCTGCAGCTGGTCCTTCAGCGCCTCGAGGGTACGGCCGACGGCGGCCGACACCACGGTCGGGTCGTCGATCCGCTCTGCCGCGAGCTCGCTCCGCAGCGTCGCGATCGCCGCGGCGCGCTGGCCGAGCTGTCGCTCGTCGCAGCCGACGGCATGCGCCGCGGTCGAAGCCAGCGCGAGCAGCGCCGCGCACGCCCACCGCCTTCGACCCGCGCCCGCCGTGCCCCTGCTCATCCACTCGCTCTCGATGCGATCGATGCCGCGATGCTGTCACGCGCCCGCGCGGCGGCGATGCGAGCACCGCCGGCGCCCGCGAATCGCCCGCGCCGCGGCCGCATCGACGCCGATACCGACGCGGGAATCGAAACCGAAACTGAATGACGACATCGCGGCAAGTTGTTGATCGAACAACGGGATGTCGGAAAGTTCCGGTCGCCCATCGACCGCTTTGCGGGCGCGTTCAGCGACCCGCGCCCAAGCTGATCCCGTCGCTGGCGAGGCGCTCCACTCCTCGGCCCGGGATCCGAGACCCCCGCCGTCGCCCACGGCACGGTCGCCAGCGATTTCCGCCCACCCGCGCGAGCCCCGCTCGCGCCGACACGGAGAACCGCCATGCCCGAAGTGCATCGCAAGCTCGATATCCAGGTGATCGGCCAGGCCGCCGTCCACGAACTCCACCAGACCCGCGTGCTGCTGCAACACGGTGAAGCGGTCGCCCGGGATCAAGAGGTCGCTCGCGCCTTCGGCCTGTGCGCTCGCATCCACGCCGACCTGCTGGCCGATCTCGCCCGTGCCGGACTGTTGGTCGACGCGCCGGCGCCGAGCTTCACGCCGCTCGACACGCCGACCGTCGGCAGCCTCGACGAGGTGCTCGCGATCAATGACTTCGCCAGCGCCGGCGTGATGCTGCGCCGACACATGGCCCGCACCGTCGAGCTGCTCGAGTGCCTGTTCGCGGACTACCCGTCGATGCAGGTGCGGCGCGCGATCAAGGTGCACTTCGGCCGCGTGCTGCGCAGCGTCG
Organism: Ahniellaceae bacterium; assembly: GCA_044221335.1. Classification (GTDB taxonomy): domain Bacteria; phylum Pseudomonadota; class Gammaproteobacteria; order Xanthomonadales; family Ahniellaceae; genus JBGAPI01. Next base: position 91,341 of record JBGAPI010000011.1, read on the forward strand.
AGATCATGCGCCGCCTGTCGCTGCGGCACGCCGCCTGAACCTGACGGGGGCGGCACGGCGACACGCTAGCGCGCTGCCGCTGCCGCCGCCGCGACTTCGCTGCCCTCGAAGGGCAGCGCGGTCGCGGCGACATCGAGGTAGGGACCGAGTTCGTAGACGTTGTCGTAGCCGTAGGCCCTGAGCGACGACCAGGTCGACAGGTTGAGCGAGGCGCGCGCGACCTTGGTCGGGAACGCGGTCGGGCTGCCGGAGAAATTGTTGTTGCAGTAGATCAGCACCTTGGTGGACTTCGCCGGCAGCACTCGCGCAAGACGGTCCGCGGTGAAGTCGGTGAACGGCAGGTTGACCGCGCCGGCGAGGTGGCGCAGCGCGTAGGCATCGGCACTGCGGGCATCGAGCAGCACGGTACCGGGCTCGTGCATCGCCGCGAGGAAGTCGGCCTCGTCGAGGCGGCGCAGCTCGCGCAGCGACTGGGTGTTCTGCACCAGCTGGCGATAGCCGGCGTAGTTGATCTCGGGATTCTCGGGGGCCGCGGCCACTGCCACGGCGGCACCGGTCAGCGCCAGCAGCACGATCAGCCCCTCGCGCGCGAGGGTCGCGACCGGCGAAGTCGAAGGACGCATGGAGTTCTCCTGCGAAGACCCCGCGCGTCGCCACGGCGGCGGCGCGGGCGGGTCACGCTGCGACAGCGGACCCGTCGACGAGTTCCGTGGTCGCTGGAACCCGGGCGAAGGCGAACTCTCGGGTCGGACGGACGTCAGACTGCCGCAGTCATCTTCAGGCTTCCCCGAATCGATCCCTCGACGGAACCGTCCCATGCGCAACCTGTTTCGCGTCGGCATCCTGGCCGCCGGCCTCTGCAGCATCCTTCCGGCCCATGCCGGTTCCTGGTCGGTCCAGGGCGGCTACCAGAACCTCGACCTCGACGCGGGCGACAGCGTCGCTCCCGCGCGCCACGGCGAATTCCTCGGCGCGAGCTACTGGGTCACGCCGGATCTCGCCGTCGATCTCGTCGTCGCCACGGCCAAGGGAATTCCGGACAGCTTCACGCTGATGCACACCCGTCGTTTCGACAGCCTCGGCATCGGCGGCCGCAAGGCGTGGGAGCTGTCGCCGCAATGGACGCTCGACGCCAGCGCCGGCGTCGACTTCCTGCGCGTCGATCGCGAACTGGTGCGCTTCGACCGGATTCCGGACAGTCCGAATGGGGACTTCAACGTGTCGACCGTCACCTACTTCGATCACCGCCGCCACGATCTCGCATCCTACGTCGGACTCGGGGTCGGCTGGCATCCGGATCGGGACTGGACGCTGCGCCTCGACGCACGTCGCAGCTGGACCGGGGTCGGCGTGACTTGCCAGGACAGCCCCGCGGCGCTCGTCTGCGGCGACGATGCGAGCGCGCGCCTCTTCGCGCTGCGCTTCGGCGCCGAATACCGTTTCCACTGAGCCGCCGGGGGACCCCGCTCAGCCGGCGTCGATCGGCACCGCGAGCCCGACCTTCACCCGCTCGAGAACCACGTGGGTCGTGAAGCTCTTCACGTTGTCGTCGGACAGCAGCGCGCGGCGGGTGAAGGCCTCGAAGGACTCCATGTCCGGCGACAGCACGATCAGCATGAAGTCGCTGGTTCCGGTCACGTAGTAGCACTGCTGCACCGACGGCTCGGCGGCGATGCGCTTGCGGAAGCGCGCGAGGTCGGCGGCGCGTTCGTGCTCGAGATCGACGCTGACGATGCAGGTGAGCGCGGTGCCGAGCGCGCGCGGCGCCAGTTGCGCCGTCTCGCGCTCGATCACGCCGAGCTCGCGCAGCCGCTTCAGGCGCCGCTGCACCGCGGCCGCCGACAGACCGACGGCCTCGCCGAGCGCGCGCGCCGGCTGCCGGGTGTCGTGCTGCCAGAGGGCGAGCAGCCGCCGGTCCAGGCGGTCGAGGTCGGTGTCGTCGGGTTTGCTCATCGCCGGGACGGATCGCGCGGCGAAGCCGCAAGCGCGGCCGTCCGAATGCGGCGCCGCGACCCGGTCACGGGCCTAGGCTGTCGTCCTCGCATCGGGAGCAGCAGACATGGGGTTCGGCGACGCACGCGCCATTTTAACCGATGGCGATCCGCGGCTTCGCGTTCCGGCGACCGCTTACGGTGACGCCGCCGCGGTCGATGCCGGCGAACTCGCCGCGCTCGCCGCCACGCTGGCTGCGTTTCGCGCGGCGAAGGGCTTCGGGCGCGCGATCGCCGCGCCACAGATCGGCCTGCCGCGGCGCGCGATCGCGGTCGACCTCGGCGCCGGCCCCTTCCTGCTGCTCGACCCGGAGATCACCTGGAAGAGCGACGAGAGCTTCGAACTGTGGGACGACTGTTTCAGCGTGCCGGACCGGCTGGTGCGGGTGCGGCGTGCGCGCTCGATCTCGCTGTCATTTCGCGACATCGAGTTCCGGCCGCGCCGCTGGTCGATGCTGCCGCCGGACCTCGCCGAACTCCTGCAGCACGAGATCGATCACCTCGATGGCGTGCTGATGACCGAGCGCGGTATCGGCGCCGACGCGATCCGGCCGGCCTCCGAACGCGCCGCGCTGATCGACGGCGTGCGGCCGTCGCACCGGCTCGCGATCGCGGACATCGCACGCGCCGCCATGTCGATCGATCGGGTCTTCCGAGGCTCACCGACGTACGAGTGCGAGTCGCTGTCGGCCGAGCTCGGCTGCGCGCTGACTCTGAAGGTCGAGACCGCGAATCCGATCCGCTGTTTCAAGGGCCGCGGCGCCGACTTCTTCCTTGCCGACGAGGCCGCCGCCGGCCGGAGCGGGGCACTCGTGTGCGCCAGCGCCGGCAATTTCGGCCAGGCGCTCGCCTACGGCTGCCGCGCCCGCGGGCGGGCGCTGACGGTGTTCGCGGCGCGCTCGGCGAACCCGCTGAAGCTCGAACGGATGCGGGCCCTCGAGGCGCGCGTCGTGCTCGCCGGCGACGACTTCGACGCCGCCAAGGCGGCGGCGCGCCACCATGCCGTCACCCACGGCACGATCTTCGTGGAGGACGGGCGCGAGGCCGCGATCAGCGTCGGCGCCGGCAGCATCGCGGTCGAACTGCTCGCCGTCCGTCGCGATCTCGACGCGATCGTGGTGCCGCTCGGCAATGGCGCGCTCCTGGCTGGGATGGCGCGCTGGATCAAGGCAGCCGCGCCGTGGATCGAGGTCATCGGCGTGGTGGCCGCCGGCGCTCCGGCGATGGCGCGCTCCTGGCGCGAGCGGCGGGTGGTCGAGACCGCGGGCGCAACGACGATCGCGGATGGCATCGGCGTCCGCGTACCCGTTCCCGAGGCGCTGGACGACCTCGCGGGCCTCGTCGACGACGTGGTCGAGGTCGACGAGGCCGACCTCGTCGCCGCGCTGCGCCTCGTGCATCGCCATGCCGGACTGGTGGTCGAACCGGCGGGCGTCGCCGGCGTCGCCGCCGTACTCGCCGATCGCGCGCGCTTCGCCGGTCGCCGCGCCGCCACCGTGCTCGCCGGCGGAAATCTCACCGACACCCAGATCGCGAACTGGCTGGGTTCGACGATCGCCCTCTCACCTTCGGAGTAGCACCATGATCGACCATGTCGAACTGTTCGTCGCCGACGCGCACCGCTCCTCGGCGTTCTTCCGCGCCGCACTCGCGCCGCTCGGCTATGCCTGCCATGTCAGTGGCGCCTCCAACGGCTTCGGGGTGACGGCGGCGCAGCTCGATTTCTGGGTGCGTGCCGGCGGCCCCTCGGCGCCGCTGCCGCATGTCGCCTTCAACGCGGTCACCCGCCGCAGCGTCGATCAGGCCTACCGCGCAGCCCTCGCCGCCGGCGGCACCGACAACGGCGCGCCGAAGCTGCTGCCGCACCTGCATCCCGACTACTACGCCGGCTTCGTGCGCGATCCGGACGGCCACAACATCGAGTTCGTGTGCCACGCGCCCCTGTGAGGCCGTGGCACCGGTGACCTTTCGGGGCGACACCCACGTCCGGCGTCGCGGCGGCTGGACAGAACGAAGTCGTGGAAGGGCGTTGCGTCGAGGCCCCTCGTGCGGCGAGCGGCGAAACGGGCTTCGTCCCGTCGTTCACGGCCTGCACGGTGCTTGCGAAGAGGGACGGGCACCGGTCGCCCCCGTCCGGAGACTGTGAACAACTCCGTCTCCGGTCGGAAGCCCGATCGAAGTCACTTGCGGGGCGGACGAACGACAGTGGACACTGTGTAACTGTTTGTCAAAAACCCGGTCCGTCATGCACCCGAAGCTCACCCGCCTCGCCCTCGCCGCCGCGCTTTCGGTGTCGGCATTTCCCGCCTTTGCCGCCAGCCACGCCCCCACGGGGATCTGGACCGCGGTCCCGGAATCGCGCATCGCCAAGAGCGCGAAGCCGAAGCTGATCTCGCCGACGCTGTATCGCACCTATGCACTCGATCGCGAGCAGTTGGGCGTGTTTCTCGCCACCGCGCCGCAGGAAACCAGCCGTCGCGCCTCCGGCAGCGAGACCGTCCTGTCGCTGCCGACCTCGGCCGGTGGCCTGGCGGACTTCCGCATCGTCGAGTCGCCGATCATGGAGCCGGAACTGGCGGCGCGGCATCCGGAGATCCGCACCTACCTCGGCCAGGGCATCTCCGACCCGACCCAGACCGTGCGCTTCGACGTCACCCCGAAGGGCTTCCACGCCCAGGTGATCGGCGCCGGCGGCACCGAGTACATCGACCCGCTGCAGCCCGACGACATCGACCATTACATGGTCTATTCCAAGCGCGACCTGCCGGGCAAGCCGCACACCTGCAGCGTCACCGGCGAGGCCATCGACGATCATCCGGTCGGGCTCGGCGCGGCGCCCGAGGTCTCGACCGGCGCCAGCCTGCGCACCTATCGCCTCGCTCTCGCGACCACCGGCGAGTTCACCCAGTTCCACGGCGGAACCGTCGCCGACGGCCTGGCCGCGGTGGTGACGACGATGAACCGCGTCGACGGCATCTACGAGCGCGAGGTCGCGGTGCGGATGGTGCTGGTCGCGAACGAAGACCAGATCATCTACACCAACCCGAACACCGACCCGTACAGCAACGACGTCGCCAACACGCTGCTGACCCAGAACCAGAGCAACCTCAACACGGTCATCGGCAACGCCAACTACGACATCGGCCATGTCGCCGGCACCGGCGGCGGCGGCCTCGCCGGCCTCGGCGTAGTCTGCAAGACCGCGAGCAAGGCGCAGGGCGAAACCGGTTCCGGCGCCCCGGTCGGCGACGGCTACGACGTCGACTACGTCGCCCACGAGATGGGCCACCAGTTCGGCGGCAACCACACCTTCAACGGCTCCGGCATCAACTGCTCCGGCGGCAACCGCAACGCCGGCACCGCCTACGAGCCCGGCAGCGGCGTGACCATCCAGGCCTACGCCGGCATCTGCGGCGGCGACGACCTGCAGCCGAACAGCGAGGACCATTTCCACCGGGTCAGCCTGAACGAGATCATCACCTACACCACCACCGGTACCGGCGGCACCTGCGGCACCACCGCCGCGACCGGCAACGCCGTCCCGACCGTCACGCCCCCGGGCAACTTCACGATCCCGAAGTCGACCCCGTTCGCGCTCACCGCGTCGGGCAGCGACGCCGACGCCGGCGACGTGCTGACCTACATCTGGGAACAGTTCGATCTCGGCGCGGCGAATGCCGAGGGCGTGCTGACCGACAACGGCGGGCCGCTGTTCCGCGTGTTCTACCCGACCACCAATCCGACCCGCACCTTCCCGAGCCTGCGCTACATCCTGAACAACGCCAACGTGCCGCCGCAGTCCGGGTCGATTCCGTCCTCGGCCGGCACCTGGTTCATCGGCGAGCTGCTGCCGTCGACCGCCCGCACGATGAACTTCCGCGTCACCGTCCGCGACAACCACGCCGGCGGCGGTGGCACCAACGAGGCGAACTCGGCGGTGACGGTCGATGCCGCGTCCGGCCCGTTCGCCGTGACCGCGCCGAACACCGCGGTGACCTGGGCCTCGGGCTCCAGCCAGGTCGTGACCTGGAACGTCGCCGGCACCACCGCAGCGCCGGTCAGCACCGCCAACGTCGCGGTCAAGCTGTCCACCGACGGCGGCTCGACCTTCCCGATCACGCTTCTCGCCAGCACCCCGAACAACGGCAGCGCCAACGTCACCGTGCCGGCCAACCTCGTCACGACCCAGGCGCGGATCAAGGTCGAGGCGGTCGGCAACATCTATTTCGACCTTTCCGACGCCGACTTCACGATCACCACCGGCGGCAACCTCGCGCCGACGATCAGCGGCGTGGGCAGCGTCACCACCCGCCAGGGCACTCCGGCCGCCACCACCGCGGTCGCCACCGTCAGCGACGACCACGACGCCGCGGGCAGTCTCCTGGTCGCTGTCGCCAATGTGCCGCCGGAGATGACGATCAACGTCGCCAACAACAACGGCACGATCAACTTCACCACCTTCGCGAGCTGCACCCTGGTCGCGCCGACCTCCGGCAACAAGACCTATCCGGTCGAGCTGCGCGTCACCGACAGCGCCGGCGCCATCCGCACCGCGACGGTCAACATCAATGTCGGCAACAACAGCACGCCGTCGATCGGCAGCTACGCCAACGTCAACATCCCGACCAACACCACCCGCACGGCCGTGCCCTCGGCCGCGATCGCCGACGGCAACAACAACCTGGTCGCGCCGACCATCAGCCCGGCCACCTTCCCCGGCGGCGGAACGCTGGCGATCGCCGCGGACGGCACGGTGACGATCAACACCACCGCAGCGACGACGCTCGGCGCCTACACGGTGCAGGCCAACGCCATCGACACCTGCGGCGCGCAGGAGAGCCGTCGCTTCACCGTCACCGTCGGCAACCCGAACATCACGCTGGCCGTCGCCGGCAGCACCGTGGTCGGCGGCAACGCGATCATCGAGCCGAACGAGTGCAACCAGGTGAACGTGCAGTTGCGCAACGACGGCAACCTGACCGCCACCGGCATCAGCGCGGTGCTGTCGACCACCACGCCGAACGTGTCGATCACCCAGGCCAGCTCGACCTTCGCCGACCTCGCCCCGGGCCAGACCCAGACCAGCATCACGCCGTTCACCATCAGCACCGGCAGCTCCGCGGTCTGCTTCTCCAACATCGACCTCAGTCTGTCGGTGAGCTACTCCGGCGGCGCCGGTTCGCCCGCGGCGTTGGCGTTCACCGCGCCGATCGGCCGGGCCGTTGCGACCAACTACTCGGTCACCAGCAGCTCCGGCGCAACCATTCCGGTCCCTGTCACCACCCCCACCGTGCTCTCCGGCAGCCAGGTCGACGACGGCACGACGGCACTGGCCGTCCCGGCCGGCTTCAACTTCATCGCCTACGGCACCAACGTCACCGCTGGCACCACGCTGCGGGCCAGCAGCAACGGCAATTTGCAACTGCGCAACAACGGCGGTGCGAGCGACGCCGGCAACCAGACCCTGCCGGCCCCCGGCACGGGCACCGGAACCGCGGTGTTCCCGGCGGCGGCGCCGACCTGGTTCCTGCAGTGGGACGACTGGCGCCTGGACGGCGCGGCGGGCGGCGCCGCGGCCGATGCCGGCATCTACTCGTATGTGGTGGGCACGACGCCGAACCAGCAGTGGGTGATCGAGTGGCGCGGCCGAATTCGCGGTGATGGCGCGGTGACGACCAACAACAACCGCGCCGCGATCGTGTTCTACGAAGGCGCCAGCAATTTCGACTACATATACGAGCTGACCGGCACCGGTCCGTCCGCGAACGGCGCCGGCTCGACCATCGGTATTCAGGGCGCCTCCACCGGCACCCAGTTCACCCAGTACGCCTTCAACAACGCGAGCCTCGCCCCCGGAACCCGCCTGTCGTTCGCGCTGGCTCCGGCGGTCTGCAGCGCCGGCAGCGGCGCGTGCTCGGTTCCGCCGGGCGTCACCGTGGTGCAGTCCGGCGGCACCACCAATGTCACCGAGGGCGGCGCCACCGACAGCTACACGATGGTGCTGAACAGTCAGCCGACCGCCGACGTGACCATCACGATCAGCCAGGGCAGCCAGGTCACCACCAGCCCGACCCAGCTCGTGTTCACCACGGTGAACTGGGCGACGCCGCAGCCGGTGACGGTGACCGCGGTCGACGACACTCTGGTGGAGGGCGCCCATACCGGCACCATCACCCACACCGCCGCGGGCGGCAACTACGCCGGCATCTCGATCGCCAACGTCGTCGCCAACGTCACCGACAACGACGTCGGCAGCGTCACCGTGACCCAATCCGGCGGCAGCACCAACGTGACCGAGGGCGGCGCCACCGACAGCTACACCCTGGTGCTCGGCGCGCAGCCGGCCGGCACCGTCACCGTCACGATCAGCCCGGACAGCCAGGTCAGCACCAGCCCGGCGACCTCGGTCAGCTTCACCAATGCCGACTGGAACGTGCCGAAGACGGTGACGGTGACGGCGGTCGACGATGTCCTGGTCGAGGGGCCGCACACCGGCACCATCACCCACACGGTGAGCGGCAGCGGCTACACCGGCGTATCGGTCGCCAACGTGGTGGCCAACATCACCGACAACGATGCCAACACGGTCGACCTGTCGATCAGCAACCAGCTGATCCAGCCGCCGAACGTCGCCGGCGCGCCGGTGAGCTACGACGTGCTGATCGACAACACCACGGTCGGCGTCAACGCACCGACCGCGACCTTCGTGTTCACCGCGCCGCCGGAACTCGTCAACCTCGCCTGGACCTGCGTCGCCGACGCCGGTGCCAGCTGCCCGGCCTCGGGCAGTGGCGCGCCGAACCACACGGTGTCGATGAACGGCGGCACCGGCCTCGCGTACCACATCACCGCCAACGTCGGCGGCGCGGTGCCGGCAGGCACGCCGATCAACACCACCGCGACGATCACCGTCGGCGGCGGGCTGACCGACTCCAACCCGGCGAACAACAGCGCGCAGGCGAATGCCGTGGTCGGTGCGGACCTGATGTTCAAGGACGGCTTCGAATAGGTCCGGCCTGATCGTCCCGGTTCGTCCGCCGAACCCCGCCCGTCCTTCGACGGGCGGGGTTCCGCGCTGCGCAGCGACGGGTGGGCGCTCCTGCTCCCGCGTTCAGAACTTCGCCGCCTGCGACTTGCGCCGCTCCGTCTCCTCGGCGCGTGAACGCCGCTGGTACTCCTCCGCGAGGTCGCGCCGGAGATAGCGCACGCTGAGCTCGAACGACAGGTGCGGCGCGTCGAGCTCGACGATGCCGTCGGCGGTCGCGAAGCGGGCGTACTGGTTGCCGACGAACGGACGCTCCTCGCGCTGCAGCGTGTACTTCAGCGATACGGCCTGGTAGACGTCGTCGAAGCGTTCCTTTGCCATCGACATCAGGACGCCGCAGAGCACCCCCTTCGCATCGAAGATGTAGTCGACCTGCTGCAGTCCGTCGATCCCGAGGTTCTCGCCGCCACTGCGCAGCATGTCGCCGCCGCTCCACTTGTTCACCCCGCGCTCCGCGAGCCGCACCTTGCCGTCGAGCGTCTTGTGCAGCAGCCCCGGCGTGGTGACGCCGATCTCGACGCCGAGGACCTTCGTGCCGGCCTCGGCGGAGGCGATCGATCCGAGCGTGAGCAGCAGGATCGGCAACAGGGGGTTCATCGTCGGTCTCCGCATGGCCGCGTGGGCATCGATGCGGAAGCTAGGCGTCGCCGGCCCGGTTGCGCGGTTCGAGTTGCCGCGGGCCCCGCGGCATTTCGACAGCGTCGCCGGATGCGCATCGGCGATGCGGCGCTCCCGTCGGCGACCGGCGCGAACTCCCCTGTCAGGGGTCCAGGGCGGCCGTGCGGTGCGGGCCGCGAGGAGGGCAGCTACAGCGCGCGGGTCATGAAGGTGCTGTTGGGGTCGAGGACGTAGCCGTCGAACGGCCCGCAGTCGACGAAGCCGAAGGCGGCGTAGAGCCGGCGCGCCGGCGCGAACGCCGCCATCGAGCCGGTCTCGAGGGACAGTCGTGCGATGCCGTGCGCGCGAGCGTCGGCGATCAGGTGCTCCAGCAGCCGGCGCGCCACGCCGCGGCCGCGGTGGGCCTCGGCCGTGCGCATCGATTTCAGCTCGCCATGGCGCGCGCCGAGGCGCTTCCACGCGCCGCAGCCGAGCAGCACCGCGCCGTCCCACAGCGTGAAGAAGCGGATCTCCGGCACCCGGAGCCGATCGAGGTCGAGGGCGTGCACGCTCCCCGGCGGCGACAGCGCATGCATGCTGGCGAGGTGTTCCTCCAGCAGCGCGCGGATCTCGGGGCCGCGGAGGTCATCGAGTCGGATGTCCATCCGGCGATCGTAGCGAGCAACGCGCGGATGAAGGGACGGACCTGCCCCGTCGGCGTCGATGCGCCGCACCCGCGACCGGCCGCTTTCCGGTCGCGACGGCCGCTCGTTCGACCGCAGGTCGCCGACTCAGCGGCGCAGGCGTGCCGCCAGCCGCCGGCCGAGGTAGGCGAGCCGGCCGACCAGTCCGGTCTGCACGGCGGCCTGCGCCTGCTCGAGCTGCCGCCGCATCGCGCGGTTCTCGGCATAGAGGCGCGCGAGGTGCTGGTCGCGGCGGGCGACGATCTCGCCGAGCTGCCGCTCGTCCTCTTCGGTCAGCCGGTGGCCGGCGACGAGATGGGCCGGCAGCGGCCGGTCGACGTAGACGGTCGCATGCGTGTCGGCGGTTTCGGCGGCGGGACGATCGGCGGTGTAGAAGTACAGCGCGATCGAACGCCGCGTCCGCTGCCGCTGGTCCTCCGGCAACGCGATCCGCGAGAAGCCGTGCCAGGAGTGCTCGGTGGTCTCGAAGATCACGCAGCGGTTTTCCGCCGGCGCGATCGTCACCACCCGGTCGTCTGCCGCGCGCGGATCGCTGTGCAGCTCCAGTGCGCCACCCCACGCGGGGTTCCAGTCGCGATTGAGATAGACGATGAGGTTGAGACGCCGGTGCCAGCGTTCGACCGGATGGCGATTGAAGTCGATGTGCGGATCGAGGTCCTGGCCGTGGCGGTTCTCGTGGGTGCCGCCACCGAAGTAGTGCGGGTCGTAGAGGAGATCGGGGATGCCGGTCAGCACCGACACCAGCGCCAGGAATTCGGCCGACCGGACCAGCGCGTCGAGACGCGCGTAGGCCGGCCCGATCGCACGGATCCGCTCGACCACCGCCTTGCCGCCGACGCCGCCGTTCTCGTCATGCGCGTGCTTCACCTCGAACGGCGGGAACTCGGCATCGAGCGCGGCGAGGAAGTCCGGCGCCAGGAAATCGTCGAGGACGACGTGGCGGAAGGGCTCGGCGGCGGCGAACACGGCGCCGTGGCGGTCGCGGTCGGCAAGAACGGCGGAAGAGATGCAGCTGTCGAGCGAAACCATCGGCGGGGTCGTGGTGCGGTGGATCGTGGGGGCGCCTTGGCGCACCGGTCGGTAGGAGGTTCTTGAACGGGAACCGCCAAGGCAAGAGCTTCGAGTGTTTCGTCGCCTCCCGCATCGGCAGCCGGCGTCGCGAGCGCGGCGCTCCAGGGGCTCCACTGCAGGCCGCGTCAGCGCATGCGCCAGCGGCGCTGGATTGCTTCGCTGCGCTCGCAATGACGGGTGGCGTCACCCATCCTCAGGATCGTTGCGCGGCATTCTTGCCTCAAGGCGATCTCGCCTCAGGGCATTCTTGCCTCCCCGCCGCGGGATCCAGGGCGGGTCCTGCCCGCTCTGGCCGTCACGCCACCGCCTTCGTCTCGACCGGCGCCTTGTACGCCGCCAGCAGCTCGTCCCACTTCGCGCGGACCTTGGCGAGGTTCGCTTCCTTGACGTGGCCATAGCCGCGGATCTGCTCCGGGAGCTTCGCGATCTCGACGGCGAGCGCGTGACGATCGTGGCCGAGACCGGCAAGCAGCGTCTCGATCGTCTTCGCGTAGTCGAGGATCAGCTGGCGCTCGCCGCGGCGCTCGGCGGTGTAGCCGAACACGTCGAGCGCGCTGCCGCGCAGGCCCTTCAGCCTGGCGAGCAGCTTGAACGCGGTGAACACCCAGGGACCGTACTCGGACTTGCTCAGATGACCGTCGGCGTCGCGCTTGGCGAGCAACGGCGGCGCGAGGTTGAAGCTCACCTTGTAGTCGCCGTCGAAGACCTCCCTGATGCGCTTCTCGAAGTCGCCGGTGGTGTACAGCCGCGCGACCTCGTACTCGTCCTTGTAGGCCATCAGCTTGAACGCGTAGCGGGCGACCGCCTCGGCGAGACCGCTCATGCCGGGCGCCTTGTCGGCTTCGGCGCGGCGGACGCGTTCGACCAGGTCGCGGTAGGTCTGGGCGTAGGCGGCGTCCTGGTACTCGGTGAGGAACTTCGCGCGGACGGCGACCTGCTCGTCGAGCGTCTTGGCGAGCGTGCCGAAGCCTTCGAAGGCCGCGCTGGTCGCGGCGTCCGCCGCGCCAAGGAACGCCGAGATCTCCGGCGCCGACTTCAGTCCGGCGGCCTTCTGCACCGCGGCGAGGTCATGGGCCGCCATCCGACCCCAGTCGAACGCGCTCTTGTTCATCGGCACCGCGGCGCCGTTCAGCTCGATCGCGCGCATCAGGGCCGCCAGCGACACCGGCACCAGGCCCTTCTGCCACGCGTAGCCGAGCATGAAGGTGTTGGTCGCGATCGAATCCCCGCATAGCGCGGTGGCGAGGTCGGTGGCGTCGACCAGCTCCGGCGCGCGGCCGCCCGAGCCCTGCTTCACGGCCTCGACGATCGCGCCGGACGGGAACACCATGTCGGTGTTGCGGGTGAAGGTGCCGGGCATCGCCTCGTAGCTGTTCAGCACGCAATGGGTACGGTCGGCCCGCACCTTCGACAGCGCCCAGTAGTCGTTGACCACGACCATGTCGCAGCCGAGGACCAGGTCGGCCTCGCCGGCCGCGATGCGCACCGCGTGGATGTCGGCCGGTTGCTTCGCGACGCGGACGTGGGTCGTTACCGCACCGCCCTTCTGCGCGAGTCCGGTCTGGTCGAGCACCGAGGTGCCCTTGCCCTCGAGGTGCGCGGCCATGCCGATCAGCGCGCCGATGGTGACTACGCCGGTGCCGCCGATGCCGGTGACCAGGATGTTCCAGGGCTGCGACAGGTCGGACTGGATCGTCGGCTCCGGCAGCTGGCTCACGTCGAGGCCGCCGCCGCTGCCCTTGCGCTTCTTCAGCCCGCCGCCGTGGATGGTCACGAAGCTCGGGCAGAAGCCCTTCACGCAGGAGAAGTCCTTGTTGCAGTTGCTCTGGTCGATCTCGCGCTTGCGGCCGAACTCGGTCTCCAGCGGCAGCACCGACACGCAGTTCGACTTCACGCCGCAGTCGCCGCAGCCCTCGCAGACCGCCGGGTTGATGAACGCGCGCTTGGCCGGATCGACCATCTTGCCGCGCTTGCGGCGGCGGCGCTTCTCGGCGGCGCAGGTCTGGTCGTAGATCAGCACGGTGACGCCGGGCGTCTCGCGCAGCCGCTTCTGCACCGCATCGAGCTCGTCGCGGTGGAGGAACTCGACGCCGTCGGGGAAGATCTCCGGCCGCGACCACTTGTCGATGTCGTCGGACAGCACGACGATGGTCTGCACGCCCTCGGAACGCACCTGGTGCGCGATGTCGGGCACCGTCAGCGTGCCGTCGACCGGCTGGCCGCCGGTCATCGCGACCGCGTCGTTGTAGAGGATCTTGTAGGTGATGTTGACCTTGGCCGCGATCGACTGCCGGATCGCCAGCGATCCGGAATGGAAATAGGTGCCGTCGCCGAGGTTCTGGAACACGTGCTTCTCGGCGGTGAAGGCCGACTGCCCGCACCAGGTGACGCCCTCGCCGCCCATGTGGGTGAAGGTGTCGGTGCGGCGGTCCATCCAGGTGACCATGTAGTGGCAGCCGATGCCGCCCAGCGCGCGCGAGCCCTCCGGCACCACCGTCGAGGAGTTGTGCGGACAGCCGGAGCAGTAGTGCGCGGCGCGCGGGAAGTTGGCGCGCGGCAGCGCCAGCTCCTTCTCCTTCGCCGCGATCCACTTCAGCCGCTCGGTGATGCGCTCCGAGGTGAAGAAGCGCGACAGTCGCTTGGCGATCACGCGGGCGATGCGCGCCGGGGTGAGCTCGTTGGTCGACGGCAGGATCCAGTCCCCGGCCTCGTCGTACTTGCCGTTGATCGACGGACGCGTGGCCTGGTCCCAGTTGTACATCGCCTCCTTCATCTGCGACTCGATGAAGGAGCGCTTCTCCTCGACGACGAGGATGTCCTCGAGACCGCGCGCGAAAGCCTTCATCCCCTCGGGCTCGAGTGGCCAGGTCATGCCGACCTTGTAGACGCGGATGCCGATGTCCTCGGCGGCGCGGCGGTCGATGCCGAGGTATTCCAGCGCCTGCAGGACGTCGAGGTAGCTCTTGCCGGTGGTGATGATGCCGAGGCGCGCCTTCGGCGAGTCGATCACCACCTTGTCGATCCGGTTGGCGCGCGCGAACGCGATCGCGGCCTGGGTGGCGTACTGGTGCAGCCGCATCTCCTGGTCGAGCGGCGGATCCGGCCAGCGGATGTTGAGGCCGCCCGGCGGCAGCTCGAAGTCGGTCGGCAGCAGGATGTCCAACTGGTGCGGGTTGACGTTGACCGAGGCCGAGGACTCGACCGTTTCCGCGATCGTCTTGAAGCCGACCCAGCGACCGGTGTAGCGGCTCATCGCCCAGCCGACCATGCCCATGTCGAGGATGTCCTGCACGCCGGCGGGATTGAGCACCGGCATCAGCGCGGAGACGAACTCGTGCTCGGAGCCGTGCGGCAGCGTCGAGCTGCGGCAGGCGTGGTCGTCCGCGGCCAGTACCAGCACGCCGCCGTTGCGGCTGGTGCCGGCGGCGTTGGCGTGCTTGAACACGTCGCCGCAGCGGTCGACGCCGGGGCCCTTGCCGTACCACATCGCGAACACGCCATCGACCTTGGCGCCGGGGAACAGGTTGGTCTGCTGCGAGCCCCAGACCATGGTCGCACCGAGATCCTCGTTCAGTCCCGGGATGAACTCGACGCCATGCGGCTTCAGGTGCTTCTTCGCGCTCCACAGCGCCTGGTCGAATCCACCGAGCGGCGACCCGCGGTAGCCGGAGATGAAGCCGCCGGTGTTGAGCCCCGCGGCCTTGTCGCGCAGCGCCTGCATGATCGGCAGTCGCACCAGCGCCTGCACGCCGGACAGGAAGATCCGTCCGTCCTGGCGGCTGTACTTGTCGTCGAGGGTGTAGGCGAGATCGAGGGCGGCTGCGCTCATCGGTGATCCTTGGGCGGCGGGTCGCGGTCCGGCCGGACGGCGGCGGGTCATTGTAGGCAGGCCGGGGGTGGGTCAGGCCAGCCGAACGGCGCACGATAGCGGGGATCGCGCTGCGTTGCAGCATCGGTCATCGGCCGCGCGGCGGCCCACGTTCGGGGTGGCGCTCCCGTCGGGCGAGCGGCGGAGCGGATGGGATCTCATCGACGGGAGTGCCAGTCTCGTTGTTCCAGTACCCGTCGTGCGAGCGCAGTGAAGCAATCCAGTGCCGTCGACTCCGACCTGCAAGCCGAGGCAGCGTCGGCTACGCTGACCACGCCCATGGACTCGCCCATCCCATCGACGTTTCATTTCTGGCTCGACGGCACAGGATCGACGGACTTTCGCAGCGACGACGAGCAGCGCTTCCTGGAACGCCTGCGCCGCTGCTCCGAGGCGAGCCGGTGGAACGGCGATGCCTGGCACCTCTTCTCCGACCGGACGATCGTCACGGTCTGCATCGGGTCGCCGGTCACGGTGACCTTGCGCGCGGACTTCTTCGGTGACCGGGTCGTCGTCGGATTCGATACCACACACCAACTTGTCGAGGACCTCCCCGACACGGACCCACGTACCAGCACCTTTCGATCCGGAACCATCGAGGACATGGCGGACTTCGCAGGTCGATTCTTCGTCGACCAGAGTGGCGCTCTCCGCTAGACACCTGCGCCGATGTACTTCAAGGATTTCACGCCCTGCGAATACTTCGACACCGGCGCCTGGAGGTGCCGGCTGATGGCGATCGGCTGGATCGAGCGCGGCAAGCCGTACACCGTCGGGGCGACCGTTGCTCGTGCGATCGAACGGATTCCGTCGCTGCGGGAGGATTTCCGTCTGGCATTCCCGGCGCACTCCTTTCGCGGACTGCACACCTGTTCGATCTGCTCCGCGCAGGAGCCGGCGTCGCCGTCCCTCGATCAATCCCACGTCAATCTGTTCATTCCCCACCGCGGCTTCGTCTTCGTGGCGCCGGGTCGGGTCGATCACTCCATCGAGACCCACGCCTATCAGCCGCCGGAGAGCTTCATCGCGGCCCTTCTGGACTGCCCAAGCCCGCTCGGCGTCGAGTACCGCGCGGCCATCCGCGCCTCGAACCGCGGCGAGGACGCGCCCTTGTATCGGAGCTGACGAGCGGTCCGGACGGATCGTTCCGGGTCTTCACAACCCCGTCCGAACCGGTCCTGCGTTGACCGAAGCGAGACCAGGGAGACCCACATGGATCGCCTGCCGCGCACCCTTGCCCGACGGGCTGCCGCCTCGCGGACGTCCGCAGCTCTCCTCGTCCTTGCTTCGATGCTGTGGGCACCTGTGACCCAGGCGGCGGGCGCCGACGCGGATCCGCCCTTCGACACGCTGAGCATGTCGCGCAGCGGCTGCTACGGCACCTGCCCGATCTATTCGGTCGTGGTGCATGGCGACGGCCGGGTCGGCTACGACGGCGTGAACTTCGTCGGGCACGTCGGTCCGGCGGAGACGCGACTTTCGGCGTTGCAGATGCAGGCACTCCGGATCGAAGTCGACCGCGCCGACCTGCCACGCCTGCGCGACACTTATGCGAGCAAGTCCGACGGCTGTCCGGCGTTATGGACCGATGCACCGGGGGTCGAGCTGTCGCTGCGTCGGCGCGGCGTCGTGAAGACCATCCACCACTCCCTTGGATGCATGGACCCCAAGGGCACCGAGGTCTACCCCGCCGCACTCGCCACGCTCGAGCTCCGGATCGACGAGATCGTGCGGACCCGGCAGTGGGTGGAACCGGCGAAGGCTCCGAAGTCCGAAGCGAAGTGACGCGGCTCCGGATCGTTCACCTCGCTTCGTCAGGGTGAGCGCAGCGATGGCATCCATCGCTTTCGCTCGTCATCGCGTCATCGCTTCTGAGCGACGACGACGGCACTGGATTGCTTCGTCGGCCTGCGGCCTCCTCGCAATGACGGGACATTGCCTCCGGAGCCCTGAGCCCTGAGCCCTGGATGGGCCTTCGCTGTGGGTGCGTCCATGATGCGCCCTACCATCCGCCCTCAGCCTCAGTCCTCAAAAGGATACGCAAGCCCGCTCCCGATGTGTACACTGTACACATGACGCACACCTCCGACCGCATCCTCGCCGCCGCCGTCGCCGCCTTCGAGCGCGACGGCGAAGCCGGTCTTTCGATCCGCACGATCGCCGACGCCGTGGGCCTGTCGCCGATGGCGCTGTACCGGCACTACCGCGGCAAGCCCGAACTGCTCGCCGCGGTTGCCGCAGAATCGTTCCGCCACTGGGAGGCGCGGGTGGCCGCGATCCGGAGTCGGACGTCCAGGCTCTTCCTCGAACGGTGGTCCGACGCCTACCTCGACTTCGCGGTCACGGAACCGCGGCGCTACGAAGCCTGCTTCCTGATCGCGCGACCGGAGGCGCGGCGCATCCCCGGCGACTTCGAGGCCGGCCGTTCGCCTGCGGCACGGCGGTTGATCGAGCGGATCGATGCCGGGCTCGCCGATGGCAGTCTCCGGGGGCCCGATGCACTGACCCTCGCGCTGCTTCTCTGGGGCGAGGCGCACGGACTCGTGCAGTTGTACCGCAGCGGACGCTTCGAAGGCGGCGCGGCGGGCTTTCGCCGCCAGTACCGGCGCTGCATGGCGCTGCTGCTCGACGCCTTCGTCGCATTCCCGGCGGCCGAGGGCACGGCGCGCCCATCCTCGAAGACCACCTCTGCGGGAGCGCTCCGATGATCCCGGTGCTCGCCCTGCTGGCCTCCGCTGCCGGCTTCCATGCGTCGCTCGGCGCAGGCACGGCGTGGTGGGCCGCCTGGCTCGCACCCTTGCCGCTGCTCGCGCTGGCGTCACGCGGCTCCACCCGCAAGCGCACGCTGTTCGCGCTCGGCACCGTCGCCTTCGCGGTCGGCCTCGGCAACCTCGTCCCGATCTATTCCAGCGTTTTGCCCTGGCCCGCGCTGGCGGGCGCGATCCTGCCGCTGGCGCTGGTCTACGGTGCGCTGCTGGCGCTGTTCCGCTGGAGCCTGCCGCGCCTGCCCGGCGTGCTGCCGGCCCTGCTGTTCGCCGCCGCGTGGACGGCGCTGGAGTGGTTGTCGAGCCGGGTATCGCCGCACGGCAGTGCCGGCGCACTCGGCTACTCGCAGATCGTGTTCGCCGCGGCGGCACAGCCGGCGCGCTTGGGCGGTGTTCACCTGCTGTCCTTCCTGCTGTGCCTGGTGCCGGCCTGTCTCGTCCTGTTCCCGGATCCGCGGCGGCATCGGTCGTCGGCGCTGTCGCTGCTCGCGGTCATCGTCCTGTATGCCCTCGCGAACCTGCCGGCGCCGACGACCTCGGCGCCGACCCGGCGCATCGCCGTGATCGCCGGCGACGCCCACCCCGATGCCGCGTTCGTCGCGAGTGCGGACGATGCCGCCGCGGTGCTCGCGGACTACCGTCCCGCCGTCGCCGAGGCCGCCCGCCAGGGCGCGACGCTGGCCGTGCTGCCGGAGCGGATGGCGCTGATCCCCCCGCACGCGGAAGACGCGACGCTCGCCGCATGGTCGGCACTCGCCGGCGAGCACCACATCGGTGTCGTGATCGGCCTCGCCGATGGGGCGGGCGCTCCACGGCACAACCGCGCCTGGTACATCGATGCAACCGGTGATCGCCTACTCGACTACTCGAAGCGCCACCTGGTGCCTGGGCTGGAGAGCGCGTTTGCTCCGGGCGATTCCGCCGGCGCAGCCGGCGGGGTGGGCGTGGCGATCTGCAAGGACCTCGACTTCGACAGCACGGCGCTCGAAGTTGCCGACCGCGGCGGCGCTCTGCTGCTCGCGCCGGCCTGGGATTTCGTGCGCGATGCCGAGTTGCACGCACGGCTCGCCCGCGCCCGCGCGCTGGAGGGCGGCTTCACGCTGGTGCGCTCGGCGCGGCAGGGCCTCGCGGGGATCTACGACGCCCGCGGCCGCGTACTGACCGAGGTCGCGAGCACCGATCCCGCCGCCGTCCGGGTGGCCGACGTTCCGCTCGCCGCGGAACGCACGGTCTACGCCACTGCCGGCCGCTACCTCGGCCCGGGCTACGTCGTCGCTGCGCTGCTGCTCATCGGCGCGGCCGGGCGCCATCGCCGCGAGGCTTGACGCCGCCACCTCGTTGCATAACACTAATGTTATATAAACAGGGTGTGATGCAGTGGACGATTCCCGCCTCGACCGTACCTTCGCCGCCCTCGCCGACCCGACCCGGCGCGCGATCCTTGCGCGATTGTCTGCGGGCCCGGCCAGCGTCGCCGAGCTCGCGGAGCCGTTCGCGATCAGCCAGCCGGCGGTATCGCGGCACCTGAAGGTGCTGGAAGCCGCGGGACTGGTCTCCGCCGGCAGCGACGCACAGCGCCGACCGCGCACGCTCGAGGCCGCGCCGCTGGCCGAGGCCAATGCCTGGCTCGCCGACTACCGCCGCCACTGGCAGTCGGCGTTCCGCCGGCTCGACGGCCTGCTGGCCTCGCTGCAGACGCCCGCCTGCCACGACGACGCCCGCATCCCGCCTGGGAAATCCGGCGGCGCCACTCCTCGGAGGAAGCAGCGATGAACTATCCCGACAGTTTTGCAGTGAGCCTGCCGAGCCCCACCGAGATCCTGATCGAGCGCGATTTCGACGCGCCGCTGCCGCTCGTATTCGCCGCGTTCACCCGACCCGACCTCGTCCGTCAGTGGCTCACCGGCCCCGACGGCTGGACGATGCCGGTCTGCGAGATCGACCTGCGCGTCGGCGGCCGCTACCGCTACGTCTGGGCGAACGCCGCGCGCGGCCAGCAGATGGGACTCGGCGGCGAGTTCCGCGCGGTCGAGCCGGATCGCCGGATCGTCGCGACCGAGCGTTTCGACGAGGCCTGGTACCCGGGCGAGGCCATCGGGACGACCGAATTCTCCGAGCGCGACGGCCGCACCCGCGTCGCGATCCTCATGCGCTACGAGTCGACCGCGGCACGCGACACCGCGAAGTTTTCCGGAATGGAAACCGGCATGGCCGCCGGTTACGACCGGCTGGAACGGCTGCTGCCCGGCTTCCGGTCGCGCTGAGTCGTGGCGGCCGTCGACGCGCGTCTCGCGTCCGCGCTGGCCTGGCTGCGGGCGCACGCCAGCGCCGCCACCCGCGCGGGGCTCGCACGCTACGCGATCCCCGACACCCACGCGCTCGGCGTGTCGGTCGCGGACCTGAAGCGCCTCGGCAGGGAACTCGGCCGCGATCACCCGCTGGCGCAGGCGCTGTGGAAGAGCGGGATCTACGAGGCGCGGATGCTCACCCAGTTCGTCGCGGATCCGGCACGCCAGACGGCGGCCGAGATGGACCGCTGGGTGCGGCAGATCGACACCTGGGCACTGTGCGACGCGCTCGCCTTCAACCTGTTCGACCGTTCGCCGCACGCCTGGGCCGTGGTCGAGCGCTGGTGCGCCGCCGACGCCGAGTTCGTCCGCCGCAGCGGCTTCGCGCTGCTGTGGGCGCTCGCGCTGCACGACCGAACGGCGCCTGTCGAGCGCTTCCGGATCGGACTCGCGCTGTGCGAGCGCCACGCCGACGACGACCGCAACTTCGTGACCAAGGCGATCGCGATGGCGTTGAAGGCGCTGGCACGGCGCGCCGAACTGCGGTCGGACTTGCGACGGACGGTGAGCCGTCTCGACACCCGTGGCGATCCCGCGAGCCGGAGGCTGGGGCGCGGCCTCGCGCGCGATCTGGGACCCGAACGTCCCGCGCGATCGCGCGGCGATTGATGGCGGCGGAACTGCGGCGACCCGGTTGACGGGCACGAATCGCTGCGGCACGGTGAGCCGATCCTCGAGGACTCCCCACATGCCCCGTCTCCATTCCCGCATCGCCGCTGCATCGCTGCCCGTCGCCGCCCTGGCCGCACTCGCCCTGCTCACCGGCACGGTCCGCGCGGCGGACGACGTGAAAGCTCGCGGGCCGATGGTCGAGCTCGTCCTGCTGCGCGACCAGGCCCGTCGGGCCTGCGCCGGCAACGACGACGCGTACGCCGATCTGCAGGAACGAGCGCGCCGCCTTGCCGCCGCCTTTGCCGGTGCCGGGGCGGTCGCCGAGCAGCGCCTGTGGCGCGACATCGACGCCGCGGTCGCCGCGATGCTGGCGCGACGCAGTTCGGTGCGCGACGCGCGGACGCTTGGCGCCCGGATCGCGGCCGAGACGGCGCCGTCGGAGGCCCGGGCGGACGAGCTGGTCGGGATCCTGGTCGGACGGGACGAATCCGCCGCCACGATCCAGGCGGCCTATCGGGTGCTGCTGATCCTGCAGCGCCGGAAGACCCAGGTGGCCGACGTCATGGGCGGCACCGACAGCGGCGTGGTCGCCGCTGATGCCCTCGAACGCGACGAGAAGCTGCTCAGGACACTGCTCGCCACGCTCGCGGAGGGAAAAGGGATCAAGGCGAACCAGGATCCGAATGCCGGCGCCCTGCTCCGCGACCTGGCGACGGCTGTCTCGGAGCACGCTGGCGACATCGAACGCCTGCGCGCCGCGGCGCCCGACTTCTCCGCCGCCTGTGAGCAGGCGGATGCCTTGCAGGAACCCGCACTTCAGCTGCTGCAGCTGCTGCAGCACCGGCAGCGCGGCTGACCGCGCAACGCCCTCCACCCGCCGGGGGCAATCCGTCGCGGCAGAGGGTGGACGGGCGCCGACGAACACGGTCGACGACCCTCAGGCCACGCCCGGCGCACGGTCGAGTCGCCGGTAGCCCAACGCTTCCGCCAGATGCGGTCCGTCGATCCGCTCGTCGGCCGCGAGG
>JBGAPI010000068.1:0-18384 GCA_044221335.1 Ahniellaceae bacterium
CAGCGACGCGGTGCCGGCACCCGACACGGTCTGCTGCACCAGCACCAGCGGCGACAGCCCGAGGTGCATCAGCGTGACCAGCGACGCCGCGAGCAGCGAATACGCGACCGGCACGCCGAGCAGCAGCAGCAGCATCAGGGTTCCGAACAGCAGGGCGATGCTCATCCGGCGGGCTCCGCTGCAGGAACGGGGGCCCGCAGCCCGTCGCGAACGCGAGCCAGGGCGAACAACGTCATCAGCGCCCCGCCGACGCACATCGGCAGGTAGTTCGCGCTCTGCGGCAGGCCGCTGCCGGCCCCCGGCACGTCCCAGCCGTCGGCCAGCAGCGCGCCGGCGCCGAGGGCCAGCACGGCGCCGAGCGCGGCGACCACCAGCTCCGCGAACAGCGCCAGCAGTCGCCGGAGCCGCGGCGGGGCGCTCTCGCGCAGGACGTAGAACCCGAAGTGGGCGCCCTGCTGGACCGCGCCCGCGGCCCCGAGGCTCATCGCGGTGGTCAGCAGAAAGAGCGCGGCGGGCTCGGTCCAGCCCGGCGAATCGTTCAGCAGGTAGCGCGCGAGCACCTGCCAGAACTCGACCGCGACCAGCACCACCAGCGCCGCGCCCGCGGTCGCGAAGCTCGCCCGCGCGAGCGCCGCGACGGGGCCGCCCGGCACCTCATGCCGACCCGGTACGGCGCTCATGCGAGGTCCTCGATCGCGCGCAGCTGGCGTGCGAGATCGGGATCGCGACGGCAGTCGCCCATCAGCGGCGCGACCGCGGCGACGAAGGCGTCGCGGTCGACCTCGTTTTCCGCGACGCCGCTGGCCAGCACGAAAGCGCGCGCCTTCGCCTCGGTGTCGTCCCACAATTGCCGCATCACCGCCACCGAGGCGCGCGCGGTCTCGACCAGCAGTTCGCGATCGTCCGGCGCCAGCGCGTCGAAGATCCGCCGCGACAGCAGCAGCGCCTCCGGCGAATAGGAATGTCCCGTCCTGGACCAGTAGCGTGCGACCTCGAACTGGCGAGTCGTGTGGAAGCTCGGGAAGTTGTTCTCGGCGCCGTCGATCAGCCGCGTCTGCAGCGCGGAGAACACCTCGCCGTAGGGCAGCGGGGTCGGATTGGCGCCCATCGCGCGCACCATCGCCATGAACAGGTCCGACGGCGGCACCCGGATCTTCAGCCCGTGCAGGTCCGCGGGCAGCACGATCGGCCGCCGGGTGTTGTAGAAGCAGCGCGCGCCGGAGTCGTAGAACGCGAGCCCGACGAGATCGCGGCGCCCGAAGGCGTCGAGGATCTCCGCTCCGACCGCGGCGTCCAGCGTACGACGCAGGTGCGCGGTCGAGCGGAACACGAAGGGCAGCGACAGGACGCGGGTCAACGGGAACGGGTTGTTCAGAGCCGCCATGTTGACCCGGGTGATCGCCAGCGCACCGTAGCGGGCGAGATCGATCGAGTCTCCCTCGCGCCCGAGCTGGCCCGAGTGGTACAGCCGGAGGCCAAGGCGGCCGCTGGTCTTCTCGCGCAGTTGCCGGTCGATCCAGCGCAGCGCCTCGACGGTCGGATAGCCCGGGATGTGGACGTCGGACGCGGTCAGCTCGGTGGTCAGCGGCGCGGCCGCGACCAGCGGCGGCACGAGGCCGCCGACCAGCAGCGACAGGCAGGCGCGACGCCGGTTCAAGCGGCGCCCGCGGTCGCGACCAGCGGTACCGCGCGGCAGCGCACGCGGCCATAGCGGCCGAAGTCGCAGACCGCGGACTGGCCCGCGCGGATGTCGTGAATGCCGGTCGAGGCGCCGGTCGACACCAGCATTCCGGCCCGCAGCGGATGCCCGCGGCGCGCGGCGATCGACAGCGCCGTCGCCAGCGCGTCCAGCGGCTGCACGACGGCGGCGCCGCCGCGGCCGACCGTCACGCCGTCGATCAGGGTCTCCGCCACCAGTTCCGCCTCCGGCAGATCGCGCCAGGACCGACACTCCGGCCCCAGGATCAGGCCGGCATTGTTGCCGAAGTCGGACACGACGACGGTCGGGCCGAGCTCGTTGATCGTCGCCAGCGGACTGCCGGCGGTTTCGATGCCGAGGATCAGCGCGTCGACCAGTTCGGCGGCGGCGGCGGCGTCCCAGTCGAGGCGTCCGGGCGGTGCGTCGCGACCGAGGCGCAGCACGAATTCGGCCTCGACCGCCGCGAAGCCACCGACGAACACCGGGAACACGACCTCGTCGTCGGCGTCGCGCGCCTGTCGACAGGAGGCGGAAAAGATCGGGCCGATCAGGCGTTCTGCGCCGAGCGTCGCGCGCCAGTGCTCGGGCAGGCGCCCGACTTTCCAGCCCGCGATGCGATCCATCCACAGGGCCATCGCGGCGTCCTGACAGGCATAGCCCTGCGCGAGCGTGATCGGGTGCGTGCCCGGAAACGACGACAGTGCGGCGCCGCTGCGGCGCGCGCGCACGAAGCGCTGCGCGATCCCGCGCGCTTCCACCGACCATCCCATTCCCGTGCTCTCGTCCGCCACCGGAGACTCCCCGTACTGACCGCTGCAGGCCTTGATTGCCTTGCAAGGTAACCGGTGTCATATTGCACGCCGGCACGCCGTCTGGCAAGCCTGTCTCCGGCGGCCATGGCAGGATCGCCGCATCGTTCACCCCACCGGGCCCGACCATGAAGCTCACTCCGTTCCACCTCGTTGCGATCGGCTCCCTGTGGCTCGCCGGCGGAGCGAGCGCAGCCACGCCGCTCGCTTTCCCTGGCGCGCAAGGCTGGGCCGCGCATACGCCGGGCGGCCGCGGCGGACGTATCGTCAAGGTGACCACGCTGGCCCCGAGTGGACCGGGATCGCTCAAGGAAGCCCTCGAAACCACAGGCCCGCGGATCGTGGTGTTCGAGGTCGGCGGCGTGATCGACCTCGAGCGCGGCATGCTCAGGATCGACGAACCGAACGTCACCGTCGCCGGCCAGACGGCGCCCTCCCCCGGCATCACGCTGATCCGCGGCGGCCTCAACGTCGCGACCCATGACGTCGTGCTGCGCCACCTGCGCATCCGCCCCGGCAGCGCCGGCGCGCCGAAGCGCAGCGGCTACGAGCCGGATGCCTTCTCGACCCTCGCCGGCGCCCGGGACGTGATCGTCGATCACTGCTCGATGACCTGGGCGATCGACGAGAACCTGTCCGCTTCCGGCGGTCGCTTCCTTGGCGCCACGCCGGAAGACTGGCGCACCGGCACTTCGCACCGCATCACCTTCAGCAGCAACCTGATCGCCGAGGGACTCGCGCATTCCGTGCATTCGAAGGGCGAACACAGCAAGGGCTCGCTGATCCACGACAACGTGACCGACATCCTGATCGTCGGCAATCTCTACGCCCACAACTGGGAGCGCAGCCCGCTGTTCAAGGGCGGCGTGCGCGGCGTGGTGGTCAACAACCTGATCTACGATCCGGGACCGCGCGCGGTGCACTACAACCTGTTGCCGGAGGAATGGGCGGGTCGCGAGTACCAGGTCGGACGGATGAGCCTCATCGGCAACGTGCTGCGCGCCGGCCCCTCGACGCCCGAACCGCTCGCCCTGTTCGAACTCGGCGGCTCCGGCGATGTCGAGCTCTACGCGTCCGACAACATCGCGGTCGACCGCATTGGCCGTCCCCTGCCGCAGACCGGGCGCTACACGACCTCGGCCGCGAAGATCATCGAGCTGACGTCCGCGCCATCGATGCCGGAAGGCGTGCGGGTGCTACCGGCGGTCGAGGTGCAGGACGCCGTGATCCGCGACGTCGGCGCACGCCCCTGGGACCGTGACCCGATCGATCGTCGCATCGTCGCCGACACCATCGAGGGCCGCGGTGGGATCGTCGACAGCGAGGACGAGGTCGGCGGCTACCCGCATCCGGTGCCTGCCGCAAAGGCCTTCGTCGCGGCCGACTGGGATCTCGACACGATGGAGCCCAGGAAGGCGCCGCCGCCGCGCGAGCCGCCGCATTGAGTCAAGGCGGACCCCACCCGCCGACGCAAAGTGTTTCGCCGAGATGTCTTGCGTCAGCGAGGAAGGATCGTAGGGCGCGCACGGCGCGCCATCGCGAGGCGCATCGTCAGGAATTCCGCAATCGGCAAGGAGCAGCCGTAGGGCGCGCACTGCGCGCCATCGCGAGGCGCATCGTCAGGAATTCCGAAGTCGGCGAGGAGCAGCCGTAGGGCGCGCACTGCGCGCCATTGCGAGGCGCATCACTCCCATGTCCGCCAGCGGCGAGAACCCGACGTAGGGCGCGCAATGCGCGCCATTGCGAGGTGTTTCGCTTTCACCACCGCGGTCGCCGAACACCGACCGTTCTAGCGGCACCTGGGCCGCAGCTCGAGGCGATACGCGAGTGGTCGCCAACGGCCGATAGCCGACCTCAACATGATGCTCCCCGCGTGGGCTGGCCGGGTTCCGCTCTACGACTGCTCCTCGCCGCTAGAGGAAGTGCTTGCCAAGCGCCTCGCAATGGCGCGCAGTGCGCGCCCTACGGCCGCTCCTCGCCGATTTGAGACGTCCCGATGTTGCGCCTCGCGATGGCGCGCAGTGCGCGCCCTACGACCGCCGCGCCCCGGGTCCCCGACTCCCGCGCTCCGAGAAGCGAGCCTCACTCGGCTTGAACTCGACGCGACTCCCATCCCGCGCCGTGTAGTTCATCGCATCCCAGCCTGCCGGATCGATGTGCGCGTCCATCCAGCAGTCGATGAAGGCCGCCATGCCGACCGCATCGGGATCGCCGTACTTGCCGTCGGGAAACGTGCGCGATGGCCGCCACGGACGACCGAGCGCCACGCTGGCGTCCGGCACCGCTGGCTCGCGCAGGAGTCGACACTCGCGGAACACGAGTCCGACATCCTGGCGGCGCGAGGTGCTCGGAACGGCAATGTAGCCCTGCCTTGGCTTGTCGGGTCGAAAGCGCGAGATCAGGTCGCAACGCTCGAAATGCGCTTCGCCCGCACCGAACACGAAGTCAACGGAGCCGCTGATCCGGCAGTCGCGGAAGTGGCTGACGCCGGCGTCCACGAACAGCGTGTCCTGATGGCCGCGAATCGCGACCCGCTCGACGACGCTGCGATCGGCTCCGGCGGCAAGCATCAGCGCGACCGCCTGCGCGCCGTTGGGGCCGATCTGCTCGAACATCGGAGCGCGCAGGTGGCCGAGATAGTCGAACGCGTTCTCGATCATCAGGTCCCGCGCGATGAAGCCCGGCGCGGCGACGGTCAGCGTGGCGCACCCCCAGGTGCCGAGCGGACTGCCGTCGTCGCCCGGCATGCCCGCGGCGCGATCGTGGCTCAGCACGGTGCGCTCGATACCCGCTCCGATCAGTGCGACGTTGGCACGGTGGATCGCGAGGCGCTCGCGCAGCGTTCCCGCGGCGAGGTGGATGCGGTAGGGACGGTCGCCGGACGGTGCCGCGTCGATGGCGGCAGCGAGGGTGTCGAAGCGACGCCCCCATGCGGCAGGAGCGTCACCGACCACGGCGTCGAAGGCCTCCGCGTCGCGGACGCGAAGGCAAGAGAAGAGGCATCCGCCGGCCAGGGCGACAAGCGTGCGGCGGCGGTCATTCATCCGCTATCGCTCCCCCTGCCAGATCACCGTCATTGCGAGCGCAGCGAAGCAATGACGGGACTGGCTGGATACCCGGAGCTTGTACGGCCGGTGCGCGGAGGCGCACCCTTCGGCGCTTCGCTGTGCTCGCAATGACGGGACCGGGGTCGGTGGCGCGAACGCCGTGCCACGAAAAAAGACCCGGCCACCGCATCGCCGCGATGGCCGGGTTGGAGCGCGACCCGGTGTTTCGGGTGCACGGGCTTCCCGGGGAGAGCCGGTCAGAACTTGTAGCGGAAGCCCAGAAGGTATTCGCGGCCGGTGTGGGTGTAGACGCTGCTGCGATCGCCCGTCGACGACACGTACTGATCGTTGAACTCGTCCGACAGGTTCACGCCTTCGAAGGTCACCGACATCTGGTCGTTCAACTTGTAGCTCGCCGAGAAGTCGATGTTCGTCGTGCCCTTGGTGCCTTCGACGTCGTTGTTGTTGCGGCCCGGCACGGTCGTCAGGTAATCGTCGCGATGCGCCCGGGTCACGCGCGCCGAGAACGGTCCCCGCTCGTAGAACAGGGTGACGTTGTAGGCGTTCTTCGACAGGCCGGTGAGATCGGTACGCAGCGACGCGACGCCGGTCGAGGTCACGTACTGGATCTTCGAATCCACGTAGGTGTAGTTGAGGATCGCCCCGAAGCCGCTGAAGGGTTCGGGCAGGAAGGTGAAGGGCTGGGTGTAGTTGAGCTCGACGCCGCGCAGCTTGCCGCCGGGCGAGTTGACCGGGATGTTGAACTGGAAGTCGTCGGTCGGCGACGCGCCAGTGCCCGCGAGCAGGCTGTCGGGCAGGCCCGAGGTGTTGTACGGGCGGGTTTCGCGCGAGGTCTGCACGAAACTCTCGATGTCCTTGTAGAAGTACGCGGCGCTGACCGACGCGCCCTTGTCGAAGTACCACTCGATCGCGAGATCGGCAGTCTTCGCGCGGAACGGATCGAGGAAGGGGTCGCCGCCGGTGACCACGCGGTTGCCGCCGCTGACGCTGACGGTCACACCCGGGGTGAGATTGCCGAGGCCGGGGCGCGCCATCACCTTGGCGGCTCCGAAGCGCAGCAGGAGATCGTCGGTCAGGCTGTAGACCAGGTTCAGCGAGGGTAGCGTGTCGTCGTAGTCGCGATGCACCGAGGTTGCCGTCGGCACCGCGTTGATGATCGCGAAGCCGTTGGAATCCTGCTGGGTGCGGACGTAGCGCACGCCGAGGTCGCCCTTCAGCGGACGCCCGGCGACGTCGACGTCGAACAGCATCTCGAGGTAGCCGCCGCGATCCTTCTCGGTCACCGAGCGGTTGTTGCCCACCGCACCGCTGGCCGTCTCCGAGAGCGTGAAGGTGCCGGAGTTGCTGTAGATGTTGAACAGGTTGGCGAAGGCGTCGAGGTCGGGCGCCAGCCATGTCGTCGGCGTGCCCGAGGGCACGTGCAGGTTGTTGCCGAAGGTGATGAGGCGGGTGAGGTCCGCCAGGCTGACGCCGGCCGGGAGGTTCGGCACCGACACCTCGGACGCGCGGCGTGCCTCGTCGGTGGAGAAGCCGTACTTCTTCATCGTCAGGCCGCCCTTGAACTTCACGTATTCGTTGGCGTCGAACACGAGGTCGAGCTGCTCGTTGTTGAAGTCGTTGTCGGTGGAATTCGGGCGCAGCCGGATCTCGGACTGGCCGTTGGCGAAGGCCCAGTTCGCCGGATTCGTCACGTCGAAGCCGTAGGAGAGGTTCGGCAGGCGGTCGTCGTCGCGGTAGTCCCAGGAGTAGTTGCTCGAGTTCAGCCGGTCGATGGTGACCGTGGTCTGGATCGGATTGTCGAACCGCGACAGCGAGTGGCCGACCGCGCCGGACAGGTGCAGGCGATCGCCGATGTCGTGGGTGCCGGTCAGCGAGATCTGGGTGAACTTGGTGTCGAGTTCGTCGTAGCGCGACTCCGAGCGCAGGTCGACGTTGTCGAACACGCCGTAGCTCAGGTTGCCGTTCGCGTCGACGAAACCGTCGCGCACCACGGTCTGCGGCTTGCCGCTGCCGCTGCGCGAGAACGAGATCGCCTCGAGGAAGTCCTCACTGCGCTTGGCCTTGAAGTCGGCGAACAGCATGTCGAGGGTGAAGAGCGTGCCGCTCTCCGGCTCCCACTGCAGCGACGCGGTGGCGCCCAGGCGCTCCTGGTCGTGGCCGAGCACGCCGTAGCGCGGGATGCGCGGATGGAAGGTGCTCGCCAGCCGCGCGGGCGCGAACGGGGAGCTGGCCGCGAAATTGCCGCTCGACGGGCCATTGTCCCAGCGCACGCTGCTGCTGCCCTCTTCCTGCAGCTGGCGGTGGGTGTAGGCGAGCGAGAACAGCAGGCCGAGGCGCCCGTCGGCGAAGGTGTCGGACATCAGGAAGGCGCCACGCGGGTTCCATTCCTCCGACAGATCGTTGTAGCCCTCCTTCGCCGAGAACAGCGCCGTGAAGCCGTCGAAGTCGAAGGGGTGCGCAGTGTGGAGGTCGACGGTGGCGCCGAGCGAACCCTCGTCGACGTCGGCCGACGCCGTCTTGTGCACCGCGATCTTGTTGAACAGATCCGACGCGAACACGTTGAAGTCGAAGCCGCGGCCGCGGTTGTTGCCGCCGGAGGCGTCGGTGCCGCCGGTGGTCGACAAGGCCTCCATCCCGTTGATCCGGATCCGGGTGAACTGCGAGTCCAGACCGCGTACCGAGATGGTGCGACCCTCGCCGGCGTCGCGGGCGATGGTGATGCCGGGCACCCGCTGCAGCGATTCGGCGAGGTTGAGATCGGGGAACTTGCCGATGTCCTCGGCGAGGATGTAGTCGACCTGGTCGACGGTCTCGCGCTTGATGTCCAGCGCGCGCTCGACGCTCTTCTGGTAGGTCACCACCACCGCGGAGAGTTCCTTCGCCGTTTCCTTCTTCTTCGCCGCCGCGGCATCGGCGGATGCCGGTTCCGCGGACGCGGTTGCTGGCGGCGTTGCCGCGTCGGCATCGGCTTCCGTCGCCGCGCGCGCGCCGTGCGCGCCGCCGTACAGCGCCATCGAGATCGCTACCGCCAGGACCGGCAGTGCCGGGCGCTGCTGTTGTCGCTGCTGCTTGCTCACGAAGGAACCCTCCCGTTCGACTTCGTCCGGCCTGGGCCGGAGGGCTGAATGCGTTGTGCTGGTGACACCGGTAGCATTCACGCTGCCAATTGAATGACACCGGTATCATCTAGACTAACCCAGCGTCATCGACGGCAACAAGCGTGACTTGTGCTGCGACGCCGCATTACCGCCGGGCGACCGGCGACCAGACTCCCACGGCACCGCCCTCGAGGAATCGTCATGACCCGCATCCTGTGTTTCGGCGAACTGCTGCTGCGCCTCGCCGCCCCGGGCCGCGAACGACTGCTGCAGACACCGCGCCTCGAGGTCCAGGTCGGCGGCGCCGAAGCCAATGTCGCGGTGGCGCTCGCCTGCCTCGGCCATTCCACCGCGATGGCGAGCATCGTGCCGCACAACGAGCTCGGCACCGCCGCCGTCGCCGAACTGCGTCGCCACGGCGTGGACACCTCCCGGGTGCGACGGGCGCCCGGACGGATGGGCCTGTATTTCCTCGCCACCGGCGCGCTGCAACGGCCGAGCGAGGTGCTGTACGACCGCGCGGGATCAGCACTGGCGAACGCGCCTGCCGACGCGATCGACTGGCCGGCGGCGTTGTCGGGCGCGCATCACCTGCACCTATCCGGCGTCACCCCGGCGCTCGGCGCCGGACCGGCCGAGGCCACGCTGCGCGCCGCCCTCGCGGCCACCGCGGCGGGCATCCCGCTGTCGTTCGACGGCAACTTCCGCGCCAAGCTGTGGCAGGCCTGGGACAGCCGTCCCGCCCCCCTGCTCGACGGCCTGTTCGCGGAGGCGACCACGCTCTTCGCCGACCACCGTGACCTCGGCATCGTGTTCGCCACCGAGTTCGACGGCGCCACGCCGCTCGACCGCCTGCAGCGCGCCGCCGACGCTGCCTTCGCTCGCTATCCACGCCTCGCCCGCATCGCCTGCACCACCCGCGTGCAGCACGACGTCGATCGCCACGAGCTCGGCGCGCTGCTGGTCAGCCGCAGCGGGACGACGGTTCTGCCCGCCGAACGGCTCGACGGCATCGTCGACCGCATCGGCGCGGGCGATGCCTTCGCGGCGGGGGTCCTGCACGGACTGTTCGAGGGCGAGTCCGAGGCCTCCGCGCTGCGCCTCGGACTCGCCTGCGCATGCCTGAAGCATGCGATACCGGGGGACGCGGCGCTGGTCGGCCGTGCCGAATTGCAGGCGTTCGTGGCGGAGCGGCGCTACGACGTGCGCCGCTAGCGTCACCGTCCAGCACCCCATCGTCGCGTGTGCGCTGGCGCGCTCCGGAACGGCGCGCCGTCGCGCCGCGGCGGCCCGCATGGAAAACGCCGCACGACGGGCTCGCCGCGGTGGGCGAATATCGCCGACACTGGCGCCGCACCGTCCCAACCCATGCCGATCGCGATGATCACCCCGGAGCCGACCAACGACCCGCCGCTATCCGGCGTGCTGACTTCGCCGGCGGACCCGATGCTGGCCGCCGCGATCGCCGCGACGCTGGCGGCGCCGCCCGGGGAGCGGGCGGCGCTGTTCCTCGGCCGGGTGCGCGAGATCGAGGCGTTCATGGCCGCCCATCCGGAGGAGCGTCCCTGGACCGCGACGATCTACACCGGTACCGACGGTTCGACGATCTTCCGCGGCGGCGTGGGCCACTCGCTGGTGATCGACCGTGATGGCCGCCTGTGGCGGGCACGCAGCCATGAGGACTTCGCGACGACCTGGCGCTTCACCGCGGACAGCTGCGTCATCGACACGCTGACGCCCCTGTACCCGCAGATGCGGGAATACCTGCCGCGCTGAGCCGGGTCCTCGCGTCCGCGGCGCCGGATCGTGCCGCCCACACGGAACCTCGACGCTCCCGCCTCCCCTGGCGTCGCGTCCACGTGGGGCGGCGACACCGGCCCGACGCGCGACGAAACCGTACACCCCGTCCCCGATCGCGCCCGGAAACGGACATCCCGCCCGGGAATTCGTCGCGAACCGCGCTGGCACGCGACTTGCTGCAACCGGACGTCCCCCACTCCGGAGTCGCCGATGGACTTCCTTGCCGCCGCCCTCGGCAGCCTGCGCACCCTGCTGCGCCGCCCCGGCTACAGCCTGACCGTCATCGCGACCCTGGCACTGGGCATCGGCGCGACGACGGCGGTGTTCGCCCTGGTCCATGCGATCGTGCTCGCCGACTTGCCGTATCGCGACGCAGGACAGCTGGTGATCGTGCGCGAGGCCAACCCCGGCGGCAGCTGGAACACCTCGACGGTCGACTACCAGGCGATCGCGGCACAGGCGCAGAGCCTCGAAGGCGCCGCGGCGATGCGCAGCGGCGACGCGCTGGTCGGCAGCGGCGCACGTGCCGGATGGCTGAAGGCACGCTCGGTGACGCCGAACTTCTTCGACCTGCTCGGCGTGCAGCCGGCCGCCGGGCGCGGCTTCGTCGCCGCCGACGCGGCGAGCGACGCGGCACCGGTGGTCGTGCTCGGCGCCGCCTTCGCCGCGCGCGAATTCGCCGGCCGCGGCGAGCCGGTCGGGCAGGCGCTGCTGATCGACGGCGTCAGTCACACCGTCGTCGGGGTGATGCCCGCCGGCGCGGAGGCCTGGCCGGGCATGAAGGCCGACCTGTGGCCGATCCTCCGGCTCGCGACGCCGAAGCGCCGCGGCCCCTTCTTCCTGTCGACGCTGGCGCGACTGAAGCCCGGCATCGGGCTCGATGCGGCGCGTGCCGACCTCGATGCGGTGAGCCGGCAGATCTTTCCGCTGTGGAAGCAGGGTTTCCAGGACGAGAAGGCGCGACTGACGCCGTTCGCGCTGAAGCCCTATCTGCTGGGCGACAGCGCCGCCTTCCTCTGGACCGCACTCTGCGCGGTCGGCGCAGTGCTGCTGATCGCGCTGGTGAACAACGCCAACCTGATGCTGATGCGCCTCGCGCAGCGCAGCCGCGACCTCGCGGTGCGAGCCGCGCTCGGCGCGAGCCGCTGGCGCCTGGCGCGGCTGCTGGTGGGCGAGAACCTGCTGCTGGTCGGCGCCGGCACCGGCTTCGGCGTGCTGCTCGCTGCCGTCCTGCTCGAACGCTACCGCGCGCTCGGCCCGGCGTTGCCGCGCCTGGCCGAGGTCCGGATCGACCCGACGGTGCTCGGCTTCGCGGTGCTGCTGGCGCTCGCCGTGTCGCTGGCGCTGGCCCTGCTGCCAATCGCACTCGGCGTGCTCGGACGTGGGCCGGCACGCGACGCGCGCGGTGCGAGCGCGACGCGCGGCCAGGAGCGTCTCCGCGACGCTCTCGTCGTGCTGGAGTTCGCGCTGGCACTGCCGCTGCTGCTGTCGGCCGGACTGCTGGCCGACAGTCTCGCGCGGCTCGCCCGCGTCGATCCCGGCTTCGAGACCGGCGGCGCGCTGACCGCTTCGGTGCGCCTGCCGCAGCAGGCCTATCCCGACCCGCTCGCGCAGCTCGCGTTCTGGCAGCGCGCGCTGCCCGAGCTGCGCGCGCTGCCTGGCGTCCGCGGCGCGACGGTGACGGGCGCATTGCCCCCCGACTGCGGCTGCGACAACAACTTCGACATCGTCGGCCGACCGGCGCCGAACGGCAACCAGCCGGCCTCGCCGTGGGTGCCGGTCGATGCCGGCTTCTTCGACGCGCTCGGCATCCGGCTCGTCGAGGGCCGCGGCTTCGGGGCGGGCGACACCCCGGAGTCGCAACGCGTGCTGATCGTCAGCGACTCCTGGGCGAAGCGCTACTTTCCCGGCGAAAGCGCGGTGGGCAAGCAGGTCTTCGAGGGCGGTGGCGATGTCCCGCTGACGATCGTCGGCGTCGTCGGCGACGTGCGCTACGCGGGTCTCGCCGCCGCCGGAGAGACGGTGTTCGCGCCGGTGAGCCAAGGCTGGGGCGGCAACGCGATGAACCTGATGCTGGTGAGCGCGACCGCGCCGCTGGCGCAGGTGGCGGCGCTGCGCGGCACGCTCGCCCGCCTCGATCCGGCGCTGGTCCCGGCCGACATCGCGGCGATGGACACGCTGCTCGCCGACGCCACCGGCGACCAGCGCCATTGGGCGATCGTGATCGGCGGATTCGCGCTGGCCGCGGTCGCGCTCGCGGCGCTCGGCGTGTTCGGCGTGCTCGCCTATCACGTCGCCCAGCGCCAGCGCGAGCTCGGCATCCGCCAGGCGCTCGGCGCCAGCCGCCGCGACATCGTCGGGCTGGTGCTGCACCGGGGCCTGCGCAGCGCCGGCGTCGGCATCGGGGTCGGCAGCGCGCTCGCGGTCATCGCCACCCGCGGTCTCGAAGCGCTGCTGTACGAGGTCAGCCGCGCCGACCCCTGGACCTGGCTCGGTGCCACGGCGCTGCTGCTGGCGATCGCCGCCATCGCCAGCTGGCTGCCGGCGCGACGGGCGGCGGCGATCGATCCGCAGGTGGCGTTGCGGGACGAGTAGAGAGTGTCCTGCGCGCCAGGGTCCGAACGACTCGCGATGGCGGCCAGGGGCCGCCATCGCGGTAGGGACGCCCCTTTCGGAGCGCCCCCCGCACAGATCCCGGCGGGCGCAACTTACGCACCGGGCTCCCACCTCGGGTGGTTGACGCGGAACCGCACGCTGGGCCAAGGATGAAGGATCTTCGGGCGAGGTAGCCACTGGTCGGCGATGCGTGAGATACGATTCCACGTGGTTCGGGTCCTGAAGCTGCGTCGGTTGAGGCACCGCCGCCACAGGTCGAGCACGTAGTGTCGGAACGCATCGAGACTGCGGAAGTTGGTCGGGACCGCGTGGTACGCGAAGTATCCGCGCACCACGCGGCCGAGCCACTCGCCCTGGACCGCGATGGAGTCGTGGAGTCGCTGCCGTAGCGACGACTTGATCGAGCTCAGTGCGGCGCGCAGGCGATCGCGACGGGTCGTCCGTTGCAACTGGAAGATGCCGCGCTCATCGGTCTCCGCGATGTGCGTGAAGCCCAAGAAGTCGAAGGTTTCCGGTTTACCCAGCCCCCGCAGGGTTCGGTTCTTGGCCGCGAAACGGCCGAACTCGAGCACGCGGGTCTTGTCCGGGTGCAGCGACAACGAGTAGCACTCCAACCGTTCGCGCAACTCCGCCACGAACCGCCTGGCCTCATGCTCGTGCGAGAAGCCGACCACGATGTCGTCGGCGTAGCGCACGATGACGACGCGACCCTGTGCAGTGCGCTTGCGCCACTGCTGGGCCCAGAGGTCGAAGACGTAATGCAGGTAAATATTGGCCAGCAGCGGCGAGATCACCGCACCTTGCGGCGTTCCCACCTCCGTCGCCAACAGCACGCCGTCCTCCATCACGCCGGCCTTCAGCCATTTGCGGATCAGGCGTAGCACGCGCCGGTCGCCGATGCGGTGCTCGACGAAACGCTGCAGCCACTCGTGGCTGACCGTGTCGAAGAACCGCGCGATGTCGGCGTCCACGATCCAGTTCACTTTCATCCGTTCGATCCCGACCGCGAGCGCATCCAGCGCATCGTGCTGGCTGCGTCCGGGCCGGAACCCGTAGGAGAACCCCAGGAAGTCCTGCTCGTAGATCGCGTTGAGCACTTCACCCAGCGCCCGTTGGACGATCTTGTCTTCCAGCGCGGCGATGCCGAGAGGACGTTGTCGTCCGTCCGGCTTCGGGATGTACTGCCGACGCGATGGCTTCGCCCGATAGGCACCGCGATGGAGTCGCCCGTGCAGATCGATCAGGTTGCTTTCCCGGTTGCGCGCATAGTCGTCCCACCCCACTCCGTCGACACCCGTCGCCGCATTGCGCCTGACCCAGCCGAATGCTGCATCGAGCACCTCGATCGTGAGGTGGTGCATCAGCGCGGTGAACTGCTCCTTCTTGCCCTGTTGTGCTCTTGCGCGTACGCGTTCGAGTCGCTGGGACACGCTTGCCCGGCTCAGCGTCCGGTGCGTGCGCTGCTCGCCCGCGTTCCCCTCGGCCCTCCCCCTTGGCTCCACGGACTCCGCACACGGTCGCCCGCGCTTGTTCGCCCGCTTCGCAGCTACTACGAGGAGGTCTGACTTCTCCAGCCCGTTCGTCATCGGCTTGTGGCTGCTCGCCTTCCCGATGCGGACCGCCGCAAACCCGTGCGGCGGTCAGACTGGAGATCTCCCGGCTCCCGCTCGAAGCGCGTAACGACATGCCAGGGTCTTTGACCACGCCGGACCAAACCCACGCTCGCGATGGCGCGCGGGTTCATGTTGCCTTCCGCAGAGTAGACAGCGTCGGCACCCGGGATAGGATTCTTTCGCGGCTCAATGGCTGGCCTATCGTCACCCCTGTCAACGCTTCGTCGTACGCCTCGCGGCGTACCACGCATGACTCGGGGACAACTGGATCGCTAGTCCTTCGTTGTCGGGGACTTCCACCCCTTACGCTCCGCCGGTTTTGCCGGCGCTCCTACTCGAAGCCGTCGCTGAACAGGGCGTTGCCGGCCGCGGCGGTCCGTACGCCCGGCCAGTAGCCGCCGCTGAAGGCGTAGATGCCGGCGGATGCGGGAGTCGTCGCGTCCGCCTGCCCGACGGTCATGTCCAGCGTGTAGACGCCGCCGCTGACACGCCCTCCCCCCTGGTCGATGGTCGACCAGCCGAGGTCGTAGACGCCGGCCTGCTGTGCCTCGGCAGCTCCGGCGAAGACGAGTCCGAGCAGCATGCCGCCACCCAAGGCAAAGACATTCATCGGCGTTCACTCCCCGGATCGACGCCCTGCGCGACGCCGAGCTGCTGCTCGATGCGCGCCAGCCGCGCGGCGAGCGCCGCGTTGTCCGCCGCGAGCGTCGCGTTCTCCGCGTGCAAGCTCGCGTTGTCGGCCGACAGCGCCTCGATCCGCACGTCGTCCGCGGCCTTGAGCTCGCGCAAGGCCTCGACGGTGAGTGCCTCGAAGCCACGCGGAGTCACGGTGAGATAGCCGTTCGGACCGACCGCGACCCAGTCCGGGAACACCTGCTGCACCTCCTGCGCGATGAAGCCGTTCTGCCGTCCCGGCAGGCCGAGCGCCTTTTCCGGATCGATGTATTCGTAGGTCGCTCCGCGCAGCATCAGCAGGCGACCGAGCGCGCCGTCCAGCGGTTCGATGTTCTTCTTCAGCCGACGGTCCGACGGCGTCGACCACGGACCGCCGCCCGGCTTGTAGGCGTTCGCGAACACGGTGAGATCGCGATTGCCGGTGATCTGCAGCAGCTGGCGCTGCGCACTGGCGGTGTACTGGTCGACGTAGAAGGTGGCGTCATTCGCCGCCGCACTGCTGCCGTTGCCGGCGGTGATCAGGATGCCGGTGCCGACCTTCTGCTGCAGATACAGGTTCGCATAGTCGGCGCCGCTGGCGTTCGAGCCGACCGCCAGCTCGACATCGGTCAGCGGCACCACGTTGACGCCGATGCCGGCGTTCGCGCGGACCAGGAACTGGTTGGCGCCCGTCGAGCCGATCCCGGTGGTCCCGAGACTGTCCGCCCAGACGAAACTGCCGTCGTGCTGCGCGCGGGCACGCTGACCGGCGGCGAAGCTGCTCTTGCCGGTGGCGGTGTTCTCGAGTCCCCCCGGCACCGTCGCATACATCCCCGCGGCCAGGTTGCTGCTGCCGCCGCCGACACTGGCATACACCGCGGTCGCGCTGCCGTGGTAGCCGCCGGCGACCGTGCTGTAGTTGCCGCTGGCGACATTGGTGTCGCCACCACCGATGCTCGCGAAGCCGGCGCTGGTGGTGTTGTCGCTGCCGCCCGCGATCGTCGCCGCATTGCCACCCGCCGTGTTGCTGTAGCCGCCGCCGACCGTCCCGTGCGTCGCGCTGGTGCTGTTCAGTCGACCGCCGGAGATCACCGACATCGTGCCGTCGGCGTAGTTCTGGTTGCCGCCGCCGACGCTCGAATAGTCGCCGGTCGCGTGGTTGGCGCCGCCGCCTCCGACGGCGGCGTACTGGCCGGTCGTGGTCGCTGCATCGTTGTTGCCGGCGTGATTGCCGGCGCCGCCGGCGACCGTGGTGAAGTCGTCCCAGGCGTAGTTCGCGGCGACCGCGGTGGTGGTGCCGCCGCCGCCGATGGTCGCGCCGGCGGCGCCGGCGCCGATGCTGTTGGCAGCTCCGCCGAACGCGATGCTGGAGGCGTTGCCGACCAGCGGCGAGAAATACGCCACCCGGCTCGCGTTGACCTTGAGGTTCAGCGCGAAGTTGTCGCTGGTGCCGAGGTAGTCGCCGGCGCCGGTACCGGCATTGCCTCCCAGGGACCACAGGCCGGCGCTGCTGCCGCCATCGTCGGTCTCGCAGGCGACGCTGCCATCCGCGTTGATCACCCGGATGCTGCTGCCGGCGGCGCAGCTGCCCCCGACCCGCGCCTGGACCTGGGCGCTGTTGATGTCGTTCGCGCCGACGCTGCCATCGAGGATCGCCGCGCTGCCGACCGCGCCCGTCGCGAGATCGGCGGCAGCGATGGTGCCGTCCGCGATCTTCGGCGAGGTCACCGCATTGGCGGCCAGCGCCGAATTGCCGACCGCGCCGGCGGCGAGATCCACGGCAGCGATCGCGCCGTCGAGGATCTTCGCCGAGGTCACCGCGCCGTCGAGCAGGCTCGCGGTCGCCACCGCGCTGGCGGCCAGGTCCGCGCCGGTGATCGTTCCGTTCGCGATCCCGGCGCTGGTCACCGCACCGTCGGCGACGGACAGCGCCTGCTCGGCGCCCAGCGCGTACTGGCTGAAGTACTGCGGTCTCAGCTCCACGAGCGGCGCGAGCGGCGCATAGGCGCCGGCCGACGCGCCGTCGCGCACCTCGATGCCGAGGAACAGGCCATTGCCGGCCTGCGCCGGAGCGAAGCCGAAGTCGAGCGGTACTGGCTGAAGTACTGCGGTCTCAGCTCCACGAGCGGCGCGAGCGGCGCATAGGCGCCGGCCGACGCGCCGTCGCGCACCTCGATGCCGAGGAACAGGCCATTGCCGGCCTGCGCCGGAGCGAAGCCGAAGTCGAGCGACACGGTGATCAGTCCGTTGGCGACGGCGAGGTCGTCGATCGTGATCGGCGGAGCCGCCTGGATGTTCAGGTTCGGATCGCTGTACAGCGTGAAGCGCAGGTCGAAGCTGCCGTTTGCCGGTACACCCGAGACTTTCAGTTGGCCCTGGTAGGTGATCGCGGACGTCAGCGGTTGCGGTGCGGCGTGGCCGAGCATCGGCAGGGCGAGCAGCAGAGCGGTGAGCAGGAGACAGCGGCGCATGGAGTTCCCCGGTGGCGATGACAGTTCGTGCTGTCGTCAACGCAATCCGGCCGGAATTCCGGCAACGTGGACGAGTGCATGGCCGCCTCGGCCCCATTTGCCGTGCTTGTGGTCGACACTTTTCGCCCTTGGTAGAAGACCGCAGGCCGACGAATGGCTGACGAGCCCGACACGGCATCGGTGGGCGGCAGGGTCGCCGAGCGGCTCCCGCGACTGTCGAGGGTGCGAAACCGATGGACGATCACCCGCCGCTCAGGCCGAACACGCTCGCCACGAAGGCGGGAGCCTCGCCCAGCAGGAGGACGGTCCACACTCCCACGAGCACACCGCCGGTCGCCCCCACGACGCGCCAGATTCTCTGCGGCGCGATGGTCGCGCCGACGACCCGCTGGTAGGTCAGCGGAACCACGGCGGCGTAGAACAGCAGCAGGCCCGAGAAGCCCAGCCAGGGCGTCATCGGCGTCAGCCAGCGGGTGAACGGATCGCTGCGGCGCTGCTCGGCCAGGGCGTTGATCTGCCCCGCGATGTCGGCGGCGGAGTTGCCGATCACCGAATT
>JBGAPI010000069.1:0-18051 GCA_044221335.1 Ahniellaceae bacterium
GGGTCGAGGAGGAATCGGCCGGGTCCGGCGTCGGGGGCTTCCGGGCCATGCCGCTGTTCTCGCGCGACGACTGCCGGAGGAAGGATTCGACGAGCCGACGGAAATCCGACCACGGGAGCGGTTTCGACAAGTGGGCGGCGCAGCCGCACAGGGCGGCGCGCGCACGGTCGAATGGCGCGTTGGGTCCGCACAGCATGACCAGCGGCGGCATCCACAGGTCCGGATCCCGGCGCAACCTTCGGCACAGCGCATAGCCGTTGCCGCCGTCGGCGCGCGCATCGAGCATCAGCAGATCGTAGTGCTGGCGTCGCAGGGCCGGCTCCAGCGCCGTCGCGTCGTCGTAGGCATCGCAGGCGATGCCGAGCCGGCGAAGCCCCGCCCGGGCGTCGGTCCGGGTCCCGGGATCGGCGTCGACGACCAGCGCGCGGAACGCGCGGGTTCCGGCGCGGTCGTCATTCGCCGCAGTCCCCAGTCGCCGTACGGCGGCGTCGAGGCCGTCGACGGTGCCCTCCGGCGATGCCTCCGCCGGGACGAGGATGCCGGTATCGACGACTCGCCGCAGCTGCCGCGGCAGGCTCGCCAGGGCGTCGGGGCGGGCCAGTCGGAACGCCGAACTGCCGAGATGGCCGTCGGAGGAGACTTCGACGCGGGGTGCGGTCGGCGGCACGGCGCGCAGCTCTCCGAGGCCGGTCGCGGCGTCTGCGCCGTCGAGGTCGATCACCGCGATGTCGGCGCCGGCCGGGTTGCTGCCGGCGAACGCCGTGAATTCGTGGGCCTGACCGCGGGTGTGCGCGAGGTGATAACGCAGCAGGCGATCGTGATCGGCGTCGAAACCGAGCAGGGCGACCTGAAATCTCATGTGCAGGTCCTCCATCCGTGAGGAGCGCCGACAGGGCGTGCAGTCGAACTTCGGACGCACGCGCGTTGGCCGTCGGGTTCGACAGTGTTGAAATACGAAGAGCTTCGCATGTGCCGTTGGTCCCAGGTCATCGCCGATGCTGTGGCGGCGTGAACCTGATCTCGCGGGGAAGACGTCCTGTCGTCGCCTCGTCACCACCGTCGCCCCGGGGACGGCGCGCGACGTGACGACTCCGTCGGGGAGGGACGAACGGTCGATTCGGGGCGACGAGCGGCGGGATCAGTCCGGGAAGCGTGCGTCGACTTCCGGGCGCGTCGGCATCGCCGGCGCAGTGCCGGGGCGCTCGATCGACAGGCCGGCAACCCGGCCGGCGTGGCGAACCGCGCGGGAGAACGGTTCGCTGTAATGGTAGAGGATCATGCCGGCAGCGAGGCCGCCGGTGAACGCGTCGCCGGCACCGGTGGTGTCGACGACCGAGACCTGCTCCGTCGGCAGCCGGTAGAACGCCTGTTCGTCGCCGCGCCGGCGCATCGGATCGTGGGAAACGAAGCAGCCCTTGTCACCGAGCGTGATCACCACCGTCGGCACCTGCGTCTCGCGGCACAGCAGGTGCAGCAGTCCGTCGTCGAGCTGCCAGTAGTCCGGCGGCAGCTGCTTGCCGAACAGGTGCTTCATCAGGAACGCGAATTCGGTCTCGTTCGGGGTGAGGATGTCGGCCAGCGTCAGCAGCTTCAGGGTCACCAGCTCGTTGATCGGTGCCGGATTGAGGATGGTCAGGTTGCCCGACTCGCGGCCGATCATCAGGGCCTCCTCGGTGGCGCCCAGGCGGTTCTCCAGCTGACAGACGACGATCTTCGCGCTGCCGATCAACTTCTCGCGGTTGCGGACGAACTCCCGCGACAGCCGCTCGTTGGCGCCGAGCGCGACGCAGATCAGATTGTCGCCCTTCTCGTCGACGACGATGCTCGACGCACCGGTCGAGACGCCCGCATGCACTTCCCACTCGGTGCCGACGCCGACCTTGGCCGCGAACTTGCGGGCGACGTCGCCGAGCGAATCGTCGCCGATCGCGCCGAGAAACACCGTCTTCACGCCCTGGCGGTGCGCCGCCACCGCCTGATTGAAACCCTTGCCGCCGGGCCCGGTGGCGAACGTCCCGATCCGCGACTCGCCGACCGCCGGGAACTGCGGGGTCTTCCAGAAGTGATCCTGGTTGTAGGAGCCGATGATGATGACGTCGAGGGGGAGCATGGTGGGTGTCGTCGTCCGTGTGGTTCGGAGCTTGTCGATCAGGGCCCAGTTGGACTGGAGCCCGTGCCAGGCATCGTACTTCCGAAAGCGCGCCCATACTGGGCCCTGGGCCCTCGATCGGCGCGCCGAAGGCGCACCCAGCGAGTTACGGCAACTCGACCTTCGAAGCCGCCTTCCAGCCCTTCTTCCGATGCTCCGCGACCACGGTCGTATAGACGCCGCCGCGCACGTTGAACTCGCCGGTCAGGCGCATGAAGCGCGGCTTGGTGGCGCGCACCAGGTCGTCGAGGATGCGATTGGTGACGTCCTCGTGGAAGTGGCCCTCGTCGCGGAAGCTCCAGATGTACATCTTCAGGCTCTTCAGCTCGACGCACTTGCGGTCCGGCACGTATTCCAGGACGAATTCGGCGAAATCCGGCTGTCCGGTCTTCGGGCACAGGCAGGTGAATTCGGGCAGGGTCATGCGAATGGTATAGTCGCGACCCGGTTGCGGGTTCGGAAAGGTTTCCAGCTCTTTCGACGGCGCACTGGGCACAGCCTGACTCCCAACGTAGACAAAGGCGCGCAAGGGTAGCGGAGGGTTCCGCCACCGACAACGCGCGCCGCGGCGCCTTCTCCGGTAATTCATGCGACTGACAACGATCAAACTGTCGGGCTTCAAGTCCTTCGTCGACCCGACCGTCCTGCACCTCGAGACCAACTACACCGGCATCGTCGGTCCGAACGGCTGCGGCAAGTCCAACATCATCGACGCGATCCGCTGGGTGATGGGCGAGACCGCCGCGAGCCGCCTGCGCGGCGACGCGATCACCGACGTCATCTTCTCCGGTTCGTCCGCGCGCAAGCCCGTCGGCGCCGCGACCGTCGAGCTGCTGTTCGACAACAGCGACGGCACCATCGTCGGCGAATACGCCAAGTTCAACGAGATCTCGGTCAAGCGCGTGGTCTCGCGCGACGGCCAGTCCAGCTATTTCCTGAACGGCACCCGCTGCCGTCGGCGCGACATCATCGACGTGTTCCTCGGCACCGGCCTCGGCGCGCGCAGCTACTCGATCATCGAGCAGGGAATGATCTCGCA
This sequence comes from Ahniellaceae bacterium, assembly GCA_044221335.1. Lineage (GTDB taxonomy): Bacteria > Pseudomonadota > Gammaproteobacteria > Xanthomonadales > Ahniellaceae > JBGAPI01. The sequence continues at coordinate 3,189 of JBGAPI010000069.1, forward strand.
GATCGTCGAGGCGCGGCCGGAGGAGCTGCGTACGCACCTCGAGGAGGCCGCCGGCATCTCCAAGTACAAGGAGCGCCGCAAGGAGACCGAGTCCAGGATCAAGAGCACCCGGGAGAATCTCGAGCGCCTGAAGGACGTGCGCGACGAGGTCGACAAGCAGATCGATCACCTGAATCGCCAGGCCCGCGCCGCGGAGCGCTGGCAGAAGCTGAAGGCCGAGGCAGCGCGGGTGGAGGCCGAGCTGAAGGCGCTGGCGCTGAAGAAGCAGGAACTCGACTACCAGCAGCGCAACGACGAGATCGCGGCGCTGGAGCTGACGATCGAGAAGGGCGTTTCGGAGCTCCGAGCGGTCGAGGCGAAGCTGGAGGCCTTCCGCGAGCGCCAGAACAGCGCGACCGAGCGCTTCAACGAGGTGCAGGCCCAGGTCTACCGGGTCGGTGCCGACATCGCCCGCGTCGAGCAGCAGATCCAGCACAGCCGCGAGCTGTCGGCGCGGCTGACCCGTGCCGGCGACGAGACCCGCGCGCAGCTCGCCGAACTCGAGCAGCACGCGAAGGCCGATGCCGACCAGATCGCGATGCTGCGCGACGCGCTCGCGGTCGACGAACCGCGGATCGAGACCCTGCTGGCCGAGGCCGACGAACGCAACGAGGCGATGCGCAGCGCGGAGCAGGCGCTGACCGGCTGGCAGCAGCGCTGGGACGACTATGCCCGCAACTCGAGCGAGGCCGCGCGCGCGGCCGAAGTCGAGCGCACCCGCCTCGACTATCTCGACAAGCAGTCGGTCGACTTCTCGCGGCGGCTGGAGCAGCTCGAGCGCGAGCGCAGCAACGCGGATCTCGCCGGCCTGACCGCGCAGGCGGAAGGCCTGTCCAGCGAGCACGACAGCACGCGCAGCAAGGTCGACACCCTGGGCGGGCTGCTCGAAGAACGCAAGGCGGCGATGGACGCCCTGGCCGAGCGCCAGAAGCAGGTTCAGGGCGAGGTCGCGCAGACCCGCCAGCGCCTGGAGGCCGCACGCGGTCGCCTCTCCTCGCTGGAGGCGCTGCAGCACGCGGCGCTGGGCCAGGAGCAGGGCGCGCTGTCGGACTGGCTGAAGGCGCAGGGCCTCGGCTCGGCCAAGCGCCTCGGCGAGGTGCTCGACGTCGCCGACGGCTGGGAACGGGCGGTCGAGACGGTGCTCGCCGGCCTGCTCGACGCCACGCTGTGTCCCGATCCGAACGGCTTCGCCGAGGCGCTCGCGGCGGTCGACAAGGCCAACGTCGCGCTGCTCGACGACGCCGCCGGCACGCACGGGATGGCCGGGACGCTGGCGAGCCAGGTGCGCGGCCCGTCGGCCGTGCTGGGGCTGCTGGCGAAGGTGCGGATCGCCGACAGCGTGCAGCAGGCGCGCGATGCCGCGGCGCGGCTGCCGGCCGGCGAGTCGGTGATCACCGCCGACGGCGTCTGGCTGGCCGCGGGCCTTGCGCGGGTGGTGCGCGCCGGCGGCGCGCAGGTCGGCGTGATCGCGCGGGAGCGCGAGATCCATTCGCTGCAGTCGGAACGCGACACGCTGGAGGCGAAGCTCGAGGAGCTGACCGGCCTGATCGACGAATTGAAGAGCCAGTTCGGCGACGCCGAGCTGGCCCGCGACGATGCGCAGCGCGAGCTCTATGCGAGTCATCGCCGCCTGGCCGAACTCGCCGGCCAGCTGCAGAGCCACCAGGGCCGCTACGAGGCGGCGCAGCAGCGGATGGTGAAGATCGAGGCCGAGAGCTCGACCCTGATCGAGCAGCGCGACGCGGTCGAGGGCGACGTGCGCGAGGCGCGCGGCCGGCTCGACACCGCCGTGGAGCGGATGGGTGATCTCGAGGCGGAGCGCGCCGAACTCGATGGCATGCGCCGCAAGCTGCTGGAGCAGCGCGAGGAAGCGCGCTTCGCCGCCCGCGAGGCGGGCGACGCCGCGCACCAGGTGCAGCTGCGCATCGAGTCGAAGCGCGCCGCACTGACCTCGCTGGAACAGGCAGTCAGCCGGATGGAACAGCAGCGCAGCCAGCTGTCGCAGCGCGCCGAGGAGATCGCCGGGCAGCTCGAGACCGGCGACGCGCCGATCGCCCAGCTGGAAGACGAACGCCGCACCTACCTCGACCAGCGCCTGCTGGTCGACCGCGACCTGGTCGCCGCGCGCAAGGCGCTGGAAGAACTCGACAGCGAGACTCGCCAGGACGAGGTCGAGCGGCACCGCATCGACGGCGTCCTGTCGGCGCTGCGCGAGCAGCATTCCGGCCTGCGCCTCGCGGCGCAACGCCTGCGCTTCGAGGCCGACACCTATGCCAAGGCGATCGCCGAGGCCGGCTTCGACGTCGCCGCGATCGAGGCGGAGCTGGCGCCGGAGGCGGATGCCGACAGCTGGAAGGCGCGGCTGGAGGACCTCGACGGCAAGATCAAGCGCCTCGAGCCGGTCAACCTCGCCGCGATCAACGAACACGCCGAGCAGTCGCAGCGCAAGGGCTATCTCGACACCCAGTTCACCGATCTCACGGCCGCGCTGGAGACGCTCGAAGGAGCGATCAAGAAGATCGACCGCGAGACCCGCACCCGCTTCAAGGAGACCTTCGACAAGGTCAATTCGGGGCTGAACGAGCTGTTCCCGACGCTGTTCGGCGGCGGCCACGCCTACCTCGAACTCACCGGCAACGACCTGCTCGACACCGGCGTGTCGATCATGGCGCGGCCCCCCGGCAAGCGCGTCACCTCGATCTCGCTGCTGTCCGGCGGCGAGAAGGCCCTGACTGCGGTCGCGCTGGTGTTCGCGATCTTCCGGCTCAATCCGGCGCCGTTCTGCCTGCTGGACGAGGTCGACGCGCCGCTCGACGAGGCCAACGTCGGCCGCTTCTCGTCGATGGTGCAGACGATGGCCGAGAACGTGCAGTTCATCGTCGTCACCCACAACAAGACCACCATGGAGGCCGCGCGCCAGCTGTGCGGCGTGACCATGCGCGAACCCGGCGTGTCACGTCTGGTTCAGGTCGATCTGGCGGAAGCCGCTAAGCTCGTCGGCGCCGCATAGGGATTCGGCGGCGCCGGATCCCTCATCGAAGAGCGGCGCCTGTTGGCTGCGGAAAGGCGGGTCGGGAAAGGATGAGCGATCAGAATCTATTGCGGTTGATCATCGGCGGGGTCGGCTTGCTGATCGTGGTGCTGGTGTATCTGTTCGGCGGGCCGAAGAAGCCGAAGCAGGGCGAACGGCACAAGAAGCCGGCGAGCGGATCGCCGCGGATGGAGCCGTCGCTCGGCGACACCGAGCTGGTCGCCAACGATGGCCTCGAACCCGAGTTGCGCGAGACGCTGGAGCGGATGTCGAGCGAGATCCGCGAGCAGCGCGGCGCGCCGGCGGAGCCGCAGCGCAGCCATGTCGGCGCGCGCGATGCGGACGGCAGCTTCGACCGCATCGTCACGCTGCACGTCGCCGCCCGCGAAGGGACGACGATCAGCGGTGCGGACCTGCTGGTCGCCGCCGAGAAGATCGGCCTCGAATACGGCGACCTCGGGATCTTCCACCGGCTGAGCCCGACCCCGGGCGCGACCGCGCCCGTGTTCTCGATGGCCAACATGGTCAAGCCGGGCCATTTCGACCCGATCGGCCTGCCCGAGATGACGACGCCGGGGGTGTCGCTGTTCATGACGCTGCCGGGTCCGCTGTCGGCGCTCGACGCGTTCGACACCATGCTTCCCGGCGCCGAACGCCTGGCCGAACTGCTGGATGCGCAGGTGCTCGACGAGGAGCGCAACGCGCTCGGCCGCCAGACCATCCAGCACCTGCGCGACGAGCTGCGCGGCTACGATCGCGAGCGCGAGAAGCAGACCATCCGCAAGCGCTGGTAGACCGCCGATCCAGCCGTCGCGAGGAGGAACGATGAGTACCCCGGACCACCGTGCGGGCGAGCGCGCCGCCGCACTGCGCGCCGAGATCGCCGAGCACGACCGCCGCTACCACGGCAGCGACGCGCCGACCATTCCCGACGCCGACTACGACCGCCTGCTGCGCGAACTCGCCGCGCTCGAGCGCGCGCATCCGGAGCTGGCGACGCCGGACTCGCCGACCGCGACGGTCGGCGCCGCGCCGACCTCGGGCTTTGCCGAGGTCCGCCACGAGCTGCCCATGCTGTCGCTGGGCAAGGCGATCGACGACCCGGCGGCCACCGATCCGGAGACGCGCCACGCCGACGTGAGGTCCTTCGTCGCCCGGATCGAGCGCGAGCTCGCGATCAGCGCACCGCTGTTTTCCGTCGAGCCGAAGCTCGACGGCCTCGCGATCAGCCTGCGCTACGTCGACGGCGAGTTCGTGCGCGGCGCCACCCGCGGCGACGGCAGTATCGGCGAGGACGTCACCGCGAATCTCCGCCGCGTGCGCGACATCCCCGCGCGGCTGCAGGGCAGGGGCTGGCCGCGGGTGCTCGAAGTGCGCGGCGAAGTGTTCATGCTGAAGTCCGAATTCGACGCCTACAACGTGCGCGCGCTGGCGGCCGGCGAGAAGACGCTGGCGAATCCGCGCAACGGCGCGGCGGGGTCGCTGCGGCAGAAGGATCCGGAACAGACCGCGAAGCGCCCGCTGTCGTTCTACGCCTATGCGGTCGGCGTGGTCGAGGGCGGCGACCTGCCGGACAGCCACTCGGCGACGCTGCGACAGCTCTCCGCATGGGGCCTGCCGCTGTGCCCGGAGGTCGACGTCGCGACCGGCTACGACGGGCTGATCGACTACTACGAACGCATCGGCGCGAAGCGCGCCGACCTTCCGTACGACATCGACGGCGTGGTCTACAAGCTCGATCGCTACGCCGAGCAGCAGAAGATGGGCTTCGTATCGCGCGAACCGCGCTGGGCGATCGCGCACAAGTACGCCGCCCTCGAGGAGAGCACCACCGTGCGCGCGATCGAAGTGCAGGTCGGCCGCACCGGCGCGATCACGCCGCTGGCGCGGCTCGATCCCGTCCATGTCGCCGGCGTCACCGTGTCGAACGTGACCCTGCACAACGAGGACCAGATCCGGCGCCTCGACGTGCGGGTCGGCGACCGGGTGATCGTCCGCCGGGCCGGCGACGTGATTCCGGAAATCGTCGGAGTGATCCTCGCGGCGCGGCCCGACGGCACCGTGCCGTGGACGATGCCGACGGTGTGCCCGGAATGCGGCGCGGCGCTGGAACGGGTTGAGGGACAGGCCGCATGGCGGTGCACCGGCGGGCTCACCTGTCCGGCGCAGCGAAAGGAGGGCATCCGCCATTTCGCGTCGCGGCGCGCGATGGATATCGAGGGGCTCGGCGACCGGATCATCGAGGACCTGGTCGACTTCCGGCTGATCGGATCTGTGGCCGACCTCTATCGCCTGACCGTCGACGACCTGCAGGAAATGAAGCGGCGCGCCGATGCGCGCGACGGCGTGGTCGTCGACCCCAAGAAGAAGGTCGCGGCGCGCTGGGCCGAGAAGCTGATCGAGGCCATCGACCGGAGCCGGAAGACCGAGCTGGCGCGCGTGCTGTTCGGGCTCGGCATTCCCAACGCCGGCGAGTCGACCACCAAGGCGCTCGCGCGCTGGTTCGGCTCGCTGGAGGCGCTGATCGCGGCGGACGCGGCGGCGCTGCAGGCGATTCCCGACGTCGGGCCGATCGTGGCCGACAGCATCGTGCGCTTCTTCGCCGATCCGCATCATCGCGAGATCCTGACGGCGCTGCGCGAGCGCGGCGTCGCCTGGTCCGATCAGGCGCCGCAGCAGGTCGCCGTCGGCGCGCTGGCGGGCAAGACCTTCGTGCTGACCGGCACGCTGGCGACGATGGGGCGTGACGAGGCCAAGGCGAAACTCGAGGCACTGGGGGCGAAAGTCTCCGGCAGCGTTTCGGCCAAGACCAGCGTGCTCGTCGCGGGCGAAGAGGCGGGGTCGAAACTGGCGAAGGCGAAGGAGCTGGGGATCGAGGTGATGGACGAGGCGGGGTTGATCGCGCTGCTGGCGTCCTCAGTGTGAGGCTCGACGGCTGTTCCCTCTACCCCTCTTGCGGGGGAGAGGGTAGGGTGAGGGGGCAGCACGGGTAAGTCCTCGAGGCGGGTTGCTGCGAGGTCGATGTCCGGACCGTGCCTGGATCTTCGCGACGATGTCGTCCAGCACGGCGTCGATGTTGCCCAGAGCCTCGTTGTCCCAGTAGCGCAGGACAACGTAGCCGAGTTTCTCGAGCGCGGCCGTCCGGCGGGCATCGTATGCCGCGTTCTCGGCATGCTGCCCACCGTCGAGCTCGATCACCAGCGCCCGCTCGATGCAGACGAAGTCGACGATGTAGCCGGCGATCCAATGCTGGCGGCGGAACTTCACGTTGAGCTGGCGGTTGCGGAGGCATTGCCAGAGCGCGACTTCAGCGTCGGTGGCCTTGCGGCGAAGGCGTTTCACCCGGTCCATGGGAGCTCATCCTTGAGTCGCCCGCGTCCATCGTGCGCCGGTGGGCGCCCGTTGCATACTTGTTCCCCGGGTTCAATGGATCGCTCGCCAAGCGTGTCGTCTGCCCCCTCACCCTGACGCTCTCCCCCGCGAGCGGGGGAGAGGGAAGCGAAATGCCCTCGTGCTTCCTGGTGCCATGAGTCGCTTGTCGAGCGCGTCATGTGCCCCCTCACCCTGACCCTCTCCCCCGCGAGCGGGGGAGAGAGGAGCGAAATGCCTCGTGCCTTCGATTACCAATCTCCGGCTTCGCGCCAATCTCAACCGCCTGATCCGCGAGTTCTTCCACACCCGCAACGTGCTGGAAGTCGAAACCCCGATCCTCTCGGTCGCCGGCAACACCGACCCCAACATCGAGAGCCTGTGGCTCGACGGCAGCGTGAGGGACGAATTCGGGCGGACCCGACGCTGGCTCCGCACCTCCCCCGAATTCGCCCAGAAGCGCCTGCTCGCCGCCGGCGTCGGCGACTGCTACGAGATCGCACGGGTGTTCCGCCGCGGCGAGCGCGGGCGGCGCCACAATCCGGAATTCACGCTGCTGGAGTGGTATCGGCTGGGCTTCGACCATCGCCGGCTGATCGACGAGGTCGTCGAGCTCCTGCACGGCGCATTTCGGCTGGTCGGGCGCGACCTCCGGGTGGAGGTCGCGAGCTATGCCGACTGGTTCCTGCGCACGACCGGCATCGACCCGCACCGTGCGGCGGACGCCGAGCTCGAGGCCGCGCTCGCGGGCTTCGACGTGCGCGCCGCGGACCTGGCGCGCGACGACTGGCTGAACCTGCTCCTCACCCATCGGGTCGAGCCGGCGCTGCCGCGCGACACCGTCGTCGCGCTCTACGATTTCCCGGCGAGCCAGGCGTCGTGGCGATCTTCGATTTCCCGGCGAGCCAGGCCGCGCTCGCCCGGGTACGACCGGGGGAGCCGCCGGTCGCCGAGCGCTTCGAGATCTACGTCGACGGCGTCGAGCTTGCCAACGGCTATCACGAGCTCACCGAGGTCGCCGAGCAGCGCCGCCGATTCGAGGGCGACCTCGCGACCCGCCGAAGCCGCGGCAGCGTCGAGCCCGACCTGGACGAGAATCTGCTGGCGGCGCTGGCCACGGGGCTGCCGAACTGCGCCGGCGTGGCGCTGGGACTCGACCGGCTGCTGATGGCGATGAGCGGCCGCACCGACATCGCGGACGTGATCGCCTTTCCCGATGGCGTCGCCTAGACGGCGACCGCCCACGATCCAGGCGATTTCCGCAGCCGGATACAATGGCGGTCCTCTCTCGCGACGCGTGACCGCATGACCGCCCGACTGCTCGATGGCAAGAAGATCGCCGAGGCCGCGCTCGACCAGGTGCGCCGGCGCGTGCAGGCGCGCCTCGTCGCAGGCTCGCGGGTACCGGGACTGGCGGTGGTGCTGGTCGGCAACGATCCGGCATCGTCGGTCTACGTGCGCAACAAGCGCCGCGCCTGCGAACAGGTCGGCTTCCTGTCGCGCTCCTACGACCTCCCCGCGACGACGAGCCAGGACGAGTTGCTGCGCCTCGTCGACGAGCTCAATGCCGACCCGGCGATCGACGGGATCCTGGTGCAGTTGCCCCTGCCGGCGGGACTCGACGGCAATGCCCTGCTCGAGCGGATCCGCCCGGACAAGGACGTCGACGGCTTCCACCCGGAGAACATCGGCCGACTGACCCTTCGCCAGCCGGGCCTGCGCCCGTGCACGCCGAAGGGCGTCATGCAGCTGCTCGCGCACACCGACCGGCCCGTACGCGGACGCAATGCGGTGATCGTCGGCGTTTCCAATCACGTCGGCCGGCCGATGGCACTGGAACTGCTGCTGGCCGGCTGCACCATCACCTGCTGCCACCGCTTCACGGCCGATCTCGCTGCCGAGGTCGCGCGCGGCGACATCCTGGTCGTCGCCGCCGGCCGCCCGGGCCTGGTGCCGGGCGAATGGGTGAAGGAGGGGGCGGTCGTGATCGACGTCGGCATCAATCGTGCCGCCGACGGGCGCCTGGTCGGCGACGTCGGATTCGAGGCCGCCCGCGAGCGTGCCTCCTGGATCACGCCGGTGCCCGGCGGCGTCGGCCCGATGACGGTGGCGATGCTGATGAGCAACACGCTCGATGCGGCGGAACACCATGCGGGCTGAACCGAGGATGGCTCGAACCGGCGGGATTCACTGTCCCGCGACGCAGCAGGCCGGGCTGACCCGCTAGAATCGCCGACCATGTCACGGAAGATTCCCAAGACGATGTCCCGCATCGCCCTCGGCCTCGTCGCGCTCGCCAGTCTGCTCGGAACCGGCGGCTGCGCCAGCCTGATCGGCAAGGCCACCAGCGGCTTGTCCGCCGACCTGTCGGCCGGCATCCTCGACTCGGACGACCCCACGACGGTGTCGCAGGCGCTGCCGGCCTACCTGGTGCTGCTCGACGGCCTCATTGCCGGCCATCCGGACGACGGCAACCTGCCGCTGGCCGGAGCGAAGCTGTACTCGGCCTATGCCGGCTCCTTCGTGGCGGATCCCGATCGCCGCCGCAAGCTCGCCGGGCGCGCCGAGGCCTACGCCCGCAAGGCCGTCTGCGCGTCGGAGAAGAAGCTCTGCGCCGCGCTGGACCGGCCCTACGAGGAGTTCGCGGCCGCGGTCGACGCGGTCGGCGTGAAGTCGGTGCCGCTGCTGCACGTCTACGGGGGCGCGGTCGCCGGCGTGCTGCAGGCCGACACCGGCAATTGGCAGCGGATCGCCGACCTGCCGAAGATCGAGCACCTGTTCGAGCGGGTGCGGACGCTGGATCCCGCCTACGACCATGCGTCCAGCTTCATGTACCTCGGCGTGCTGAACTGCCTCCGGCCGGAATCCTTCGGCGGAAAGCCGGAGGCGGGCAAGAAGTTCTTCGACGAGGCGGTCAGCCGCAGCGGTTCGCGCAACCTGATGGCGAAGTCGCTGGAGGCCGAGTTCTGCGCCCGGCTCACGTTCGATCAGGAACTCCACGACCGCCTGCTGGACGAAGTTCTGAAGGCCGATGCGCGCGAACCCGGTCTGACGCTGTCGAACACGCTGGCCCAGGAGCGCGCACGGGCGCTCCTGGCCTCTGGCAAGGATTATTTTTGAGGAGTGCGCCGCAAGCGGCGCACCTACAGACGAAGGAATCTACGTGTCGAACATGAAATCCGTTCTCTCCCTGCTGGCCGTGATGGCCCTCGGCCTCGCCAACGCGGCCTCGGCCGCCACCGTCATCAAGATCGCCACCGCGGCGCCGGAAGGCAGCGCGTGGATGCGCGAGATGCGCGCCGGCGGCGACGCGATCAAGGCCGCCACCGAGGGTCGGGTCGAGCTCAAGGGTGATCCGCAAGATCAAGCTCGGCCAGCTCCAAGGCGGCGCCTTCACCGGCGCCGAGATCTCGCCGGTGTACAAGGACGCGCCGGTCTATTCGATCCCGTTCCTGTTCCGCAACCAGGCCGAGGTCGACGCGGTGCGCGCGAAGCTCGATCCGATGCTGAAGAAGGGCTTCGAGGAGAACGGCTTCATCGCGCCGGGACTCTCCGGCGGCGGCTTCGCCTATCTGCTGTCGACCAAGCCGATCCACAACCGCGACGAGCTGCGCGCGACCAAGGTGTGGACGCCGCAGTCGGATCGCATCGCCCAGGTCGCGTTCGAGGCCGGCGGAGTGTCGCCGACCGCGCTGCCGATCACCGACGTCTACACCGGCCTGCAGACGGGCCTGATCGAGACGGTCGCCAACACCACCGCGGGTACCATCGCGTTCCAGTGGCACACCAAGCTGAAGTACATGGTGGACCTGCCGCTGACCTACGTCATCGGCATCCTGGTGATCGACAAGAAGGTCGCCGACACGCTCTCCGCCGCCGACCGTGCCACGCTCGACACCGAGATCGGCAAGGCCTTCGGCAAGATCGACGCCGGCGGACGCGTGGACAATGCGTCGGCACGCGAGGCACTGGTGAAGGGCGGCCTGCAGGTGTTCACCCCGGGCGCCGACGAGGCGAAGTTCTGGGAGGGCGTCGGCGAGGAAGCCGACAAGCGCCTGGCGAAGGAGGGCACCTTCACCCCGAGCCTGGTCGCCGCGATGAAGGCGGCGCTGGCCGAGACCCGCGCCGGCAAGAAGTGATCCGATCGTGAGCGATGCCTCCCTGCTGGCGCGGCTGTCGCGCCGGCTGTCCCAGATCGAGACCGGCGTGCTGGTGACCCTGGTCGCCGCGCTGGTGTTCTTCGCCGCGCTGCAGATCGTGCTCCGGCAGTTCCTCGACACCTCGCTGCCGTGGGCCGACCCGCTGATGCGGAACCTGGTCCTTTGGACGGCGATGCTCGGCGCGATGGCGGCCGCGCAGGACGACAAGCACCTCCGGGTCGACGCGCTGGAGCGGCTGGTGAGCGGCGTGAAGCTGCGCGTGGTGCGCTTCCTCACCCGCGGATTCGCGGCCGCGATCGCCTTCGTCTTCGCCTGGCAGAGCGCGCGTTTCGTCGGATTCGAGCGCGAGGATGCGCAGATCGCGTTCCTCGGTGTCGCGCGCTGGATGTGCGAGCTGATCATGCCGTTCGGCTTCGCGGTGATCGGCCTGCGCTTCGGCATCGCGGCGCTGGTGGCCCCGCCGCCGCACGAGAAGGCGCCGGCGGTCGACCTCCCGCCGGAGGCGCGCTGACATGTGGCTGATCGCTCTCGGCCTGATCGTGCTGGCCCTGGCCGGTGCGCCCTTCTACGCCGTGATCGGCGCGGTGGCGCTGCTCGGCTTCGTCAGTTCCGGCACCGACCTCGCGCTCTCCGCCGGCGAGTTCTACAAGATCGCCGACACCCCGATGCTGGTCGCGATCCCGCTGTTCACCGTCGCCGGCTATCTGCTCGGCGAGTCGAAGGCGCCGCAGCGCCTGGTGCGGCTGACCGATGCGCTGTTCGGCTGGATGCCGGGCGGGCTCGCGATGGTGTCGCTGGTCGCCTGCGCGCTGTTCACCGCGTTCACCGGCGCCACCGGCGTGACCATCGTCGCGCTCGGCGCGGTGCTCTATCCGGCCCTGCTGCACGCGCGCTACGACCAGCGCTTCAGCCTGGGCCTCGTCACCACCTCGGGCAGCCTCGGCCTGCTGTTCGCGCCCTCGCTGCCGCTGATCCTCTACGGCGTCGTCGCGCAGCAGCTGAACACCACGCCGCCGGTCGGGGTCGCCGATCTGTTCAAGGCCGGCGTGCTGCCGGGCCTGATGATGATCGTGCTGCTCGCGATCTACGCGGTCTTCCATGCCCGTGGCCTGCCGCGTCCGCCGGAGAAGTTCGACCGCCGCGAGATCCTGGCGGCGATCTGGGACGCGCGCTGGGAAATTCCCCTGCCGCTGCTCGTGCTCGGCGGCATCTACGGCGGCAAGTTCGCGGCATCGGAAGCCGCATCGGTGACGGCGGCCTACGTGGTGATCGTGGTGCTGTTCATCCGCCGCGAGCTGCCGTTCCGCGAGGTGCCCCGCGTGGTGCGCGAGGCGATGCTCCTGGTCGGCGCGATCCTGACCATCCTCGGCGTCGCCCTTGCGTTGACCAACTATCTGATCGACGCCGAGGTGCCGGCGGCGATCTTCGAGGCGATCAAGACCCGCGTCGATTCCAAGCTCGCGTTCCTGCTGCTGCTCAACGTCTTCCTGCTGGTGTTCGGCATGCTGCTCGAAGGCCTGCCGGCGATCATCATCCTGGTGCCGATCGTGCTGCCGATCGCGCAACGCTATGGCGTCGATCCGGTGCACCTCGGCATCGTCTTCCTCGCCAACCTGCAGCTCGGCTTCTTCACGCCACCGCTCGGCATGAACCTGTTCGTCTCGAGCTACCGCTTCCGCCAGCCGGTGCTGACGGTGATGCGGGCGAGCTGGCCGTTCTTCTTCATCCTGCTGGCGGCGGTACTGCTGATCACCTACGTGCCCTGGTTGAGCCTGGTGCTGGTTCGCTGAGAAGAGCGGGGCCCAGGGCATGGGTCCCAGGGCCCGGAGGGACCGAGGCCAGCGTGTAGGGCGGGCATTGCCCGCCGATGCCGAAACCTGCGCTTCGAGCCGCTCGTTGTCGACGCTGCGCGCCCTTTGCAATTCGAATCGTCTGGCGATGGCGGGCAGTGCCCGCCCTACAATCTCGCGTCGTTCCGAAGGGCCCTGGGCCCTATACCCTGGGCCCTCGCTTCGAACGAAGACACCCGCCTCGTCGACCAGGACCACCTCCATGACCGAAACGATCTTCGCCAAGATCATCCGCCGCGAAATCCCCGCCCAGATCGTCTACGAGGACGAGCACGTGCTGGCGTTCAAGGACATCGGCCCGCAGGCGCCGACCCACGTGCTGTTCATCCCCAAAGTCGCGAAGGCGACGCTCAACGACCTCGGCGCGGGTGATGCCGAATACGTCGGTCGTCTGGTGGTCGCCGCCGCGGCCTACGCGAGGCAACAGGGCTTCGCGGAGGACGGCTACCGCGTCGTGATGAACTGCAATCGCGATGGTGGGCAGACGGTGTTCCACATCCATCTGCATCTGCTGGCGGGGCGGACGTTGCAGTGGCCGCCAGGATAGGTGGAGGCTACGAAACCCTTCCTCGAGCGACCAACGATGAAGATGGAGGTTCGCGCGAGCAGGTCGTCGCGTTGTCCGATGCTCGGCCGAGCCGCCGGCGTGTGGAGGCCACCGAAGCGTCGATCAGAGCACCCAGCGATGTGACGATGCAACGTCGACGGACACGACCGTGCCATCCGCCTGCTGTCGCAGCGTGACGAGCCACCCACGCGCGAGCAGCCACGAGCGATGCGTCGGGACGTAGCACTGCGTCGCTCCATTGCCATCGTCGGTGCAGCCGAGGTCGCGGCTCGGGAAGAGGGCGCGCGGGTCCGGTCGCTGACCCAGGAGCCGGGCGCGCAGACCGGCTTCGACGGCCTCCGCGCTCAATTCCTCGGCGGGTACGGCGGATGCGGAGAGGCCCGCTGCGGAAGCGACGATCTCGGCCGACGAGACACAGCCGCAGGCGGTGGAAAATCCGAAGAACGACGCCGCCAGCAGGACGACGGCGGCGAGGGTGCCTGTGGTGGTGGCGACGGCGTGTGCTTTCACGGCGGCAAGCTCGATCGACCGGAGAGTCGGCTGGCGGACATTCTGGCCTAGTCGCGGTAGCGCTTCAGCAGGTCGCCGTAGGCATCGATCCGGCGGTCGCGCAGGAACGGCCAGATCCGCCGCACGTTCTCCGAGCGGCGCATGTCGACGGTGCAGGCGAGGATCTCGGCGCGGTCGGTCGAGGCCTGGGCGAGGAATTCGCCCTGCGGGCCGGCGACGAAGCTCGATCCCCAGAACTGGATGCCGCGGCCGCTGCCGTCCGGCGCGGCCTCGAAGCCGATCCGGTTGACCGACAGCACCGGCACGCCGTTGGCGACCGCATGGCCACGCTGCACGGTGATCCAGGCGTCGCGCTGGCGCGACTTCTCGGCGTTGTCGTCGTTCGGGTCCCAGCCGATCGCGGTCGGATAGAGCAGCAGCTCCGCGCCGGCCAGCGCCATCAGCCGTGCCGCCTCGGGATACCACTGGTCCCAGCAGACGAGCACGCCGAGGCGGCCGACCGAGGTGTCGATCGGGGAGAATCCGAGGTCGCCCGGGGTGAAGTAGAACTTCTCGAGGAAGCCCGGGTCGTCGGGGATGTGCATCTTGCGGTAGCGGCCGAGGAAGCGGCCGTCGGCTTCGAACACCACCGCGGTGTTGTGGTACAGGCCGGCGGCGCGGCGCTCGAACAGCGAGGCGACCAGCACCACGCCGTGCTTCTTCGCCAGAGCGCCCAGGCGCTCGGTCGACGGTCCCGGGATCGCTTCCGCGCGATCGAACTCGTCGACTGCCTCGTGCTGGCAGAAGTAGGGGCCGTTGTGCAGTTCCTGCAGCAGCACCAGCTTCGCGCCGCCCGCGGCGGCTTCGCCGACGCGCTGTTCGATCACCGTGAGATTGGCGGCGGCATCGCCGTGGTTGCTTTCCTGGATGAGGGCGATTGCGAGGTGATGGGTCATGGGGCGGTCGATGGTGCGTGGAAGTTGGAATTGGGAGCAGGGCCCAGGGTATCGGGCCCAGGGCTCAGGTGGGCGTGGCGCGAGAGTGTAGGGCGGGCACTGCCCGCCGTTGCCGAAACGCCTGAAGGCGGTGGCCCCGCCGTTCGTCCTCGGCACGCTTTTCCAACCGACGCAACGAGGCGTTCGAGTCGATCGGGTTCAGGCATCACCGGGCCGGGGGCCCGATACCCCGAGCCCGGATTTCGTAGCGGCTGGGCATCGGCGGGCAGTGCTCGCCCTATGTGTGGACTCGCCCCCTCGGTCAACTGCTGTGTTGCTTTGCCGGACAAACGGCTGCGTCTATGTGTAAGGCCTCTGCGAGGTGGTCGTCTGACCACGGGCCGAAATCGATTGAGCTCGCG
>JBGAPI010000012.1:0-112741 GCA_044221335.1 Ahniellaceae bacterium
CGGCATATCCGCGAGCTCAATCGATTTCGGCCCGTGGTCAGACGACCACCTCGCAGAGGCCTTACACATAGACGCAGCCGTTTGTCCGGCAAAGCAACACAGCAGTTGACCGAGGGGGCGAGTCCACACATAGGGCGCGCTCTGCGCGCCATTGCCCTACGCGCTTGCCGAGCGGCTCGCGATGGCGGGCATTGCCCACCCTACGACGAACCGACGCCTGTTCCGGGTTCCGGCCGCCCGCAGCACATCGGCGGTCACTACGATGCCTTCCCTGGCAACAGCCGCACCTGACACCCCTCGATGAACCGACTGCTCGCCGCCTCCATCACCGCCGCCCTGGCGACCACGTTCACCGGCGGCGCGCACGCGGCCGACTCGCACGTGCCGTCGAACGTCGCGACCGAATCGCCCCGGAGCGCGTCGATCGACACCACGGTGCTCGACCGCGCCACGATCGAGGCCAGCGGCGCGACCGACCTCGTCGAGCTGCTGCGCCTGCAGCCCGGCGTCGACATCGAACGTGCCGGCGGCTCCGGCCACCCCAGTCATGTGCTGCTGCGCGGCGGCAATGCCCGGCAGGTCCTGGTGCTGATCGACGGTGCGCGGGTCGCCGCGGCTGGCTCCGGCGAATTCGACGTCTCGACGCTGGC
This sequence comes from Ahniellaceae bacterium, assembly GCA_044221335.1. Taxonomy (GTDB): domain Bacteria; phylum Pseudomonadota; class Gammaproteobacteria; order Xanthomonadales; family Ahniellaceae; genus JBGAPI01. Next base: position 651 of record JBGAPI010000012.1, read on the forward strand.
GCTGGATCAGATCGAGCGGATCGAGATCCTGCGCGGTCCGCGATCCGCGGAATTCGGATCGGACGCCATGGGTGGCGTTCTCCGCATTTTCACGCGCGAGCCCGTCACCGGCGACGTGCGGATCTACATCGGCCGCTACGGCCGCCGTGGCGGCTCGGCCAGCACCTCCCTCGGCAGCGGAACCCGCTCGCTCGGGCTCACGGTCGGTGGCGAATCCTTCGACGGCAACCTGCGCGCGCACGGCGCATCCGTCTACGACGCTTTCCCGGAATTCGTCGACTTCGGCTCGGTGCGGCGGAATCTGTCGCTGGTCGCACGCACGGACGTCGGCGAGCAGCAGCTGACGGCGACCGCACGCCACACCGGCGGCGACCTGCGCATCAACGACGCCTCGTTCGGACGCCTCACGAGTGGTCCGGAGCTCCTGCAGTCCAGCAACCAGTCGCTCTCGATCGCGCTCGCCGGACCGCTGCGTCCCGGCTGGGATCATCAGCTACTCCTCACCGCGTCCCGAGACCAGCGGAGCCGCCCGGGCGGGCCATCGCTCCTCGGCAGCACCCAGCAGATCCTCGACTGGCTCAACAACCCGGCGACCGCGCCGTACGTACAGGCTCTCCTCGACAGCTACGCGCATACGTGCTGCGACATCGATGGCCGGCGCGAATCGCTGGACTGGCAGAACCGGGTCGAGCTGGCCGCGCCGCTGGCACTGCGCTTCGGCCTGCATGCGGACTGGGCCGCGGACGATGTCCATTCGGTGGACCTCGCCACGGAACCGGCGTCGACCGGCGCCGATCGGAATCCGACAACCAGCCTTTCGCCGAGCGACAGCAGCCGGCGCACAGCGGCCTCGGTCGGGCTGGCGTATCGCACGGACGCCATCGACGCCGCGATCCGCCTGCGCCACGACCATCTGCGCAGCGACGGCGGCAAGACCTCGCCGCAGCTGTCCGTCGGCTGGCAATTCGATCCGGCGTTGCAGGCCACGGTTCGCTACGCCGAGGGCTTCCGCGCCGCCAGCCCGGACGAGCGGGCGTACTTCCCGGCGATCGGCTTTGGCCTCCCGGACGTCGAGCCCGAGCATGTGCGCACGCTCGAAGCCGGCCTCGCCGCGGCCCTCGGCGAGCGGCAGCGCATCACGCTCACCGCGTTCCGCACCCGCTACGACGACCTGCTGAATCCTCAGATCACGAGCAACTATCCGGGCCCTGGCATCGACGAAGCGCGCGCCGACGGCATCGAGCTCGACTACAGCTGCACCTCCGGCCCCTGGACGCTGGACGCCAACGCGACCGCGCAGGACACGCGCGGGCATCACGGTGTCGACCTGACCGGCGGCCCGCTGCCGTTCCATCCCCGGCGGAAGGCGGCCGTGCAGGTGGCGTACCGCGTCGAGGACGATCTTCGTGTCGGCGCTGAACTGTTCGCCAGCAGCCCGCGACGAGCCGACCTCGACGATGCCACGACTCCGTTCAACACCGATGATCCTTTCGGCTCCGGCCGGATGCCCGGCTACGCCCTCGTCAACCTGCATGCGGCCTGGACGCCGGCGCCCGCGTGGCGCATCGACCTCCGCGTCGACAACCTCGCCGACCGCCGCTACTCGCTGGTGCCGAACAACGTGGCGCCCGGGCGCGCCTGGCTTGCGTCGGTACGGTGGGCGATGGACTAGGGCGCATCTCGGCACACCGGCTCTGCAACGCTCGACTCGGCTCGGCGTGACGCCGGCGAGCCGGGCGAGAGTCCGATCACCACGGACGCGACGAACGACTCGAGGGGCGCTGCGCGAATCGAGTTGTCGGTGGATCGCGAGCGGCGGCACTCGCGGAATGCGGCCTCTCCGGTCGCGGGTTCGCCCTGCGAGCCCTGCCTACCCCAGGCCCACGCAAGCCCGCGCCCTACGCGCGTCGCATCACCGTTCGAACTTCCTCCCCCCGGCCGCGGGAGTAGGGAAGCGAAATCACACGATGCGGCCGTAGCGATCCTCGAGCCTGACGATGTCGTCCTCGCCGAAGTAGTCGCCGCACTGCACCTCGATCAGCGCGATGTCATCGGCGGTCGGGTTTTCGAGACGGTGCAGCGAGCCCATCGGGATGAACACCGATTCGTTGCGCTCGAGCAGCTTCTCCTCGTCACCGACGCGGACCTTGGCAGTGCCGCGGACCACGGTCCAGTGCTCGCTGCGGCGATGGTGCTTCTGCAGCGACAGCACGTGGCCGGGCTTCACCACGAGGCGCTTGACCTTGCAGTCCGGCGCGTCCTCCAGCACGGTGTAGCTGCCCCAGGGGCGGTGCACGGTGAGGTGGGTGTCGGCGGCGGCGTGGCCGCGGGCGCGCAGCGCGTCGACGACCTTCTTGACGTCCTGTGCGGCATCGCGCGCGGCGACCAGCACGGCGTCTCCGGTCTCGATCACCATCACATCCGACAGTCCCAGCACCGCGACCGCCCGGGCATCGGCCCGGACGTAGCAGTCGCGCGCGGCGATCGCGAAGGCGTCGCCGGTCAGCGCGTTGCCGGCCTCATCGAGACGCTCCTGCGTAGCGACGGCCGGCCAGGAGCCGATGTCGCTCCAGTCGAACGCGGCCGGCACCACGGCGCGACGGGTCGCGCGCTCCATCACCGCGTAGTCGAACGAGATCTCGGTCGCCTCGGCGAAGTCGTTCGCGCCGAGACGCGCGATGCCGTCGACCGGCGCGGCCACCGTGGCGGCGCGGCGCACCGGCCCCAGCACGTCCGGACAGGTCTGCTCGGCCGCGGCGAGCAGCGCGCCGGCGCGAAACGCGAACATCCCGGAGTTCCAGGAAAAGCGGCCACTGGCGAGGTACTCCGCGGCGCGGACGGCGTCGGGCTTCTCGACGAAGCGTTCGATCACGAAGCCCAACTCGCCGATCGCGACGCCCTGCTCGATGTAGCCGAAGCCGGTCTCGGGGCGGTCCGGCGTAATGCCGAAGGTCACCAGGAAATCCTCGGCGGCCAGCGCCTCGGCGCGCACGACGGCCGCCTTGAAGGCGTCAAGGTCGCGGATCAGGTGATCGGCCGGCAGCACCAAGAGCGTCGCGTCCGCACCGTGGCGCTCGGCGACCCACGCGGCCGCGGCCAGCACCGCCGGCGCGGTGTTGCGCGCGGAAGGCTCGATCAGGATCGGCAGGCGGTCGATCTCGTCGGGCGCGACGCGCTCGTACTCGGCGCGGGTCGTGAACAGGTAGTCGCGACCGGTGATCGTGACCACCGGCGCGCCGAGGCTCGCCACCGCGAGCGCGCGGTTCAGCGTCTTTTCCAGCAGCGACTCTCCGTCGCCCATCCGCATGAAGGGCTTCGGCAGGCTGCGCCGCGACACCGGCCACAGTCGGGTGCCTGCGCCGCCGGAGAGGATGAGAGGGATGAGCATGGAGGAGAGGCCGGTGGCTTGGTGAGTTCGACGATCGTGTATGGGGAGGGTCGGACGACAATGTCAGCTCGAGAAAGCGCCCGTCATTGCGAGCGCAGCGAAGCAACCCAGGGCCGTTGCTCTTGATCCGGCGCCACGAAAAGCAAAGGCGCTGGATTGCTTCGCTGCGCTCGCAATGACGGGATCCTCCTCGCTCATCTGGTGGAGGGCGGGCCCTGCCCGCCGTTGCCGGAACGCCTCGCGATGGCGGGCAGTGCCCGCCCTACTTTCTGGCCTCGACCAGTTCGGCGATCGTCGTCGACAGGCCCTCTTGCCAGTCCGGCAGGTGGACGCCGAAGGTCCGGATCAGCTTGCCGCAGTCGAGCACCGACCACGACGGGCGCTTCGCCTTGGTCGGGAAGTCGGCGCTCGCGATCGGATCGACCTTGACCGCACGCTGCAGCAGGCCGGCCTGGCGCGCGCTCTTGATGATCGCGCTGGCGAAGCCGTGCCAGGTGGTGAAGCCGGACGCGGTCACATGGTAGGTGCCGAAGCGCGGATCGCCGGGCTCCGCACCACGCAGTGCCGACATCGCCCCCGCCGCCACGTTCGCCAGCAGCCGCGCCGTGGTCGGCGTGCCGGTCTGGTCGTTGACCACGGTGAGGCGGTCGCGACTGGCCGCGAGCTTCAGCATGGTCAGCAGGAAGTTGTGGCCGCGCGAGCCGTACACCCAGGCCGTGCGCAGGATCAGATGCCGCACGCCGGCGTCGCGCAGTGCCTGCTCGCCGTCGAACTTGGTGCGGCCGTAGACGTTGATCGGCGCCGGCGGATCGTTCTCCATGAACGGCCGCGAGCCGGCGCCGCCGAACACGTAGTCGGTGGAGAAGTGCACGACCGTGGCGTTGCGCTTCTTCGCCTCGGCGGCGATGTCGGCCAGCGCGTCGGCGTTGATCCGCCGGGCGACGTCGACCTCGTCCTCGGCGCGATCGACCGCCGTGTACGCGGCGGCGTTGACGATCCAGTCGGCGCGCGACTCGCGCACCAGCTTCAGCGTCGCGTCGACGTCGATCAGGTCGGACAGCGCACAGACGCGGCCGTCCGGCAGCTTTCCCGACAGCGTCGCCGGGAGCACCACGCCGAGCGTCGACAGCGAGCGCTGCAGCTCGTATCCGACCTGGCCGTCGGCCCCCAGCAGCAGGATTCTCATCGTTCGTCTCCTTCGATCCAGGTCGGCAGCCGCTCCGCCGCGACCTCGGCGAGCCGCGGCGCGCGGGCATCCTTGTCCGACACGCTGGCGACGCGGATCGGCCAGTCGATCGCGAGCGCCGGGTCGTCCCAGCGGATCGCGGCATCGGCGGCGCGATCGTAGGGCGCGTCGACGAGATAGCAGAAGGTGGCGTGGTCCGAGGTCACCTGGAATCCATGGGCAAAGCCGCGCGGCACGAAGAACTGGCGGTGATTGTCCGCCGACAGCACCGCCGCTTCCCAGTGGCCGTAGGTCGGGGAGCCACGGCGGATGTCGACGGCGACGTCGTAGACCTCGCCTTCCAGCACCCACACCAGCTTCGCCTGGGGGTTCGGCCACTGGTAGTGCAGGCCGCGCAGCACGCCGCGTGCCGAGCGCGAGACGTTGACCTGCTCGATCTGCATGGCCACGCCCTCGGCCGCGTTGGTGCCGCGGTTGTAGGCCTCGAAGAAGTGGCCGCGGGCGTCGCCGTGCACCTTGGGCTCGAGCACGCAGACACCGGGGAGGCGGGTCGCGATCTTCCTCACGACGAGACTCCTCGTGCGCCGACCACGTCGGGATTCTTCACGGCGTTCATGCCAGCGAATCACCGCGCGCGACCTGCTCCAGGTAGGCGCCGTAGCCGCTCTTCGCCAGCGGCTTGGCGAGACGGAGCAGCTGCTCCGCGTCGATCCAGCCGTTGGCGAACGCGATCTCCTCCGGGCAGCAGACCTTGAGGCCCTGGCGCTGCTCCAGCGTCTCGATGAAGTTGGCGGCCTGCAGCAGCGACTCGTGGGTGCCGGTATCGAGCCATGCGTAGCCGCGGCCGAGCTTCTCGACGCGGAGCTGGCCGCGCTCGAGGTACCTGCGGTTGAGGTCGGTGATCTCGAGCTCGCCGCGGGCGGACGGCTTCAGGTCGGCGGCGAGGTCGCAGACCTGACGGTCGTAGAAATACAGCCCGGTGACGGCGTAGTGCGATTTCGGCCTCGCCGGCTTCTCCTCGATGCCGATCACGCGGCCCTCGCGATCGAATTCGGCCACGCCGTAGCGTTCCGGGTCCTTCACCCAGTAGCCGAACACGGTGGCGCCTTCCGCCTGCGACGTCGCGTTCTTCAGCGCCTCGGTGAGGCCGTGGCCATAGAAGATGTTGTCGCCGAGGATCAGGCAGGACGGCCGCGCGCCGACGAAATCTCGGCCGATCACGAAGGCCTCGGCGAGCCCGTTCGGCTGCGGCTGCACGGCGTAGGTGATCGAGATCCCCCACTGCGAGCCGTCCCCCAGCAGCCGCTGGAACAGCACCTGCTCGTGCGGCGTGTTGATCACCAGCACGTCGCGGATGCCGGCCAGCATCAGTGTCGACAGCGGGTAGTAGATCATCGGCTTGTCGTACACCGGCAGCAGCTGCTTGCTGACCGCGATGGTCAGCGGATGCAGGCGCGTGCCGGCGCCGCCGGCAAGGATGATTCCGCGGTGTGTCGTCATGCCGTTTCGGGGCTGGAGGAAAGACCGCGATTGTAGCGGTGTAGGGCGGCCACGGGCCGCCGTTGCGAGGCAACCCGGGATGCCGGGCTTGCCGGCCCCGTCCCTGGAGAAAACACTCGTCATCGCGAGAAGGAGCGCAGCGACGACGAAGCAATCCAGTGACTTCGCTCTACCACGCTTGAAAGCAAAGGCACTGGATTGCTTCGCTGCGCTCGCAATGACGGGACGCCGGGGCCTTGGGGGCGGACTATCCCACCAACCCGAAGCGCCTCGCGGCGGCGGGCAATGCCCGCCCTGCTTCGCTGCGCTCGCAATGACGGGACGCCGGGGCCTTGGGGGCGGACTATCCCACCAACCCGTAGCGCCTCGCGGCGGCGGGCAATCCCACCATCCCGAAGCGCCTCGCGGCGGCGGGCAATGACCGCCCTACTTCACCTCGGCTTTGCCCACGACGCCGCGGCGATCGGCGCCGCCGCTGATGACATTGGCTTTCAGGTCCCACACCAGCGCATTCATGTTTCCCCAGGTCGATTCGGAGTCGCTGACCGTGTGGCCCATGCTGCGCAGCTTCGCCGCCATCTCCGACGGGATGGCACCCTTCTCCGCCGAGATCGCATCCGGCAGGAACTGGTGGTGGTAGCGCGGCGCGTCGACGATCTCCTGCACCGGCTTGCCGTCGACGAAATTCAGCACGCCCTCGAGCACCATGGTCGCGATCCGGCTGCCGCCCGGGGTACCGAGCACCGCAACGCGGTCGGTCCCGATCACGAAGGTCGGCGTCATCGTCGACAGCATCCGCTTGTGCGGCTGTGCGGCGTTGGCGTCGCCGCCGACGAGGCCATAGGCGTTCGGCACGCCGGCGACCAGCGAGAAGTCGTCCATCTCGTCGTTCAGCACCACGCCGGTGCCGGGCACGACGAAGCCCGAGCCCATCGGCAGGTTCACCGACAGCGTTGCCGCGACGAGGTTGCCGTCGCGGTCGATGACCGAGAAATGCGTCGTGTCGTTGCCGACCGGCGGGGTGTCGACGCCGGGCAGCGAAGACGACGGTGTCGCCTGGTCCAGCCGGATCGACGCGCGCAGACCGGCCGCATAGTCCTTGCCGGTGATCAGCGCGATCGGCATCTTCACGAAGCCGGGGTCTCCCAGGATCGAGCCGCGGTCGCGGTAGGCGCGGCGCATCGCCTCGACGGTCAGATGGATCTGGGTGGTGCGGTCGAGCTTCGGCAGCTCGTAGCCTTCGAGCACGTTCAGCGTCTCGGCCAGGATCACGCCGCCGGCGGACGGCGGCGGCGCGGTGATCAACCGGTAGCCGCGGTAGCTGAGCCGGAGCGGCTCGCGCGGTTCGACCCGGTAGGCCGCGAGGTCGTCCATCGTCCAGTTGCCGCCGGCGGCGCGCACCCCGTCGACGAGGCGCTTCGCGACCTCGCCCTGGTAGAAGCCCTTGTGGCCGTTCTTCGCCAGCGCTTCGAGCGTGATGGCGAGGTCGGGCTGCACGATGCGCTCGCCGATCTTCGGCGCCGCGCCGTCGCGGAGGAAGATCTTCGCCGCCTCCGGGGAGCGCGCCAGCACTTCCTTGCGGATGCCGAGGAAGGTCGCGAGCCGCGACTCCAGCTCGAAGCCGTCCTTCGCGATGCGGATCGCGGGTGCGAGCGACTTCGCCAGCGGCAATCTGCCGTAATGCTCGGCCAGGTAGACGAGCCCCGCCGGCTCCCCCGGGATACCGGACGAGGTCACGCCGTTGATCGCCTTGTTCTTGTCGAGCTTGCCGTCGGCATCGAGGTACATCTTCACGTCGACCGCCGCCGGCGCGAACTCGCGCGCGTCGATGAACTGATCGGGACGACCGTCGGCCGGATGCAGCAGGAAGAACGCCCCACCGCCGAGCCCCGAGCTCGACGGCTCGACCACGGCCAGCGTCGCCGCGACGGCGACTGCGGCATCGAAGGCATTGCCACCGGCGGCCAGGATCTCGTGACCGGCGTCGGTCGCGAGGTGCTGCGCGCTGGCGATGCCCGCCTTGCCTGGCTTCGGCAGTGGCGTCCCGCCGCTGCCCTCGGCGAGCGCTGCGGTGCTCGCCAGTAGAGCAATCAACGTGAACAGCGACGAGCAGATCGATGAGCGATTCATGCGGGCGCCTTGCCGGTCAGGACGGTGTACTTCGCGAGCAGCTGTTCGCGCGATTCGGTGTGCTCCGGGTCGACCAGGATGCACTCGACCGGACAGACCTCGATGCACTGCGGCTGCTCGAAGTGGCCGACGCATTCGGTGCACTTGTCGTGCGCGATGACGTAGATCTGCTCCCCCTGCGAGATCGCCTTGTTCGGGCACTCGGGCTCGCAGACGTCGCAGTTGATGCATTGGTCGGTGATGAATAGGGCCATGGCGTTTTCGTGCTGCCCCCTCACCCTGCCCTCATTCCCGCCAACGCTACTCGCGTTGGCCTTCGGCGGGTAGGAGTGCCATTCATGGCACTCCTACAATTCCCGCCTCAGCCCCGCAGGCGGGGGAGAGGGAAAAGCTCTCGCTCTTTGCTGAGGGAATTTGCGCAGCAAATTCCCTTACTGCTTCATCTCGATGAACATGAACTCCGCGTCGGACGGCGCGGCGATCGCCTTGATCCGGTCGGAGTTGGCGGTGTCGCCGATGTAGACGACGCGGACGCCCTTCAGCGACTTCGGACCGGCGAACTTGAACGCGTCGGCCATGAGATCGCCGGTGTGGGTCGGGTTCGGGCCGGCGAAGCACAGCAGCGAGCCGGCCTGGACGCCGCGACCGATCGCATTCTGCGCCGCCTCGAGCTGGGCCTGGTAGCCGCGCTTGGCCTCGTCGTCGTCGCCCACCGGCACGAAGTAGACGTAGGGGCGGCGATAGCGCTGGTCGACCACGTTGCCGGCGGTCATCACGTCCTCGATGTACTTCTTCCAGCCGTCGGTGTTGTTGTCGGTGGGGGCGCGCAGGTCCTCGAGCTTCACCACCGGCTTGGCGGCTTCCGTGGGGGCGGCCGGCTTCTGCTGGCAGGCGGACAGGGAGAGCATCGCGGCGAAGGCGACGGCGAGGAAACGGAAGGACGACATGGCGATACCTCTGGTTTGCGTATGGTTGGACGGGACAGCGATCAGGACTTGCGGCCGTAGTGCTCGACGAGCGCGCGGCGGACGGCCGGATGGACGAAACCGGAGACGTCGCCGCCGAGGCGCGCGATCTCGCGCACCAGCGACGAGGAGATGAAGCTGTACTGCTCGGCCGGGGTCAGGAACAGCGTCTCGGCATCCGGGATCAGGTGCCGGTTCATGCTCGCGAGCTGGAACTCGTACTCGAAGTCGGACACCGCGCGCAGGCCGCGCAGGATCACGCCGGCGCCGGTCTCCCGGATGAAGTCGGCGAGCAGTGAATGGAAACCGCGGATCTCGACGTTCTTGTAGTCGACGAGCGCCTCGCGCGCCAGGTCGATGCGCCACTGCAGCCCCATCGCCGGCCCTTTCGACGGGCTCTCGGCCACGCCGACGATCACCCGGTCGAACAGCGGTGCGGCGCGCGCGACGAGGTCGATGTGCCCGTTGGTGATCGGATCGAAGGTGCCGGGATAGACCGCGACACGGGCACGCTGCGGTGACACGTTGCTCATGGGACGCCGGGGCCGGGTGAAAATCCGGCGAAGCTTAGCGCAGTTGTAGGGCGCGCATTGCGCGCCATCGCCGGGCGCTTCGGACGAGCGCTCGAGTACGAAAAGCCTCGGAGAGCGCAGGGCGCGCCATGCGCGCCATTGCGAGTCGTTTCGGCGTCGGTGGCCAGCTCGATGCGCACGGCGATGGCGCGCAGTGCGCGCCCTACGCCCTCCATAGCGCGAATCGCACCTCGCCGGCCTTCCCTTCCCGATGAATCTTCCACCCCTCGGGAATCACGATCTCCGCCCCCGGCGGCGACTCCACGTACACCAGCGCCCCGTCCGCCAGCCAGCCGCCGTCGACCAGTCGGGCCAGCGTCGCCGTCCACAGCCCCGCCGCGAACGGCGGATCGACGAACACCACGTCGTACGGCGCCGCCGGTGTCGCGGCAAGAAAGCGCTCGGCGGTCGAGGCCACGACCTCGGTACCGGTCGCGGACAGGCGCGCGACGTTCGCACGCAGCGCGGCCGCGAGCTCGGGGTCGGCCTCGACCAGCGTCACCGCCGCCGCCTCGCGCGACCACGCCTCGATCCCCAGCGCCCCGCTGCCGGCGAACAGGTCGAGCGCGCGCTTGCCCGGCAGAACGAAGGCCAGCCAGTCGAACAGCGTCACCCGGACGCGGTCCGGCGTGGGCCGGAGGCCCGGACGATCAGGCACCGCGAGCTTCGAGCCGCGGAGGCGGCCGGCGATCAGGCGCACCGAGCCGACGGGCTTGCCGCCACCCCGTCTCCAGTCCTTCGTCGAATCCGAGACACCGGGCGCGACGTTCCTGCCGCGAGGAGGGTCGGAGCGGCGCCTCATCGCGGGCGACTCCGCGTCGTGACTTCGACGATGTCAATCGATCGATCCACGATCGGCGACGCCGCCATCGGTGCTTGCACGGTGAACCGCGCTCCAGGTCTCCGCAAACCCCCTGGGCCCTTTCCCGGTCGGAGCCGGAGCACCTCGAGCGAGGAGACCATCACGAGGGCTGCGGCATCACGTCTGCCAGGAACGCCCGCGCCATGTCCCAGTGCCTTCGCACGGTGCGCTCGGTGACCTTGCGGATGCCGGCGATCTCGACGAACGACAATCCCCCGAAGAAGTGCCACTCGACCAGTTCGGCGAGATCGGGATCGGCCGCGGCGAGCTTTTCCAGTCCCGCATCGATCGACAGCAGCTGGTCCAGCGCGACGGAACCGTCGCCGAGGCGCTCGGTGAGCTCGGTGCGGAACTGGCCGCCGCCGTGCTTGATCGCGGCGCGCTGGCGCACCATGTCGATCAGCACCTGGCGCATCGCACGCGCGGCGAAGCTGTAGAAGTGATGGCTGCCCTCGAGCTCGCGGCCGACGTCGTGCGCGAGCTTGAGATACACCTCGTGCACCAGCGTCGTCGGATTGATCGTGACGCCGTTGGCGCTGCGCCGGATGGCGCCGCGCGCGATCTTGCGCAGTTCGCCGTACACCATCGTGTACAGCTTGTCCTTGGCAGCGACATCGCCGGCCGCGACTGCGCCCAGCAGGGTGGTGACTTCGGGACGACCTGTCATTCGCGGGGCTCGGCGGGGTGATGAGGGATTGTGCTCGGCGGTGGCGCGTGGCTCAAGCAGGTGCAGGTCGGGCCATGCCCGCCATCGCGAGGCGTCTCGGCAATGGCGCGCAGGGCGCGCCCTACCTCCCTGCTTCCTTCTTCCAGACCGCGATGGTCGCGGCATCCCCAGCGTCCGCCCGCCGCAACGTGTCGATCGCCTGCTGCCACAGCGTCTCGGCGCGCGTCGTGTCGCCTCGCGCGTGGGCGAGTTGCGCGGCGGCGCGCAGGGTCTCGGCCAGGACACGCGAGTCCGGCTGGCGCGTGCGGTAGTAGGCGAGCGCGCGATCGAGGTGGATCTCGGCGGCCGAATAGTCTCCGATCGCCTGCTCGCTGCGCGCGGCGACCACGTAGACCTCGGCGCGGATCGGCGCATCCTCGGCGATCGATCCCTGCCAGGCGCGCTCCACGTCGTTGAACAGCGCGACCGCCTCGCCGTGGCGATCGTGCTCGGCGAGCAGCGCCGCGGCGTTCATCAGCGCCCAGGCGATCTGGCCGGCATTGGCCGAGGCCGAGTCGCGATAGGCCTGCGCCGCCGCGCGATAGGCGTCGACCGCGCGCTGCCACTGGCCGTCGAGCTGGCGATAGGCGTTCGCTCGGTTGAACAGGTTGTTGCCCCACTCCTGGCTGCGCTCGCCGTATTGCGCGCGGATGCGTTCGCCGAGCGGTTCCAGTTCCGCCAGTCCCCGCTTCGGATCGCCACGCTTGACGTAATGCCAGGCCAGCGCCTGGCGCGCGTTCTGCGCCCGGGCCGATTCCTCGCCGCGCAAGTGCACCGCGATCTGGTAGGCCTCCGTGAGGTCGACCTCGGCTTCCTCGTAGCGACCCGCGTCGGAGTAGCCGACTCCCCGGCGCGCCAAGGTCAGGCCGCGCAGGTCGAGCCCGGCCTCGCCGCCCAGCGACCGGGCGTTTTCCACCGCGGCGGTCGCGGCGGCCAGCGCGGCGGCGGCGTCCTTGGCGTCGCGGGCGATCACGAAGCGCGTCGAGAGGATGCCATCGCGGATGCGGCGACTGTCCTCGTCGTCGCCGAGCAGCGCCTCGCACTGGCGCAGCCATTCCTGCGCGGTCGCGAGGTCGCCGTTGCGCTGCGCCGCGTAGGCGCCGCGCTCCAGCGCGCGCGCCAGCGCCTTCGGCTCGACTTCGGAGCCGCGCAGGTCGGCGATGGCCTGACGGAACATCGGAAACGCGCGGTTCGGCAGGCCCATGTTGCTGTAGGAATTGGCGATCAGCAGCATCGTCGGGCCGCGCAGCTCGGGATGCGCGGCGAGGCGTGGCTCGATGTCCTTCGCGGCGATGTCGAGCAGGTCGGTTGCACTGCGCTGGCCGGCACGGCCGCTGCTCGGATCGGCCGCCTTCAGCACGTCGCTCATGAAGTCGACGGCGAGTTTCGCCCGTTCGGCCTCGGCATGCGCACGCGCCGCCTCGGCCTGCGCATGGCGCGCCTGCAGCACCGCATAGCCGGTCAGCCCGATCATCCCCGCCACCAATACCGCTGCCGCCACCACTGCCACCCGATGACGCGCCAGGAAGCGCGACACCGGATACCAGGCCCCGCCGTGGCGGGCCAGCACCGGCCGGCCGTCGAGGAAGGCCTCGAGGTCGGCGATCAGCGCGTCCATCGAGCTGTAGCGGCGGTTCGGTTCCTTCGCCAGCGCCATCCGCACGATCGCGTCGAGATCGCGATGCACCTCGCCGTTCACGGTGCGGATCGCGCCGCGGCGACGCGCCCCGGGCACGCCGGCGAGTGCGCGGCCGAGAGTGATCGGATCGTCTTCCAGCACCGCGCGACCCCAGGCCATCGGGTCGTCCGACTCGGCCTCGTACGGCAGGCGCCCGGTGATCAGCCGGAACATCAGCACGCCGAACTGGTAGATGTCGGTGGCGACGGTGATCGGCCGGCCTAGGAACTGCTCGGGCGCCGCATAGGCCGGCGTCATCGGTCCGACATGCTGCGCGGTCAGCTCCTGGAAGCGGTCCTCGCCGATCAGCTTGGCGATGCCGAAGTCGAGCAGCTTCGGGCGACCGTCGGAATGCGTCACCAGGATATTGTTGGGCTTGATGTCGCGATGGATGACCAGGTTCCGGTGCGCATGCGCCAGTGCTGCCGCGACCTTGACCAGCAGGCGCAGGCGCGGCACGAGGTCGGGATGGTGCTCGCGGCAATAATCGGTGATCGGCACGCCGTCGACGAATTCCATCGCGAGGAAGGGCAGACCCTGCTCGGTCTCGCCGCCATCGATCAGCTGCGCGATGTTCGGATGGTTCAGCGCCGCCAGGATCTCCTGCTCCTTGCGGAAGCGCTCGCGCAATCCCGGATGCGCGGACAGCACCAGCTTGATCGCGACGACCTGCTCGAAGCCGCCATCGACCCGGTGCGCGCGGAACACCGTGCCCATGCCGCCGGCACCGAGCAGCTGGTCGAGCTGGAAGGCGGCGACGCGCCGACCGAGCTGCTCGCGGTCCCAGTCGCGGCCGGTGGTGGCGCCACCGGTCAGCAGGCCGGCCGCGATCGCCGCCGCGCCGCGATCCAGATCGCCACCGTCGCCCGCACTGTGCGCGACGAGTCGCGCGACCTCGGCGCCGAGCGCCGGATCGCGCCCGGCCAACTCGGCGAGGAAGTGCTCGCGCGCCGTCGCCTCCAGATCGAGCGCCTGGTCGAGCAGCGGGCGGAGGAATTTCCAGCGGGCGGGATCCATGCCTTCGGAGACTAGCGCGGGTGAGTCCAGGGACGAGATTCAGAGGCGCGCGCGGACATCGGGCGGAGCAGCGCCTGCGGCAGGCGCCGCGGCGGCGGGCGGTCGGCGAGGCGGCGAATCGGAACTCGATCGGCTTTCTTCCTAGCGCCTCCGCGCCCGCCGCACGAGCTGCTCCCGCTCCGTGGTCCAGCGCGACCGCAGCTCGGCGAATTCGGTCACGTCGCCGAGCATCGACACGGCCTCCGCGAGGTGCTCCGCGGCGCGGGTCGGTTCGCCCTCCGCGAGTGCCAGATGGGCCCGGGCGGCCAGCAGTGCCGCGCGCGAATCCGGCGGCCAGTCGCCCTGGGCGAACAAGGCCTCGGCCTTGGCGATCTGCGCGCGCGCCATGTCGAGGTCGCCGAGCGCGAGGGCACACTCCGCCGTCGAGGTGTACAGCGTGTTGTAGTTGGGGGCGTTGCGTTCGAGGATCGGCTCCCAGACCCGCTGCACTTCGAGGTACACCGGAATCGCCTCGGCGCAGCGGCCGTGGCTCTTCAGCAGGCCGGCGACATTGGACAGCGCGCCGCCGACACCGCCGGAATTGCCGCCGGACGAGACCCGGTAGACCTCGGCGGCATCCTTGTAGGCCTGCAGCGCGCGCTCCCACTGGCCGTCCAGGGCGGCGTAGGCGTTGGCGCGATCCCACAGGTTGACGCCCCATTCCTGGCTGCGTTCACCCAGCACCTCGCGGATCTTCTCGCCCACCGGCTCGAGCACGGCGAGCCCCTGTTCCGGCTTGCCGGCGGAGGTGAGGTGCCAGCCCAGCGTCATCGTGACCTTGAGCGTGCGGGCGTGGTCCGGTCCGTAGAGCGCATTGGCGAGCGCCACCGAGCGGCGCAGGTCGCGCTCGGCATCGGCATAGCGCCCGAGATCGGTCTCGCTGGCACCGCGCCGGGCGAGGGCGCGATGCAGCAGTTCGTCGTGCACACGGCCACGCTGCGCCTCGGCGTTGCGGATCGCGTCCTCGGCGATCGCCAGGCAGGCGCTGGATTCGCCGCCGGAGCGCAGCAGCGTCCAGCGGGTGTGGTAGAGGCCGTCGCGGACGATCGCGCTGGCCTCGTCGGCACCGCGGGCCAGCTGCAGCGCTTCGCTACTCCAGGTCTTGGCCTGCGCGAATTCGCCGTTGTTGAGGGCGGCGAAGGCACCGCGTTCCAGGGCCTGGGCGAGCTGGGAGGAATCGGTCGCCTGCGCCCGCAGGTCGTCGATCGCCTGCCGGTACAAGGGCAGCGCGCGGGCCGGCAGAGCCATGCCGGCGTAGGCATTGGCGATCTGCAGGGAGGTCGGCCCGCGCAGCTCGGGGTGCTGGTCGAGATGGACGCCGAGGTCTTTTGCCGCTGCGTCGAGAAGGTCCTCCAGCGAGCGCTTGCCGCCCTGCCCGGAAGACAGGTCGGCGGCATTGAACACGCTGTTCATCAGCTGCACCGATACCCGAAGCCGTTCCGCGTCGGCCCGTGCCTGGCGGGCCTGCGCGGTCGCGTAGGCGGTGACGCCGAGCAGGGCCACCACCGCGACCGCCGAGACCCCGACCACCAGCCGGTGGCGCTGCACGAAGCGCGCCATCTGGTACGCACGCCCCCCGTGGCGAGCGGCGACCGCACGCCCGTCGAGAAAGGCCTCGAGGTCGGCGATCAGCGCGTCCATCGAGCCGTAGCGCTCCGCCGGCTCCTTCGCGAGGCAGTGGCGCACGATCGCGTCGAGATCGCGACTCAGTTCGGCCGACCGCACGCCGCCGCCGGCGCGCTCGCGGGCGGCCGCCGCGCGGTTCGCCTCGGCCAGCGCACGCGACAGGGTCGACGGCTCGTCCTCCAGCACGGCGCGCGCCAGCGCCATCGGATCCTCGGTGTCGCTGTCGAACGGCAGGCGCCCGCTGATCAGCTGGTACAGCAGCACGCCGAACTGGTAGACGTCGGTGGCGACGGTGACGGCGGCGCCGCGGAACTGTTCCGGTGCGGCGTAGGACGGCGTCATCGGGCCTATCCGGTTCAGCGTCAGCCGCTTGCCACTGCCGTCGCCGATCAGCTTCGCGATGCCGAAGTCGAGCAGCTTGGGACGGCCCTCGACGCGATCGACCAGGATGTTCGACGGCTTGATGTCGCGGTGGATGACGAGGTTGCGGTGCGCGTGCGCCAGCGCCGCGGCGACCTTGATCGCCATCGAGAGGCGCTCCGCCAGCGTCAATCGCCGGTCGCGGCAGAACGCGGTCAGCGACACGCCGTCGACGTACTCCATCGCGAGGTAGGGCAGTCCGTCGTCGGTCTCGCCGCCGTCGATCAGCTGCGCGATGTTCGGATGCTTCAGCGCTGCGAGGATCTCCTGCTCGTTGCGGAAGCGCTCGCGCAGGCCCGGATGCGCCGACAACAGCAGCTTGATCGCGACCCGCTGCTCGAACCCGCCTTCGACCCGGACACCGAGATAGACCGTCCCCATGCCGCCGGCACCGAGCAGCGACTCGAGCCGGAATGCGCCGACCCGACGCCCGATCTGCCGGCGATCCCAGTCCGTGGTGGCCCCGCCGTCGGTGCCGTCGGCCGCGACCAGGCCGTCCGCGGCGATCGCCATCGCGCCGCGGCCGATGCCGCCCTGCGACGCTTCCTGGTGGGAAACCAGGCGCACGAGCTCCTCGTGCAGCTCGGGCTGCTCGCGCCGGAGGCTGTCAAGAAAGTCGGCGCGCGCGCTGCCTTCGAGATCGAGTGCGCGATCGAGCAGCGGGCGCAGGCGTTGCCAACGTAGCGGGTCCATGAGCGGAAGCGTAGCGCCCGGCTTTGGCCGTGCGGAATCCGCATTCCGCCGTCGGCGCGCGACGAGACCATCGGCCCGTCTTGCGGCCGGCGACCGCCCCCGGTGAACCCGCACCGCACCTTCCTTGCCGCCGCGCCATGTCCGGTCGCGGAAGCATTTCCCGTCCCTGTCGGCTGTCCACCCCTGCCCCGGAGACCGCCGTGATCCTTCCGAAGACCCGCCGCCTGACCCTCGCCCTGCTCGCCGCCCTCGTCCTCGGCCCCGCCGCACAGGCCGCGCCGTTCGTCTACCAGGGCGCCTTGAGCGACCGCGGCCAGCCGGCCAACGGCGCCTTCGACCTGCAACTGCAGGTGTACGCAAGCCGATCCGGCGCCGATCCGGTCGGCACGCCGATCACCCTGCCCGCGGTTGCGGTGAAGAACGGCGTGTTCAAGGTCGATACGGACCTGGCGACGAAAGGGCTGGCTGGCGATGCCTACGTCGCCGTGGCCGTGCGCGCCAGCGGCAGCGGCGAGGCCTTCGTCGCGATCGACGGCCGCGCGAAGCTCGCGCTGGCACCGACCACGGTCGGCGTGTGCTGGTCGACGCTGGGTGATGCCGGCTCCGATTCCGCCCTCAACTTCCTCGGCACCACCGATTCCCAGGCCTTCGAGATCCGCACCAACAACCAGCGCTCGCTGCGGCTGATCCCGGTCCTCGGCCAGCCGCAGATCGGCATCAACGTGCTCGCCGGCGCCGCCAGCAACTCCATCGCCGCGGGCGCGAACTTCGCCACCATCGCCGGCGGCGGCTTCTCCGGCGCGACATCGCTGCCGAACCAGGTCGCCAGCACGGGCAGCACGGTGAGCGGCGGTGCCGGCAACATCGCCGGCGATCCGCTGCAGGCGCCGAACCTCACCACCTACGCGACCGTCGGCGGCGGCGCCAACAACAAGGCCAATGGCGGCAGTGCCACCGTCGCCGGCGGATCCGGCAACACCGCCGCGAATTCGAGTTTCGTCGGCGGCGGCTATCTCAACGTCGCCAGCGGCCTGGTGTCGACGATCGCCGGCGGCGGCGGCAATACCGCCAGCGGCGGCTCGGTCGCGATCGGCGGCGGCGAGAACAACGTCGGCGCCGCCTACGTCTCGGTGATCGGCGGCGGCAACGGCAACGTCGTCACCGGCAACGCGGCCACCATCCCCGGCGGCGTGGCCAACATCGCGGGTGGCGTCGTCAGTTTCGCGGCCGGCGAGGCCGCGATCGTGCGCGCCGCGCAGAACACGGCGGGGGTCGACCCGGCCTACTGGAGCGGCGACAACAACGGCGATGAGGGCACCTTCGTCTGGGCCGACCAGTCGTCGTTCCAGGCGCTCGTCAGCACCGGCCCCAACCAGTTCCTCGTTCGCGCCAAGGGCGGCGTCGGCATCAACACCAACCAGCCGACGACCAGCCTCGACGTGATCAACGCGACCAACACCACCGCGGCCTACGTCTACAACCAGCTGACCGCCGCGACCAGCAACGGCCTCACCGTGCGGCTGGGCGCGTCCACCGCCGGCACCGGCAACAACTTCCTGACCTTCCAGAAGGGCAGCGGTGCCGGCATCGGCGCGATCGAGGGCAACGGTGCCGGCGGCGTCCAGCTGAACACCACCGGCGCCGACTACGGCGAATACCTTCCGCTTGCCGATCGCCACGAGGACCTCGCGCCCGGCGACGTCGTCGGCATCCGCGACGGCCACATCGCGCGCTCCACGGAGGACGCCGACGCGATCGGCGTGATCTCCACCGGCGCCGCGGTCGCCGGCAACAGCCCCGGCGAGAATCGAGAAGCCTCGCACCGGATCGTCGCGTTCGTCGGACAGGTCGAGGTGACGGTCGAGGGCCCGGTCGACGCCGGCGACCTGCTGATCCCGAGCGGTCGCGACGACGGGCGTGCCCGCGCCATCGCTCCGTCCGCGCTCGACGCGGCCAGTGCCCGCCGCGTGATCGGCCGCGCGTGGTCGAGCCACGACGGGGACGGCGTCCACCGCGTGCGCACCTTCGTCACCCTCGGCGGCCTGGCCGAGCCCGCGCTGGCTCGCGCCGAAGCGGCCGAGCGGCAGGCCGTGAGCGCCGCACGCGAAGTCGCGGTGCTGCAGGCGCAGCGCGCGGCCAGCGATCAGCAGGTCGCCGATCTGCGTGCCGAGATCGAACAGCTGCGCCATCAGCAGGAGCGCCTGGCCGCGCTGCTGGAAGGCGGCGCCGCGAAGGCCGTCGCGACCAGTCGCTGAGCGGAGCACGGATCATGAGCTTCTCGACCGTCACTGCCACCGCGCGACGCGGACTCGCGCTCGCCATGCTCGTCCTCGCCTCCGGCGGCGCGCTCGCCGCGCCGTCCGAGCGCGACGACCCGGCGCCGTCGACGCCGCGCTTCGCGGTCGACGCGCGGATCGCGCCGACACCGCCCACCTCGTCCGACGGCCGCTTCCAGATCACGGCGAGCGCGAAGCTCGCCGACGAGCCGTCGCAGCGCTATCAGCTGAAGGCGATCACCGCCGACTGCAGCAACACGATCGCCGATGCGGTGTTCAAGGACGGCTTCGAATAGGGGCCGCCCCGGAAGCCTCGCCATCCTCACCCGTCGGAGTCGCCTGGGACCCGCCTCGCCCGCACATCCGGGCAAACGCTCTCTCCGCGCCCCGACGGCGGGCCGGGTTCCGTCCGACGATTTCCCTCGCGTCTTCGCACCTTCGCTCGGGTCCGCTAAGGTCCGAGACCTCGTTCCGCCAGGTCCGGCGATGAATCTCTCAGCACCCCGCGTCGGCGTCGGCGTCATCGTGGTCCGCGGCGGCCTCGTCCTTCTGGGGCGGCGCCAGGGTTCCCTCGGCGCCGGTACCTGGGCGCTGCCCGGAGGCCATCTCGAGCCCGGCGAGAGTGTCGAGGATTGTGCCCGCCGCGAGGTCCTCGAGGAGACCGGGCTCTCCGTCGAGGATCTCAGTCGCGGCCCCTATTCGAGCGATCTCATCGAGGGTCGGCACTACGTGACGTTGTTCGTGGTGGCCCGCGGTTCCGACGGCGAGCCGCAGCGACGGGAGCCGGAGAAGCGCAGCGAGGGGCGCGGGCGCCGGTGGTCGGAGCTGCCGGGACCGCTGTTCCTGCCGCTGGCGTCGATTCGCGCGGCCGGATTCGTCCCGGTCGGCGCCGCCGGGTAGGGCGCGCTCTGCGTGCCATCGCAACGACGTTTCGCAATGGCGGGCCGTGCCCGCCCTACGAAGCGGCGCATCATGGACTCCGAGCAGTCGCCCGACGCACTCCGCTGCCGATCAGAAAGACACGGCCGGAGTGGAAGCCGCTGACGCTGCTCCAGCCCGAGGTGATCAGCAGATCGTCCTCGCCGTCGCCGTCGACATCGCCGAGTCCGACCGCGTCGAAGCCGAAGGTGTCGCCCGGGGTCTTGCAGGTGTAGGCCGCGAGCGGGTGTCCGTCCTTGCCGGAATAGAGGATCGCGCGGCCGCCCGACAGGGCCGCACCGGGGAACTGCCAGGAGCCCACGATCAGATCGGCGCGGCCGTCGTGATCGACGTCGCCGGCGACCGCCAGCGTGGTGCCGAATCCTTCGCCGGGCCCGTCGCCGGTCAGCGTCAGCAGGCGATGGCCGTCGGCCCCCGAGTGCAGGTAGACACGACCGGTCGAGGGGCCCTTGGCGGCGTTCGACCAGTCCGAGGCGTAGATGTCGGGCACGGCGTCGCCGTCGGCATCGCCGATCACCGCCGTGAACATCATCCCGAGTGCGCGACC
Organism: Ahniellaceae bacterium; assembly: GCA_044221335.1. Lineage (GTDB taxonomy): Bacteria > Pseudomonadota > Gammaproteobacteria > Xanthomonadales > Ahniellaceae > JBGAPI01. The sequence continues at coordinate 21,195 of JBGAPI010000012.1, forward strand.
CGACTCATCGGACTCGATCACGAACTTCGGCTTGGCCGCGAGTCCGGCGTGCACGAAGACGCGGCCGGTCTTGCGCGGCCCCGCCGCCGGCGCGCCGACCAGCACGAAGCGCCGTGTCCCCTCGATCGCGCCGCCGACGGTGCTGCCGAAGGCGTCGCCGGCGCGCTCGCCGCTGTAGGTCCGCAGCAAGCGCCCGGTCTTGCCGGAATACAGGTACGCACGGCCCGCCCCCTTGCCGGCCGCGTTGTTGCCCGGCGCACCGACGATCAGGTCGGCATGGCCGTCGCCATCGACGTCGCCGACGCCGCTGGTGTGCTGGCCGAACTGATCCCCCTTTGCTTCCGCGCGGAAATCGTGGAGGACGTGACCGTCCTTGCCGGAGTAGACCCGCGCGTAGCCGCCACCGGGTGCACCGGCGATGACGTCGGGCACACCGTCGGCGTCGACGTCGCCGGCGCCCTCGACGCCGGTGCCGAGCTGGTCGCCGGGAGCGCCGTCCACCTGCCACAGCAGCCGCCCGCTCCGGCTCGAATACAGATACACGCGACCGGCGCTGGCGCCGGCGGCGGCGCGGGTCGGCGCGGAAGTGACGAAATCGGCGGCGCCGTCGCCGTCGATGTCGCCGACCTTGCGCGCGATCCAGCCGAACTGGTCGCCGGCGGCTTCGCCATGCCATTCGCGGACGATGCGGACCTTCTCGACGAAGGGCTCGGCGAAATCGGCCGGAGCAGGCAGCAGCGCGGCATAGCGCGGGTCCCCGCGGAGCGCGGTGACGGCGGGGTCGTTGTCGAGCAGCGTGAGGTCGATGCGGCGCGTCGCCTTCGCACGATCGAACCACTGGAAGGCATGCTCGGCGTCGCCGCGCAGGGCGTAGGCGTCGCCGATCCCGTAGAACGCCTGCGGTGATTCCGGCTCGAGTTCCAGCACCCGGCGGAATGCGCGCTCCGCACCGTCGCCGTCCTTCAGGTTCACGCAGGCAGTGCCGAGCATCCGCCAGGCGCGCGGATTGGTCTCGTCGTGCGCGACGACGTCGTCGAGGATCGCGCGGGCGCCGGCGGCGTCACCGGCCTGCAGCTTCGCCGCAGCCTCCGGCAGGCCGAGCGGCGCGGCGGCGACAGGCCCCACGGCGCAGAAGAAGGCGATGGCGAGAGCGGGGTGGCGGAATCGGTGCAGCAGGATCATCGCGATGCTCCTGGAGTTCTCCGCGAGGCTAGGCGAAGCAACCGGACGCCACTATCGAAATCCGGATCGAGGGGCGATCGCCGGCCGCCAGTGCATGGCGCTGCGGTCGGATGGGCACGATGACACGGCGGGGCGATGGCGCGCCGTGCGCGCCCTACGTCCAGTCGCGCGGGCTCGCGCCGAACTCCCGTCGGAAGGCGGCGCCGAAGTGGCTGTGGCTGGAGTAGCCGAGGTCGAGCGCCAGTGCGCTGACGGCGCCACGCGCGCCCGGCAGGCGATGGCTGGCTTCGCGCAGGCGCAGTGCGTCGCGCCAGGCGTGCAGGCTGCTGCCGGTGTGGCGGCGGAACACGCGGGCGAGGTGGGCCTCGGAGCAGCCAAGGTCGTGGGCGATGTCGGCGAGGCTGTCGTCGGCGTCGAAGCGGGCGGACAGGCGTTCGACGGCCGCGGCAGCGAGTCGCGCCTGCCGCGCAGCGGCAATGGCGGAACGGTCGCCGGACGTCGGTGCCTGCCAGCCGCGGTGCGCGGAATCGAGCAGGCCGGCGATCAGCCCCACGGCGCGCTCCTCCAGCGCGAGCGCGTCGACCCCCGCCGCGCCGTCCCGGCGCAGCCCCTCGAACAACCGGCGCTGCTCCGCGTAGTGGCCCGCCGCCACCGGCGCGAAGCAGCCGTCGAAGTCGCCGCTGGCCGCGATCCCGCCGTCCGACTGGAGGCGCGCAACGAGTTCCGGCGCCAGCGCGATCCAGTCGCAATGGTCGCCGTCCGGACTCACCGCGGCCCGGTCGTAGACGTCACCGACGTTGTAGTACGAGGCCAGTGCGCTGCTGCACAGGGTGGCGCGCCCGCGCCGCGGCCGGATCCGCACCGGATGCCGCGGAAACACCACGTAGGCACAGGACTGCGGCCCGCCGCCGGCGAACTGCGGATGGCCGACCGGACAGCGAAACTCGCCGAAAGCCAGCAGCGGCGTGCGGGCGAGGACCCGCTCGACGGCGGTCAGGTTGACGTTCCACGAGGTCGCAGCGGCGCCGATCATGCGCGGATTGCACGCTGCCACGGCGCGAACCGCATGTGCCGATCGTCGTCGTCGGGCGCGCCCTGCGCGCCGCAGCGAGGCGCCACGGCTACCCGCAATCGCTGATCGTTGCGGCGACGGCGGGCAGTGCCCGCCCGACCGAACGCGCGTTTCACCGGGGGATTCCGCGCAGCGGAATTCCCGCTTGTCACCTTTCTCCGGCGGTCATCGTCTAGGGCACCATGCTCACCATGCTTCCCACGACCGCCACCGCCGAGTCCGCCTACGACCAGGAACTGGTCGAGCGCAGCCTCGCCGGTGATCACTCCGCGTTCGGGGCGATCGTCGGTCGCTACCAGTCGCTGATCGCCTCGATCGCCTACAGCGCGACCGGCTCGATCGCGCGCAGCGAGGACCTGGCCCAGGAGATCTTCATCGAGGCCTGGCGCCAGCTCGCGGCGCTGCGCGAACCGGCTCGGCTGCGCGCCTGGCTGTGCGGGATCGCGCGGCACCGCTCGATCGACGCGCTGCGCGCCGATGGCCGCGAGCCGACCGACCGCGCCGAGCCGATCGACGCGATCGCGGAGGCGCCGGCCGACATCCCCGCCCCGATCGACGCCGCGATCAGTGCCGAGGAGCAGGCGCTGCTGTGGCGCGCCCTCGGCCGCCTGCCGGAGACCTACCGCGCACCCCTGGTGCTGTTCTACCGCGAGCAGCAGTCGGTCGCCGCGGTGGCGCTCGCGCTGGACCTGTCGGAGGACAACGTCAAGCAGCGCCTGTCGCGCGGCCGCAGGCTGCTGGAAGACGAGATGCGGGCGTTCGTCGAGAGCGCGCTCGGCCGCAGCGCACCCGGCATCGCGTTCACCGCCGGCGTGCTGGCGGCGCTGCCGCTGGTCGCCCCGTCCGCCGCGGCCGCGGCCACGATGGCGACCGCCGCATCGAAGGGGGGTGCGCTGGCCAAGGGCGCCGGCCTCGGCGTCGTCGCCAGCGCCCTGATCGGGCCGGTGGTCGCGTTCGCCGGCAGCTACTTCGGCGTGCGCGCCGGACTCGACGCCACCCGCACGACCCGCGAGCGCGCCCTGGTGATCGCCCACTACCGCGAGTTCGGCATCGCCAGCGTGATCTACTCGGTGCTCGCCTTCCTGGTGCTGTTCCTGGCGCCGCAGATGCTGCCGATCGCTCACCTCTACGTCGGCGCGAGCCTCGTGCTGCCGCTGGCGTTCGGCGCATGGATCAGCTGGCGGATCCGCCGCGCGATCGCCGAATCCCGCACGCTCCGCGCCGCGGAACGGCGGCGGGTGCCGGAGCTGTTCGACCCGGAGCGGGACCGCGTACTCGCGATCCGCCCGGAATTCGTCAGCCGCTGGACCTTCCTCGGACTGCCCCTGCTGCATGTGCGCTACGACCCCGCTGCGCCGGACGCCGCGCCGGCGCGCGGCTGGATCGCGGTCGGCGACCGCGCCGACGGCGTGCTGTTCGCCATGGGCGGGATCGCGCGCGGTGGCATCGCGGTTGGCGGCGTCGCGATCGGCGTGTTCGCGGTCGGCGCCGTGGCTGTCGCACCGCTGGCTCTGGGCGGAATCGCGTTCGGAGCGCTGGCCTTCGGCGGCGCCGCGTTCGCCTGGAATGCGATCGGCGGCTTCGCCACCGGCTGGGCCGGTGCCGCCGGCGCGATGGCGCTGGCCCACGGCTTCGCCGGCGGCGGGCTCGCGATCGGCGAGCACGCCAACGACGCCGAAGTCGTCCGCTACTTCGCCGAGACCTTGCCCGACCCGACCATTCCGGTCTTGTTCCTGTTGCTGATCCTGCTGTCCGTAGTCCCGTCCGCCGTGTTCGCCTGGCGGACCCGAGCCAACCTGCGTCCGCGTCGCGCCCCCGCCGCCCCCACCTCCTAGACCCGGGAGTCACCGATGAGCGTCCCCACCGTGCCGGATCAACATCCGGCCGCCAGCCGCGTGCTGCCGATCGATCGCCTGCGCGCCTTTCTCACCGCCCTCGTCGTCGCCCATCACGCGGTGCTCGCCTACCACCCCTACGCGCCGAAGCCGCCGACGGCGCTGACTCCGGGCGAGATGTCCTGGGGCGCGTTTCCAATCGTCGACACTGCGCGAGCACCGGGCGTCGACCTGCTCGTCGCCCTCAACGATTCCTTCTTCATGGCCTTGATGTTCCTGCTCGCCGGCCTGTTCGTGCCGAGCGGGATCGCGCACCGCGGCGGCGGTGGCTATTTCCGCGAGCGGCTGCTCCGGCTCGGCCTGCCGTTCCTGGTCGGCGCCGGGCTGCTGGCGCCGCTGGCCTACTCCGCGACCTACGTGCAAGGCACGAGCGCGCCGACCGTCGCGGGCTTCGCGGGCCAGTGGCTCGCGCTCGGCGCCTGGCCGGCCGGTCCCGCCTGGTTCCTGTGGGTGCTGCTCGCTTTCGCCGGCGTCGCTGTGCTGCTCGACCGCCTCGTGACCGGCTGGACGACGGCGCTGGCGCGACTGCTGTTCGGCGACGGCAGCCGCCCCTGGCGTGCCCTGGTCGGCTTCGTCGGCGCCAGCGCACTGGTCTACCTGCCCGCGACCTTGCTGGTCGATGCGATGCACTGGAGCGCGTTCGGCCCGTTCTTCGTGCAGACCGCGCGCGTTCCGCTGTACCTGCTGTACTTCCTGGCCGGCGCGGCACTCGCGTCGCAGGGCCTGAGCCGCGGACTGCTTGATCCGGAAGGCAAGCTCGCCCGCCGCTGGCTGCTGTGGGGCAACCTCGCCCCCATCCCCTTCATCGCCATGATCGCGGTGTTCCTGGTGCTGCTGTCGGTGCTGCAGAACGGCGGCGACATCACCGCGCTGGGCCTGGCCTGCGGCTTCCTGTTCGTGCTGTCCTCGGCATCGACCAGCTTCGCGCTGCTCGCGTTCTTCGTCCGCCGCAGTCGCCGTCCCAATCCGATCTGGGAGAGCCTGTCCGGCAACGCCTACGGCATCTACCTCGTGCACTACCCGATCGTCGCGTGGCTGCAGTACGCGCTGCTGCCGGCGGCGCTGTCGGGGTGGGCCAAGGCGGGGATCGCGACGGCTGCCGGACTGCTGCTGAGCTGGGGCGTCACTGCGCTCCTGCGCAGAGTCCCGGCGGTGGAGCGGGTGATCGGGCGCGGCACGCGGGCTCCTGGAGAGACGGAAGCCGCGACCGTCACGTCTTCCAGCAACGGCGTCGACGTGACCAAGCCCGCGACGGTGTAGGACGATCCACGTGGAAACGGCGCGAGCCGCGAAGTGGGAGGGGCGCAAGCCCCGATGTGGGAGGGGCGCGAGCCCCGACAGCAGCGCAGGGTCGGCGCGCAGAGCATCGGGGCTCGCGCCCCACCCACACGAGCATTGGGGTTCGCGCCCCTGTCAGCATTACTCGAAGCCGTTGCTGAACAGTTCGGCGAACTCGAACGCCCCACGATCGACGGCTGCGCCCTGGACACGGACGTTACCGAAGAAGTCCAGCGTCGGCAGTCCACCCGCCGGCGCGTTGAGACCGGTGTTACGCAGCGGCGACAGGGCCGACGGGCGATCGATCACCGGATCGTCGAACAGCGCCGGGCCGGTGGTGGTGCCTTGGATGCTGCCTGCCGAGCCGCTGATCGCGCCGATGTGATTGCTGCGCAGGACGCCGATGGCATTGTCGAAGCGCACGTCCTGCGGAGCGCCGCCGGCCAGGTTGTCGACGAACACGTTGTTCGACGCCGAGATGAAGCCGGTGCCGGACAGGCGCAGGCCGCCGGCAGAGGTGCTGAAGAGGCCGACGTTTCCTGCCACGGTGTTGTTGACCAGATAAAGGTCCGCGTTGCTGCCGACCTGGAACCGCATCGCACCGGACGCGCCGCCGTCGCTGTTGATGATCCACATGTCGCGCACCGTGACCGTGCCGCCGTCGAGGCGACCATCCAGCGGCGAACAGGTGTTCCCGCAGCCGGCGGAGGTGCTCTGGTCGATCAGCAGGCGCTCCAGCCGGATGTTCGGCGCCGACGTGCTGGAGGTGATGATCTGCATCGCGGATTCATGGGCGCCGCCGATCTGGAAATTCGACAGGTCGATGATCGGCGCGGCGGTCCCCGTGATGTTGAAGCGGAAGGCCCCGCCCAGGAAATCGCCGTCGACGCGAGTCAGGCGCGGGTTGTTGCTGATTTTCGACGCGCAGCCGTCGGCAACGTTCCAGCCGCCGCTGATGTACAGCGCGTCGTCCTTCCCGGAGGTGTACTGCCAGCGGAAGAACGGTGCGCCCTCCGCGCCGTAGTGAAGGACACCGGTCGTGATCCGGATCTCGTCGTCGGTGTCGTTGAGCTGGGCGTTCGCGAGCGCCGTCTGCAACTCGGCGCCCGTGGACACGCAGGCCAGCGCGGCGTGCGCGGCAGGCGATGCCAGAGCGGCGGCGACGATGGCGACGAGCAGAAGGCGGCGGTTCATGGCGATGATTCCGGTGATGGCGGCGTGCCATCAGGGACGGGAAATCGCCGAGGGGGCGGACATCCGGCAAGGGCGGGCATGTCCCGCCATGGCTCGAACGCGTCTTCAGTTCGACGGTTGTGGCACGGCTTCAATCGCGATGGCGGAGCGCCTCGCGGCGGCGCGCTGGGCGCGCCCTACAGGAGGTGGATCGCGATCGTCATCTGCGCCGCCACTCCGGCCGCGAACGCCAGCGTGCGCACCCAGGCGATCGCGAAGGCGTAGGCCAGGGCGTGCACGACACGCGCCCAGAAGTAGACCATGCAAGCGGTCGCGATCACGCCGCCGTGCAGGCCCGCCGCGTTCGCGACGAGCACCAGCGGCGCGAACACCGCCAGGTTCTCGACCGCGTTCGAATGCGCCTTCATCAGCCGCTGCGCCCATGCCGACTGCGGCTTCGGATCCGCCGGATAGCCGACGGCCTGCAGCAGGCCGCGGACGAGGATGCGGTCGAGGATGTAGGGCAGCCACAGCAGGCCGGTCAGCACGGTCACGTAGGTCAGCCAGGTCAGTTCGGTGTTCATGTTCTCGCTCCAGGAAATGATGCGGTGTCGTCGGAATTCACGGGTTTCGCGCCGATCAGGGCGCAGGACGCACGCTGCCCGGCAGCATCGCGAAGTCGTCGCTGCGTCCGAGGCCCGCGAGCGAGGCGAGCAGTGCCGGCGGCGGCGCAACCAGGCGCCGCTCCGTGAGATCGAGCCAGCCGCCGCTGCTGGTCACCCGCGCGGCGAGGCGGCCATCGGGTCGATGGAATTCGTTGCGCAGGCGCCAGCGACTGCCGTCTTCCGACGCACCGGCCAAGGTGAGGGTGATCCGCACCGGGTCGAGCAGCTGGAATTCGCGCTGGTAGTCGATCTCGTCGCGCAGCACCACGGGCCCCAGCCGCAGGCGGATGAACTCGGCCATCGGGAATCCCTGCGCGCCGAAGTACAGCATCCGGACGTCACCCGACTTGTCGAGGAAGGCGGTGTTGCGCATGTGGCCGTTGAAGTCCATGTCGCCCCAGCCGGCCAGCAGGGTCTGTTCGTACATCGGCGTTCCCCGTCGTTTTCGATGGCGTCCAGACTAGTCGCGCGCGGGACTCCGAGGTATTGGCAAGATTGTCTATTTCGATATCATTCTTGCCATGCGCATCCACGTCCTGGCCCTCGACGGCGTGTTCGACACCGGCCTCGCGACCGTGCTCGACACGCTGGCGACCGCCAACGAACTCGCCCCGCTGGCGGGCATCGCCTCGCTGCGATTCGAGATCGCGACGATCGGCGTGCGCCGGCGGGTTCGCACGGCGCAGGGCCTGACCGTGCCGGTGCGCCCGGCGACTTCGGCGCGACGACCCGACTGGCTGGTGATCCCGGCGATCGGCCACAAGATGCCCGACACCCTGCTGCCGGCGCTGGCCGCGCGCCAGGTCGCGGACGCGGGCGTGCTGCTCCGGCGCTGGACGCCGCGCGGCACCCGGGTCGCCGCGGCCTGCATCGGCACCTTCGTCCTGGCCGAGTCCGGGCTGCTCGACGGTGGCATCGCCACCACCACCTGGTGGCTGGCGCCACTGTTCCGCCAGCGCTACCCCGCGGTCGAACTCGACGAGACCCGCATCCTGGTCGCTTCCGGCGCGGTCGTCACCGCCGGAGCGGCGCTGTCCCACCTCGACCTCGCGCTGGCGATCGTCCGTGATGCGAGCCCCGAACTGGCGTCGCTGGTCGCCCGCTATCTCGTCGTCGACAGCCGCAGCTCGCAGCAGGTCTACTCGATCCCGCACCACCTCGCGCACGCCGATCCGCTGGTCGAGCGTTTCGAACGCTGGGCCCGCGCGCACCTCTCCGAGGGCTTCGACCTCGACACCGCCGCCGCCGCGCTCGCCACCAGCAAGCGCACCCTCGCCCGCCGCCTCGACGCGGTCCTCGGCCGCTCGCCGCTGGCCTACGTGCAGGATCTCCGGGTCGAGCGCGCGGTCCATCTGCTGAAGACCAGCAAGTCCGGCGTCGAGGCGATCGCCGCGGCGGTGGGCTATGGCGACGGCCTCAGCCTGCGAGCGTTGCTGCGGCGGCGCCTCGGCAAGGGCGTCCGCGAGATTCGCAGCGACCGGTAGCGGCGCAAGCCGCTCCTACATTTCCCGGGTGTCGTGGAAGCGGTCGAGGTGCATGTAGCTGTGCCGCGCATGCTCGCCCTCGTCGAAGATGTCGACGAAACGGTGGCCGAAGCGGATGTTCTCGTGGGTGTACTGGTGCCGCGAGTGGATGTTGGCGGCGAAGATCTCGTCGGTGCCGGACACCGTCACCGTGATCCGCATGTCGCTCGCTTCCAGGTCGCCCCGCACGATGCCGCGCAGGGGGCTGTGCTCGTCGATGCGGTGCATGATCTGCCAGGACAGCGCGAAGATCGGGGAACGGGCCCGTTCCAGCTTCAATTCGTGGAAGCGGGTCAGCTGGTGGCCGTCGACCGTGGTCTCATCGCGGATCAGCGCGACCGTGGCCGCCGCCTCGAGGATGTAGCTGTTGCGCTGGTTCGCGACCCGCAGCATCAGCGTCGGAACGCCCTCGTAGTTCGCGATCACCGCGACCTTGCTGAACAGGAGACGCGCGGTCGGCTTCGAGAAGCGCGCGAACACGAGGCTGGTGATCACGGCCATGCTCAGCATGCCGGTGATGATCTCGATCGTCGCGACGAGGTGGCCATAGGTCGTCGCCGGGCTCATGTTGCCGTAGCCGACCGTGGCCAGCGTCTCGACGCTGAAGAAGAAATTGTCGCTGAAGCCGGTGGAGTTGTTGATCGCGTGGTCGCCGAGCGAGTAGAAGCCGGCGAACACCAGGTTGGCGCAGACGTACACCAGCACCGCGCCGGAGAAGAAGCGCGGCCAGCTCAGCGACATGATCAGGTGATAGGCGTCGTGCGGCGACCAGCGCGGCGCGCCGACCTTGGTGACCTCGAAGCTGCCGAGGCGGATGGTGAATCCGCGCCGGCGAGTTGTCGTCGACATGGGGGTGATCGGCTGCGATGCGATGTCCGGGATGGACCCAGAGTACAGGGGCCAGGGCCCGGCGCGGACGTCGCGGTACCGGACGGAGCGCTCCGGACGCGCCCAAGCGCGGCATGTCGCTTCCTGGGTGCGGCCGATTCGACCTTGCCGCAACCTCCTGGGGCCCTGGGCCCTGTACCCTGCGTCCCATCTCCCAGCTCCGCGAGAGCTCTCCCCATGGAAATCCGCCTCACCAGTCTCCTCGTCGACGACCAGGACAAGGCCTTGGCCTTCTACGTCGGCAAGCTCGGTTTCCGCAAGGACAAGGACCTCCCGATGGGACAGTTCCGCTGGCTCACCGTGAACTCGCCGGAGGGCGCGGAGGGCGTCGAACTGGTGCTGGAGCCGACGGCCTTCCCGCCGGCGCAGGTGTTCCGGCGCGCGCTGTTCGATGCCGGCATCCCGGCGACCGCCTTCATCACCCGCGACATCGCCGCGGAGTACGCGCGCCTGGTCGCCGCCGGCGTGGTGTTCCGGGGACCGCCGCGGGCCTACGGCCCGATCCAGACCGCCGTGTTCGAGGACACCTGCGGAAACCTGATCAACCTGGTGCAGCCGGCGGCTTGAGGCGATGCGCATCGACACCGCTCGTCCGTCGCCGAGGGTTCCGGCGGTCCTGCTGGCCCTCGCGCTGTCGGCCTGCGCGTCGGCGCCGACCCTGCGCTGCGCCTCCGGCCAGCAGGCGATGACCAGCGAGACCCTGTACTTCGGCACCGCGATGCCGGACGGCACGGTCGGCGCCGAGGACTGGCAGCGCTTCCTCGCCGACGTGGTGACACCCCGTTTCCCCGACGGCCTCAGCGTCTGGCCCGCAAGCGGCCAGTGGCGCGGCGCCGACGGGGTGATCGTGCGCGAGTCCTCCTACGTGCTCAACGTACTGCACGACGGTTCGGCGCCGAAGCGCAGGGCGATCGACGAGATCAGCCGCGCGTACCGCGAGCGCTTCCGGCAGGAGGCGGTGCTGCGCACGACGGCACCGATGTGCATGCAGCTCCTGTAGGTCCGGCCTCCACGACGACGCTGCCGATGCCGTGGAGGCGCCCGGCATGGTATCGGCCCCAAGCTTCCGGCACGGGAAACGCGTCGTTCGCCGCGCCTAGGATCGTCCTCCCACCTCCGGCAACGCACCGATGATCCGCACCGCCCTCGCCCTCGGCACCCTCGCGATTTCCGTCGCGTCCAGCGCCGGCACGCCGGCCATGACGGACGACGCCGCCACGCTGCGCGCCCAGTCGGACCACTGGGACCGCGTGATCGTCGCCAAGGACCGCGCGGCGATCGCGGCGAACATGGCGGACGACTTCCGCCAGATCGACGGCCGCGGCAACACGTTCGACAAGGAGCACTTCGTCGCGGACCTCGTCGACGACAAGCTCACGATCGATCCTTACACGGTCGAGGACTTCGACATCCGCCTGTACGGCGACACGGCGCTGCTCAGCGGCCGCACCCACATGACCGGGAAATACGACGGCGAGCCGTTCACGTCCGACTACCGCTACATCGACGTCTACGTGAAGCGCGATGGCGCCTGGAAGATCGTCAGCGTGCAGATCACCCGCATTCCGCACTGATGCAGGAGCGGCGTGAACCGCGACCGCACGCGCCTCGCACTCGCAGCTTTCGCTGCTCCTGCATCGCGACGTGCATCGCTCCTCCATCAGGACTTGCGTCGCTCCTGCATCGCGGCCGACTCCGCTCCTACGACGTCCTTGCGCGCCTCGCCCGCTCGAACTGATCGTCGTAGCGCCGCGGCAGCGGCAGGATCAGCTGGCGGTCGCGGAACGCGCGGGTCTCGTGGGTCAGGTTGAAGCCGGCGGCCGTCACGATGCGTGCGGCACCCGCGAAGTGCGGTGTCGCCGGGAAAGGAGCGGCGATCAGTTCGCAACCCTCCGGCAGCGTCGCCGGCGGATCGAGCGTCGCGACCCGGATCGGCGCGACGCCCCCTTCGAGGCGCTGCGCCTCCTGCGCATAGGCGATCAGCTCGGCGACCTCGTCGGCGGGGCCGCTGTGCGCCACCACCCAGGAATTCGTGGAGGGGGACGGGATCCCCTCCTCCACGGATCCCTCCGGAAACAGATCGAGCGGTTCCTGCAGGGTCGCGATCCTGTCGAGGAAGTCCTGATGCAGCGTGTGGACGGGTTCGAGGACGAAGCTTCTCTCGTAACCGGGGAGGCGCGCGACGGGCGCGGTCGCGAGGTCGACCCCGGTGGCCGCGCGCACGTCATCGCAGTATGCGGCCCAGCGCAGCAGCCGCGCGAGGTGCCAGCGCGGCGCATCTGCGGGCCACGGAAAGTCGAGCAGCTCGCCGAGCAGGCCGCAGGGAAACACGTCGACGAGGATCAGATCGGCATCGGCGTCGGCGATTCGATCGACGAGCCAGTCGCGCAACGCGGCGCGATCGGATTCGAGCGTCGCGGGGACACGGACATGGAGGTGAGGGGACGTCGATCCGATGGCAGCCGCGTGCCTCGAGGTCGTGAGGATGCTTGCGCGATACGACGGCAGGCGTTGCCTCAGGAACCGGTCGATGCGCTGGAGATGGCCGACGCCTCCCCCCAGGGCGTAGCAGAGGACGCGCTGCTGCTTCCCCCTCATCCGGCCGGTATCCGCTGCCGTCGTCGTCATTCGATCGGTCGCTGCGCGGTGGAATCCGTCAACCTTCTCCCCCGCGCGGCGGGGGAGAAGGAATCGATCGGCGTCGCGCGCGGAAATCTAGCGCCCGCGCGCCAGCAGTTCCGCAACGATGACCAGCCGCTGGTCTTCCGGGATCCCGTCCATCAGCAGCACCCCGTAGGACCACGCGCGCTTGCCGTTGTCGACCGTATAGCGTTCGGCGCCCTTGGCGTCCTTCAGCTTGTGGCGGCCTTTGGCGTCGTCGAACTTGACCTCGCCGATCTCCTGCTCCGCCGGGTCGAGCACCTTGGCCTTGGCGGAATCGTCGGTCTTCACGACATAGGGTTTGGCGTTCTCCTCGTTGTCGGCGACCTTCAGCTTGCGCTCGTCGAGCTTCACCTTGCGCAGCAGCTTGTCGTCCGGCGCCTTCAGCTTGAACGATCCGTCGCCGGACTTCACCTCGACCACCGCCTTGCCGTTGTCCTTGCGGTGGTAGTAGCGCTTCTCGCCCTTGGCCTTACCGACGAGGTGATAGCTGCCGAGGTCGATGTCGACACTGTCGCCGTCGCGGGTGATCGCCCAGTGGGTCTTGCCGTCGGCGGAGTCGATCTTGACGGTGACCGCGGGATTCGCCGCCGGGGGCGGCGACTCCGCATGGGTAACCGAGGCAACCAGCAGGAGGAACGCCGAGCTCAGAACGTGGAGCATCTTCATCTTGGACTCCTTCTCGATCAAGTTCGAATCAGGACTTCTCGCGGCGTGCCGGCAGGACATCCGTCACGACGTCGCTCACCCCGTTGCCGCTTTGCGAGATCAGCACAGCATAGGTGAACACCCGCTTTTCGCAGGCGTCCATCGCCCAATTTTCGGTGGCACACCCGCTAGGACCCGAAGCGCACCAGAGACCCCTAATCGTTCCTTGCACGGACCACACGCACAGCGGTGCAACCATGCGTTCGCGGGACCTCCCTTCGAGTCGACCTGAATCGGCTGACCGCATGCCGGACACGTTGCCGTGACCGCCCGCCCTCGCTGGAATTGTCCGACGGCAACGAGCACGGGACCCGCATGAGCCGGCAGCGACGACAGATCCATTCCCGTCTTGCACTGCTGCGTGTCGTCGTCCTCTTCGTCGTTGCTGTTCGGTGTCACGGTGTTCTGCTCTCCTCCCCTTCCGACGATCTCACCGGCAAGGGGACTCCCTAGCCCATCGGTTCAGCCGGATCGCTCGACGACTGCGGACGTGCTCGGCGTTCGATGGTTCGACACGACCTCGTCGAGTTCCCGGAGCAAGGCCTCGTAATCCCCCGCCTCCCGCTCCGCCCGATGCTCTCGCCCGACGGTCTCCGCCAGCGCAGCCCCGAGCGCAGCGAGGTCGGCGCACGGCAGCGTCGTCGCCCGCTCCAGCGCCCGGTGACAGCCATGGCGATCGCCCGCGGCGAAGACCAGCGCATTGACGCCGTCGACCAGCAGATCGGCGAGCCCGCCGGCGTCGGAGGCCAGCACCGGGACGCCGAGCGCGCCGGCTTCCAGGACCACGTTCGGCATGCCGTCGTACAGTGAAGGCACCGCGATGAGGTCGCAGGCGGCGTACCAGGGCAGCAACTCCAGGCGATCGACGAAGGGCACTCGAGTGAGCGCGAGTTCCGGCAAGGCCGACAAGGCGTCTGCGAGCGCGTTCTCGATCTCGCCGACGACCAGCAGGTGCACGCGGCGCGCCAGCACCGGATCGGCCAGAGCGTCGACCAGCAGATCGCCGCCCTTCTTGCGCTTGATGTGTCCGAACACGCCGATCACGCGGCGATCACCCGTGACAGTCGCCGCACGCCACGCCGCCGCCTGGCGGCGGTCGAAGTCGTGCAGCTGCCAACCGGCCGCATCGATGCCGTTGGCGATATGGCGCACTGGCGTCTGCGGGAACAGCGCCTCGACCTTGCGTTGCTGGTCGCGGCTGACCGCGACGACACGGGCCGAGCGCGCCAGCGCCTCGCGCGTGAGCCAGCCGCGGCGCAGCGACACGATTCCGGTATCGAAGTCGTTGCCGCGCAGCAAGGTCACCAGCGGGACGTTCCACCAGGCGGCATAGACCGGCGCGGACAGCAGCGGCAGCAGGCCTCCGAAGCCCAGCACCGCCGAATACGACTCGCGCCTCAGCGCCAGCCACATCCGGTTGATCGCGTGCTCGTGGTCCTCCTCGACCGGGCAGGAGATCAGCCGCCCACCGACCTGCACGCTGGTGGCGAGATCACCGGGCCGGCGATTGAAGTGCGCGACATCGATCGCGACGCCCCGGGAACGCAATCCGCGCACGATCCGGTCAGCCGACTGCGCCATGCCGCCGCGGTCCGGCGGAAAGTTCTCCGTAAGCAGCAGGCCGCGGATCGGATTCAATTTCGCAATTCGCTCTTCAATGAGTCCGGAAAACGGCACAGCCGCTTTCCGGACTAGGAGTCCCCGAATCCCGCACGCGGATCTCCGTCACTGTAGTCGCCGTCCTTGCCCTGGTCGAAGGAGCGGGTGTCGTAGTCGTCGTAGTAGTGGTGATGCCGATGCGAGCCGTAGTACAGCGGCGCATAGCCCGAACTGTAGTAGTGGTGGCGGTAGCCGTAGGCCCACTGGTCGTCGTAGGCGTTGCGGTTGGCCCCCTGGTTGGCGCGCGCCCAGCAGTCCATGCACTGGGTGAGGTTGCTCTCGAGCGACGCATGGGTCGCGCAGACCATCCGCTGGCAGGTGAGGCACTGGGTGACGGCCTGCTCGCCGCAGTCGCGCAGCGCGAAGAAGCCGGACTTGCACTGGCAACCGGTCATGCGGCGCTCCTCGGTGCGGGTTGGGCGAGGCGATAGAGCTCGGCGACGCAGCCGACCAGGATGTCCGGGGTCAGCGGGTCGAGCGAGCGCGCCTTGACCTTCTTGGTCAGCGAGAGCGTGTCGCGCTTCTCGCCACGGTCGACGCTCATCTTGGTCTTGGTCCCGGGCTGCGGCGGCGGCGGCGGCCGGCTCGAGAAAGTCTTCGTCGGCAGCACCAGTTCGGTATCGATCACCGTGGTGCGGTAGTGCCGGGTCTTGGTCTTGTGCTTGCCGCGGTAGTTGCGCTTGCTGCGCTGGCTCTCGGTGATGTCGTCGGCGACCGCGAACGACAGCACTGCGCCGTCGGCCAGCCGAGCCGCGCCGCGGAACCAGGCGTCCTGGAAGCTGGTGTCGACGATCTTGTAGTAGTCGCCCGCCTTGTAGGGCTTGCTCACGCCCTTCTTCTTGTGCGCCGCGGTCGGCGCGGACAGTTCCAGCTCCAGCGACATCGGCTGGTGCGCCTCGATGTCCTGCTTCAGCACCGCGAGGAAGGGCATCGCGACTTCGCGGAAGTTGTTCGAAAGGTCGAGCTTGTTCAGCCGCCGCATCGTGATGCCGAGCCAGATCATCGTGCCGATGATCGGGATCAGCAGCGCGAAGCCGAAGGGATGGACCGCAGCGGAGATGAAGATGTCGGCGATGATCGCCAGGACCATCACGCCCATCGCGCAGCCCAGCCCGCCGCGGTTCTTGTCGTTCAGCGCGTCGAACGCTGCGAGCTGCTGCAGGTCGCCCAGCAGCTGCGCCAGCGTGAATTCGCCGGCGATCTTCTTGCTGGCGACTGTCGCCTTCAGGTGCGGCGGCAGTGCGTTGTAGGCCTTGAAGGCTTCGAACATCGTCTTCCCCTCACCCCGTCGATGCGAGTGCCGGCTCTCCGCGCGGCGCCCGTTCGACGCGATCGTAAACCGCTCGCAACGACGCCGTCGACTGCGCCCAGGTGTAGCGCTCCCGCACCTTCGCCCGTGCCGCCGCTCCG
This sequence comes from Ahniellaceae bacterium, assembly GCA_044221335.1. Lineage (GTDB taxonomy): Bacteria > Pseudomonadota > Gammaproteobacteria > Xanthomonadales > Ahniellaceae > JBGAPI01. The sequence goes on from JBGAPI010000012.1 coordinate 37,309, forward strand.
AGTCGTGCGGCCTCGTCGGGATAGGCGACGAGGAGGCGCAGCGCGCGCGCCAGCTCGGCCGGTCGTTCCGCCGCGACCAGCCGGCCATCGACGCCATCGTCGATCAGCTCGCGCACCGGCGGCAGGTCGGACGCGATCACGGCGACGCCCGCCGCCATCGACTCCAGGATCTTCAGCGGCGCGCAGCCCTGCACCACGTTGCGCGCGCAGGCCTTCAGCGGGGCGACGCTGACCGTCGCGTGGGCGATCCACGGCGCCAGTTCCGCCGCCGGCAGCGACCACAGCCAGCGCACCCGCTCGCCGAGCCCCAGCTTGTCGGCAAAGCGCTGATGGCGCCGGGCGTCGCGCGAGCGGGCGCTGCCGCAGACGACCAGCTGGAATTCCGGCAGGTCGGCCAGCCGGGCGAACGCGCGCAGCAGGTCGTCAACGCCCTGCCAGCCCTGCAGTGCACCGAAATACAGCGCATAGGACGCCGGCGCCTCCGGCGGCCGCGGCAACGCGCCGTCATGCGGCTCGGCGCCGTTCGGGATGTGGCTGATCCGCTCCGCCGGCACGCCCATGTCGAGCAGCAGCGAACGCGTGGTGAGCGAGGGCGTGACGATGTGGTCGCTGTGCTCGAGGCAATAGCGCTCGCTGGCGCGGAGCTTGTCGAGCGTTCCCGGCGAGAGTCGCGGATAGGCGTCCGGCAGCTCGATCGACGGCAGCGCGTTGACCTCGTAGATCGTCCGATAGCGGTGCGGCCGGCCGAGGATCGGCAGGCCGGACCAGGGGTCGCGGAAGTGCGCGATGCGCAGGCCATCGCCGTGTCGATCGAGGATGCGCGCGAGATAGTCGCCGTAGCCGATCGCCCGCTCCAGCAGATTCACGTCGGCCTGCGCATAGCGCAGGATCTCGACGCTTCCTTCGACCTGCTGCAGCGGCATCGTATCGTCGCCGAGCACGTACAGCAGCCCGCCGCCGCAGTGGTCGAACAGCGTCGGTGCGAAATGCGCGATGTGGGTCGCCGCGCCCTTGCGGGTCGGGAAGCGGTCGAAGGCGGCGTAGAGCGTGGCTGGCGTGGTCCGGAGCATGGCGGCATGATGCCCAATCCCTCGCCCCCCTGGGTGTACCGATGACCGCACCGATTGCCACTCCGCGCTCCCTGTCCGGCAGGCGGGCCGTCCGCGTCGCAGGAATCGGCCTCGTCGCCGCTTTCGGCGTCGCTGGCGGCGCGCTCGGTGGCACGGCACGCCCCAGCCTGCCGATGTACGACGGCGAGCGGCTGCCGTCGGAGCAGGTCGCCCAGCTGCAGGCAGGACACGGCACGGCGTGCAGCTCGACGGCGCTGCGCAACGTCACCGATGAAGTGCGCTGCAGCAGCCCCCCGCGACTTCGGATCCTTCGCATCAACGGCCGACCGTTTCCCGACGGGACGGCGCGCGGCGAGGTGCCGGCAGGAGAGGTCGTGGTCGACGCCGACTGCCGCAACGACACTCCGTCGACCCCGCAGAACCTCACCTTCCAGGTGGAGGCGCGAATGCTGTACGAGCTGGCGGCGAAGGAAGATCAGAAGAGCTGCGAGCCCTACCTGATCCGTCGGGGACGAGTCCGCTAGGAAACCTCTGAAATCCCTCCGCGGCGTCATTCCGCTGCGCGATTCGAGGCATCATTGCGGCAGTGAACTGACCGCCAATGCCCATGGACCGCGTTTCGATCCTCCCCCCTGTCCTCGTCCTGGTCGCCCTGAACCTGGTGCTGTACCTGCTGATGGGCCGCGCCAAGGGCCGCGCCGCGGCGGCCGGGCAGGTCGACGAATCGCGTCGTGCGCTGCATTCCGATGCCTGGCCCGACAAGGTCCAGCAGATCAACAACAACCTGCGCAACCAGTCCGAGCTGCCGGTGCAGTTCTATGCCTGCGTCGCGATACTGTTCGCGCTCGACGCGGTCGGTATCACCGCGCTGGCCTGCGCCTGGGGCTTCGCGCTGACCCGGCTGGTGCACAGCGCGATCCACCTCGGCAGCAACTTCGTGCCGCACCGCCGGCGCGTGTTCACCATCGGCTACGCGTTCGTGCTGGTCCTGTGGGGCGCCGCCGTGCACGCGGTGTGGCTGCAGCTCGGCGGAGCCTGATCCGACCATGGCCTACGAACGCCTGCCGGTGCGTGACCCGCGCGCCGTCTCCGCGGACGCGCTGCATCTGTTCCGGCGCCGCTGGACTGCGCTGTTCGCGCTGCCGATCCAGGTCGCATTCCTCGCGAGCTTCGTGTACGGCATCGTCATGGCGATCTCCCTTCTCTCCGGCTGGGTGGCATGGGCGACCGTCGCCGTGCTGGCGATCGGCGTGCTGGCGATCGCCTTCGAGCTGATCCCGGCCTCGTGGCGCGCGTTCGTCGGCAAGAGTCCGGTGCTGCTGCTCGATGCCCGTGGACTCACGGACGTCGACCGCGGGATCGGCCCGATCCCGTGGAGCGAGATCGAGGCGATCGACCTCGACTACGGCGATGGCGACACGATGCAGGTGCGCTTCGTCGCCGGCAGCCGCTACCACGGCGGCCGTGGCAAGGTGTTGCGCTCGGTGAAGCGGGCGTTCAACGGCGGCGATCTGGCGATCCCGCTGGGGGGACTCGTGTACGAGCCGCGGAGATTGCAGCGCGCCGTCGATCATTTCCTCTCCCTAAGCAGGAGCGGCGCACGCCGCGATGCAGGAGCGACGTAAGCCGCTCCCGCATCCGGCGTCAGGGCATCCGGCAATTCGCCGGTGTCGGGCCGACGCGTTCCAGCGGGATCGCGCCGCTGCGTCCCGCGAACTCGCCGCTGTCGAAGCGATAGCGCAGTGTCATCGTCTGGCAGGACAGCAATACCACCTCCGCACTGCCGACCGCCGTCGTCGTCGTCGGAATCGGCTGGTCGAAGGCCCCGCCTCCGGTCTCATAGATCGGGATGTCGCTGATCGTGGTTCTGCCGTCGACGAACGCGCTGGTCTGCAGGGTGAACCAGCGCTGGCTGGCAGGGCCGCCGGTCGCGGAGCCGTTCGCGGCGTAGGTGTACCAGGCGGCGAAGAGATAGTGGATCGACGGGCTGAAGTCGAACAGCAGGCCCTGGCCGCTGGTCGTCGGTTGGTACCAGCTGCCGGAGAAGGTGACGCTGGCTGGCGCGACGCCGCTGTCGCCGGTCGGCGTGCAGGAGACGTTCGGGGTGAGCCGGGTGAGCGCGATCACGCCCTGGCGCTTGCTGCCGTCGTCGAAGCGGTAGCGCAGTTCCCCCTGCTCGCAGCTCGCGAACGAGAGCGTCGCGCTCCCGACCGGCGTGCCCGCGGCGCGGGTCGGAGGTGCGTCGAAGTTGCCGCCGCCGAGACTGTAGATGTCGAGCGTGGCGGTGCTCTCGCCGCGTCGCACCTCGCCCGACAGCGCATACCAGCGGCGCCCACCGGCGACCGTGGCGTCATAGGTGAACCAGCCGGCGAACAGGATGCCGCGTCCGGGGCCAAGGTTGTCGGGATAGACCTCGAGCTCGAAGCCCTGCCCGGCGGTCGACGGCTCGTACCAGGGTCCGGTGAGGCCGCGCTGGTCGAGCTCGACCGCGGCCACGGACTTCGGCAGCGGCCAGACGTAGGCGCCGCGCGAGCGGGTGAATATCGCCAGCGTGGTCGCGCCGCGATCGATCGCCAGGCCGAACACCATCGCGACCGGCAAGCCGCCGTCGAAGCGGATCCAGCGCGGTGACGCGGCCTCGATGTCGTCGGTGTAGTAGAGCCCCCAGTCGGTGCCGGCGTAGACCTGCCGCGGCGCGTTCGGATTGACCGCCAGCGCGTTGACGGGGATGTCGGGCAGGTTGCCGCTCTTGTCGCTCCAGGTCGCCGTCCCACAGCGGGCAGTGCAGTCGAGACGGAACAGGTGCCCGGGCGTCGCCGGCGTGTTCGCCGCGAAGCCGGCCAGTGCGGCGTAGACGACGGTCGGCGTGCGCGGGTCGCTCACCACGTCCATCACCGGCCGGTTCGGCAGCACCGTGTTGTCGCCGCTGGCGCGGACCCAGGTTGCCGGCGTGCCGGGGCCGACGCCGAGGCCGAAGCCGAGCCATACGTTGCCGTCGTTGGTGCCGACCAGCGCGACCGAGGGATCGCTGTAGGAAAACGCGACCTTGTTGATGATCGACAGATTGCTGTCGGCGGACAGCGCCTTGGTCAGATCCGGGCTGTTCGGGAACCACGAGCTGTTCGGCAGGCCGGCGGTGAGCGACTCCCAGACGCGGTAGGTGCCGGCGATCATTCGCTGGCAGCCGCTCGCGGCCGGACACGTGGTTTCGTCGCCGTGCTTGTAGAGGTCGAACGACGTGAGGAAACCGGTGCGGTCGCCGGCCCAGTTGTCGCCGGTCAGCGCGTCCTCGGGCGTGACCAGGCGATAGGGCTGTCCGTCGGGACCGCCGCTGGTGGCCTTGATGAAGCCGCCCTGGGACGCGTAGTACCAGCGCTCGCCGCGCACCGGCTCGATCTTCGCGTAGGTGCCGTCGCCGCCGAAGGCGACGTGCCAGCTCGCCACGCCGGGCGCCACGCCGGGACCGAACTCCTGAGCGTCGGTGCCGTTGTCCTGCGCGCCGGCCGCGATGCCGCGGCGGGCGACGGTCGGATCGTTGAAACCGGCGGTGAGGTCGCCGGAGTAGAACTCGATGGTGTTGGTGCCACCGTTGATCGCGCGGAAACGCGGCGCCGCGGCGAGCACGTCGTCGCTGACGAAGACCCCGCCATCGTTGCCGATCAGCAGCCGCTGCGGATTGCCGACGACGACGGCGCGCGCGTGCTGGTCCGGATGGACGTAGCCGTTGCGACCGTCGGGCAGGCGGTCGTACGCGCAGGTGAGATCGGTGAAGTGGCTGCCGCCGTCGGTCGAGCGCCACAGATCGATCGAGCTCAGGAACAGCGTGTTCGGGTCGCTCGCGCTGACCGACAGGCCGTTGTTGTAGTCCTGGAAGCCGATGCCGTTGTCGAAGCTCGCGCTGCGGCAGCCGGTCGCGAAGCTGCCCGGCTGGCTCGCGACCTGAGCCCAGGTCGCGCCGCCATCGGCGCTGCGCCAGACGCCGAGCGCCATCACCTGGGCATAGAGGACGCGATGGTCGGAAGGCGCCACCGCGAGGTCGATGCGGCCGAGCGGATTGCCGCTCGCCGATGCGGGAACGCCGTTCGCGCTGCGCGCCGGCCAGCCATTGTCGGGGCGCGACAGCACCGTCCACGCGGTCGGGCAGGAGCCGTCCGGCATCGCGGCCGCATAGACCCCGTTGGCGCCGTTCTGGCCGAGGTCGAAGCGCAGCGACGAGCCGCTGCGCAGGCTGCCGACCGCGACGACGAGGCGGGTGGCACTGCCGTCGTCGATCGCGAGCAGCGCGCTGACATCCTGGCGCTGGCTGGAAAACGCGTTGCTGAAGCAGGGCCCTGCCCAGTGTTCGCCGGCATCGGCGCTGACATAGAAGCCCTGGCTCGTGCCGACGGCGAGACGACGGCCGTCGCGCGGGTCGACCGCGATCGCCGAGATCGAGCGACGCTGCGGATACAGTCCGGCCGGCTCGGCATAGACCGGGTTGAACAGGTCGGTCGCCAGCACCTTCCAGCTTTCGCCGCCATCACTGCTCTTCAAGAGGCCCGAGGCGCCGAACGCGAACGGCCGATTGCGCAACGGATCGCCGGTGCCGGCGTACAGGACGTCCGGATCGGCCGGATCGAGCACCAGGGTCGAGATCGCCGGATTGCGGATTCCGGCGCCGTCGGTGGTCGGCCGCCAGCGGGTGTCGGTGCCGCAGCAGTTGTCGGTCTTCCAGACGCCGCCGCCGTCGGAGGCGAACCAGGAAACGTTGCTGTTCCGGGGATGACTGACGATCGCGTTGACCCGACCGCCGACGAGGCCATAGCCGTCGGACCAGTCGAGCGGCGACGGGCCGAGCGCAGTGACCCGGAGCGGATCGAGGACACCGGCCGACTTCTCCTGCGTGCCACGCGGCAGCCCGCTCGGCAGCAGTGCATCCTGTTTCGCCGCCGCGGTGATCCAGGCCGGGTCGAAACGCCCGGTCGGATAGGTGAGGCGCCAGGACCACCAGGCGTCCGGAGCCGGTGTCTGTCCGCCCCCCTCCTCCGCGCGGTCGGCATCGCGCGCCGGGCGATGTTCGTTCGGCGCAGGGCGGCCGACGAGGCCGGCGGCGATGATCGACAGGAGAACGAATCCCGCCACGACGACGCCGCGGGGCAAGGCTGGATGTCGCATGGCGAGCGCCGGGCCGATGGAATGTGCCCCGACTCTACGAATCTACTCGTACGATTTCAATCGCAGCCATCCTCGATTCCGGCCGGCCAGCGCGGCGGCGCGCCTCAGGCCGCCCCGCCACCCAGAGGCCCCATGTAGCGGCGGTAGTGCACCAGCTCGGCCACCGAATCGCGGATATCGGCGAGCGCCGTGTGGTTGCCCGTCTTCACCACGCCCGCGAGGACCTGGGGCGCCCAGCGCCGCGCCAGCTCCTTGATCGTGGAGACATCGAGATTGCGGTAGTGGAAGTAGCGCTCCAGCGTCGGCATGCCGCGTGCCAGGAAGCGGCGGTCCTGGCAGATCGAATTGCCGCAGATCGGCGACTTGCCGGCCGGCACGTGCTGGGCGAGGAACGCCAGCGTCCCCGCTTCCGCCTCCGCGGCCGTGACCGTCGATTCGAGCACCCGCTTCCAGAGTCCGGTGGCCTTGTGGGTCCGCCGGTTCCAGTCATCCATCGCGTGCAGCTGATCGAGTTCCTGGTGGATCGCGTACACCGGACCCTCGGCAAGGATGTTGAGCTCGGCATCCGTCACCAGCGTGGCGATCTCGATGATGCGATCGCTGTCCGGATCAAGCCCGGTCATCTCGAGGTCGACCCAGATGAGGTGCTGGTCGCGGGGGTCGGTCGGGGCGTCGGCCATGGTTGTCGCTGAAATCGAGAGAGGGCGCGGACGTTAGTGGATGCGGCGTAGGGCGGGCAATGCCCGCCCTACGCCGAACGCCTCGCGACGGCGGGCATTGCCCGCCCTACGCTTTTCGCTTCGCCCGGAAGTAGTCGCGCAGCATCTGCCCCGCCAGCTCGGCCTCCAGTCCCTCATCCACCGCGACGCGATGGTTGTGGCGATCGGAACCCAGGATGTCGAAGACGCTGCCGGCGGCGCCCGTGCGGGGATCCCGGGTGGCGAAGACGACGCGGGCGACGCGGGCATGGACCAGCGCCATCGCGCACATCGCGCAGGGTTCGAGGGTGACGTACAGCGTGGTCCCGGGCAGGCGGTGGTTGCGCTCGCGCTCGGCGGCGGCGCGCAGCGCCATGATCTCGGCATGCGCGGTCGGATCGTGCTGGCCGATGTTGCGGTTCCAGCCCTCGGCGAGGAGGCGGCCGTCGCGGACGATGACGGCGCCGACCGGGACTTCGTCGTCCGCTTCCGCGGCGTGCCGCGCGAGATCCAGGGCACGCGCCATCATCGCGCGGTCGAACGGTGAAAAGGGGAACAGGGTCAATTTTCGGCCCGCGTCGGTGACGGGAGCAGACGACTGGCGCCGAAAATCGACTCTGGTCCCATTTCCACTGTCATGGCAGGTTGGCGATCACCTGGGTGAGGATCCGCAGCGCGCCGCCGGTCGCCTCGGCGAGATTGGCGTAGATCTCGTCGAGGCTGATCGCCTCGGTGTCGCCGCAACCGGCCGCCCAGTTGGCGACCACGGCGAGGCAGGCGTAGTCGAGTTCGAGTTCGCGCGCCAACGCCGCCTCCGGCATGCCGGTCATGCCGACGAGGTCGCAGCCGTCGCGCCGCATCCGGGCGATCTCGGCGACGGTCTCCAGCCGCGGCCCCTGGGTGGCGCCATAGACGCCGTCCCACACGACCTGGATGCCGAGCGCGTCCGCCGCGTTGGCCAGCGCTTCGCGCAGGTCCTGCGTGTAGGGCGCGGAAAAGTCGATGTGCTGCACCTTGGCGCCATCGACGTCGCAGAAGCTCGAATAGCGGCCGTGGGTGTAGTCGATCAGCTGGTGCGGCAGCGCCAGCACCTTCGGACCGAAGTCGTCGGTGATGCCGCCGACGGCATTGACGCCGACCACCTGGCGCGCACCGAGGTGATGCAGCGCCCAGACGTTGGCGCGGTAGTTCACCCGGTGCGGCGCGATCGTGTGCGACTCGCCGTGGCGCGCGAGGAAGGCCACGCGGCGGCCCTCCACCTCGCCGAGCACGATCTCGCCCGACGGCGCACCGTAGGGCGTGTCGACCGCGACGCGGCGCGCATTGGCCAGCGCGGGGAACTGGTACAGGCCGGTGCCGCCGATCACCGCCAGCACGGGAGTGTTCTCGCTCATCGACCGCCTCAGATCGCGTAGATGCCGGGCAGGTTGCGGCCCTGCTCGTGGTAGTCCATGCCGAAGCCGAACACGTAGCGGTCGACGACCTCGAGGCCCACGTAGTCGGCCCGGATCCCCGGCACGCAGCGGTCGTGCAGCTTCCGGCACAGCGCGGCGATCCGGATCCCGGCGGCGCCCTGGCTCTCGCAGTACTCGCGGATGCCGAGCAGGGTATGGCCCTCGTCGAGGATGTCGTCGACCAGCAGCACCTGGCGGCCGCGCAGCGTCACGTTCGGGGTCTTGATCCAGTGCAGCGAACCGCCCTCCGTCGCGCCGCGGTAGCGCGTCGCGTGGAGGTAGTCGAACTCGAAGTCGACGGTCGTCGCCAGCGCCAGGTGCCCGGCAAAGGGCAATCCGCCGTGCATGATGGTGATGAACACCGGCCGCTCGACGCCGGCGTAGTCGCGGTCGAGTTCGCTGCCGATGCGCGCGATCGCCGCCATCACGGTGGCGCGGTCGACCAGCACGTCGGCGGTCTTCAGGGCATCGGCGAGCCTGGGGGTGGCGGCGGTCATCGGACCTTCCTCGGTGAGCACGTAAAAAAACGGGCGCGCACTATACGGCCATTGGAGTCGCCGGAAAACCGCGCCGCGCCTAGGCCAGTCCCGGGTCCAGGGTCCGGAGGCGCTCGATGAAGCGCTTCCGCTGCGGGTTGTCGGCGAGATCGTCCCAGGTCGGTCCCACCCGGCCGGCGAGGCGGCCCGCAAGCTCGCGGTCGGCGGCCGGACGCCCAGCGACCGCGGCGAGCGACTCCGGGACCAGCGCCGGCGAACAGACCAGGACGTAGTCGCAGCCGGCATCGAGATGCGCGTCGATCCGCGCCGCGATGCCGCCGGCCGACTCCGCCGCCGCCATGCCGATGTCGTCGGAGAACACGGCACCGGAAAAGCCGAGCTCGCCGCGCAGGATGTCGCCGATCCAGCGGCTCGAGTAGCCGGCCGGCAGCGCGTCGACCGCCGGATAGGTCACGTGCGCCAGCATCACCGCCTCGGCGCCGGCGTCGAAGCTGTCGCGGAACGGCCGCAGGTCGAGGGCGTCGATCTCGGCGAACCCGCGCGGATCGCGCGCCTCGTCGAAATGGGTGTCCTCCAGCACCGAGCCGTGACCCGGGAAGTGCTTCACCGTCGCCGCCATGCCGGCCATCCGCATGCCGCGCAGGTAGGCCAGCGTGAGTTCCGACACGATCTCCGGGTCGGCATGGAAGGCACGTTCGCCGATCGCGCGGTTGCCGCGCCGGAGGTCGGCCACCGGAGCGAACGACAGGTCCACGCCGATGGCGCGCATCTCGGTCGCCATCACCCAGGCGTGCTCCTCGGCCAGCGCGACCGCGGCCCTGCGATCGCGCTCGTGGAGCTCGCCAATCCTCGCCAGCGCCGGCAGCCGGGTGAAGCCGGCACGGAAGCGCTGCACCGGGCCGCCCTCCTGGTCGACGCAGATCAGCAGGTCGTCGCGCTCTCCGCGGATCGTGTCGATCAGCCCCGCGACCTGCTCGCGCGACTGGAAGTTGCGGGTGAACAGGATCACGCCGGCGAGTTGCGGGGCGGCGAGCCACGGGCGTTCGGTGGCCGTGAGCGTGGGGCCGGAAGTACCGATGATGAGCATGGGGTGTCTGGTTGCGTTGGTGAGGCAAGGATAAAGGGCTTGGAACGGGAAGGTTTCCAGTCATCGCGAGGAGTCGCGTCGCGCCGACGAAGCGATCCAGCGCCACGGCTCTCGATCTGCCGCGAAGAAATGCAAAGGCGCCGGATGGCTTCGCTGCGCTCGCAACGACGGATCCTGGCGTGGGCGCCTAGTTCTGGTCACCCCATCTTGACCATGGCGTATCGACCAAGGCCGCGTTGTAGTAGCGCACGTCGTCGGTCACCTCGACGCCCAGCCACCCCGGCCGCTCGAACACCTCGTCGACGCTGCCGAGCTCGATCTCGCACACCACCAGGCCGGCATTGGCGCCGGCGAACTCGTCGATCTCGAAATGCCTGCCACCGAACATGACATGGTGCCGGACCTTGTCGATCGCACGCTCGCAGAACTCGGCGAGCAGCGCCTCGGCGTCGGCGAGCGGGATCGCGTATTCGTATTCGGACCGCGCCGGGCCGGAGACCCGCGACTTGATGTTGAGGTTGGCGCGCCCACCCTCGATGCGGACCCGCACCGAGCAACGTTCCCCGCCGAGATAGCCCTGCACCAGGCGTTCGCTGCGACGGACGGCAGCGCGCCAGGAGTCGTCGGCGAGCAGGAACTTGCGTTCGATCTCGATGGGCATGTCGGCATCCGTCGTATCCGGTCGCAGACGACGATACCGGACCATGACCTCCGACAGGTCGGGCGGAAAATCGTGTCCGGATCCTTCCGGAGACCGCGTTCCCCTCGGTGAGACGCGTCGCCCACGGCGACGCCCCCTCCCTGCCACCGAGGAAGTCCGATGAATCCGAACACGATCGCGCTGGTGCAATCCTCCTGGAAATCGGTCGAACGCATCGCGCCCGCCGCCGCCGCACTGTTCTATACCAACCTGTTCGAGACCGACCCGTCGCTCAAGCCCATGTTTCGTGGCGACATGACCGCGCAGGGCGCCAGGCTGATGCAGATGATCGGCCTCGCGGTCGCCAAGCTCGACGAGGTGGACGTACTGCTGCCGGTGCTCGCCAACCTGGGCCGCCGCCACGCCGGTTACGGGGTCCGCGACGAGCACTACGCGACCGTCGGCACCGCCCTGATCCGCACGCTCGAGGAAGGCCTCGGCGACGGCTTCACCGAGCCGGTGCGCTCGGCCTGGCTCGAGGTCTACGGCGTGATCGCGAAGACCATGATCGCGGCGAGTCGCGCGACGGCGTGAACGGTGCAGGGCGGGCCATGCCCGCCATCGCCGAAGCGTCTCGCCAGGGCGGGCAGGGCCCGCCCTATCGCTCGAACAGGGCGATCGACTCGACGTGCGCCGTGTGCGGGAACATGTCCATCACGCCCGCGGCCGCCAGGCGGAAGCCGTGGCGCTCGACCAGGATGCCGGCGTCGCGGGCGAGCGAGCCCGGATGGCAGGAGACGTAGACGATCCGGTGCGTCGATTTCCTCGGCAGGTAGTCGAACACCGCCGAGGCGCCGGCGCGCGCGGGGTCGAGCAGGATCCGCGGGTAGTCGCGCTTCGCCCAGGGCGCGTCGCGCTGGTCCTGGGAGAGGTCGGCGGCGAAGAATTCCGCGTTGCCGAGACCGTTGCGCGCCGCATTGGCGCGGGCACGGGCGACGAGGCCGGCCTCGCCTTCCACCCCGACCACGCTCCTCGCGCGCCGCGCCAGCGGCAAGGTGAAATTGCCCAGGCCGCAGAACAGGTCCAGGAGGTCGTCGTCGGCCTGCGGCTCGAGCAGCGCCAGCGCGTGCTCGATCATCCGCTCGTTCATCGCGCCGTTGACCTGGATGAAGTCGAGCGGCTGGAACTCGATCGCCAGCTCGTAGTGCGGCAGGCGGAATTCCAGTCGCGCGTCCGTCGGCCACAGCGCATGCACCGAGTCGATGCCGCCGGGCTGCAGGTAGATCGCCACGCCGTGCGCCTTGGCATAGTCGACGAGCTGCGCGCGATCGCCCTCGGACAGCGGCTGCAGATGGCGGAACACCATTGCGGCGACATCGTCGCCGACCGCGATCTCGATCTGCGGGATCGTGAGCTTCGCGTCCATCCCGGAGATCAGCGCCGCCAGCGGCGCGAAATCCGCGCCGACCTTGGGATCGAGCACCGGGCAGCGCGTGAGGTCGGCCACGAAGCGGCCGTCTAGCTCGCGGAAGCCGATCAGCAGCTTGTCCTTCTTCGCCACCCACTTCGCCGACAGGCGGCCGCGGCGGCGATAGCCCCAGGGCGATCCGGACAGCGCCGGCAGCATCCGTCCCGGCGCGACCTTGCCGATCCGCTCCAGGTTTTCGAGCAGATTGTGCTCCTTGGCCGCGATCTGCGCGGCGGGGTCGAGGTGCTGCAGCGCGCAGCCGCCGCAGACGCCGAAGTGCGGGCACTGCGGCACGACGCGGTTCGACGCCGCCGTCAGCACCTCGACCGTCTCGGCCTCGTCGAACTGCCGGTGCCCACGGGTGATCTTCGCCCGCACCTTCTCGCCCGGCAGTGCGCCGGCGACGAAGCAGGCCTTGCCATTCACGCGGGCGACGCCGCGGCCTTCGTGGGAGAGGTCGACGATGTCGAGTTCGAGTTCGGTGTGTCTGTGGTTGCGCATGGCGACTCTGTCGATCGCGCCGCCGGACCCCGGGTCCGTGGCGTACGTGCGAGGGTCGCGAATGGTGATCGCTCGTCTTCGGCAGCACAAGACGCCGTCCGTCTCCCGCCTGCGGATCAGTGCTTCCCCGCCGTGTCGCGATCGGCGAGTCGCTGTCGCCAGAGTTCGAGCGTCGCTTCGCGGGACCGGTCCGGCTCGTCGCGTCGCCAGCGGGACAGCAGATCGACCATCGCCTGCGCGACATCGCGAGTGACCTGCGCACCCGGGCCGTAGCCGCTGCAGAGCCCCCACGCCTCCTGCAGGTTGGCATAGGCGTCGCGGTACTGCCCGAGCGAGGCCCGCGCCTGACCGAGCCGGAGCAGATAGTGCGGCAGCCGCCACGCATCGCTTCCGGTGAACTGCCGACGATTCTCCGCATCGAGAGCGACCAGCGAAGCCAGCGCCTCGGCCGTCCTGCCCTTGTCGAGCATCTCCTCTGCCGCGCGGTTGCGACCTTCCGAACCCCGGATGCGTTCGAGCGCGGTCAGCAGGATGCCGGGATCAGCGGGCACCCAGTCGACCGGCGACTCGCCCGGCTGCCCGTGGAACTCGAGCAGCCGCTGCATCGCACCCAGTTCGCCGAGCGTCAACATGTCCGCGTGCACCCGCTCCGCGGAGTACGCGAAACGCTGCGTCGGGGTGAGTCGATCCAGGGACGACTGCACGTAGTTGTAGTGGCGACGCAGCTGCTGCGCCTCGTCGGCCAGCTCCGTGGACACACCGAGATTCCGCACCAGGGCGACACCAATCATTCGCGTGAGCAGACCCGAAGACGATCGCATCATCCGGGTTCCGATCGCCACGCAGTCGGCGCGCACGGTCTCGGGGACCGGCTTGCTGTCGACCCGAGCGCCGCATGAACGCGTCAGGACGTCGTAGTTCGGCATCCGCAGGTCCCACGACTCCAGCAGCGCGATCGAAGACTCCGGGGGGTCGTTGGGGGCCAGTACTCGTGCCGGTCGCGCCAGCAGCGCCGGAGCGGGAACGCCGGCCGTCGCGACGGCACGGAAGTAGGCGTCGGTCAGCGGACCGATGTGGTCGTCGAGTCGACTTCGGCTGGCCGCCTCGTGCAAGGCCTGCCGAGCCTCGGTGTCGTCCGCGGCGAGGATGAGCTTGATCAGCCAGTGGTACATGTTGTCGGGATCGAGCTGCACCAGCCGTCGTCCCGCATCCGGATACAGGCAACGCCGCTCGCCGGCATCGATCGAGCAGTAGGTTGCAGCGATCGACCAGACCAGCGGATCGTCCGGGCGCGCGTTCACGGCGGCCTTGAGCGCGGCTGCGAACGCCGGCAGGCCTTCCGTGGTTTCCGACTCCTTCGACATCAGCAGGGCAATGAAGGTGTAGCGCTCCGGATGGCTACCGGCGCGAAGGCGATCGACCATCTGTCGACGGTAGCTCCCTCCCTGCGTCTCGATCACCTTGAAGATCAACTGCTCCATCGCTCCCGAACCATTGCCACCCACCGACTCGGCGAACGCGGCCAGCGCGTCGGCCTGGCGGTCTTCGTCGTTCGGGATGCGCTTGCGCAGCCAGTCGACGAGGTCGCGCGCGCGCTCCTTGCCCTCGTAGGCGAACAGGAAGGCGCCGATCTCTCCCGCGATTTTCGCGCGGTCGCGCTCCGCCGCCGCCCGGAGCTCCGCCGCCCGGGCAAGCTCCGTCTGGCTCTCCGCGTGGATCCGCTGGCGTTCGGCCCAAAGGAAACCAACCGTCGACAAGACCGCCCCCAGGAACCCCGCCACAAGGGCTGTCGCCAGCGACATCGCATACTTGCGTTCGCGCTGCACGAAGCGCCGCAGCCGCTCGACCGCGCCGATCGGGCGCACGCTGACCGGCAGCCCGTCGCGCAGCCGCCGCAGGTCGTCGGCCAGGGCCGAGGCGCTGGCGTAGCGGTCCTTGGGCTCGAGCTCCAGGCACTTCATGCAGATCGCCGCCACATCGGGCGGGATCGCCGGATCGATCTCGCGCGGCGGCACGATGCGACCGGCGGCGGCGCGGCGGATCAGCTCGTCCGCGCTGCCTTCGCCGTGCGGCGCCTTGCCGGTGGCGCAGCGGTAGAGGATCGCGCCGAGACCATAGAGGTCGGTGGAGGGAGTCAGCCGGTACTGCTTGATCAGGATCTGCTCCGGCGCCATGAACGACGGCGTGCCCGAGACCTCCTGGGCGTCCACGCCGCCGTTGGCATCCACATGCCGGGCGAGGCCGAAGTCCGCGATCAGCGGCTCGTTGCGGTCGTCGAGCAGCACGTTGGCGGGTTTCAGGTCGAGATGCAGCAGGCCGAGCCGGTGGGCGTAGTCGATGGCCTCCGTCAGCTTCAGCATCAGTGCGACCAGAGCCTCCGTCGACAGCGGTCCGAGCTCCAGGCGGCCGGCCAGCGACTGGCCCCTCACCAGCGGCATCGAGAAGTAGTGCACCCCGCCGACCGAGCCGACCTCGTGCACCGGCACGATGTTCGGGTGCATCAGCCGCGCCGCGGCGCGTGCCTCGTCGAGGAAGCGCGCCACCGCCAGCTCGTCGGCGAGCCCGGTCGCGATGAACTTGATCGCGACGTCGCGATCGAGACTGCGCTGGCGCGCGCGGTAGACCACGCCCATGCCGCCGCGGCCGAGCTCCTGCAGCAGCTCGTAGTCGCCGAACTCGCGCTGTTCGGGATCGTCGAGGTCGAGCCGCGGCCAGGACGGCGCCGCGTCGCCGCCGGCGCCGGTCAACGCGGCGCGGGCCAGGCCGATCAGGTACGAATCCGACGGCGCTCGGAGCGGGCGGGTGTCGTTGTTGCTGGTCATCGTCGTCTCTCCGGTCATGACGATGAACTACGCCGTGCCCCTGAAAGGTGACAGGCATGACGGCGAGATGCACGTCCGTGCGAGGCGAAGCGCCCACGGAGGATTTGCGGGACGGGGCTTACGCTCCGAGCATCCCCCGCAGCGCCTCCCACTCGCGACCGAACGCATCCTCGTCTGCACAGAGCTCGCGCAATTCCCTCCGCAGACCCTCGCGCAGCCGCTGGCGCAAGCGCCGCAGTTCCACCGCCAGCGTGTTCGGCGGGATCCCCAGTCCGGCGGCGACATCACGCATCCCGCCATGCGCCGGCGGCGCTCCGAGCAGCGGCAGCAGGCGGGCTGCCAGCTCGCCACGGCCGCGCGCGGCGTAGTCCTCCCGCAGGCGACCGATCGCCTGCGCCGTCAGCTCCAGGACGAAGCGGCGGTCGAACAGCTCCTCGGCCCCGTCGGTTGGATCGACGGCCTCCGCGAGCCCGGCGTCATCCCCGGCGGGTCGTGTCGCCGCCGCATCGCGCCAGCGGCCGAGGTGGCGGCGCAGCAGCAGCAACAGGAAGCCGCGGAAGCTGCCGGCCGCGGCGTCGGCGCGGCTCCACCAGTCGTGCTCGAAGCTGGCGGCGAGGAAGGCCTGGGTCGCGTCCTCGGCCGCCTCCGGGCCGAGGCGGGCACGGCAAAAAGCGAGGATCGATGATCGGTAACGCTGCGCCAGCAGGGCGAACGCGTCACGGCGCCGATTCGGTTCCGCGGTTGCGCGGACCAGGCTCCACTGGGTGCTGGGGAATGCCGCCATCGGCGGAACCGCCCCCCGCCCGTCAGGCGAAGCGGTCCCAGCCCGCCTTCGGCTCGAAGCGCTTGCCGTACTTCGCCGCCAGCGCGCGCAGGCGCTCCTGCAGCACCGCGGCACCGGTCTCGCGTACGTAGCGGCAGGGACCGCCGCGGAACGGCGCGAAGCCGGTCCCGAACACGATGCCGGCGTCGAGCAGCTCCTCCGACTCGACCACCCCTTCGGCGAGGCAGGCGACCGCCTCGTTGACCATCGGCAGGATCAGCCGGTCGGCGAGATCGGCCGGCGGCACGTAGTCGGCCGGAACCTCCGGCTTCACCGGCTTGCCGTCGACCCATTCGTAGAGTCCGCGGCCGTCCTTCTTGCCGCGCTGGCCGGCGGCGAGTCGATCATCGACGCCCTTCGGCAGCTCCAGCCCGAGGAAGGGCCCGAGAATCTTTCCGACCGATGCCGCGACGTCGAGCCCGACGGTGTCGGCCAGCTCGATCGGCCCCATCGGCATGCCGAAGGACTTCGCGGCCTTGTCCAGGGCCGGGCCGGGCACCCCCTCCGACCATGCGGTGATCGACTCCAGCATGTAGGGCATCAGGATCCGGTTGACCAGGAAGCCCGGCGACGCCGCCACCGGCACCGGCAGCTTGTCGATCGCGCGGGTGAAGCCCTGCAGGCGGCGCAGCGTGTCCGGCACCGCCGCGTCGTGGCGGACGATCTCGACCAGCATCATCTGCGCGACGGGATTGAAATAGTGCAGGCCGGCGAAGCGCGACTTGTCGGCGAGCTTCTCGGTCAGCGTCGCGAGCGGGATCGACGAGGTGTTGCTGACCAGGATCGCGCCGGGCTTCAGCTGCGGCTCCAGCCGGGCATAGAGCTCCTGCTTGGCCTCGGCGTTCTCGAAGATCGCCTCGATCACCAGGTCGGCGCCGGCGACGCCCTTGCCGTCGACGTCGGCGACGAGCCGCTTGCTCGCTTCCGCGATCTTCTCCGGCGTCTTCAACTTCTTCTCGAACAGTGTCGCCGAGCGATCCAGCGCCGGCTGGATGTACTTCATCTCGCGGTCCTGCAGGGTCACGTTCATGCCCTGCAGCGCGCACCAGGCGGCGATGTCGCCGCCCATCACCCCGGCACCGACCACGTGGACGTTGCGGATGCCCGGATCGGACTTGCCGCCGAGTCCCTTCAGCTGCTCCTGCAGGAAGAACAGCCGGACGAGATTGTGCGCGGTCGGCGTCGTCGCCAGTTTCGTCACCGAGCGCGCTTCCGCCCGCAGCATGCCGGGCAGGTTGCCGCCGAAGCGGCGCCAGCACTCGATCATTGCCGACGGCGACGGGTAGTGTTTCGGATTCGCCTTCCGCGCGACCTGCTTCGCCATCATCGACGCCAGCACCTGCCGCGCCGGCCAGGTGTGCAGTGCCCAGCTGGCCAGGCGCCGCGCCAACGGCCGCGTCGCGCCCTTCGCCAGCAGGACCTTCGCCGCTTCCAGCAGCGGGTCGCCAGGCTCGGCGACGCGGTCGACGATGCCCATCGCCTTGGCCGCCGGAGCGGCCACCGAGCGTCCGGTCAGCATCAGGTCGAAGGCGGCGGGCGGTCCGATCAGGCGCGGCATCCGTGCGAGGCCGCCCCAACCCGGATGGATGCCGAGGTTGACCTCGGGCAGGCCGATGCGGGTCTTCGGGTCCGTGGAGGCCACCCGGTAGCGGCAGGCCAGCGCGAGTTCCGTGCCGCCGCCCATGCACGCGCCGTGGATCGCGGCGACGGTCGGGCAACGCAGGGCGGCTAAGCGATCGAATACCCGGTGACCCCGCGTGATCGCGTCGGCCGTGCGGTTTTGCTTCGCGTATTGCTCGAATTCCTTGATGTCGGCCCCGACGATGAACGACGAGGGCTTGCCGGAGACGATGATCACGCCCTTCGGCGGCTCGATCCCGATGCGTTCCAGGATCCGCCCCAGTTCTTCCAGCACGTCGCCGGAAAGACTGTTGGCGCTGGCCTCGGCGCGATCCAGTGTCAGGGTCAGGATGCGGGCGCTGTCGAGCCGCGTCCGCCAGTGTTGAAAACGCAAGCCTTCGAACATGCCGCACCTGCCCGATCCGTCTCGAAAACGTGCGAAGCGTAGCAAAGATCGCCGGGGCGCCCTCTGGTCAAGAAATCCGGCGCGGGCTATGGTTCGCCTGTGCACAAGATCCCCAACCACAGCATGAGCGACGAACAGGCCTCCATCTTCGTGACGCCCGCGCTGTGGGAACGGATCGTCACATCCGACAAGCACCTGGTCGCGATCGAAACCAAGCGCGCCGACCAGCTGGTCGACCAGTTCCGCCATTTCGCCGTCCGCAGTTCCAGCGCGATCTACCTGTGGACCGACGGCGAAGGCGTGCAGAGCCTGCGCGACAACCTGCTGTCGATCCCCGGCAGCGGCCGCGTGGCCGACGCCCTGCGCCTGATCGCCGCGAGCAACCAGTACGGCGTCTACCTGTTCGTCGATCTCGGCAAGAACCTGCGCTTCTCGCCGGTGAAGGCGCAGATGCAGAACCACCTGCGCCAGATCGGCAAGGCCAAGACCGGCGGCAACGTCCGCAAGGTCGTGCTGATCGGCGACAAGACCGGTCTCGCCGAGGGCTTCGAGGAACTCATGCTCCGGGTCGACGACACGCCGCAGGCAAGGAAGCGGGTCAAGCTGCGCGACGGTCGCTGGGTGGTGGGCTGATGAACGAATCACTGTCGGGCGGCTCGATCCTCGTGGTGGTGATGAACCGCGACGATCGTCGCGTGCTGTTCGAAGTGCTCGATACGCACGAGTTCGACGCGATCTTCACCGCGAAGGACTATCCGCAGGCGCATTCCTTCCTGCGCCAGGGCACGAAGCTCGACGCCATCCTGCTGGAGTTCGTCGGCGAGGCGAAGGAAGCACAGGGGCTGTGCGCCGAGATCGAGGGCGACCCGGAACTGGCGGACATCCCGGTCATCGGCATTACCACCGTCGAGGAGCTGTCGCATCGCTGGGGCTGGGGCCGCGGCCCGAAGTGCGTGGTCGACTGGATGCGCAGCCCGGTATTCGGCGAAGAGGCCCTGCATCGCATTCTCAACGTCTCGAATCGCGGCGGCGCGACCGACGCCGCCCCGGCGGTCGAGCGCGAGCCGCGCCCGGCGCCCGCGGCGAAGACGGCGGCGGAAGGCGACATCGAGGACTACCGCTACGCGTTCGACGGCACCCCGGACGAACTGCTGCTGATCGACCTCGGCAGTGGCCAGATCGTCGACGTCAACGCCGCGGTCGAGCAGCGCAGCGGCTGGCCGCGCAGTCAGCTGCTCGGCAAGGCTGCCGAGACGCTGGAGCCGGCCTTCAGCAACACCCAGCGCAAGACCCTGATCGCCAGCCTGCGCGAGCACGGTCGCGCCCGCTACCGCTCCGAGCGCAAGCGCGGCGACGGCACCCGGGCCGCGGTCGATGTCGTCGCGCGCCTGCTGATGCGCGGCCGCGACCGGGTCTGCCTGATCAGCGCCCGCGAGGTGGTCGAGTCGCCCGGCTGGGAAGAGGGCATGAACGCGCTGGCCGGCCTGGCACTGCTGCCGCCGACCGACGTGATCAGCGGCGTGGCCCGCTCCCTGGTCGACTGGCTCAGTCCCGATTTCCTGACCGTCACCGTCAGCCGCCCGGGCGACGCTGGAGGCGAGTGCCTTCGGCAACGTGCTGGCGCGGCTGAAGGACGACGCCAGCGTGGTGATGCCGGAAGGCGGCCATCGCCTGCTCGGCTCGGATCCGGTGCTGGCCGCCATGGGCATCGAAGGCCTCGCCCTGGTCCCGCTGCTCGACGAGCGCGGCGAGCGGATCGGCGCCCTGGTGCTGGCCAGCACGGCGTCCTACGGCAGCAAGCGCGGCTTCAAGGAAGCGATCCGGGTGGCGGCGGCGCGAATCGTCTCCACGCTGGAACTGGAGAATGCCCGCGAGCAGGGCCGCGCCAGCGGTCTGCTCGACTCGCTGACCGACCTGCCCAACCGGATGCTGTTCAACGATCGTCTCGACACCACGATCAAGGAAGCGGCGCGCACCGGCGAGATGTTCGCGGTCCTGTTCGTCGATCTCGATCGCTTCAAGACCATCAACGACAGCCTCGGCCACAGCGTCGGCGACGAGGTGCTGATCGCCGCCGCGAAGCGCCTGCGCGCCTCGGTGCGCGCCTCCGACACGGTGGCCCGCTACGCCGGCGACGAGTTCACGGTGATCCTGCGCCACATCATCCAGCGCGACGACGTGCTGCGCATCGCCGACAAGATCTGCCGCGTGCTGGAAGCGCCGCTGACCCTGGAATCGGGGCGCGAGCTGCACATCACCGCGAGCATCGGCATCAGCTTCCATCCCGACGACGCCAATACCGCGGAGAAGCTGCTGCAGCATGCCGACGTCGCGATGTACAGCGCCAAGGGCATGGGCCGCAACACCTACCAGACCTACGTCTCGGTGCCGGAGGAATCGCACCAGCAGCGCCTGGCCCTCGAGGCCAAGCTGCGCGTCGCGGAACGCAACAACGAACTGCGCGCGTTCTACCAGCCGCAGGTCGGGGCGGAATCCGAGGACATCGTCGGGATGGAGGCGCTGATCCGCTGGGAGCATCCGGAACTCGGAATGATCTCGCCGGGCTTCTTCATCCCGATCGCCGAGGAGACCGGCCTGATCGTGTCGATCGGCGAATGGGTGCTGCGCCAGGCCTGCCGCGATGCCAAGAAGTGGCAGGACCGCTACAAGCTCGGCCTGCGGGTCGGCGTGAACCTGTCGGCGCTGCAGCTGCGCCAGGCCGGCCTCGCCGATGTGGTCAAGCGTGCGCTGGAAGAGACCGGTCTCGAGCCCGCGCTGCTCGAGCTCGAGGTCACCGAGAGCCTCAACGTCAAGACCATCCCCAACCTGATCGAGACGCTGCAGGCGCTGCGCGACCTCGGCTGCAGCATCGCCATCGACGACTTCGGCACCGGACAGTCCTCGCTCGACTATCTGCGCCGCTTCCCGGCCGACCGGATCAAGATCGACCAGGTCTTCGTCCGCAACATCGGCGTCGATCCGGACGACGAGGCGATCGTCAAGGCCACCATCGACATGGCCAAGGGCCTGAACCGGGACGTCATCGCCGAGGGCGTCGAGTACGAGCAGCATCGCGAGTTCCTCAGGGCGAACGGCTGCCACGAGCTGCAGGGCTACCTGTTCTGCCGCCCGCTGCCGGCCGCGACCTTCGAGAACCTGCTGAACGAGCGCGAGAAGGCCTACTCCGCCAAGGACTGAGCCGAAGCAGGGCAGGCCCCGGCCCGCAGCTTCCGATTCCGACCTGCCGACCGACCGGCCCGGGTGCCGCTCCGCGGCTCCGGCCGAACCGTGCAATGGCGCCCCCGGGCGCCGCTCCACGGACCTCCGGGCGAAGGGTTCGCCGGCGAGGCTCGTCCCACTGCCCCGCGCCCCAGCAGGTATAGTGCCGCCCCCGGCCATCCTTGGCCGACCTGGGGCGGCGACGGGGGTTTCGCCGTCCCGAGAACTTTTTCCGAAAACCGCGGTCCATCGCGCCGGCTCGCGAGACTCGCGGCACGGAGGCAGACGAGTTGAGCGATCTAGACACCGATTTGGACCTGGTCAACCGGGTCCAGAAAGGCGATCGGCGGGCATTCGACATCCTGGTGCGGAAGTACCAGCATCGGGTGCTGGGCCTGATCGGCCGTTACATCAGCGACTGGGCCGAGGCGCAGGACGTCGCGCAGGACGCGTTCATCCGTGCCTACCGGGCGATCCCGAACTTCCGCGGAGAGAGTGCGTTCTACACCTGGCTGTACAAGATCGCCGTCAATACGGCCAAGAACCACCTGGTCTCGCAGCGTCGCCGCCCGCAGGGCGCCGATGTCGAACTGGAGGACGCGGTCTACCTCGAGAGCGCCTCGCGACTGAAGGACAGTTCCACCCCCGAGCGCGAACTTCTGCGCCAGGAGATTGAACAAAACGTGTTCGCCGCGGTCGAATCGCTGCCGGAAGACCTGCGCATGGCCATCACCCTGCGCGAAGTCGACGGCTTGTCCTACGAACAGATTGCCGAAGTGATGAATTGCCCGATCGGTACCGTGCGCTCGCGGATCTTCCGCGCCCGCGACGCGATCGATCAGCGGATCCGCCCCCTGGTGGGCAGCCCCGAACCGGAACTTGATCATGACTGAGCCGCTGCGCGAACAATGGTCCCGCCTGCTGGATGGCGAGCTTGAAGCGGACAGCACCCGATTCCTGCTGCGCCGCGCCCCGGCCGAGGCGGACGCCGACGCGCTTTCGCGCTACGCGCTGATCCGCGCGTGCCTGAAGCGGGAGGAATTCCAGCCGGCCGGCGACCTCGCCGACCGGATCTCGGCCGCCGTGGCCGCCGAGCCTGCGCATGGCGCTGGCGGCTCCCGCTGGCTGAAGCCGCTGCTCGGCACGGCGATCGCCGCCGGCGTCGCGGCCCTGGCACTGTCGATGGCACAGGTGACACCGGTACCCACCCCGACCGCCACCGGCCCGACCGTCGCGGCCAACGGGCCGGCACCGCTCGCCGCGCCTCCGGCCGGCGGCGAACTGGCCCATACCGCCCCGATCAAGACCAGCGACCTGACCCCGCCGCTCAACGTGCAGCCGGTCGCCGACCGTCACCTGTCGGCACCCGAGCCGGTCGCCGGCCCGGCCCTGGATCCGCGCATCGAGGACTACCTGCTGCGCCACGGTCAGGCGACTCACGGCGGCGTGCGCGGCGGCCTGGTGCCCTACGTGTACATCGTCGCGACCCCGGCCCGCGAGACCGCCGCCGCCAGCGCCGATCCCGCGGACGCGCGGCAGTGAGCCTGCGCACGACGGTCGTCACGCTCGGCCTGCTGCTGGCCGCCGCCGGCTGTCGCGCGGAAGACGACGGCGCGACCTGGCTGTCGCGGATGGACCGTGCGATGGAACAGCTGCAGTACCGCGGCGTCGTCGTCTATGCCCACGACTCGCAGATCGAGGCGCTGCGCGTCTCCCGCCTGGTCGGCGACAACGGCGCCGTGGAGGAACGCGTGGTCGCGCTCACCGGCGACCAGCGCGAAGTGCTGCGCACCCCCGATGACCTGCACTTCCGCCTGCCCGGCGGCATCGCCGCACAGCTGCGCGCCCCGCGCGGCACCGCGACCGACCCCAAGTCCGCGCTGACCACTGCGGCCGGCAACTACAAGGTCCGCGTGATCGGCAACGACCGCGTGGCCGGCTACGAGGCGGTGGTGGTCGACGCGATGCCGCTCGACGCCGCCCGCTATTCCTATCGCTGGTGGCTCGAGGCCAAGTCCGGGATGCTGCTCGGATCGATGCTGATCGGCGCCAACGGCGAGGCGATCGAGCGCCTGATGTTCACCTCGCTGGAACTGGCCGACGGGCCCGCCGCCGCAGCAGCGAAGTCGGTGCCGCCGGCGGCGGCACCGGACGCGCCGAGCTGGCAGGCGAAGGCGCTGCCGCGCGGCTTCGCGCTGGTGGCGATGCCCTCCGAACGCGCCGGACTGCGCCACTACCTGTTCTCGGACGGCCTCGCCAACGTCTCGGTCTACCTGGAACCGACGAACCCGTCGGTCGACCCCTTCACGACGACGCTGCGCCGCGGCGCGGTCAGCATTTCCGGTCGCGCCGACCGCGGCGTGCAGATCACCGTGATCGGCGACGTCCCGGTCGCCACCGTGCAGCGCATCGCCGCTGCCGTGCCGGCGGAATGAGGCGCCTGACCAAACCGTAAGCGCGGCGTCAGCCGACGCTCAGTCCGGGCTGGAACTTCGCCGTCGCGTCCCCATCGAAAGCGATCGAGCCGCGACCCAATACGCGGCGCAAGCATCCTTCCATTTCCTGATCCGAACAGCGGAGTACCCATGAACGCACTGATCCGCCTCAGCGCCAGCGCCATCGTGCTGTGGTCCCTGGCCAGCACGGCTCGCGCCGACCTGCCCGACTTCACCCAGCTGGTCGAGAAGAACTCGGTCGCGGTGGTCAACATCACCGCCCGCAAGACCACCGATTCCGACGACAACGCGGCGGCCACGGACGACCAGGACATCCCCGAGATGTTCAAGCGCTTCTTCGGCCCGAACGGCCCGCACAACTTCCGCAGTCCGCAGCAGCCGCCGCGCGACCGGGTCTCCGGCGGCTCCGGCTTCATCATCTCGACCGACGGCTACATCCTCACCAACCACCACGTCGTGAAGGGCGCGGACGAGGTCACGGTCCGCTTCAAGGACCGCCATGAGAAGAAGGCCCGGGTGATCGGCTCCGATTCGCAGAGCGACGTCGCCCTGCTGAAGGTCGAAGAGACCGGCCTGCCGGCGGTCAAGACCGGCGATACCGAACTGCTGAAGCCCGGCCAGTGGGTCGTCGCCATCGGCTCCCCCTTCAACCTCGACTACACGGTCACCGCCGGCGTCGTCAGCGCCAAGGGGCGCAGCCTGTCGGACGACCAGCGCTACGTGCCGTTCATCCAGACCGACGTCGCGATCAACCCGGGCAATTCCGGCGGCCCGCTGTTCAACCTCAACGGCGAAGTGGTCGGGATCAACTCGCAGATCTTCTCCAACTCCGGCGGCTACCTCGGCGTCTCGTTCGCGATCCCGATCGAAGTCGCCACCAAGGTCGCGGAGCAGCTGAAGAAGTCCGGCCACGTCAGCCGCGGCTCGCTCGGCGTGCAGATCCAGGAGGTCGACGCGGCCCGCGCCGAAGCGCTGGGCCTCGCCAAGCCGCGCGGCGCCCTGGTGGTGACCGTGCTGCCGGGCTCGGCCGCCGAGAAGGCGGGCCTCAAGCCCTCCGACGTGATCCTCGCGTTCAACGGCACCGAGGTCGGCCGCTCGCAGGAACTGCCGCCGCTGGTCGGCGCGGTGCCGCCGGGAGGCCGGGCGACGCTGACGGTGTCGCGTGACGGCAAGGAAATCAGCGTGCCGGTGGTGGTCGACGAGCTGAAGGACCCGACCGCCAGCACCAAGGGCAAGGCCGCGGGCGGAAACCCGGCCAGCAGCGACGGGCTCGGCCTTGCGGTGCGCGACCTCACCGACGAGGAGCGCGAAGAGGCCGGCCTCAAGGGCGAGGGCGTGCTGATCACCGACATCTCCGGCAAGGCCGCCCGCCGGGCCGGACTGGCCGAAGGCGACGTGGTCCTGATGGTCGGCCGCAACAAGATCACCAAGGCGGCGGACTTCCGCGCCGCCGCGGCCCAGGTCAAGCCCGGCCAGGCGGTGATGCTGCTCGTCCGTCGCGGCGAGACCAGCACCTTCATCCCGCTGAAGCTCGACGAGAAATAACCACGCTGCGGGCGACGGACGGAGCGCACCCGGCTATCGCGCTTCGCTTGTGGCTGGAGGACCAGGGCAGCGGGTCCAGTGGGATTCCGGTGGCCGTCCGCAGGACGCTACGGCGCCTGCGCGCGGCCACCGCACCGGCGGGGGTTCCGAACGGCACTGACCGGCACGCTCCCAGGTGCCGGATCTCCTCGGAAATGCCCGAAATTCAACAGGGGTGGCGGCGCAAGCCGCCACCCTGCGATAATTGCCGGCTTTTTTCTTCCGGCCGACCCCGCCCCATGCAGCAGATCCGCAACTTCTCCATCATCGCCCACGTCGACCACGGCAAGTCGACGCTCGCCGACCGCATCATCCAGCTGTGCGGCGGCCTCGAGGATCGCGAGATGGAAGCGCAGGTGCTCGACTCCAATCCGATCGAGCGCGAGCGCGGCATCACCATCAAGGCGCAGAGCGTGTCGCTGCCCTACAAGGCGCGCGACGGCAAGGTCTACCAGCTCAACTTCATCGACACCCCCGGCCACGTCGACTTCAGCTACGAGGTCTCGCGCTCGCTCGCCGCGTGCGAGGGCGCCCTGCTGGTGGTCGATGCGGCACAGGGCGTGGAAGCGCAGTCGGTCGCCAACTGCTACACCGCGGTGGAGCAGGGCCTGGAGGTGCTGCCGATCCTCAACAAGATCGACCTGCCGACGGCCGACCCGGAGAAGGTGAAGGGCGAGATCGAGGCCGTGATCGGCATCGATGCCACCGACGCCATCCAGATCAGCGCCAAGACCGGCCTCAACGTGATCGAGGTGCTGGAGGCGATCGTCGCCCGCATCCCCGCGCCGAAGCCGACGGAAGAGACCGCGCTGCAGGCGCTGATCATCGACTCCTGGTTCGACAACTACCTGGGCGTGGTCTCGCTGGTGCGCGTGATGCAGGGCGAGATCCGCCCGCGCGACAAGATCCTCATCATGTCCACCGGCCGCACCCACGAGGTCGAGCAGGTCGGCGTGTTCACCCCGAAGCGCAAGAAGCTCGACGCGCTCGGCGCGGGCGAGGTGGGCTTCGTCTGCGCGTCGATCAAGGACGTCTACGGCGCCCCGGTCGGCGACACCATCACCAGCGCGGCCAAGCCTGCGCAGGCCGCGCTGCCCGGCTTCCAGAAGATGCAGCCGCGGGTCTTCGCCGGCCTGTTCCCGACCGACACCGACGACTACCCGGAGCTGCGCGAGGCGCTGGAGAAGCTGAAGCTCAACGATGCCGCGCTGGTGTTCGAGCCGGAAGCGTCCGAGGCCATGGGCTTCGGCTTCCGCTGCGGCTTCCTCGGCATGCTGCACATGGAGATCGTGCAGGAGCGCCTCGAGCGCGAGTACGACCTCGACCTCGTCACCACCGCGCCGACCGTGATCTACCAGCTGCTGGAGACCGACGGCAGCGTGACGGACCTCGACAACCCGGCCAAGCTGCCGAACGTGTCGAAGATCGAGGAGATCCGCGAGCCGATCATCCAGGCCAACGTGCTGACCCCGCCGGACTACGTCGGCAACGTGATCAAGCTGTGCGAGGAGAAGCGCGGCGTGCAGCGCTCGATCAACTACCTCGGCAGCCAGGTGCAGATCGTCTACGAACTGCCGCTGGCGGAGGTCGTGCTCGACTTCTTCGACAAGCTGAAGTCGGTCAGCCGCGGCTACGCCTCGCTCGACTACCACTTCCTGCGGTTCGAAGCGGGCCCCTTCGTCCGCCTCGACATCCTGATCAACGGCGAGAAGGTCGATGCGCTGTCGATCATCACCCATCGCGCCAACGCCGAGCGCCGTGGCCGAGACATCACCGAGAAGATGCGCGAGCTGATCCCGCGGCAGATGTTCGACGTCGCGATCCAGGCCGCCATCGGCGCCGCGGTGATCGCGCGCACCACGGTCAAGGCGCTGCGCAAGAACGTGCTGGCGAAGTGCTACGGCGGCGACGCCACCCGCAAGAAGAAGCTGCTCGAGAAGCAGAAGGAAGGCAAGAAGCGGATGAAGTCGGTCGGCAAGGTCGACATCCCGCAGGAAGCCTTCCTCGCCGTGTTGCGCCTCGACGACTGACCCCCGCAAGCCCGGACCGACACCCCAAGGAACCGCCCAGGACATGGACACCCTCGACGTCGATTTCGCCGCACTCCTGACTGCCTTCACGGCCCTGACCGGCATCGTCTACGGCATCGACAAGCTGTTCTTCGCCCGGGCCCGCGAGGCACGAGCGCAGTCGATCGAGGCCAGCACCGCGACATCGGCCGATCCGGAATGGGCCGAAGCGGGCGCGCGGGCGCTGCGCAAGGAACCGGTGATGGTCGAGTACAGCCGATCGTTCTTCCCGGTGCTGCTGATCGTCCTGGTGCTGCGCTCCTTCATCGCCGAGCCGTTCAAGATCCCGTCGCGCTCGCTGATGCCGACCCTGCTGGTCGGCGACTTCATCCTGGTCAACAAGTTCGCCTACGGCCTGCGGCTGCCGGTCACCAACACCAAGATCCTCGACGTCGGCCAGCCCAAGCGCGGCGACATCTTCGTGTTCCACTTCCCGGGCTCGGGCCCGAACGACCCGAAGAAGGGCACCTACTACATCAAGCGCGTGATCGGCCTGCCGGGCGACGAGATCACCTACCGCGACAAGACCCTGTACGTGAACGGCGCGGTCGTCCAGACCGAGGACCGCGGCACCTACGTCGGCCGCGGCGAGGGCGAGACCATGACCGGCTCGAACCTCAAGGAGGAACACCTCGAGGGGGTCGACCACCAGATCCTGCTGCGCCGGGAGCCGAACTACTACCCGAGCCACGAGGGCACCTGGAAGGTCGGCTCGGGCCAGTATTTCGCGATGGGCGACAACCGCGACGACAGCGAGGACAGCCGCTTCTGGGGCATGGTCCCGGAGGCCAACCTGGTCGGCCGCGCGTGGTGCATCTGGTTCTACTGGGACAGCAAGAACGGCTACGTGGACTTCAGCCGCATTGGTACTATTATCAAGTGATTCACGGATGAGGGACCCACAATGATGCAGCGCAGCAGTCGTCGTCCCCACGGCATGACCCTGATCAGCTTCATCATCGTGCTGGTCGTCATCGGCTGCCTCGCCTACCTCGCGATGAAGCTGTTCCCCGTGTACAGCGACCACTGGGCCGTCCAGAAGGCGATGGGCCAGGTGGCGGCGGAGCCCGGCATCCAGAACAAGGGGCCGGAGGCGGTGCGCGAGTCGATGGACCGCAAGCTGTACGTCTCCTACGTGACCTCGGTCAAGCACGAGCACATGACGATCGACCGCAAGGACGGCGCGCCGATTCTTCGGGTCAAGTACGAGGTGCGAGACAAGGTCGTCGCCAACCTCGATTTCGTCGCCTCGTTCGACGACACCGTCAAGCTGACCGGCGCTGGTGGCGGCTGATCCCGGCCTGCCCGCGCATGCGTTCTCCGACCCGGCGCTCGAGCGCCAGGCGCTGACCCACCGCAGTCACGGCCGCCCCGACAACGAGCGGCTGGAATTCCTTGGCGACGCCGTACTGCAGCTGCTGGTGAGCGAGGCCCTGTTCGCCGCCTTCCCGAAGGCGGATGAGGGCGAACTGACCCGGCGGCGCTCCGCCCTGGTGCGCGAGGCCAGTCTCGCGGAGTTCGCCCGCCGCCTCGGTCTCGGCGATCGCCTGCTGCTCGGCCCGGGCGAGCTGAAGTCGGGCGGCTACCGGCGCGACTCGATCCTGGCGGATGCCTTCGAGGCGCTGCTGGGCGCGATCCACCTCGACGCCGGCCTCGGTGCGGCGCGGGCCTTCCTGCAGCCGCTGCTGGGCGACGTCCACGGCCGCTCCGACGATGTCGGCAAGGACGCCAAGACCCTGCTGCAGGAGCTGCTGCAGGGCCGCGGGATGGCGACCCCGCTCTACCAGCTGGTCGCCGCCGAAGGCGACGATCACGCGAAGATCTTCACCGCGCGCTGCAGCGTCGCCGCGCTGGACGTGGCCGCGGACGGCAGCGGCGGCAGCCGCCGCGCCGCCGAGATGCATGCCGCCCAGCTCTGCCTCGAGCAGGTGCGCGAGAAACTGGACGAACTGCGAGCCAAGCCATGAGCGACACCGCCATCCCCTTCCGCAGCGGCCACGTGGCCGTGGTCGGCCGCCCCAACGTGGGCAAGTCGACCCTGGTCAACGCCTGGGTCGGCGAGGCGCTGTGCAGCGTGGCGCCGCGCCCGCAGACGACGCGCCACCGCATCCTCGGCGTGGTCCACCGTGCGCACTCGCAGATCGCGCTGATCGACACCCCCGGCCTGCACGACGATGCCGGTGGTCGCGCGCTGAACCGCCTCGCCAATCGCGCCGCGCGTGGCGCGATCGGCGACGCCGACGTGATCGTGCTGCTGGTCGAGGCCGGCCGCTGGAACACTGCCGACAGCCTCGCGCTGTCGGCCGCCGTCGCCGCGAAGCGGCCCATCATCCTCGCGATCAACAAGATCGACCTGCTGAAGTCCAAGCCCGAGCTCCTGCCCTTCCTCGCGATCTGCGCCAAGCAGCACGCCTTCGTGGCGATGGTGCCGATCGCGGCGAGCCAGACCGACGGCATCGCGGAGCTCGAGCAGGCGGTGATCGCCGCGCTGCCGGTGGCCCCGCCGCAGTACGACGCCGATACGCTGACCGATCGCTCGCTGCGCTTCTTCGCCGCCGAGGCGATCCGCGAGCAGGTGATCCGCCAGCTGTCCGACGAGCTGCCCTATTCGGCCGCGGTCGATCTCGAGGCCTTCGAGGAGGCCGGCGACGAGTGCCGGATCACCGCCGCCATCCTGGTCGAGCGCGAGGGCCAGAAGGGCATCGTGATCGGCAAGGGCGGCGCGATGATCAAGTCGATCGGCATGCGCGCGCGGCAGGCGATCGAGCACCGCTTCGGCGTGAAGGCCCACCTCGACCTGACCGTGCGGGTGCGCCAGGGCTGGGCGGACAACGACGCGGCGCTGTCGAAACTCGGCTACAACGAATAGGCGCGCGCCGTGCGGGTCGAGCAGCAGCCGGTGTTCGTGCTGCACCAGCGGCCCTACCGCGAGACCAGCGTCCTGCTCGAGCTGCTGACGGCCGACCACGGCCGGATCGGCGCGATCGCCCGCGGCGTGCGCCAGGCCAGGCCGCGCATCCATGCCGGCGACCTGACCCCGTTCGTGGAGGCGCATGCGAGCTGGATCGCCCGCGGCGAGCTGGTCACGCTGTCGGCGATCGAACCCGCCGGCCCGGCGCGGGCCCTGGCCGGCCCGGCGCTGCTGGCCGGTCTGTACGTCAATGAACTGCTGGTGCGGCTGACCGCGCGCGGCGACCCGCATCCGGACCTGTTCGCCCGCTTCCGCACGCTCCTGTCCGAGATCGCCGCTCCGACGGATCGCCCCGCACCCGCCGCGCTCGCCTGGTCCCTGCGCCGCTTCGAGCGCGACCTCCTCGCCTCCCTGGGCTACGCGATCGAATGCCAGTCGGTGGTCGACGATGGCACCCCGATCGATCCCGACGCCGACTACAGCTACGACCCCGAGGAAGGCCCCCGCTATTGGCAACGCCGCCCGCTGTCGCCCAGGGTCAGCGGCCGCGCGCTCCTGTCCCTCGCCACCGATGACCCGCCGGCCGCGGACGAAGCACGCGAACTCCGGGCCATGATGCGCGGCGTGATCCGGCATCTGCTGGGGGGACGAGAGCTGGTGGCGTGGGGGATGGCGAGGGGAGCGCCGCGCCCGGAATGATTCGGTTCCGATTCCCGACCGCCGCCCCCCGATGCGGACGGCCCCGTGCAGGACGCTTCGGCGCCGGTCGATCCGGAGTGAGCCGCTGCCGGCGACGCCGACCATCGAGTCCCGGCATTCATGCGCGCTCGGGTCACGCCTCGGCACCGATCGGAGCGGCGTGACGCGCGCTCAGCGCGATCCGCAGTACTCCCGACGGTCGGTCTTGTTCGTCGACTTGATCTCGATGAAATAGGTCATTTCGACCGGGTCCATCCGCTCGATCTCGATGAACGCCGACAGCTCCTGCCGGCAGAACCATCCGCGCTTGTAGCGGGAGCCGAGTTCGATCTGTCCACCGATGAACTCCCAGCCGGCGGACTCGATCGCCGTGTACAGGCCATCGGTCGAGGCGACGCCGTGATACGGGGCGCGAAAGCGGCCGGAAACGAATTTCATCCCGCTCTTTCCCACCGTCGACACGTCCTCGGTGGGGATAGCGGACAGCCGGGACGACAACGCATCGAACTGCTGGCGCAGTTCGGCATGAGTCGCCAGCGCTCGATCCGGATCGGTCGATCTGCGGTCGTGGATGAACAGCAGCACGAGAAATAGCACGAAGGCGGTGGCGAGCCAGGGAAGGCGGGATGGGCGGGGCACGGCGCCGGGGATCATGGTGGCGGGAATCATGCCGACATCCGGTCGCTGGTTCACCGACCCCGTCGGATGGAACCACGAGCGACGGGATCACCTTCCGTCCGACTGTTCGATCGCCCTGCACGTCGCCAGCAGCACGCGATCGAAGTCCGCGGGCCGAATCGCCGGCGTGCCCGAGCTCAGCCCCCGCCGCCAGCACTCGACGCGATCCCGGAGCCGCTGCGCCCCGCAGAAGGCACAGGCGCTGGTCCAGCGGTGCAGGATCGCGGCGGCGGCACGGGGCTCGGCCTCCCCCCGCAACTGCGGCGCATCGGTCAGCAGCTCCGCGCGCAACAGGCGACGCAGGGCGCCGAGTTGCGCACGGCTGCCGGCACTCTTGCAACCGTCCGCATCGTCGAGCAGCGGAAGGTCCCGCGTCAGGGCGGAATCGGCGGGACAGGAGTGCGGTGCGGACTTCGCCATCGTTCGATCCTGAACGGCGGTCCCGGACGGACCGGATGAGGCGAGCCTTCGCCTCCCGCCCCCGCCCGGCAATCCGCGCCCGGGTTCGACGCCGGAACGGACCCCGAAACCGCTACCGACACACCTCCGACACCGGTTCATGGAAGAATTAGGGCTTCGACCGGGGAAAACCATGTCCGACCACCGAATCGCGCTGCACTGGCAGCGTCAGGGCGCACCGTTCGCGCGCGAGTCCTACAACCGCGACCACAGCATCCACTTCCAGGGCGGGCAGGAGCTGAACGCCTCTTCCGCGGCCGGCTACGGCGGAAACCCGGCGCATGCCGATCCCGAACAGCAGCTGCTCGCGGCGCTGTCGTCCTGCCATTGCCTGACCTTCCTGGCGGTGGTCGCCAACCGCGGCCAGGTGGTCGACGACTACCAGGACGACGCCGAGTGCGAGCTCGGCAAGAACGCCGACGGCAAGTCGGCCGTCACCCGCGCCGTGCTGCGGCCGCGGGTGCGCTTCGCGGGCGACAATCCGCCGTCCGCCGAGGACGTCCGCAAGTGGCACGAACGCGCCCATTCGGCCTGCTTCATCGCCAACAGCGTCAGGACCGAGGTCCTCGTCGAGCCACGCTTCGACTGACGGCCCCGGAATGAATCCGGGCCGGTCCGACCGGCGTAGGTCGGCGGCCTTCACCTGACCACCACGACCCAACCGACATCCTTCGCGAATGCCTCCCGAGCTCTCCCCGCCCCCCGTCGATTCCCCGGCCGCGCCGCCGGCCGCCAAGGCCCATCCGCTGAAGCGTGCCGTGCTCAACTTCCTGGCGTGGTTCGACACCTCCCAGGTGAACGAGGAGGTCAAGCCGGAAGACGCTCGCCGGATCGACCTGGTGCGGGTGGTTCCCTTCATCGGACTGCACGTCGCCTGCATCGGCATCTGGTGGACCGGATTCTCCTGGTTCGCGTTCTGGACCGCGGTCGCCCTGTACTGCGTGCGGATGTTCGCGATCACCGGCTTCTACCACCGCTACTTCTCGCACAAGGCCTTCAAGACCTCGCGGCCGGTGCAGTTCGCGATGGGCGTGCTCGGCGCCGCCTCGGTGCAGCGCGGCCCGCTGTGGTGGGCCGCGCACCACCGCCATCATCACCTGCATTCGGACCAGCCCGAGGACA
Source organism: Ahniellaceae bacterium (assembly GCA_044221335.1). Taxonomy (GTDB): domain Bacteria; phylum Pseudomonadota; class Gammaproteobacteria; order Xanthomonadales; family Ahniellaceae; genus JBGAPI01. The sequence continues at coordinate 70,746 of JBGAPI010000012.1, forward strand.
TGCACTCGCCGGTGCAGCACTCGCTGTTCTGGAGCCACATGGGATGGTTCCTGTCGCGTGCCGGCTTCCGCACCGACACCAGCCGGATCAAGGACCTGATGAAGTTCCCCGAGCTCAGGATGCTCGACCGTTTCGACATCTTCGTGCCGGTCGCGCTGGCCAACATCCTGTTCTTCGGCGGCGGCTGGCTCAAGGTCCACTATCCGGAACTCGGCACCACCGGACCGCAGCTGCTGTTCTGGGGCTTCTTCCTGTCGACCGTCGTCCTGTTCCATTGCACCGTGACGATCAATTCCTTCGCGCACCGGTTCGGCAAGCGCCGCTTCGAGACCGACGACGACAGTCGCAACAACTGGTTCCTCGCGCTGATCACCTTCGGCGAGGGCTGGCACAACAACCATCACCATTTCCCCGGCTCCGCGCGGCAGGGCTTCCTCTGGTGGGAATACGACCTCACCTACTACCTGCTGCGCCTGATGGCCGTGTTCGGCCTGGTCTGGGACCTGAAGGCGGTGCCGCCGGGTCTCAAGCGCATCGGCGCGACCTGAGGACGACGCGATGCGGATCGCAGTGGTGGGCGGCGGCATTGCCGGCATGGCCTCGGCGTGGCTGCTGTCGCGCGAGCACGAGGTGCACCTCTTCGAGGCGCACGACTACCTGGGTGGCCACACCCATACCCACGACATCGAGGTCGGCGGGAAGAACTACCGGGTCGACACCGGCTTCATCGTGATGAACCCGGACAACTACCCGCTGCTCACGAAGATGCTCGGCGAGCTCGGGGTGTCGACCCAGCCGACCACCATGACCTTTTCGCTGCGCGACGACGTCAGCGGACTCGAATACAACGCCGGCACCAACGGCGGCCTGTTCATCCAGAAGCGGCGGATCTTCTCGCTGCGCCACTGGAAGATGATCCGCGACATCCTGCGCTTCTACCGCATCGCGCCCGGCCTGCTCGCACTCGAGGGCCCGGGTCCCGACCTCGGCGACTACTTCCGGTCGGAGGGCTACTCGGACGGCTTCATCGACGACCACATCGTGCCGATGGCCTCCGCGCTGTGGTCCTCGCCGAGCCAGCAGGTCCTGAAGTTCCCGGTGAAGCACCTGGTGCAGTTCATGGCCAACCACCACATGCTGCAGGTCGACGGCCGGCCGCAATGGCAGGTGGTGAAGGGCGGTTCGAACGCCTACGTGAAGGCGCTGCTCGCGAGCTGGAAGGTCAAGCTCCATCTCAACGAGCGGGTCGCCGACGTGCACCGCAGCGACGACGGCGTGACCCTGTCGACCTCCGAGGGCCAGCAGCGCTTCGACCAGATCGTGATCGCCTGCCATTCCGACCAGGCGCTCGCCCTGCTCGACGACCCGTCGCCGGCCGAGCGCGAGGTGCTGGGGGCGATCGCCTACCAGGTCAATGACACCGTGCTGCACACCGACGCCTCGCAGCTGCCGAGCGACCGCCGCGCCTGGGCCGCCTGGAACGCGCTGAAGCCGGCCGGCGCGCACAAGGAGTGCACCGTCAGCTACTGCATGAACCTGCTGCAGTCGCTCGACGCGCCGGTGCCGTTCGTGGTGACGCTGAACCGCACCGCCGCGATCGATCCGGCGAAGATCCTGCGTCGGATCACCTACCACCACCCGATCTTCACCGCCGAAAGCGTCGCCGCGCAGCAGCGCCGCTCCGAGATCAGCGGCGTCAACCGCACCTGGTATGCGGGCGCCTACTGGGGCTGGGGCTTCCACGAGGACGGCATGCGCAGCGCGGTCGACGTCGCCCGCGGCCTCGGGATCCGCTGGCCGTGAACGCGCCGCTGCGCGCGCCGGCGCTGGCGACGGGCGACATCGCCGCGGCCACGCCTCGCGCCAGCGCGATCTACGAGGGCACGGTGCGGCATCGGCGCTACAAGCCGCACGCCCACGCGTTCGGCTACCGGATGTTCCAGCTCTACCTCGACCTCGACGAACTGCCGACGCTGTTCGCGGGAAGCAGCCGCTTCTGGTCGCTGGAGCAGCGCAACTGGGCGAGCTTCCACCGCGCCGACTACCACGGCGACCCGGCACAGCCGCTGGCCGACGCCGTGCGCGACACCGCCGAGCGTCACCTGGGCCGCCGCCCGACCGGCCCGATCCGGCTGCTCGCCCATGCCCGCTACTTCGGCTACTGCTTCAATCCGGTGGTGTTCTTCTACTGCTACGCCGACGACGGCGTGACGCTCGACTGCATCGTCGCCGAAATCACCAACACGCCGTGGAAGGAACGCCACGCCTACGTGCTGCCGGCCGCGTCGGCGGTGCGCCACGGCGACGCGCTGCACTGGTCCTTCGACAAGTGCTTCCACGTCTCGCCCTTCATCGGCATGCAGCGACGCTACGACTGGCGCTTCACCGTGCCCGGCGACGAGCTGCGCGTCCACATGAACGTCGACGACACGGCCGGCCGCGAGTTCGATGCGACCCTGGTGCTCCGCCGGTCCCCCCTCGATGAAGCGGGTTTGAATCGCTGCCTGCGGCGTTTTCCCTGGCTCACTGCAAAGGTCATCGGGGCGATCCACTGGCAGGCCTTCTTGATCTGGCTTCGACGTAATCCCGTATACGATCACCCCGCAAAATCCACCCAGAGATCCTGACGATGAACTTCAGCGGCCCCTCCTCCGCCAGCGAAGCTGCGGTCCTGACCGCCGACAACGGCCTCGACCGGGTGATCGGCGGCGCCAGGTCCACCGTCGAGTCTGCCCGCAGCGACGTCCAGGGCTTCCATCGCAAGCATGTCCTTGCGCTGATCGACGCGCTGACCGGCTGCCGGGTGACCGTGGTCGAGGGCGACCGCCATTTCCATCTCGGCCAGCCGCGCAACGAGCACGACCTCGCCTGCACGGTGGTGGTGAAGGACGAGGAATTCTGGCGCGCGGTCGTCACCGGCGGCTCGGTCGCGGTCGGCGAGACCTTCATGAACGGCCTCTGGGAGGTCGACGACCCGGTCGCGCTGGTGCGCATCTTCGTGCGCAACCGCGACGTGCTCGACCGGATGGAGACCGGCCTCGCCCGCCTCGGCGGCCTGCTGTTCAAGGCCTGGCACGCGTTCCGCCGCAACACGAAGATCGGCTCGAAGAAGAACATCGAGGCGCACTACGACCTCGGCAACGCGCTGTTCAGGACCTTCCTTGACGACAACCTGATGTACTCGTCGGCGATCTATGCGAACCCGACCGAGTCGCTGGAGGTCGCCTCGCGGCGCAAGCTCGACCGGATCTGCCAGAAGCTGGGGCTGGGTCCCCAGCACCACGTCGTCGAGATCGGCACGGGCTGGGGCGGATTCGCGCTGCACGCCGCCGGCCGCTACGGCTGCCGCGTCACCACCACCACCATCTCCGAGGAGCAGTTCGCGCTGGCGACCGAGCGGGTCGCGGCGGCGCGGCTGTCCGACCGCATCACCGTGGTCAAGCGCGACTACCGCGACCTCGAAGGGAAGTTCGATCGGCTGGTCTCGATCGAGATGATCGAGGCCATCGGCCACCAGTACCTCGACACCTACTTCGCCAAGGTCGGCAGCCTTCTGAAGCCTGACGGTATGGCGCTGATCCAGGCGATCACCATCGAGGACCACCGCTACGAGCGCGCGCTGGCGAACGTCGACTTCATCCAGCGCTACATCTTCCCGGGGAGCTTCATCCCGGCGGTCGGCGCGATGACCGGGGCGATCGCGCGCTCGACCGACCTGCGCCTCTACAACCTCGAGGACATCGGCCCGTCCTACGCGCTGACCCTGCGCGAATGGCGCCGCCGTTTCAACGCGGCGCGCGACGAAGTGCTGAAGCTCGGCTACCCGGACCGCTTCACCCGCCTGTGGAACTGGTACCTCGCCTACTGCGAGGGCGGCTTCATGGAGCGCTCGATCGGCAACGCGCAGATGCTGCTGGTGAAGCCGGACTGCCGCGCCCCGGAATACCTGCCGGGCCTGTCCGCGCCATGAAGTCGGTGATCAACATCGTGCTGTTCCAGCTCTGCTGGTCGGGCTTCGTCGGCGGCGCCGGCCACGGCATGTGGTGGATCGGCGTGCCGCTGCTGACGATCTTCCTGGCCTGGCAGATCAAGACCAGCGACGTGCCGCGCGCGGACATCACGCTCGTGCTCGCCGCCGCCGTCCTGGGCTTCGTCGTCGACACGCTGTTCCTCAAGGCCGGCCTGATGACCTACGCCTCGCCGATCCCCTTCGAGGGCCTGGCACCGGCCTGGATGACCGGGCTGTGGATCGGCTTCGCGCTGACGCTGAACCACTCGATGAAGTTCCTCCACGGGAAGCACCTCGTCGGCATCGTGTTCGGCGCGGTCGGCGGCCCGGTGGCCTACTACGCCGCGGCGCATGCCTGGGGCGCACTGGTGATCCACGACCCCGCCTGGCAGGCCTACGTCGCGCTGGCGATCGGCTGGGGCGTGCTCACGCCGTTGCTGGTCGAGATCGCGGTGCGGCTGTCGGCGCGCGAACCGCAGCCGGTCGCGGCGACCGCGTGATGCTGCCCTGGACCCAGGTCGGCGTCGTGCTCGCCGGCGCGGCGGTGGTGATGGCGCTGGTCTGGGAAGTGCAGCGCCGTACCCGCAACGCCGGCTATGTCGATGTCGCCTGGAGTTACCTGATGGGCGCGGCCGGCCTCTTCTACGCGCTCAACGGTTCCGGGAATGTCCTCACCCGCGGCGTGCTCGCGGCGATGGCGCTGGCCTGGGGCATCCGTCTCGGCACCCACCTCGTCATCCGCGTCGGCCACGAGCCGGAAGACGGACGCTACAAGTTCCTGCGCGAGCACTGGCAGGACAGCCAGCCGAAGTTCTTCGGCTTCTTCATGTTCCAGGCCGGACTCACGGCGACGCTGTCGCTGCCCTGTGCTGTTCGTCGTCAGCGTCGGCCTGGAGAGCGTCGCCGACCGCCAGCTCGCCGCCTTCCGCGGCGACCCGGCTAACAAGGGCAAGGTCTGCGACGTCGGCCTGTGGCGCTATTCGCGGCATCCCAACTATTTCTTCGAATGGCTGCACTGGTCCTCCTACATCGTGCTCGCGCTCGGCGCCCCGACCTGGTGGCTGGCGCCGCTGGGCTCGGTGCTGATGCTGTGCACGCTGCTGTGGGCGACCGGCATTCCTTTCGTCGAGGCGCAGTCGTTGCGGTCGCGCGGCGCGGCGTACCGGGACTATCAGGCGAGGACGAGTGTTTTCGTTCCATGGCCGCCGAAAGAAGGGCCCAGTTGAGAATCGCACGATCGCGATTCCTCGTCGCGCCGGCCGTGCAGCCCCGACAGATGCCGATGCTCCTCAATTCAGACGACTTCATTCAAAGCACAACACGACACTTCGCCTAACCACGCTCCACTGGGCCCTGGGCCCTAACACCACGTCCTGACACCCAGCCTCGAGTCCCCCCATGTCTCTGATCGACCTCTGCGAACGCGGCCTCATCCCCGACTCCCTCACCCGCTATGGCATCCGTCGCCTGTGCGCCCAGCGCCTGGTCGACGAGCGTGCCGGCCGCCTGGAGGCGCAGTACGCGCTGTTTCGCCAGCGCCTGACGGAACTGCGCGACAGCCCGATCGCGATCCATACCGACGCCGCCAACGAACAGCACTACGAGCTGCCGCCGGAATTCTTCACGCTCTGCCTCGGGAAGCGCAGGAAGTATTCGAGCTGCTACTACCCGACCGGGCGCGAGACCCTGGACCAGGCCGAAGAGGCGATGCTGGCGCTGTACGGCGAGCGCGCCGAACTGGCGGACGGCATGGACATCCTCGAGCTCGGCTGCGGCTGGGGCTCGCTGACGCTGTGGATGGCGGAGAAATTCCCGAACGCACGGATCCTCGGCGTGTCGAACTCGAAGCCGCAGCGCGAGTACATCCTGGCGCAGGCCAAGGCGCGCGGCTTGAACAACGTCGAGATCCAGACCTGCGACGTCAACCGGCTGGAACTCGAGCGTCGCTTCGACCGCTGCGTCTCGATCGAGATGTTCGAGCACATGCGCAACTACGACACCCTGCTCGGCAAGGTCGCGAGCTGGCTGAAGCCCGGCGGCAAGCTCTTCGTCCACATCTTCTGCCACCGCGAGCTGATGTACCCGTTCGAGACCGACGGCGACGACAACTGGATGGGCCGCTACTTCTTCACCGGCGGCCTGATGCCGGCGGCGGACACGCTGCTGTACTTCCAGAAGGACCTGCGCATCGAGGAGCAGTGGCGGGTCAACGGAACCCACTACGAGAAGACCAGCAACCACTGGCTCGAGAACCAGGACCGCAACAAGGCCGCGGTGATGAAGGTGCTGACGGAAGCCTACGGCCCGGAAGCCGCGCCGCTGTGGAACCAGCGCTGGCGGATGTTCTGGATGGCCTGCGCGGAGCTGTTCGGCTATCGCGAGGGCAACGAGTGGCTGGTGGGGCACTATCGTTTCGTGAAGCGGTAGAGCGGCGCTCGCGCCGCCGAGCGAGGCGCTCCGGCCTCGCATCCGCAGGTCTCGGACATTGTCGCAAGGTCGCGCAGGGCGAGCGCTACCGGCGGGCCTCGAACTGTTCGATCCGCAGCTCGAAGAACGGCTTGCCATCCTGCGAGACGCGCAGCGACTGCGGCCAATGCACGCCGCGGTCGACGACCTCGCCGCTGAAATCGAAGCGCTGCGCGATCGTGCCCTTGCCGTAGGGCGCGTCGACGGTGTCGAGCAGGTACAGCGGGCGCCCGGCGGCATCGAAGTAGACGTCCGCGGGCGGCGCCTTCGGGAAGTCGATGTGGAGTCCCGGATGACCGTCGGGATCGTCCGGCAGGCGCCGGAGCCGCGCTGACGCATCGAGCAGGGGCAGCCAGGTCAGCAGCCCGTAGACGGCGTACTGCTGGCGCTCGTGGCGGACCTGCGCGTCCGGCAGAGGCTCGCTGCGGTCCCCGACGATCTTCCACGCCTGCCCGCGGTCGATGCGCAGCGTCTGCGGCGGGTCATCCGTCTTGTCGGCGAGCACGGCCTTCGATTCGGCGCTGACGAAGGGCTTGACGGTGGTGTCCACCAGCAACTCGATGCGGCGCCCGGGGACGATCACGGTCGCATGACCGCGCCAGGCCAGGGTGTCGATCTGCGCCAGTGCGTCCCGCCCGCCGGCCGCGGCGATCGCCTGATCGAGCAATGCGAGAGCGCCGTCCGTCGGAGCCGCGGTCGGCGCATGCGCGCAGCCGGACATGCCGCCGGCGGCGAACAGAACCACGGTCCGCAACAACGCTGGTCGCGACGGAATCGTCGCCATGCTCCGGCTCCAAGTCACGCCCGCTGGCGCCACGACGATCCTACCCGCCCCGCGGCCGAGCTGTGCGGAACGGGCCCGCTGGCGAAGCCTGGCGGCAGGGGCGGGATGCCAGCGATCCTGGCGGCAACGCCGATCGTCGGAGCTCTCCGTCGGGCCGCGACTGCGGCCTCCCGAGCGCCGCTAGGGACTGTTCTTGGACCAGTCGTAGGCGACCCCGGTCTCTCCCAGGATGAAACGCACGATGTCGGGGAAGGCGGCCTCGGAGCGGACATCGTTGGACAGCAGCACCACGCAGCGGCGATGCGCCTCGATGCAGACCCAGCTGTTGCCGGTGGTGTCGTTGTGACCGCCCTTCTCGAAGCCCGGCCCCTGCGGGCCGGAGAAGGTGATCACGCCGAGGCCGGCGGCGAGATCCGCCCGCCGCTCGGCCGGCGGCAGTTCGTCCTGCAGGGTCGGAAACTGGGTGCGCGTGGTGATCGGCAGCTGCGGGCGGACGATCTCGGCACGCGACGCCGGGCGCAGACCCTCGCCGCGGATGAATCCGGCGGCGAAGCGCGAGAAGTCGTCGACCGTGGTGTCCATCGAGCCGGCGGCGCGCACCGCGCTGCGCTCGTCGTGCGGTTCGACCTTGCCCTTGAGGTCCCAGCCGTCCGCGAGGTTGGCGCGGAAATCATCGCGCCAGATCATGCTGGTGCGACGCATGCCGAAGCGGTCGAACACGCGCCGCTGCATCTCCTGCCCGACGTCGAGACCGAGCCCGCGCTCCAGCACGAACTGCAGCAGGATGATGCCGTCGCCGGAATAGGCATAACGGCTGCCCGGCTCGAAGTGGAAGCGCAGACGGCCGTCGGGCTCGAGGAAGCCGAAGTTGGCGAAGCCGGAGCCGTGGTTCAGCAGGATGCGCGGCGTCAGGCGGCGCCAGCGCTCGTCGCCGGCGAGGTCGCTCCAGCGCGCGTAGCGGTCCTCGACCTCGGGCTCGGTGTAGTCCGGCAGCGGCTTCGCGAGGTAACGCTCGATCGGCACGTCGAGTCCGATCACGCCTTCGTCGACCAGCTGCAGTACGGTGTAGGCGAACACCGCCTTGGTCAGCGACGCGCCGTACATGATGGTGTCGGTCCGCAGCGGATCGCCGGCCGCGTTGCGGGCGCCGTAGCTGCCGAGGTGCACCACGCGACCGTCGTCGATCACCGCGATGGCGAGCCCGCGCGAACCGACGGCTGCCATCGCCCGCGCGACTTCCGCATCGATCGCGGCTTCGGCGGGAATCGGTGCGACCTCTGCGGTCCGCTCGGGGCGCGTGGCGCATCCCGTGAGGAAAACGGCGCTGGCCAGGACTCTCGCGATCGCGGACTTCATGGTGGACGGCTCAATCGCAGGGTTCGCCTGAGGGTGAGGTCATCCGGGAAAAAGTCAACGCGCCGGGCGACAGCGGCTACGGGATTCGCGTCGCGCGTGCGCCGGCGTCCCGCGTCGAACCGACCTCGCGCGGATCGCGCTGCACGGCGGTCATTGACCGCCGTCGCCAGGGACCGGGAAAGCCGAGTCCTGGAGCGTTGTCGCACCGGCGCGCAATGAGCGCCCTACACCCGCTTGCCGATCGGCTCGAACGCCCGATCCTCCGGCCCGACGTAGTTCGCGCTCGGCCGGATGATCTTGCCGTCGATGCGCTGCTCGATCACGTGGGCGGACCAGCCCGAGGTGCGGGCAATCACGAACAGCGGGGTGAACATCGCCGTCGGCGCGCCCATCATGTGGTAGGCCGACGCGCTGTACCAGTCGAGGTTCGGGAACATCTTCTTGGTGTTCCACATCAGCGTCTCGATCCGCTCGGAGATGTCGAACAGCCGCAGGTTGCCGCCCGCCGTGCACAGCCGGCGCGAGATCTCCTTGATGATCGGATTGCGCGGGTCGCCGATGGTGTAGACCGGGTGGCCGAAGCCGATGACGATCTCCTTGCGCTCGATGCGGGCGCGGATGTCGGCCTCGGCCTCGTCGGCGCTGCGGTAGCGGCTGATGATGTCCATCGCGACTTCGTTGGCGCCGCCGTGCTTCGGGCCGCGCAGCGCGCCGATCGCGCCGGTGATCGACGAGTACATGTCCGAGCCGGTGCCGGCGATGACGCGCGCCGTGAAGGTGCTGGCGTTGAACTCGTGCTCGGCGTAAAGGATCAGCGACTGGTCGAGCGCGCGGGCGTGCAGCTCCGACGGCTTCCTGCCGTGCAGCAGGTGCAGGAAGTGTGCGGCGATGGAGTCGTCGTCCGTCTCGGTCTCGATCCGGCGGCCGTTGTGGCTGAAGTGGTACCAGTACAGCAGGATCGAGCCGAAGCTCGCCATCAGCCGGTCGGCGATATCGCGCGCACCGGTGACGTTGTGGTCCTCCTTCTCCGGCAGCACGGTGCCGAGCACCGAGCAGCCGGTGCGCATCACGTCCATCGGATGGGTGGCGGCGGGCAGCAGCTCGAGCGCCGCGCGCACCGGGGCCGGCAGGCCGCGCAGGCGCTGCAGCTTGGTCTTGTACGCGGACAGCTCGGACGCCGTCGGCAGCACCTCATGCACCAGCAGGTGGGCGATTTCCTCGAAGCCGCAGTTCTCGGCCAGGTCCTTGATGTCGTAGCCGCGGTAGTGCAGGTCATTGCCGCTGCGGCCGACGGTGCACAGCGCCGTGTTGCCGGCGGCGACGCCGGACAGCGCCACCGACTTCTTGGCCTTGGGGAGGACTTGCGGATTCGGGTCGCTCATGACGATTGCCTCAGGTAGTTCTCACGGGAAAGCCGGTACAGCACATGGCGCCGCCGCGGGCTGTCGGCGGGGATGCGCGGGTGATCGAAGTCGCCGTTCGCGTCGTGCACCATGCCGAGCTTCGACATGACGTGGCGCGACGGCGTGTTGTCGGGGACGGTGATCGAGACGATCTCCGCGAGGCCGAGTTCGCGGAAGCCGAAGTCCAGCGCGCGGCGCGCGCCCTCGGTGGCGAGGCCGCGCCCCTGGTAGGGCCGCGCCAGGCGCCAGCCGATGTCGACGCAGGGCGTGAAATGCGCCTCCCAGGTCGGCACGTTGATCCCGACGAAGCCGATGAACTGCCCGTCGTCCTTGCACTCGGCGGCCCAGAAGCCCCAGCCGCGGGCGGCGAAGGCGGCGCGGACGCGGTCGACACTGGCATCGCTCTCGGCGCGGTCCTGCAGGTTCGGGAAGTAGCGCATGACTTCCGGGTCGGCGTTCATCGCGGCGAAGGGTTCGAGGTCCTCGTCGCGCCAGTCGCGGAGGCGCAGCCTGGCCGTCTCCAGCACGCGCCCGCGGTCGCTGGTCGGCCACGCGGTCATCGGATCAGGACTTCTTGCCCTGACTGAACAGCGCGTCGAGCTTGTCCTCGTAGGCGTGGTAGCCGAGGAAGTCGTAGAGCTCGGCTCGGGTCTGCAGCGTGTCGATAATGTTCTTCTGGGTGCCTTCGCGGCGCACCGTCTCGTAGAAATGGAGCGCCGCCTTGTTCATCGCCCGGTAGGCGCCGCAGCAGTACAGCGCGATGTCGACTCCGGCCGCGCGCAGTTCGTCGGTCGTGTAGAACGGCGTCGAGCCGAACTCGGTGAGGTTGGCGAGGATCGGCACCTTCACCGCGGCCTTCACCCGCCGATAGTCGTCGAGGCTCTTCATCGCCTCCGGGAACACCATGTCGGCCCCCGCCTCGACATAGGCCAGGGCACGCTCGATCGCGGACTCGAGCCCTTCCACGGCGGCGGCGTCGGTGCGCGCCATGATCACGAAGCCGGGATCGGTGCGCGCGTCGACCGCGGCCTTGACCCGATCCACCATCTCGTCCTTCGACACCACTTCCTTGCCCGGGCGATGGCCGCAGCGCTTCTGGCCGACCTGGTCCTCGAGGTGCACGGCGGCGACCCCGACGTTGATGAAACTGCGGATGGTGCGGGCGATGTTGAAGGCCCCGCCCCAGCCGGTGTCGATGTCGACCAGGAGCGGCATGCCGGTGGCGTCGACGATGCGGCGGGCGTCGATCAGGACGTCCTCCATCGTGCTGATGCCGAGGTCGGGCATGCCGAGCGAGTTGGCGGCGACGCCGCCGCCGGACAGGTACAGCGCGCGGTAACCGCTGCGCTTGGCCATCAGTCCGGCGTAGGCCGTGATCGCGCCCATCACCTGCAGCGGCGATTCGGCGGCAAGGGCGGCGCGGAAGCGCGCACCGGCGGATGTGGAGTTCATGGGGGCTCCGCTTGGGGTCGGCGATTCTAGCCGATCGGGCTTGGGCGCTGCGGGCTCTGGCCTCTGGCCTCCGGGCCCGTCAGGCAGCATCGCGACGTCCTCTCGTCATTGCGAGGAGGCGCGCAGTGACGACGACGCAACCCAGCGCCTTTGCTCTTGCTCTGACGGTACGAAGAGCGAAGGCGCTGGATTGCTTCGCTGCGCTCGCAATGACGGGATGCTGTTTTGCCGGGCCCTGAGCCCTGAGCCCCCGACGCCCTCCGCACTGCAGCCCAACCCCCCTCACATCCATCCCGCTGAACATGTCGTAATCTCGGCACACTCCCGGGGAGAGTGCCGATGCCACCGATCGCCTGCTGGCTCATCGCCGTTGTGCTGCTGCCGCTGCGCGTGCACCAGGACGCGCACGCCCTGGCCGCGTGGCTGGCGCCCTTGTTCCTGCTGCGCTTCGTCCGTTGCCAGGACAGCGCGTGGCGCGCGGCCGGCGGCGTGGTGCTCGCGTATGTGATCGGCGAAATGATCGCCTACCGCGGCGGCTACCTGTTCTTCCCGATCGCGCTCCAGTTCGGCGTCGCCCTGCTGACCGGCCTGCTGATGCTGCCGGCCTACCTGCTCGACCGCCGCTGGTCCGGATCCGACCGCCGCCGTGCCACCCTGGTGTTCCCGGCGACGATGGTCGCGGTCGAGTGGCTGGCGACCAGCTTCGGACCCTTCGGCTCGTTCGGCGTACTGTCCTATTCGCAGACCACCGTGCTGCCACTGGTGCAGGGCGCCAGCCTGTTCGGGCTGTTCGGGATCTCGTTCCTGATCTACTGGCTCGCACCGGCCGGCCAGGGCCTGATCCAGCTGTCGCGTCCGAGCCCGTCGCAGTCGCGCCAGCTGCTCACCTTCGCCAGTGTGTTCCTGTTCGCCGTCGTCGTCGGATCGCTGCGGCTGTCCGCGGTGGACGACGGCGACAAGGTGCGGGTCGGCGTCGTCGCGCAATTGCCCGGCGAGTACGAGGCGGCGCTGGCGGGCCGATCGTCGATCGCGATCGCGAAGGGGGACGCCGCCGAGCGCGAGAACGTGCGGCCGGCCCTGAACGCGATCGTCGAGCACCTGTTCGAGCGCAGCGAACGCGCGGTCGACGCCGGTGCGCAGCTGGTGGTCTGGGGCGAAGACACGGTGATCCTGGCGGAGGATGAGCGTGCCCTGATCGACCGCGCGCAATCGCTGGCGCTGCGCAACCAGGTGCACGTGCTGATCACCCCGCGCACCATCGCCGCGGCGCAGAAGTTTCCCTACGGCCGCAACCGCGCGCTGCTGATCGATCCGAAAGGCGACGTGCTGTTCGACTACGACAAGGCCCATCCGGTGATCGGCCTCGAGGACGACCGCATCGCGCCGGGCGACGGCCGGATGCCGGTGGTCGACACGACCCTGGGCCGGATCGGCGTGGCGATCTGCTACGACGCCGACTATCCGGCGGCGATCCGCCAGGCCGGCCAGCGGCACGTCGACCTGCTGCTGGTGCCGGCCGACGACTGGAAGGCGATCCGCTGGCGCCACAGCGAGATGGCGCGGATGCGCGCCGTCGAGAACGGCGTGAACCTGGTGCGCACCGGCAACAACGGCGTGCTGTCCGCATTCGACGCGTTCGGCCGCCGACTCCTGCTCGTCGATACCTTCGACAACGCCGATCCGGTCGCGGTCGTCGAGGTGCCGCGGACGCCGCGGTCGACCGTCTATCCGCTGATCGGGGACGTGTTCGCTTGGTTGTGCGCGGCGGGGGCCCTGATCGCCGCCGTGTGGCCACAGCGAAAAGGCTCTGCAGGAACGGCCTGAGCCGCTCCTACGACGAGATCCGCGGCTTGTGCCGCTCCTACTCGGCCAGCAGTCGTGCAACCGACTCGCCGCCCGGCAGGTGCTCCGCGATGATCCGGCAGCAGGTCAGCATCGGCACCGCGATCAGCAGGCCGACCAGGCCCCACAGCCAGCCGAGCATGACCAGCGACAGGAACACCATCAGCGGGTCGAGCGTCAGGCGGCGGCCGACGGTCAGCGGCGTGACCAGTTGCGATTCGACCAGGTGCAAGGCGAGATAGGCCCCCGGCACCGCCAGGGCCTTGCCGGCCGTGGCGAATTCGCCGAACCCGGCGAACACCAGCAGCACGGTGATCGTCAGCGGCCCGACGAAGGGCGTGTAGTTGAGCAGCGCGGCGAGCGCTCCCCACAGCAGCGGCTGGTCGACGCCGATCAGCCAGAGGATCAGCGCCAGCAGCCCGCCGGTGATGACGTTCACGACGGTGATGGTCAGGAAGTACACCGACAGCTCGTGCTGGGCGCCGTGGATCGCCCGCTCCACCACGGCGCTCTCGATGCCGCGGCGCCGCGCGAACGCGAGCAGCTTGAGCAGCACCGCCTCGCCGCGGGCGAGGAACACCACCACCAGGAACAGGGTGCCGAAGAGCGATGCCACCACGCCGGGAAAACTCGCCAGCAGCTGCGACAGCGAACTCGGCTCGGCGGCGACCGCGATCGGCGCCTTCGCGCCCGGCGGCGCCGCGATCTCGCCGATGTGGGCGAGACCCTCGGTCGCCTTGGTCGCGGCCAGGATCGGCTTGCGCCAGTCGCGGACCACCTTCTCGATCCGGTCGACCGAGGTCGGCAGGTTGCCCATCCAGTTCCGCGCCGGATCCACCAGCACCGTCACCGTGGCGATGAAGGCCAGCATGATGCCGCCGACCACCAGCACGGTGCTGATCACCCGCGGGACCCGGAGCCGCATCAGCAGCCGCACCGGCGGCGCCAGCATCAGGCTCACCAGTGCGGCGACCAGGATCGGCAGGATCAGGCTGGCGGCGAGCTGGGCGGTGTAGAGCACGGCGAGGCCGACGAGCACGGCGAGCAGGCGGTTCTGGCGGCGCAGGGCGCGAAGCTCGACGGACGCGGGTTCCGTCGCGGGCTCCGGTGCGGTCGGGGCATCGGTCGAACGGCTGCCGGCGGTCGACATCATCGAATCGATGGCGGGCGTGTCCATCGCCGCGGTGGCCGCCGACGCTTCGGCATCGACCGCCGCGCCGATCGCGGCCAGCGCGGCGGGATCGATGGGCGGCTCAGGGTCTTTGTGCGTGCTCATCGAGCCAGCGTACATCGTAGGGCGCGCCCTGCGCGCCTCTGCCCGGACGATTCGCGATGGCGCGCGGGGCGCGCCCTACCCACCGAGACCGGGCGCCTCGCGTTGGCGCGCAGCGCGCGCCCTAGCGCTTGCCGCTCCGCGCGAAACTCCACAGGCCGAGCCCCAGCACGGCCAGCGAGATCGCGGCCAGCAGTCCTCCCCAGAACCAGTAGGGCAGCAGCAGCGCCGCGGCCATCTGCGAGGTGTCCGAGGGCAGGGTGCCACCGCCGGTTTCGGCGGTGGCGGAGAACAGGTAGTCGGAGCGCGAGAACGCCGCGAGCGACAGCTGCACCGCGAGGAAGGCGCAGGTGACCTGGGCGACCGCGGCGTTGGCGTAGCGGGCCAACGCACCGAGCAGGCCGCCGACCACCAGCACGAAGGCGAGGCCGAAGGCATTGCGGGTCCAGATCGCCGCAATCGCGACCAGCGCTCCGGCCAGCACGGCGAGCGCGATGTGCGCGGCGCGATCACGGCGGGCGGCGGCGAACAGCGCGGCAGCGCTGGCCGGCGGTCCCAGCGGACCGGCTGCGGCCACCAGCGCCCGCGCCCAGGCGCCGGCGACACCGTGATGCTGCGCCACGCCGGAGCCGTCGGCCCACATTTCGAAGCGGTCGAAGCTGCCGCCCACCAGCAGCGCGGCGAGCCCGTGGCCGAGCTCGTGGAACAGCGTCGACAGCAGCACCAGCGGCCGAGCGAAGGGCGCCAGCAGGGGCACGAAGTAGAACGCGAGGGTCAGCGCGACGGCGAGGACGAGGGCGGCGGTTCGGTGCATCGCGGGAGTTTGACAGCTCGTCGCGCCGCCGCGGACCCTGCCGCTGCGCGACGACGTCCGTGCGCAGCTTCTGCGCCCGTGCCGCGGACGACTACTTCGGGTTCGACAGCAACGGCAGTGCGGCGTTCGGGTCGGCGTCGCTCGCTCGTGGCGGCAGACCGAGCAGTTTCAGCATCGCCGGATACAGGTCGATGTTCTCGATCCGCTCGATGCGGGCACCGCTGCGGATCCCGGGGCCGGCGGCGATGCACAGTGCGCGCATCTCCGGCGCATGATTGTCGTAGCCGTGCTCGCCGAGCGACATCTTGCCGCCCTTCTTCAGGAACTCGCCGTGGGTGTTGACCACCCAGCCGACGTCGGCGAGGCAGAGCAGTTCCGGCACGTGCGGATGGCTGCCGTAGTGCAGTTCGGCGGGCACCTCGCCCTTGCGCCAGCAGCGCATGTGCTCGTGCGGCGCGAGCACCGCCTTCTCCACCGCCGCGCGCTGGCTCGGGAGCGGATTGAAGGTGGTCAGCACGCCGGTGGTGATCAGCTCGATCTTCGCCATCTCCACGATGTCGTCGAGCCAGACGATCCGCGACGGACTGGTCGTCGCGGCGCCGTGGTCGGAGACCACCAGCAGGTTCACCTTGCCGGCGAGGCCACGCACCGCAAGCCCGTCGAGCAGGCGACCGAAGACGGTGTCCATCCGGCCGAGTTCCTCGTTGACCTCGGGGGCATCCGGACCGAAGACATGGCCGGCGTGATCGACCGCGTCGAAGTAGATCGTCGAGAACGCCGGCTGCAGCGAGGGCGGCGCGTCGAACCAGGACAGCAGCGTGTCGACCCGCTGCTCCGGCGTGATGCTGCCGTCGTAGGTGAGCCAGTGGGTCGGCTGCACGCCGCCGATGGCGACGTCGGAGCCGGGCCAGAACATCGTGCCCGCGTGCCGGCCCGCCTTCTCCACCGTCACCCACAGCGGCTCGCCGCTCCACCACTTCGGATCGATGGTGGTGTGCGGGTCGTTGTAGACGAAGCGCTCGTTGGAGGCCGGATCGATCATCCGGTTGTGGGTGATGCCGTGGTGGTCGGGGTAGAGGCCGGTGACGATGCTGTAATGATTCGGGAACGTCAGCGACGGGAACACGGGGCGCATCGCGGCGACGCGCGCGCCGTGGGCGGCGAAGTCCGAAAGCCGCGGGGTGACGCCTCGATCGAGGTAGTCGCTGCGGAAACCGTCGATCGACACCAGGATCAACGGCGGCGGCGCGGCGGCAGCAGCCGCGGGCGCGGCATTGCCGTCCGCCTTCGGCGCCGGAGCGGCGCAGCCGAACAGAACGGCGCAAAGCAGCGCCGCACACAGCCATCGCAAGGTCATCGTCGAACCGGTCGTCCTGGATCGGGCGAGTATGCCATCGCGGGTTTTCGACGACCGCGAGGCGACAACTTGATTGACGACGGAGCACCCGGAGCGGCGGCCGATTGATCGCGATCAACCCGCCCCGGCGCCGATGCCTCACACTTCCGCGATGGACGCCACCGTGTTCCGTGCCCGCGACCTCGGCAAGACCTACCGGATGGGCGACGTCGAGGTCGTCGCGCTGCGCGGCGTCGACCTCACCCTGTCTCGCGGCGAGTTCGTCGTGCTGCTGGGGCCGTCGGGCAGCGGCAAGTCGACCCTGCTCAACATCCTCGGCGGACTCGACGCGCCGAGCAGCGGCGACGTCCGCTACGAGGGCCACGCGCTCTCCGGCGCCGACGACGACGCGCTGACCGCCTTTCGCCGCGATCATGTCGGCTTCGTGTTCCAGTTCTACAACCTGATCCCGAGCCTGACCGCCCGCGAGAACGTCGAGATCGTCACCGAGATCGCCGCCGATCCGATGCCGGCCGTCGATGCGCTCGCGCTGGTCGGCCTCGCGTCGCGGCAGAACCATTTTCCGGCGCAACTGTCCGGCGGCGAGCAGCAGCGCGTCGCGATCGCGCGCGCGATCGCCAAGCGCCCGGCGGTGCTGCTCTGCGACGAGCCGACGGGCGCGCTCGACTCCGCCACCGGAGTCCGGGTGCTCGAGGCGCTGGAGCGGATCAACCGCGAGCTCGGCACCCTGACCGTGGTGATCACCCACAACGCCGACATCGCTCGGATGGCCGATCGCGTGCTCTTCCTCGCCGACGGCCGCATCGCCCGCGAGGAGCGGCCGTCACAGCGCGTTCCTGCCGCGGAGCTGCACTGGTGACACGACTGGCGCTGAAGGCCTGGCGCGATCTGCTCCATCTGCGCGGGCAGGCGATCGCGATCGCGCTCGTGATCGCGAGCGGCGTCGCCAACCTGGTGATGTCGACCTCGACCTACCTGTCGCTCGAGGCGACCCGGGCGCGCTTCTATGCCGACTACGGCCTCGCCGACGCCTGGGCCTCGGCCGTGCGCGTCCCCGAGGACGTCGCGGCGACGATCGCCGCGCTGCCCGGCGTGCAGCAGGTCGAGACCCGGGTGGTCGCGCCGGCCACGCTGGCGGTCGACGGCTTCGCCGATCCGGTGCGCGCGGAAATCCTGTCGCTGCCGGAGCACGGCGGCCCGGGCGAGCTCAATCGCGTCTACCTGCGCCGGGGGCGGCTGCCCGATCCGGACGCGCGCGACGAGGTGGTGCTCGGCGAGGCCTTCGCCGCGGCGCACGGCTTCCGGCCGGGCGACCGGCTGACGGCGACCCTGCGCGGCCACCGCCAGCGGCTGACCGTGGTCGGCATCGCGCTGTCGCCGGAGCGGGTCTATCAGATCCAGCCGGGGGCGGTGTTCCCGGACTTCCGCCGCTACGCCGTGCTGTGGATGAACCGCCGCGTGCTGGAAGCCTCGCTCGATCTCGATGGCGCCTTCAACTCGGTCGCACTGCGGATCGCTCCCGGACAGGACGTCGCGCCGGTGCTCGCGGCGCTCGACCGCCTGCTCGCGCGCTACGGCGGCCTCGGCGCCTACGATCGCCGTGATCAGCTGTCGAATCGATTCCTCTCCGAGGAGCTGCACCAGCTGGCGACGATGGCCCGGATCTTCCCGACCATCTTCCTCGGCGTCGCGGCCTTCCTGCTGAACGTGGTGATGGCCCGTCTGATCGGCACGCAGCGCGACCAGGTCGCGATCCTCAAGGCCTTCGGCTACCGGACCCGCAGCATCGCGCTGCACTACCTCGGGCTGGTCGGGCTGATCGCGCTCGCCGGCACCGCGCTCGGCATCGCCGGCGGCGCCTGGCTCGGACATCTGCTCGCCGGTGTCTACCAGGACTTCTACCGCTTCCCCTTCCTCGACTTCCACGTCAGCCCCGGCGCGATGCTGCTGGCGCTGCTGGTGAGCCTCGCCGCCGCGATGGGCGGCGCGCTCGGCGCCGTGCTGCGCGCCGCCGCCCTGCCACCGGCGGAAGCGATGCGGCCTCCGGCGCCGCCGACCTACCGCCGGACCGTCGCCGAGCGCCTGCTGCCCGCGACCTGGCTCCGCGCCCCGGGACGGATCGCGTTGCGCGAGATCGGCCGGCGACCGGTCAAGGCGGCGCTGTCCGTGGTCGGCCTCGCGCTGGCCGGCGCGATCATGATGGTCGGCCGCTTCCAGAACGATTCGATCGAGGCGATGAACACCCAGGCGCTGAGACGGGTCGAGCGGCAGGACTGGACCGTGGCCTTCGCCGATCCGGTCGATCGCCGGGCGCTGTTCGAGCTCGCGGCATTGCCCGGTGTCGCCCGGGTCGAGCCGCTGCGTGCGGTGTCGGTGCGGCTGATCCACGGCGAGCACCGCTACCGCACCGCGATCGAGGGCCTGCCGACCGACGCGCGGCTGAAGCGCATCCTCGATGTCGACGGCCACACTATCGCACCGCCGTCCGACGGGCTGATCCTCACCGGCTACCTGCGCGGGCTGCTCGGCGTCGAGGTCGGCGATCGGTTGCAGGTCGAGGTGCTGCAGGGCCGAGCGCGCCGTCTCGACCTGCGCGTCTCCGGTTTCGTCGACGAATACATCGGCGCGCAGGGCTACATGGAGATCGGCGCGCTCACCCGGCTGATCGGCGAGCCGGACACCGCCAGCGGCGCGCGCCTCACCGTCGCCGCCGCGCCGGCGCCGCTCGCCGAGCTCGACCGCCGTCCGCGGGTGATCGGCGTCGGCGCACGGCTGGCGGCGATCCAGAGCCTGTACGAGACGATGGGCGAGAGCATCCTCGTCTTCACCTTCATCTCGCTGCTGCTGGGCGGCGTGATCAACTTCGGCGTGGTCTACAACGCCGCGAGGATCGCGCTGTCGGAACGCGGCCGCGAGCTCGCCAGCCTGCGCGTGCTGGGCTACACCCGCGCCGAGGTCGGCAGCATCCTCTACGGCGAACTCGGCACCCTCGTCGCCTTCGCGATCCCGCTCGGCTGGCTCGCCGGCACCGCGCTCTGCTACGGCATGGTCGGCGGCCTGTCCACCGATCTGTTCCGGGTGCCGGCGGTGATCAGCAGCGCGACCTGCGCGCTTTCCGCGCTCACGATGGCACTGTCCACGCTGGTGTCGATGCTGCTGGTCCGGCGCCGGGTCGCGCGCCTCGACCTGATCGCCGTGCTGAAGACACGCGAATGAGCTTTGAACGATGATCCCGTCCCGATGACCCGCCCTCGCCTCCTGCTGCTCTCGATCACCGTCGCCGCCGCGGTCGCCGCGTCGTGGTGGGCGCTGGCGCCGGCACCGCTCGCGCTCGATCTCGCGACCGTCACCCGCGGCCGGATCGAGGCCGGCTTCACCGAGGAGGGCCGCAGCCGCATCCGGCATCACTACGCGCTGGCGGCGCCGGTGGCCGGGCAACTGCGCCGGATCACCCTCGAGCCCGGCGACGCGGTGAAAGCCGGCGACACCGTCGCCTGGCTGGAGCCGGCGCGCGGCGCCCTGCTCGACAGTGCCAACCTCGCCCTGACGCGCGCCCAGCGCGACGGCGCCATCGCTGCCGAACGCGCCGCCGAGCAGCGCCTGCGCGCAGCGGACAGCGCGGCGACGACGGCGCGGACCCAGGCGGACCGCACCCGCACGTTGCGCCAGAGGGGCGTCGCGAGCATCGCCGAGCTCGACGCTGCCGACGACCAGGCGAGACGCAGCGACGCCGAGCGCCAGGCGGCCGCGGGGGACCTCGGCGTCGCCCGGCAACAGCGGGTCGCGCTCGACGCCCTGCTGGCCCAGCAGGGCGGGCACGACGGCGCGGCGCTGGCACTCGCCGCGCCGATCGACGGCGTCGTCCTGCGCCGATCGCTCGACAGCGCTGTGCCGGTCGCCGCCGGCCA
Organism: Ahniellaceae bacterium; assembly: GCA_044221335.1. GTDB lineage: Bacteria > Pseudomonadota > Gammaproteobacteria > Xanthomonadales > Ahniellaceae > JBGAPI01. The sequence continues at coordinate 91,410 of JBGAPI010000012.1, forward strand.
GCCGCTGCTGGAATTCGGGCGCCCGGAGGATCTCGAGATCGTGGTCGAGGCCTTGAGCCAGGACGCCGTGAAACTCACCCCCGGGATGACGGCGCGGATCGAGCGCTGGGGCGGCGACGGCGTGCTCGCGGCAAGGATCGCGCGGATCGAGCCGGCCGGCTTCACCAAGGTCTCGGCGCTCGGGGTCGAGGAGCAGCGCACCCTGGTGCGGCTCGACCTCGTCGACCCGCCCGAGCGCTGGTCACGCCTCGGCGACGCCTTCCGCGTGGAAGTCGCCGTCGTGATCGCGGCGGCCGACGACGCGCTGACCGTGCCGAGTGGCGCGGTGCTGCGCGATGGTGCGGGCTTCGCGCTGTACCGCGTCGTTGCCGGACGCGTACGCTGGACCGGCGTCAGCCTCGGCGTGCGCGCCGCCGACTCGGTGCAGGTGCTGTCGGGAGTCAGCGAGGGCGATCGCGTGGTCGGCCATCCCGACGATCGCGTGAGCGACGGCATGCGGGTCCGCGACGCGCGATGAGCGCCTCTGCCGGGCCGCGCCGGGACGCGGTCGTCCTGGCCCTCGCTGCCGCCGTGCTGACGGTCGCGGGCACCCTGACCCTCTATCCCGGCTGGCTGTCCTTCGACGCTGCCACTCATCTCCACCAGGCGGTGCACGGCGACTACGTCGATCTGCAGCCTCCGGCCTACGCCGCGTTCTGGGGCACGCTGCTCCGGGCCGGACTGCCTCCGGGCGCGCTGCTGGTGCTGGTGCTGGCAACGCTCGAGTTCGCCCTTGCCGGCATCGCCCTGGCGACCAGGCTCAGCCTTCCGCGCGCACTCCTCGTGCTGCTGATTCCCGCGTGGCCGCCCTTCCTCATGCTCTGCGGACACCTGTGGACCGACGTCGCGCTGGTCGCGCTGCTGACGCTGGCGCTGGCCTGCGGGAGCCTCGGCGGACGCGGCGGCCGGCTGGCCGCGCTGCTGGCCCTGGCGGGTGCCTGCGCGGTGCGGCACAACGCGCTGGCCGCGGTCGTGGTGCTGGCGGGCTGGCTCGCGGGGCAGCAAACGACGCGCTGGCGAGCTCGCCTGGCGCTGAGCCTCGGCGGGCTTCTGCTGGTCGGCGGCAGCGCACAGCTGGTCAATCGCGCGCTGACGGTGAGGCACGTTCCCGCCTGGACGCCGACCGCGATCTGGGACCTCGCGGCGGCATCGGCCGCGCGGGGCGAGGTCCTGCTGCCGGCGGAGATGATCGGCGCCGACATGGGCGTCGACCAGCTCGCCGGCGCGCTCGACTGCCAGACGGTGATCCGCCTGCTGACCGGCACCCGCTCCGGCATCAACCCCGGCATCGACGCGCCGCTGCCGGATCCGGTGCTTGGCGAGCTGCGCCGTCGCTGGCTGAGCCTGCCGGCGACGGCGCCGTGGGACTACGCCCGGCATCGTGCCTGCGTCGCCGCATCGCTGTTCGGTGCGCAGGCGGCGGAGAAGCCGGAGACGCTGATCTTCGTGCCCGACATCGTCGAGCGCGCCGGCAATCCGACGCTGACCCGCAACGCGACCTCCGCCAATGCCTGGCTGGTCGCGTGGATGCGCGCGCACCGCGGCGACCGGATCGTCGCGCCGCTGCTGCCGCTGCTGCTCGGCCTCGCGGCGCTGGTCATCGCGCGCCGCCGTTCGCTGCCGGAGGACGCACGCGCGCGGATCGACGCGCTGGTGCTCTCCGGACTCGCCTACGCCGTGTCGCTGCTGCCGTTGGCACCGGCGGCGGAGTATCGATATGTGTTCTGGCCGATGCTGTCGGGCGGGGTGGCGTTCGTGCTGGCATTGCTCGCGCCGCGCCCGTCGGACCCGCCACCGGGTTCCGGGATGGCGCCGCGCTGATCGAACGGGCTCATTCATGGTCTGATAGGGGCGCCGATGAAATCCGATTCCCGTCGCGACGCCATGCACCTGTCGCTCGCCCTGCGCCCGTTCGTGATTCCGTTCCTGCTCGGCGGGATTCTGCTGGCGTTCTGGGCGTGCAGTGGCGTCCTCGGAATCACGCCGGCGGACCTGGGCAAGACCTTGACGCTGCCGCAGATCGCCACCCTGCTCGTGCTGGTGCCGATCGGCATCTATCTCGGTGCGCTGGTCGGCTACGTCGTCCTGCTGGCCGTCTTCAGGCTGGTCCTGTCGAAGGCGCATTTCGAGGCGATGAACGCGGCATTGCCCAGCGAGCAGTCGACCCCACCGCTGTGGCTGCTTGCGCCGTTCGCCGCCATGCGCCGTTTCGTCGTCGGATGACGCCGCCGGACAGGCGACCGCCAGCCCCAGGACTCCGCGATGATCGAGCTCGCCGAACTCGCGCAGCTGTTCGACCAGACCCTGCTCAGGACGGCGTATCGCGACGACAACCCGCGTGCCCGCGACTACCTCGAACAAGTCGAGGAACTGCGCCGTGACGGCCCCTGGCCCTGGCGCGCGACGACGGCAAGCCGGGCACTGATCGAGGAGCGCATCGGCGCGGCGCTGCCGGACGCGCTGGTCGAGTTCGCGGAGCTGAGCGTGGCGTTTCCGCAGTGGTTCGCTTCGCTCGGCGAGCACACGACGGACCCCTGGCACCTCCTTCACCTCGAAGCCCGTACCCGCAGGATCCGGCGGCGGAAATCGGGAAAGTGGCGCCCCATCCGACCGCCGAGCCTGATCCCGATCACGGTGGGATTCGACGGCGATTTCGACTGCCTCGACCTCTCCCGCCCTTCCTGCGTCCCCGGCGAATTCGAGATCTGCTACTGGTCGACACCGGCCACCGACGGGTGCGCCTATCAGCTCGACTTCCGGTCCTATCTGCTGTCGCACCTGCTGTTCTGGACGAAGGGACCGCATCGTGGCGACGCCTTCTCGGCCGGCCTCCATCGCCGCGCGACGGAGCTGCAGGCGCAGCAGGCGGTCGTGCTGGAACGGCTCTACCTCGGCTAGTGCGGGCGTGTCGCGATGGCGGGCAGGGCCCGCCCTACCTCCCCTGGCCACTCTCATGCTGATCGTCCAAATCGTCGACATCGTCTGGACCAAGGCCACCCGGGGTGCACCGCGCTCGAACGAGCGAGCGGCCTTGCCGCGGGCATTTCCGCTCGACGGCACGGAGGGTGTCTTCGTGGTGGCCAATCACACTCTGCGAGAACCCGAGGGCTTCGTTCCGCGGCACGAGTCGACGACGAGCTCGCCGTGGGTGCCACCGTCCATCCACGTCCTGACCCTGCTCGCCCGTCCCGACGGCGGTTTCGTCGTGGGCGTGCTCGGGACACCGCACGCAGGTCAGCCGCCCCGTCGCCCACAGCTCGAAGCCGCGTTTGTCGTCCCGGGGGAATTCCTCCGCGTGGTGGTGAACGCGCGCCATGCGTCGTACAGCGGGCAGTGCTACTCCGAGACCACGTTCAACGTCGCATGCGGTCCCCGGATTTCCGGCGACCGCTTCGTGGCGGGACCACCGGATCGGATCGTCGACCTGAGGGTGGATCTGTTCTGACGCGACGGCGAGCGACCTCGGGGCGGCCCCTGGCCGCCGTCCCGACGCGTTCCGCGACGGCGGCCAGGGGCCGCCCTACGGCATAATCCGCGCCCCGCTTCCGGACTCATCGCCATGTCCAACGCCAACCGCCGCGATCCCTCCCGCGTCATCCGTGCCCCGCGCGGCACGACGCTGTCGTGCAAGTCCTGGCTGTCGGAGGCGGCGTTCCGGATGCTGCAGAACAATCTCGATCCCGAGGTGGCCGAGAACCCGGCGGAGCTGGTGGTGTACGGCGGCATCGGCCGCGCGGCGCGCGACTGGGCCTGCTACGACGCGATCCTCGCGGCTCTGAAGAATCTGAACGACGACGAGACGCTGCTGATCCAGTCCGGCAAGCCCGTCGGCGTGTTCCCGTCGCACGCGGATGCGCCGCGCGTGCTGCTCGCCAACTCCAACCTGGTGCCGGCCTGGGCGACCTGGGAGCACTTCAACGAGCTCGATCGGAAGGGCCTGATGATGTACGGCCAGATGACGGCCGGCTCCTGGATCTACATCGGCTCGCAGGGCATCGTGCAGGGTACCTACGAGACCTTCGTCGAGATGGGTCGCCAGCACTACGGCGGCTCGCTGACCGGCAAGTGGATCCTGACCGCCGGCCTCGGCGGCATGGGCGGCGCGCAGCCGCTGGCCGCGAGCCTCGCCGGCGCGTGCTCGCTCAACATCGAATGCCAGCAGAGCCGCATCGATTTCCGGCTCAAGACGCGCTACGTCGACGAGCAGGCCAAGGACCTCGACGACGCGCTTGCGCGGCTCGACCGCTACTGCAAGGCCGGCGAGGCGAAGTCGATCGCACTGCTCGGCAACGCCGCCGAGATCCTGCCGGAGATGGTCCGCCGCGGGATCAAGCCGCATGCCGTCACCGACCAGACCTCCGCGCACGATCCGGTCAACGGCTACCTGCCGCTCGGCTGGACGGTCGAGCAGTGGCTCGAGCGCCGCGTCTCCGATCCCAACGGCACCCGCGATGCCGCGAAGAAGTCCATGAAACTGCATGTCGAGGCGATGCTTGCCTTCCACGCGCAGGGCATCCCGACCTTCGACTACGGCAACAACATCCGCCAGATGGCGAAGGACGAGGGCTGCGCCAACGCTTTCGACTTCCCCGGCTTCGTGCCGGCCTACGTGCGACCGCTGTTCTGCCGCGGCGTCGGCCCGTTCCGCTGGGTCGCGCTGTCCGGCGATCCGGCCGACATCGCGAAGACGGACGCCAAGGTCAAGGAGCTGATCCCCGACGACCCGCACCTGCACCGCTGGCTCGACATGGCCGGAAAGCGCATCGCGTTTCAGGGACTGCCGGCGCGGATCTGCTGGGTCGGCCTCGGCCAGCGCCACCGGCTCGGCCTCGCGTTCAACGAGATGGTCCGCAAGGGCGAGGTGTCGGCGCCGATCGTGATCGGCCGCGATCACCTCGATTCCGGCTCGGTGTCGTCGCCGAACCGCGAGACCGAAGCGATGCGCGACGGCAGCGACGCCGTCTCCGACTGGCCGCTCCTCAACGCCATGCTGAACGTCGCCGGCGGCGCGACCTGGGTCTCGCTGCACCACGGCGGCGGCGTCGGCATGGGCTACTCGCAGCACTCCGGCGTCGTCATCGTCTGCGACGGCTCCGAAGCCGCCGACCGCCGCCTGGCCCGCGTGCTGTGGAACGACCCCGGCACCGGCGTGATGCGGCATGCCGATGCGGGCTACGAGATCGCGAAGGACTGCGCGAAGGCGCAGGGCCTGAAGTTGCCGATGCTGTGAGGGCTGAGGGCTCAGGGCTGAAGAAGCGTCCGTCATTGCGAGGAGGAGCGCAGCGACGACGAAGCAATCCAGCGACTTTGCTCTTGCTCTGGATCGGCGAAAATCACCGACGCTGGATTGCTTCGCTGCGCTCGCAATGACGGGAATGCCTTCACGATCGTAATTCCGCCCCCGCTCCGCATCCGACAGAATCCGCCGATGCGCCTGCCCATCCCCGTCGCCATCCTCCTCGTCGCCACGCAGCTGCACGCCCAGGCACTTCCCACCAGATCCGTCGATCGCGGGACCGACGTCGGCCTGCCGCCGGCGGTGACCACGCCGGCTCCGAACATCAAGCTCGAGCACCTGCAGTACGTGATCCCCGGCGCGCAGCCGGACAGCGCGGTCGACTATCCCGAGCTGCTCGCGCTGCAGGAAGCATTGCGCGACGTCGCCAGGGCCGATCTCGCCGCGGCGAAGGGAAAGTTCGGCGTGCGCGGCATGTTCGCGCTGACTCCGGACGGGCCTGCGAAGTTCAAGATGCAGGTCGGCGGCAATCCGGCGGGCGAGGACGAGCGCCTGAAGAAGTTCCATCGCGACGCCAGTGCGCTTACCGCGTTCCACTGCGCGAAAGGCATGGTGTACGTCGTGTTCGACTACGCCGTGAATCCGTGACGACGGGTCGCCCCTCCACCCGGGCCGGCGTTCCCGCGCCGCTTCAGCCGCGCAGGGAACTGAACCAGATCGTGGTGCCGAGCATGAACAGGAACCCGAAGATGCCCACGCAGACCTGCACCGTCAGATAGACGATCGCGGCGCGCCAGCGCAGCGCGCGGACCAGCTCCGGTGGCGGCGCGGTATCGGACAGTGCAAGGGCCATGGGACGTGCCGCCCGCACGAAGGCCAGCAGGGTCGCCACGGACACCAGGACCATCGCCAGCGCGCCGGCGTCGACCAGCCAGGCGACCTGATACCACAGGCCGACCTGGGTGGCGACCTGCATCACCAGGCCGATCAGGAAGTAGGGCAGCATGCCGGCCGTCACCAGGTAGAGGAACACCGTCCCGGCCGCGGCGGCGTGGGCTGGCGCGGGCCTCAGGTCCAGCACCATCCGTCGGAACACGTGGCTCATCAGGAGCAGCAGGACGCCGGTCATCAGCGCCCCGAACAGCGAATTCGCACCGGACTGCAGCCAGCGCTCGATGAAGCGCAGCCGTGCGTCGGCGCCGCGCGCCAGCCGGTCCAGGCGCGCGGCCACGGCGGCGCGCCGGCCCGGATCGAGCGCGGCGGTGTCGTCGTGGTAGTTCCGCAGCACGTCGTCGACCGCGGCGCGGCGCGCCGCGGCATCGACGACGCCCTCGCGCAGCAGGAACAGCGCGGTGAAGCTGCGCGAATGGAAGCGCTTCCAGTCGGCGCTGCCGCTCGCCATCGGTCGATCCGGTGTCGGCAGATCCGCGGCAATCGCCGCACGGATCTCGTCGTAGCTCGATCGGGAGAGCTCGAACACCGAGGACTTCGGCAATTCGACGACCCACGCCGACAGCGCGGCGACCGCCGACAGCACGACCGTCGGCAGGACGATCCAGAGAAAGCGCGCGAAGCCCATCGCAGTGATCCCGAGCTCCCCGGACGGCGCGACCGCCAGCCGCGGTTCGCGGCGGAGGCGTGCCCAGGCGCCGAAGAAGGCGAGCGCGTCGAACCAGGAGCCTGCCATCGCGCCGGGATCGCGCACCGCTGCGACGCCGGCCGGTTGCACCACGGCCATCCCCGAATTCCCGTGCTCGCCCGCCATCACCATGCTCCGACGCCGGACGACGACACCGGCATTGCAACGAGAGGCGCGAAACGACGGCGGCGTGCGACACCGGTGCCGCCGACCGGCAGCGGGTCGTGCCGAGCCTCGCTAAGCTTGGACGCCGCCGATCCGGCGGCGGAGTTCGGGGCGGACCCTGGCATGTGGAAATCGATCGCCGGCTATGGCGCGCTGCTCGCCCTCGGCACGCTGGCGCTGCAATGGCTGGACTACCAGCGGCTGCTCCGCACCCATTCCGACGAGGTGATCTTCGGCGCCGTCGCGCTGATCTTCCTGGTGCTCGGCGTGCTGCTCGGGACGCGGGTATTCGCGCGACCGGCGCCGCCGCCGTTCGACGGCAATCCGCAGGCGGTCGCCTCGCTGGGCCTGTCCGCCCGCGAAGTGGAGGTGCTGTACGAACTCGCCGCCGGCCACGCCAACAAGGAGATCGCGCAGCGGCTCGCGGTCTCGCCGAACACCGTCAAGACGCACGTGGCGCGGGTGTTCGAGAAGCTCGGGGCGAAGAACCGTACCGATGCGGTGAACAAGGCGCGGGAGCTGGGCATCGTGCCGTGATGCCCCCTCACGCTGCCCTCTCCCCCGCAAGCATGGGAGAGGATATCCGTGGTCCCGAGGCGGCGGCAGCGGAATCCGGGGCGCCACCGGTCCGATTCCGAGCGCCCGATCGAAGGGGCTGTCGGGGCTTTCGCCCCTCCCACATTGGGACTGGCGTTCCTCCCACAACCCAATGAAAACGGGCCGGAACGGCATGCCGCCCCGGCCCGTCGATACACGCTCAGGAACGATCAGGCGTCGCCGTCGCCGTCGTCGCCGTCATCGCCACCGCCGTCGTCGTGTTCTTCGTGTTCCTCGACCTCTTCGTGGTGCTCCTCGACTTCCTCGTGGGTCTCTTCGTACTCCTCGACCTCCTCGTGGTACTCCTCCTGGTCCTCATGGTCGAGCAGTTCCTCGGACGACGAGACGTCGAGGCCTTCCTCGTGCCAGGTCTCCTCGGCGACGTCGAGGTTGACCTCCTCCTCCTCGTACACCACATGCTCGGATTCCTCGGTGATCTGTTCGGAGGCGTAGGACTCCCAGCTGTATTCCTCGTAGGTGTAGCTCTCCTCGTAGGAGGTCTCCACCGACGACACTTCGGCGTAGCTGACGTCGGTGACCTCGAAGTCGATGCTGGCCTCGACCGAGATCTCGACGTCGATGTCGACCGTGTAGGAGACGTCGATGGTCTCCTCGTAGATCACGTCGTAGCTGGTGAATTCGGTCTGTACCCAGGTATCGACGGCGTGGAAGTCGTCGCGGTACTCGGGGCCGGCGTAGTAGCAGCGGTAGGAATCCCACTCGCCCTCCACCACGTCGACCACCACCAGCGTGGTGAGGTAGGAATCGACGGTGGACGGCGCGTTGACCACGCGGTTGCTCTGGTCGATCAGCCGGGTGACGGCGAGCTCCGTGCCACGGTCGCCCTTGGCCTTCGCCTTCGCCTGGATCGGCGCCAGCTTGGCGGCGAACTGCTTCTGGCTGGCCTTGATCTTGTCGAGCCGCGCCTTCTCGGCCGGCGTCAGCTGGCCGCCCTTCTTCGCACGCGCACCTTCGGTGCCGAACCGCGCACGCAGGGTGGCGTAGGAGTTGTCGAGCTTCTGCAGGTAGGAGTCGACCTTGGCGTCCTTCACCCCGAGGCGCGGCCAGGCGACCTTCACCTTCGCCAGCACTTCGGTGCCATGCGACAGGGTGGAGGCGAGCTTCTTGTCCTTCTTCGCCGACTGCGCCTCGACATCACGCAGGGTCTTGCCCATGTCCTGCAGCGCCCCCCAGAACGGCGCCTGCTTCTTGTTCTTGACGTCGAGCTTGCCCCCCGACGCCTTCTGCTGCTTCATGATCCCGGCGACGGCCTCTGCGGCCTCCTGGGTCAGCTTCTTGCCGGAGGTCTTCTTCGGCGCCGCCGCATTCTTGCCCCCCTTGCCGCTCTTGCCGTGCTTGCCGGCCGTCGACGGCTTGCCCGCCGCGGTCGCGGCCGGCTTGCCGGAGGCCGCCGCCGGTGTCCCCGACGCGGCGTAGGCCGCCACACTCAGCGAAGCGCCGGCGATCGCCAGCGCCAGCCGCGTCAGCAGCGGCTTCAGGATCGGATTCCCAATCGCATTCCCCCGTTTCGCGATCATCATTTCGAATCTCCGTAGGTAAGGTCGCAGACCGCCGGACCGGGACCGGCCCGATGCGGAACACCAGATGATTCTTCCCTCGCTGCCGCGCACCGTTGGGCGTCCCCTGACAGCGACTCGATCCTACGCCCGCGGATTAAAGTTCGGTTTATCCGTGGAAACATCCGTAGCAATCCCGGCGCGACGCGCGGACGCAAGCCGCCAGGAGCGAGGCCCCGGGGACGATCGGTGAAGGTGGGTCAGACAAGGCCTCCCGTCAGTGCTAGGAGGAGCGCGGCGACGATCGAACACCCCAGCGACGGCGCGACCGTCGCTCCGGCACGGGAGCGGTGAGGCCGGATGGCCCCCTGCCCTCGCCCGCACGGGACTCCGTTCCCGACAGGTCGACTCTGAACCCCGATTCCTGAACGACGAGCCGTACCGAACAAGGGCCGCTTCCTTCGCGTTCAGCTTCGGCGCCTCGTCGGCGATCGTCCCGTCCCCCGAAATCCCCCGCAAAGCGAGTGATTTGGCCAGAATCACCCATCCGGGTGATTGCCTGGATCCGGTCGGCAGGCCTCAATCGGCCACCCCAACCCACGAGGAGTGCGCCATGTTCAAGTCCATCATCGTCCACGGTCTGATCGCCGGCCTGATCGCCGGCGGCTTCATGTTGTTCATGGTGTTGACGATGGACGGGCATCCGCCGCCGTCCCTCGGGATGCTGCTCGGCTACGCCAGCATGCTGATCGCCTTCTCGGCGGTGTTCGCGGCCGTGAAGCGCCATCGGGACCAGGCCCTCGGGGGCGTGATCGGCTTCTGGCCGGGTTTCGGCATGGGCATGGCGATCGTGCTGATCGGCAGCACCATGTACGTCCTGGCCTGGGAAGCCGCGCTCGCGATGACCCACATGGACTTCATGGGCGAATACGCGAAGGCCGTGCTCGCCGAGAAGAAGGCCGCCGGCGCCAGCGCCGAGGAGCTCGCCAAGATGGCGGCGGAGATGGAGGCCTTCGGCAAGGAGTACATGGCCAAGCCCCTGTTCCGGATGGGCATGAGCTTCCTCGAGATCTTCCCGGTCGGCCTCCTGGTCGCCCTGGTCAGCGCCGCCCTGCTGCGCAACCGTCGCTTCGCCGCCGCGGATCGCTTCCGCGGCGGCGCTTCCGTTTCGCGCCAGCGCCGTCCTCATGATCCCGTCCGACGTCGCCGCGTTGTCGGGCAGCTGCGCGACCATCCCGGCGCGATATGGAGCAGGCGCCGAAGTCGGCCGGCATGGCGCGGAACGCCCCGGTGCCTCTCTGCCCCGCCATGCCGGCGGCGAAGTCCTTCTCCCCGCGGGATCAGGAGCAGGGTTCCGGCGCCGCGACGCGGTGCCTCCTCCGTACAATGCGCGCCGGCCGACAAGGCGAGCACTGCGGCAACCGGTCGTGCTCGCCGACGATCGCGATGGGCGGCTGGCTGTGCCCGGCGCAGCCGCGCCACTTCGAGGCGCCGCCGGCCAGTCTGGACGCGAAATTCAAGGCGAAAGTGCACCGGCATGAGCCACTCCCGACCCACCTCCGTTGTACTTGCAGCGCGCTTCGCACTGGCGTCGATCCTGCTGCTCGCCGTCGTCGCCGCCGCGCTGCAGGTCCTGCGCAGTGACCTCGACCCGGTTGCCGCGCAGCTGTCGAGCTACCTCGTCGGCGACTACGGAGTGCTGTTGCGAATCTGCTACTACCTGCTCGGTGCCGGCATCGTCGCGCTGGCCTGGGCCGGTCGCGCGACCGCGTCCGCCGCGCCGCTGCGGGATGCGACGGCACTGCTGTTCGCGCTCGCCGGGATCGCGCTGCCCCCGGTCGCGGTGACCCAGCTCTGGGTGCCTGACGACACCGCTCGCCTCGTCCACGGACTCTGCGCGCAGACGGTGTTCCTGTGCATCTCGATGGCGCTGCTGCTGCAGGCGATCGGGTGGCGACAGGTCGCGTCACTGACGGCACGTTCGCGTGGCCGCATCGCGCTGGCGCTCGCCTGCGTCGCGTTGCTGGCCGTGAATCTCGCTCACCTGCCATTGCCACGCGGGGCCACGCAGAAGCTTCTGATTGCGGCGATCCTGGTCGCGCTGGCGTGGTCGTCGGCAAGTATCGCCAGAGTCGCAAGAACATAGGGCGGGCTCTGCCCGCCATCGCCCGGACGCACCGCGATGGCACGCAGGGCGCGCCCTACGATTTCAGGTGCTTCTCGAAGTGCGCGAGCGTCCGCTCCCACGACAGCTTCGCCGCGGCCTCGTCGTAGCGCGGCGTGCTGTCGTTGTGGAAGCCGTGCTGGGTACCGGGATAGCGCTCGACCCGGAACTCGACCTTGGCGGAGGTCAGCGCTTTTTCGTAGTCGACATAGCTGTTGTTGACCCGCTCGTCGGTGCCGGCGAGGTGGCACAGCAGCGCGGCCTTGATGTTCGGGACGCGGGTCAAATCCGGCGCGATGCCGTAGTAGGGCGCGGCCGCCTGGAGGTCGGCGCCGAGTTCGGTCGCGAGATAGTTGGAGATCCCGCCGCCGAAGCAGAAGCCGGTGACGCCGAGCTTGCCGCTGCTTTTCGCGTGCGCCTTGACGAAGTGCGCGCCGTTGGCGAGGTCGACGCGCAGCTTCGCCGGATCGAGGCTGGCCTGCAGCTTGCGGCCGTCGTCGTCGTTGCCGGGATAGCCGCCGACCGGCGCGAGGCCGTCGGGCGCGAAGGCGAGAAAGCCCGCGACGGCGAGGCGCCGCGCGACATCCTCGACGTAGGGATTGAGCCCGCGGTTCTCGTGCACGACGAGCACGGCGCCGAACGTGCCTTCGCTGGCCGGGTGCACGAGGTAGCCGCGCATGGTGCCGGAGGTGCCGCCCGGCGACGGGTAGGTCACGTAGGTGGCACGGATGCGCTCGTCGGTGAACTTCACCGTCTCCGCCCGAGCGTAGTTCGGCAGCAGGGCCTCGGCCATCGCGAGGCCGGCGGCGCCGAGGCCGGCGATCGCCGCGGAGCGGCGCAGGAACTCGCGTCGCCCCATCGCGCTGTGGCAGTACTCGTCGTACAGCGCGTAGATGCGCGGGTCGATGCTGTGGGCGTCGAGGGAAGCGGGTCGGTTGTCGCTCACGGCAGGACTCCTCGGGGCGGACCGCGGCGAGTGTAGTCGGGGCGGCCGCCGGTTGACGCTCCCGGTCCTCCTTCGCAGACTGGCGCCGGGTCCCTGGAGGTCGTCCGATGGAATCCCTGCCGAACGGCGCGCCCGCCCTCCCGCCGGACTACGCCGCCTGGAGCGCCATCCGCGTCGACGACGAGTCCCTCGGTCGCACCCGCCTGTATCGCGACTGGCGCGACCCGTCGATGTGCCTCGGCAAGCAGGGCAGCGAAAACTTTCCCTGCTGCCTGATGATCGGCGAGCGCCAGGATCAGTTGTTCGTGATGCTGCTGTACGCGCCGCCGCGACCCTACGAGCCGCCCCGCTGGCGTTACGTCGTCACCGCCGGCGCGGAATGGGACATCGCCGCCGAGTTCCCGGACTTCGCCGCCCTGCATGCCTTCCTCGGGAGCGAGACGCCGCTGGCGCCGCCCACGACCCGGCGAAATCGAGGCTGACGGCTGTCCAGCGGAGGCCCGGTGGATCATCATTCGCCGTCGCCCAACCCGGAGCCTGCCCATGAACCGCCTCGACCGCCGTCCGCTCGCCGTCCTTCTCGCCACGGCCGCCCTCGCCGCCTGCGGCACCGCACCGGTGAAGCACGAGGCCGCGGCGCCCGCTCCCGCTCCGGCCGCGGCCCGGAATGCGCCGACGGCCTCGGCGTTCGAGCATGCCGTCGAGCACGGCAACGTGATCGTCAGCGCGCAGCCGACCAGCGCCGACCTCGCCTCGCTGCATGAGCGCGGCATCGAGCGCGTGTTCAACCTGCGCAGCGACGATGAGATGAATCCCGCCGACCTCGGCTTCGACGAGAACGAGTTCCTCGGCAAGGCCAGCGTCCCCTATGGCCGCGCCCCGGTGACCGGTGCCGCCAGCTACACGCCGGAAGCGCTGGAGCAGTTCCGCCGCTTCGTCGAGGGCAGCCACGGCAAAGTGCTGCTGCACTGCGCTTCCGGCGCGCGCGCCAGCCAGCTGATGGCCGCGTACGAGGTGAAGTACCTCGGCAAGAGCCCCGACGAGGCGCTGCGCGGCCTCGCCCCGTTCGGAGGCTGGCCGCTGCCGCTGGAGCGCCTGACCGGGATGAAGCTCACGGTCGAGGGCAAGCCCGCCGCCGACGGCTTCGAGGACGCGAAGCACTGACGATCCGCGCGGTCCCGGAAATTCGCGGATGCGGGCAGGCGTCCGCAGATCCGTTTCCGGCAGGCGTCCTGGTCTCCTGGAGTGGCCCATGTCCGAGTCCGATTCCGATTCCGATTCCGATTCCGAGAAATACTGGTTTCCCGCCAAGCGCTACGGCTATGGCTGGGGCTTCCCGACGACCTGGCAGGGCGTCGTCGTGCTGCTCGCCTATGCCGCGGCGGTCGTGGCGGGCGTCCTGCTGCTGCCGCCGACCCGCGCGCCGCTGCTGTTCGTCGGCTACGTGGTGGTGCAGTCGGCGATGCTGTGGTTCGTGTGCTGGATGAAGGGTGAGCCGGCGAAGTGGCGGTGGGGGGACGACCCGAAGGACTCCCCGTAGTCGCGAATGCGCGAGGATCACGCCTGGGATCCGGATGGCGCCGGCCAGCGTCGGTCACCGCTGGCATCGACCTCTCGCCGCATGTCCCCAGGCCATCCGATCGCTCCGATCGCGTCGCCGCAGACGTGTCGCCCGGGCTCCCGCAGCGTCACTCGGCGCGGCGGCACGTCCCCGACTTGAGATTTCGCCGCGACGCCCCCTAGTCTCGGCCTGCCGCCGCCGATTCGACCGGACCGCATGACCGCCCCCACCCTGGACGCGGCGCTCGTCGCCGAACTCGACAATCCGTTCCACACCTCGCTCGTCACGCGGCATCGCGCGCTCGCGCTCGGCAGCGAACGTGCGTGGGCCTTCCCGTCGGACTACGCACCCTTTCTCGGCGTTCCGGACAGCGACGCGGCGAGTGCGACGGACCTCGCCGCGCTGCTCGCCCACGGCGAGACGCGCCTGCTGATCGGCGTCGCGCCGCACCAGCACGAGGGGCTGGCGCTCGAGGCGTTCCAGCCGCTGGCGCAGATGGTCGTCGAATGCGAGCTCGACGTGCCGGCGGGTCCGGAGATCCTCCCGCTCGACGAACGCCACCGCGCCGACGTGCTGGCGCTGACCGCGCTGGTCTACCCGCACTACTTCCGGGCGCGGACGATGGAACTCGGCCGCTACTTCGGCATCTATCTCGATGGCCGCCTCGCCGCGATGATCGGCGAGCGCATGGGAAGCCCGCGGAGCCAGGAGATCAGCGCGGTCTGCACACACCCCGATTTCCTCGGCCGTGGCTACGCGCGACGACTGCTCGCCTTCCTCAGCAACGACGTCCGAGCGCGCGGCCTGCTGCCCTACCTGCACGTCAGCCATGCCAACGACCGCGCCTATGCGCTCTACCTGCAGATGGGCTACCGGTTGCGCGCGGATGTCGGCTTCTACGCGCTGCGGGCACCGGACCGTCCGCGCTGAACTCCTACCTGGAGACCCTGGATGTACCCGACCAAGACCGCCGTACGAACCTCGCTCGCGCTCGCCCTGCTCGCGGTGTCAGGCTGCGCCGCGAATCGCGAACACGCGCTGTCGGATCGCGACGCCATCACCACGCCGCGGCAGGCGGTGATGCTGGCGGCCGATCACCCCGACACCGGCTTCGGCGGCCGCTTCCGGATGACGGTCCGCAATACCGGCACGGACAACGACACCGTCTTTCTCAACTCCGAGGAGGATTATCGCGACCCGCGCAATCTCACGCTGCGCATTCCCCGGCAGCGCGCCGACGCCGTCGCGAAGCAGCTCGGCGTCGCCCATCTCGGACAGTTGCAGGGCCACGTGCTCGAATTCGAAGGCGTGGCGCGACGGGTCCGGATCGACTTCATGGTGGGTACTCGTCCGACCGACAAGTACTACTACCAGACCCAGGCGACGCTGGACGCCGCCCTGCACATCGAGGATCGCGGCGCGCCGTAGGACGCGCCGCGCACAACGGAGCCGATCCTCGGAACCGTACCCATGGGCCGCGGCCGCGGATGGCCAGTGGGAACAAGGTACGCGAACGGCGATGGCGGACGGAATGCCCCGGACTGGCGTCCGGGGGCCGCCCTACAGGCCTGCCGGCCGTTCGCTCGTCTGCTGGTACTCGATGCTCCACGCCTGCGTGCTCTTCCCGCCCTTCACGTAGAACTGCTCGCTGCGATAGCTCGTCGCGCCGAGCGGCGTCCAGGTGGCGGTGACGCCCATCGCGTCCGGAGTTCCCGCGGCCATCAGCATCTCGAACTCGAGCGCCTTGCCGGCCTTGGCGGTGCCGTCCCCGAAGTCGCCGTCGCTGGCCCAGTACCAGAAGCGGATCGCGTGCTTCGCCGGATCGTAGGCGTAGATCGTCTCGCCGGCGTAGCGGCTGCCGTCCTTGCCGACGACGACGTGGCGATCCCTGAGGTAATGGCTGCCGTACATCCGCTCGAAGCAATGGGTATCGCGGCCACGGTCCTTCGGGAGATCGGCGGCCCAGCAGTGGTCGACCAGGAAATCGAAGGCCGCGAGCGGCGCGGCAGGCGCGGGTTCCGCGGCAGCGGCGGCCAGCGAGGTGCTGAGTGCGAGCAGGGCAAGGGTCGACATGCGTCCTCCAAGGGGCGAGACGGGTTCGGCCTCGGGCCTTCCGGCAGGGCTGCCGGCGGCGGCGGGCTGGGCTAGATTGTCGCCGCAGCGATCGACGACTGCTTGGAAAATTCTGCACGCATGCGCATCGACGTCTCGACCCACGACTCCGGGCTCGGCCGCTGGACCCGTGCCATCGCCGTTCCCGACGGGCTGCTGGCGGGGGCCGTCGGCGCGCTCTGGTGGGTCGAGGGCCGCACGGCGTTCGCCGCCGATCGCCGGCTGCCGACCACCGACAGCCACCTGTTGTTCTCGTTCGGCGAGCCGCAGCGCCTGCTGGCACTCGGCGGTGCGCCGATCGCGCCCCGGTGCTTCGACCGCGGCTTCGTGTCCGGCCCGCAGCGTCGCTGGATCGAGACCGCCGCGGAAGGCAACACCGCGCTGCTCGGCGCCGCACTCACCCCGTTCGGTGCCGGACGCATCCTCGGCCGACAGCAGGCCGAGCTCGTCGACCAGGTGCTCGACCTCGACCAGGTCCTCGGTGCGGAAGGCGACGCTCTGCATCAGCGCCTCGGCAACGCCGTCCGCCTGGAACTGCGCTTCACTCTGCTCGCCGACTGGCTGAGGGCACGCTGGCTGCGTGGTCCTGCGATCGATCCCCTCCTCGCGCACGCGCTGCCGCGGCTGGCACGACCGCCGGCGCCGTCGATCGCGCAACTCTGCCGCGAACTCGGCGTCAGCCCGACCTGGCTCGCACGGCTGTTCCGCCAGCAGACCGGCATCAGCGCACGCCACCATGCCGGCATCGCGCGATTCACCCGCGCGTTCGCGCTGGCGACCGGCGGCCGACACTCCTGGGAAGCGATCGCGCGCCGCTGCGGCTACTACGACCCCTCGCACCTGGTCGGCGACTTCCGCCTGCACATGGGCGAGAGCCCGACACGGCTGCTGGCACTGGCACGCCCGGACGAGGGCAGCGTGGTGATCGCGACCGACCGCTAGAGCGCTCGCGGAGCGAAGACGCTACGCTCGGCGGATGCCTACCGCCCGCGGCCAGTTCGCCGTCACCCTCACGCCGCAGGACGACCCTGCGGGCTCGCTTGCCGCGTCGTTCGCGCGCTTCCTGATCGCCAAGCGCTTCGAGGGCGACCTCGTCGGCGGGAGCCGCGCGCAGATGCTGTCCTATCGCTGCACCGAGCCGGGTTCCGCCGGCTACGTCGCGCTGGAAGTGGTCGATGCGGAGCTCGGCGGTCGCCGCGGGAGCTTCGTCTTCCTGCACCGCGGGGTGATGGACCGCGGCTCGCCAACCCTCGAGCTGACGGTCGTCCCGGACTCCGGAACCGGCGGCCTGTCCGGAATCGCGGGGAGCTTTCGTATCCTGATCCGCGATGGTCGCCACGACTACGAATTCGACTACGAACTGCCACCGACCTGAGCCCTCGGGCCGGCGCGGCACGCGAACCCAGAATTTTTCCCCCGAGACTCGACCATGTCCGACGACAATGCCACGGAAGCCAGCAGCAGCGAACGGAGCCGCCTGAAATCGGCGGTGAAGAAGACCGCCGGCAAGGCCGGCGACGCCGTGGTCGCCACGCATGTGCTGCTGCAGATGTCCGGCTCGCTCGACCCGCGCAAGGCGATGGTGTCGACCGCGATCGCGCTGGTGCTGGGCTTCGCCAGCCTGCTCGGCGTACTGGCCTTCCACTTCCCGGAATACCTGACGACGCCGGAACTGCGGCAGAAGTACTCGGTCGACGTGCTGCGCCAGGTGCTGTTTGGCACGCTGCTGGTCTCCGGCAGCTTCTCCCTGGTCAACATCATCTTCGGCCGCCGCCGGAACCTGAACCTCGTCGCGTTCGCCTCGGTGGTGCTCGCGGTCGCGCTCGGCGGTTCGCGGGTTCCGGTCGGCAACTTTCCGGACCACACCCCCTACATCGGCCTCGACTGGTTCATCCTCGACCTGCTCGGCTCGACCACGATCTTCGTCGTCATCGAAAAACTCTTTCCGCTGTACAAGGGCCAGCAGATCTTCCGCCCCGAGTGGCAGACCGACCTGAAGCATTTCGCGGCGAACCACTTCTGTGTCGGCCTGATCCTGCTCGCGGTGAACATGATCGTGCACAACGCCTTCGGCTGGCTCGTCACCGGCGGCGTGCAGCAGTGGGTGTCGTCGATCCCGCTGATCCCGCAGGTGCTGTTCGCGATCCTGGTCGCCGACCTCGCGCAGTACTGGACCCACCGCGCGTACCACGAGATTCCCTTCCTCTGGAAATTCCACTCGGTCCACCACAGCGTGAAGGCGATGGACTGGCTCGCCGGCTCGCGCCAGCACATGCTCGAGCTGATCTTCACCCGGGTCTGCGTGATGGCGCCGCTGTTCGTGCTCGGCTTCTCGCTGGAAGCGGTCAACTACTACATCCTGGTCGTCGGCTTCCAGGCGGTGTTCAACCACGCCAACGTCAAACTGCCCTGGGGCCCGCTGCGCTATCTGATCGTGACGCCGGACTTCCACCACTGGCACCACAGCTCCGACACCGAGGCGATCGACAAGAACTACGCCGCCCACTACGCATTCCTCGATTACCTGTTCGGCACCGCCGTGAAGTCGGAGAACGCCTTCCCCGAGCACTACGGCGTGGTCGGCGACTACGTGCCGGACGGTTTCATCGCCCAGCAGATGTTCCCGTTCAAGCCGATGCCGCCGGACAAGGATCTGGTGCCGCCGGCGCGGCACAAGAACGAGGAGGCTCCGCATTGACGGCTCGGAATTCGCGCAGCGAATTCCGGGCGCACCACCATGACTTCCCGCACCATCTCCAGGTGACTTCCGGCAAGACCCACGCGCACCCGCGGTGACTAGCCTGTTCGTCGACATCCACCGTCGAACGAACCGGAGAAGCACCGTGTTGAGCCAGATCGTCAGCCACACCCCGACCTGGGTGTTCGCCCTGCTCGCGCTGCTGATCGCGCTGGGCCTCTCCCAGACCCGCAACCGCTCGGTGTCGCGCACGCGAGCGCTGGTCCTGCCCGTCGCGATGATCGGACTGTCGCTCGCCGGCATCCATTCGAGCTTCGGACTCGGCCTGCTGCCGGCCGCCTGCTGGATCGCCGCGTTGGCGGCGACCACCGCGATCGGCCTGCGCTGGTTCCGCGACGAGCGGGTGAGCTACGACGCGGCCGCGAAACGCTTCGTAGTGCCGGGCAGCTGGATGCCGCTGGTCGTCATCCTCGCGATCTTCTCCGCCAAATACGCCTTCGCCGTGCTGCGCGGATTCAATGCCGACGTGATCGCGAATCCCGGCTTCATCGCCTCCGCCGCGGCGCTGTTCGGAATGTTGAGCGGCTACTTCGCGGCGCGGGCGTCGAACCTGCTGCGACTGGTGGCCTGATCGTAGACGGCCGGCGCGGCCTCCCGGGCTCCGCTGCCGCTGCGTTCGAATCACGTCTGCGCGAAGAATTCCTGACACAGGTTGTCAGGCACGGCTGCCATGCTGTCCTCCATCCAACCGATGGAGGTCCCCGCCGTGAACCACACTGATCCGAATCCGCTCCTTCCGCCGCCATCGGCGCCCGGCGCCAGCGACGCACCGGCCGACTTCGACTTCCTCGCCGGTCACTGGAAGGTTCGTCACCGGCGCCTGCGCGAGCGTCTCGCCGGCTGCACGGCGTGGGATGAATTCTCCGGAACCTCGACTGCCTATCGCCTGATGGCGGGCCGGATGAGCGTCGACGACAACGTGCTGGACCTGCCCTCGGGCCGCTACCAGGCGGCGAGCGTCCGCAGCTTCGATGCCGCCACCGGCCTCTGGGCGATCTGGTGGTTCGACGGCCGCCAGCCGCATGCGCTCGATCCGCCCGTGGTGGGTCGGTTCGAGGACGGCGTCGGCACCTTCCTGGCCGACGACCAGCTTCGCGGCCAGCCGATCCAGGTGCGCTTCCGCTGGTCCCGCCGCGCCGATGGCCGCTGGCGCTGGGAACAGGCGTTCCGCCCCTTGCCCGAAGGCGACTGGGAAACCAACTGGACGATGGACTTCGATCGCGGTCATGCCGATGCAACATGAGCGCTGCCGCTGTCGCCGGGCTGCAACATGCGCTGCCTACCTTCCTCGGGCTCCAAGGAGGGTTTCATGCACTGCAGGATCGTCGCCCTGGCCGCACTGGCTCTGTCGCTCCTCGCCACGGATTCCGCGGCAGCGGAAGCCGAGCGCCTCCGGATCCACGGCTCCAGCACACTCGGCGCCCGGCTGGTTCCGGCGCTGGTGAAGCAGTGGCTGACCGAGATCGGCTACGCCGGCATCGCGCAGCGCGAGCTCAGCGCGGAGCGCAGCGAGATCGCGGCGTCGCGTGACGGCGAGGCGCTGATCGTCGAGATCGACAAGCGCGGCACCGCGGCCGGGATCGCGGACCTGATCGACGGCATGACCTCCAGCGACCAGGAGTGGGTCGTGGCGCTCGACGGCCTGGCCCTGGTGGTCGGCAACGACAATCCGGTGCGGAGCATCAGCGTCGTGCAGCTCGAGGGACTGCTCGCCGGCCGTACCGTGCGCTGGAAGGAACTCGGCGGCACCGATGCGCCGGTCGACTGGCACGCGCTGGCCGAGGATGGCGGCAGTGCCGAGATTCTTGCGATCTCCGGTCTCAGCGATCGCCGGGCCATCGCCGCCGCGCGGCGGTATCGCGACCCGGCCGCCCTGCTGGCAGCGCTGCGCGCGGACCCGAACGGCATCGCGCTGGTCGGCGCGCGGCAGAAGCTGGACGGCCTGCGCGCGCTGCCGATCGAGGTCGGCGGCCGCCGCATCGCGCCCGACGCCGTCGGCATCGGCAGCGAGGACTATCCGCTGATGCGCCGGCTCTATTTCCACACCGGCCAGCTGGTCACCGCACTCGGCCGCAGCTTCGCCGTGTGGGTGATGTCCGACGCCGGCCAGGCCGTGGTCGCGACCAGCGAGTTCCAGGCGCTGCGCCTCGCCGCACCGACCGGTCTCGTCGCCGCGGCCCCGGAACTGCCGGAGGACTACCGAATCGTCGCCGGCAATGCCGCGCGCCTAGCCACCAGCCTGCGCTTCGCGACCGGTCTCGACTGGCTGGACTCGCGTTCGCGCGCCGACCTCGAGCGCCTCGCCGCGCTGCTGAAGCGCCCGGAGAACGCGCGCCGCAAGCTGGTGCTGGTCGGCTTCACCCAGCCCGACGTCAAGTCGCCACTGGAGGCCGAAGAGAAGAGCCGCGAGCGCGCCGAGCGGGTCGCCGCGCAACTGCGCCTGCTGGACGCCCCGGTGATCCAGGTCCGCGGCTTCGGCGGGCGGCTGCCGCTGGCCGATCCGACGCGGCCGGACGCGCGCTATCGGAACGAGCGGATCGAGATCTGGCTGCGCTAGCAAGCCAGGAGCGACGCTGGCCGAAATTTCCGAGGGGCGTG
>JBGAPI010000070.1:0-17866 GCA_044221335.1 Ahniellaceae bacterium
GGTGGCGTTGAGGCGCAGGTCGAGGCGCGGCGTCGCGTTGAAGGTGCCGGACCCGGTCTGGCAGCCGGGGTCGTTCGGGAAGCCGTCGCAGCCCCACCAGTCGTTCTGCGCGGTGGCGGTGCCGCCGGACCGGAAGATGCCGCTGCCGGCGGTGGCGGTGTTGCCGACGATGCGCGACAGCGTCGCCGACAGCGTGCCGGCAAAGCTCGGATCGACGCTGCCGTTGATGTCGTTGATGATCGCGAGGCCGCCACCGGCCGCGCCGCCGTTGTTGCCGGTGACGGTCAGCGCGCTCGCGGTCAGCGAGGCGGCGATGCCGCTGCCGACCAGGACGCCGCCGCCCTTCTGCGAGGCGGTGTTGTTGGTGATGCTGCCACCGGTCAGCGTGGTGGTTCCGAAGCCCAGCATCAGCCCGGCGCCGAAGCGCGCGGTGTTGCTGCTGATCGTCAGGTTGCTGAGCGCCGGCGTGTAGGCCGTGCTGATGTACAGACCGCCTCCCCAGCCGTTGCCCGCGCCGTCGGCGTGGTTGCCGGAGAGCGTCGTGCTGCCGATGGTGACCGTGGGCGTGAAGCCGGCGACGCCGAGCAGGTCGATCGCCATGCCGCCGCCGCCGGAGGTCGCGGTCGCAGGGCCGCCGCCGAGCGAGCTGTTGCCCGACGCGGTGACGCCGCTGATGCTGATGTTGTTGTTGCCGGAGACGTTGATGCCGCCGCCGATGCCGGTCGCGGTGTTGTTGTTGTAGGTGCCGCCGCTGACGGTGATGGTGCCGCCGTAGCTGTTGCGGATCTGCAGTCCACCGCCGTTGACCCGGCCGGCGGTGTTGCCGGTCATCGTGCAGTTGGTCAGCGTGTCGTTGTGGATGTCGGAGAACAGGGTCACGCCGCCGCCCTCGACCTGCGCGACGTTGTTGCTGACGGTCACGGTGGTGAGCGTGACGCTGCCGGCTGGCGGATCGGTGATCGCGCCGGCGCCGGTGTTGCTGTCGATGTTGATGCCGCCACCGTGGCGGCTGGCGCAGAAGCCGGCCGCGTCGGCCTTGTTGTTGGTGACCGTGCTGTTCGACACCGAGTAGTTGTTGTTGGTCCCGGTCAGGAAGAAGTCGATGCCGCCGCCGGTCTCCTGGAAGGTGCTGCTGCAGGAGGCGGAGAAGTCGTTGAGGCCGTTCTGCACGGTCACGCCGCTGATCGATACGGTCAGCGAGGAGTGGGTGCCGTCCTGGTTGATGCCAAACACCTTGCAGTCGCCGCAGCCGCTGGCGAAGTTCGTGCTGATGACAGTGTTGGCGGCGCCATTGCCGGTGATCGTCAGGCTGTCGTTGATGTCGAGATCTCCGTTGGCGGCGGCGTTGTCGCTGCCGGCCAACGAAAGCGTGACGGTGCCATTGAGGTCGAACACGATGGTGTCGGCACCGGCGTTGGCGTTGGAGGCGAGGATCGCCGAGCGCAGCGTCGGGCAACTGGTGCCGGTGCATGCGGCGACGGAGTCGCCGAGGCCGGTCACGTGGTAGGTCTGCGCGGCCTGCGGCGCTAGGACGACCGGGACCGGGCTGCCGCTGCGCTCGAGCAGGACGATGCCGGGACGGCCGTCGACGCCGACCCTGAGCGGCAGTGCCAGCACGTCGCCGATCCTGCCGAGCTTGGCCGTCCGCCGGGTCGCAGCGCCGGACCTGGACGAATCCGCAGCAGGATCGCGATGGATCACGTCGATCTCGCCGCGAGTGCGATCGACCAGCAGCAGGTCGTCGTCCGGCAGGCTGCTCAAGCGGGTGCGGAGCAGCAGGCTGCGCTCGGGATCGATGGCGGCGAGGCCGGCCGTGCGTCCCAGGTCCTCGGCGATGCGCCAGGGCTTGGCAGACTTTCCTGCAGCGCCATCGTCCACCACGAGCTTGCCGTGGCGTCGTGCTTCCATTTCCTGGCGCCGCTGGCGCATCTCCTCGGCAAGGAACGGGCGGGTGTCGAGCGTGCCGCGGGAGGCGATCTGCAGCGAGCCGTCCGCGCCGACCAGCGCGATCTCGGTCCGCAGGTCGCGATCGTCGATGAAATTGCCGAGCACGATCGAGTTCACCCGGGTTCCGAGCACGATCGGCTCCAGGAGCCCCGCGGCGGGATCGTCGCTGTCCACGGTCATGCCGGAGGTGTCGCTGCCGTGGAGTACGAGCACTCGCCCGTCGGCGACGATCGCCAGGTCGCCGAGTCGGTCGTCGTCGAGGCGGCCGATCGCGAGCTCCGTGGCTGCGCCGGGCAAGGGCAGGCTGCGCGTCCGCGCACCGTCGTCGAGCGGACCGTCGTACAGCATGACAGTGGCGTCCCGACCGCCGGCGAGCGCGACGGCGAAGTGTGGATAGCCATCGTCCGGGCCTAGCGTGCCCGCCGCGATCGCCGTCACGGCGGCCGGCAGCGTCAGGCGCCGCGTCTCGCCGAAGCCGCCGCCGCCGTCTCCCGGCAGGAGCAGCAATTCTGACCCGCCGCGTCGGGCGAGCAGCAGGTCCGGCGCGCCGTCGCGGGTGAAGTCGCCAGTGGCGACGAGGTCTGCGGCGAACGGCACGGCGATCACCCGGGTTTCGGGCTGGAACGGCGCGGGCGGGGCGCCGCTGGCGACGCGCTTCGCCAGAGTCGCGTCGGACACCGCGAAGGCCGCGGGATCGTCGCGGCTCAGCGTCACCAGACCGGAGTCGCCATCGGCGAAGACGCAGACGAGGTCGGGATAGCCGTCGCGATCGAAGTCGTCCGCCGCCAGTGCGGTCGCGGCCAGTCCACCGCGGACGATCCGGTCGGCCGCGAACGCGTCGACGGACTTCGCGCGCGCCGCACGGTAGAGCGGCGCCGGCGTCGCCGTCCGGGCGACCTGGGCATACGGGTCGCGCGCCGCGGCGGCGAGGTTCGGGGAGGCAAGGAGCGCGCACAACAGCGCGAAACGACATCCCGCAGCAAGCGACGGACACATGGGTCGACTCCCCGGCTCGAGGGGGCCAGCCTAGCGCGATGCAGGCCCCGCGTCGCCGATCCTCGTCTCCCGTGGCGACGGACGCTTCATCGCCGCAGCGCCTGCCACAGCCAGCTTCGTCCCAGCCGCCACTCGCGCCCGACGGTGGCCGTCGAGATCGACAGGGTGCGGGCGATCTCCTCGGTGTCGAGCCCGCCGAAGAACTTGAGTTCGATGACCTCGGCCTGGCGCGGATCGAGACGGGCGAGGTCGGCCAGCGCCTCGTCGAGCGCGACCATGTCCTCGTCGCGCACCGGCACGCCGTCGGCGAGGTCGAAGGACAGTCGTTGCGCCGGATCGGGGCGCTTGTCGGCGAGGCGGCGACGGGCATGATCGACCAGCACGCGGCGCATCGCCTGCGCGGCGAGTCCGACGAACTGCGAGCGCGCCTGCCAGTCGACTTGCTCCTGGCCCATCAGCCGCAGGAAGGCCTCGTTGACCAGCGCCGTCGGCTGCAGGGTGTGGTCGGCACGTTCCTCGCGCAGGTAGGAGCGCGCGAGCCGATGCAGCTCGTCGTAGACCAGCGGCGTCAGCGCGGCCAGCGCGGCCTCGTCACCGGCCTGCCAGCGGCGCAGCAGCGCGGTGACGTCGCCGCGATCGGTGGACGCCGTCATCGACCGGCACCCGGCGTCAGCCGTGCGAGCAGCGGATGTGTGGGGCCCAGGCGCTGAGCAAGTGCGATCTCCGCCGGCATCTGTCCGCCCAGCGAATCGGTGCGGCAGAACTTTCCGAGTGTCTCCGGCCAGAGTCGCTGCGGGTCCGTCGCCGGCAGGTGCTTCGCCAGCACCGTGCTGGACGCGTCGAGGTCGCGGCAGGAGGCCGCCGGATCGTCGACGATCCGCAACTGCGCCCGCCAAAGCTGCGCCTCGACGCGCTCGGACGAGCTTGCCGGAGTCGAACCGATCACGAGGTCCGCCGCGGCGGCAGCGGCCTCGGCATGTTCTCGGCTGGGCTCGCGGAGCCAGTCGATCGCGGCTGCCCGCAGGCCGGCCTGCAATGCGAGCGGCAGCGGCTTGCCGTCCTTGCCCGGCGGCGCGTCGGCGGCGATCGCACGGTCGAGGGCGGCCGAGGCGTCGAGCCGGCCCTGCTCGTAGCGCAGCAGGGCGAGGTTCCGCGTGGTCGACAGGGTCTGCGGATGCTTCGGGCCGACGGCGGCCTTGAGTGCCGCGACCGCCTGCTCGAGTTCGTCGCCGGCCGCATCGAAGCGACCCTGGAGGAAATGCGCGTAGCCGACGTTGCCGAGCGCCGATGCGGTCTGCGGGTGTTCGTTGCCGAGCAGGGCGCGACGCATTTCCACCGCCTCCGTGAAGCGCTGTTCGGCGATGTCGTAGTGGCCACGCTGGACCTCGACGCCGCCGAGATTGACCAGCGCCGCGGCCACCAGGGCATGGCGTTCGCCCAGGGACTCGCGCAGCAGCTTCAAGGCAAGCTCGAGCCGGCTGGCGCCGTCGTCGGTGTCGCCGCGCTCGACCGCGAGCATGCCGAGGTTGTTGGTGATCCTCGCGATCGCGAAGGGATCGGCGTGAGCGGCCGTGAGCTGCTTCAGCGCGGCGTCGTAGTGGCGGGCGCAGCCGTCGAGGTCGCCGAGGTCGTGCGCCGCGCTGCCGAGGGCCGAGTGCACTTCGGCGATCTCGCGACTCGGCTGCTCGGACAGCCCGCGGCGCACGGCGAGCGCCTGCTCCAGCAGCGGCCTGGCATCCGCGGCCTTGCCCATCCGGAGGGTGAGATTGCCGCGCTCGAAGAGCAGCCGCCCCTCGAGCATGGCGTCGTCCGCGAGCGCGGCCGCGCGCATGTCCTCGGCTCCGGCCAGCAGCTTCGCGGCGTCGTCGAAGCGGGCCTGGTCGGCGCGCAGGCTTGCCAGCGCCAGGGCTGCACGGATGCGGTCGCGCGGTGCCGCGGCGGAACGCAGGTCGAGCGTCTTCGTCAGCAGCGGCTCGGCGTCCTTCAGCAGGCCGAGGCGGCGATAGACGGTGCCGGTGGCCTCCAGCAGGTCGGCGCGACTGCCGTCGTCGAGCGTCGCGTCGCGGCCGAGGTCGTTGACGCCGCGCTTCAGCACTTCGCGCACGGTGATGGTCTTGCCGCGTGCCTCTCCCGGGTCGGCCACCTGGAACAGGTTGGTCATGAAGCCGAGCAGCCGCTGGGCCCGGTCGCGCTCGAGCTTTGTTGCGGTGAGCTGGCGCTGGCGCTCGAGGCCGAATCCGGCGAGCAGCACCAGCAGCAGCGCCGCCGCCGCCAGTGCCCCACGGTGGCGGACGACGAACTTGCGCAGGCGATAGCTGCGCGAGCCGCGGCGCGCCTGCACCGGCTCGCCATCGAGCCAGCGCTGGAGATCCTCCGCGAAGGATTCGACCGAGCCGTAGCGCTGCTCGGGTTCCTTGCGCAGGCATTTCATCAGGATGTGGTCGAGGTCGGCATCCGGGAGCAGCGAGCGCGCGGCGGCGCGTCCCGCCTCCGGCAGGCTGCGGATCCGGCGGCTCGGCGGCGTCGGCTCGTCCTCGCAGATCGCCCGCGCCAGATCGGGCAGCGATGCCTCGGCGGTGTCGTAGGGCAGGCCGCCGGTGAGCAGGCGATAGAGCAGCACGCCGAGCGAGTAGACGTCGCTGCCGGTGCCGATCGGACGGCCGCGCAGCTGCTCGGGGCTGGCATAGCTGACCGTCATCAGGCGCTGGTGGGTCGCCGTCGCCTGGGCGTCATCGGCGCCGAGGAGTTTCGCGATACCGAAGTCGAGCAGCTTCGGCTCGCCGTCGCGATCGACCATCACGTTGGCGGGCTTGATGTCGCGGTGCACGACCAGGTGGCGGTGGGCGTAGGCCACCGCGGCACAGACCTTCAGCAGCAGCCGCACGCGACCGGCGGCATCGGGTACCGAGCGTTCGCACCAGTCGTCGATCCGGACGCCGTCGACGAACTCCATCACCAGGAACGGCCGGCCGTCGCGGCCGTGGCCGCCGTCGAGCAGGCGCGCGATGTTCGGGTGGGCAAGGTCGGCGAGGATCTGGCGCTCCACCCCGAAGCGCCGCAGGAGCTCCGGGTCCCGCCCGGCCGCCGCGCCGATCAGTTTCAGCGCGACCTTCTGGGTGTAGCCGCCGCCGCTGCGCTCGGCGAGATAGACCGCGCCCATGCCGCCGCGGCCGATCTCGCGTTCGATCCGGTAGCGGCGCTCGCCTTCGCCGATCTCGACCGGCGCGTCGAAGGAGGGCGCCGCGCCAAGGAAGTCGTCGCGGTCGGATTCGCGCACGGCGGCGAGCCAGTCGTCGACCGCCGAGCGCAGCGCCGTGTCGGCGCCGCAGCGATCGGCGACGAAGCCCTGGCGCTGGTTGGTCGGCAGGTCGAGCGCCGCCTCGGCGATCGCCTTGATCCGGGCGTGGCGTTCGGGATCGATGAGGCGAGTCGGATCGTCGCTCATGGAAGCTCGCCGTGCCGGGATACGGCTCGACTATCGCATCGGCTTTCGCCGCTCACAAGGCCGGGCGGGTCCGACTGGCCCGACCGTCGGTGATCGAAATCGCCCCCGTCCTGCGCGCTGGCAGACAGAACCCGCCTTCCGGATACCGCCATGCGCCTCGCAGCCCGCCTGTTCGCCCTCGTCACCGTCCTTCTCGGTCTCCTGCCGGCCGCCAGCCACGCCACGCTCCTCGCCTACGGCAGCTATCTCGGCGGCAGTGGCACGGAGAACGGCTACGGTATCGCGGTCACGCCCGCGGGCGAGGTCTGGGTGGTCGGCGACACCGATTCGGCCGACTTTCCGGTCCCGAACGGCATCCTCGCCACCAAGGGCGTCGGCCGCGAAGGCTTCGTCAGCCGCTTCAACGCGGCCAACCAGCGGGTCTACGGCACCTACATCGGCGGCTCGATGTCCGGCGACGAATCGGCCTACGGCGTCGCCACCGACAGCCTGGGGCGAGCCTATGTGGTCGGCACGTTCACGGTCGCCGGCAACGTCAACGCGTTCCTGATCCGCCTCGCCGCCGACGGCCGCACCGTCGAGTACAGCCGTGTGTTCGGCGGCAGCGGGATCGACTATGCGACCGCCGTGGCGGTCGACGTCGCGAACAACGCCTACGTGGTCGGTGTCACCCGCTCGGCCGACTTTCCGACGATCAGCGCGATCGCCCCCTACGGCGGCGGCGACGAGATCTTCATGGCGCGGTTCGACAGCAACGGCACGATGGACTACGCGACCTATCTCGGCGGCAGCACGGCGGACCAGGAGCCGGCGGCGGTGGCGTGGGATCCGGCCGGCTTCGTCGCCATCACCGGCCGCAACGCCCGCTTCGATGCCAACGGCGATGCCTTCCTGATCCGGCTCAACTTCAACAGCCTGTTTCCGGAGACCGGGGAGTACAGCGTCCGGATCTTCGGTGGTGCCGCCGACGAGGGTACGGCGATCACCTACGCCGGCGGCTATTTCTTCCTCGCCGGCCGCACCGCTTCGTCCGACCTTCCGGTCACGACCGGACCGGCCTATCCGGGCGGACAGACCTGCTTCGTCGGCAAGTACATCGCTTCCTCCGGCGCCTTGGCCGCGCTCGCCTACCTCGACCTCAACAGCGGGGCGGGCGACGACTGCCGGGGCATCGCCTACGACGGCAACGCGCTGCGGGTCGCCGGTGGCGGTGCCGGCTACGCGGCGGTCGCCCATGTCGACGACTTCTCCCTGACGATGAGCTTCGTCGACCGCCTGCAGCCGCTGGCAGCCGCGCACGGCAGCGACCTCGCGACCGCGGTCGCGCTGCGCGGCGGCGACGTGCTGCTCGCCGGCAGCACGACCTCGAGCGGCTTCCCGGTCACCGCCAATGCGGCGCAGGCAGGGCGCGGCGGACCGGCCGATGCGTTCCTCGCCGACCTGAAGCCGGGGAACATCAACCTCGGCGTCGGCGACTGCACGGTGACCGAGGCGGATGCTTCACCGGGCCCGTCCTGCAGCTTTCCCATCACGCTGTCGGCTGCCAGCATCGCGCCAGTGAGCTTCGGCTGGAGCACCGCCAACGGCAGCGCGGTGGCGGGGCAGGACTACATCGCATCGAGCGGCGCGGCGGGCGCCCAGTCGATCGCTCCCGGCGCGACCAGCAGCACGATCACGGTCGCCACGCTCGGCGACACCCTGGACGAGGTCGACGAGACCTTCGGCCTGACGCTCAGCAACGTGGTCGGCCAGCTCGCCGCGATCGACGCCACCGGCACCGGGACGATCCTCGACAACGACGCCCAGCCGACCCTGTCGGTCAGCGGCTGCAGCGTGACCGAGACCAACGCGCCGGGCGTCGTCTGCAACTTCGTCTTCTCGCTGTCCCGGGCCAGTGGACAGCCGGTGACCTTCGCGACCAACACCGCCAACGGCGGCGCCACCGGCGGCAGCGATTTCAGCGCCGATCCGGGCACGCTGCGCACCATTCCGGCCGGCCAGACCAGCCTCACCGTGGCCATCGCGATCAGCGGCGACGCGCTCGACGAAGCGGTCGAGCAGTTTTCCCTCATCGCCAGCGGCATCGACCACGCAGACCCGCAGAACGGCAGCCTCGTCGCGATCGGCACGATCACCGACGACGACCCGGCGCCGGTCCTGTCGGTCGCGAACGGCGGCTGCAGCGTGACCGAGGGCAACAGCGGGGACAGCGGCTGCACCTTCGTGTTCAACCTGTCCGCGGCGAGCGGCCAGCAGGTGCGCTTCGACCTCGCGACCGCGGACGGGACCGCCAGCAGCGGCAGCGGCGACTACGCCTCGGTGTTCGCCAGCAGCATCATCCTCTCCGCCGGGCAGACGTCGGCCAGCAGGACGGTCCTCGTCCACGGCGATGCCATCCACGAGACCAACGAGAACTTCACTCTGATCGCCAGCAACGTGCAGAACGCCACGCCGGGGACGCTCACCGGCACCGGCACGATCCTCAACGACGACGCCGCGCCGGTGCTGTCGGTCTACGGCGGCGGCTGCAGCAACGACGAGAACTTCGGCTGCTCGGTGATCATCGAGCGCTCCGCATACACCGAGGTGCCGATCAGCTTCACGGTGGCGACCGCCAACGGCACCGCCGCCGCCGGCGCGGACTACACCGCGATCGCTCCGACCGTCGTGACGATCCCGGTGGGACAGCCGAGCGCGGTCATCAACACCACGATCCTCGACGACGCGTCCGACGAGCCCGACGAGGTGTTCTACGTCAACCTCAGCAACGTGCAGGGGGCGACACCGGGCAGCCTGCAGGCCCCGGTCACCATCATCGACAACGACCAGCCGCCCGCGCTGTCGCTCGACAACAACGGCTGCTCGGTCACCGAGACGGCGGGTGGCAGCAACTGCGCCTTCGTGTTCCGACTGAGCCAGCCCTCGGGCTATGCCGTCAGCTTCGTTTCCAGCACCGTCGACGGCAGCGCGACGGCCGGCCAGGACTACACCGGGCACGGCAGCACATCGCGCAGCTTCGCACCCGGGACCACCACGCTGACGGTGAACGTGCCGGTGCTGGACGACAGTCTCGACGAGGGTACGGAGACCTTCGCCCTGACCCTCAACACCTTCAGCCACGCCGCGCCGACGGTCACCACGGCCACCGGCACCATCGCCGACAACGATCCGGCACCGACGCTGTCGGTCGACGGCGGCGGCTGCACGGTGACCGAGGTGGACAGCGGCAGCACGCCGTGCAATCTCGTGTTCCGGCTGACCGCCGCGAGCTCGTTCCCGGTGTCGTTCCGGGTGAGTACCGCCGACGGCACCGCGGTCGCGGGCGCGGACTACACGGCCCTGGTCAATAGCCTGGTGCAGATCCCCGCCGGGCAGACGACCGCCACCGTGCCGGTTGCCGTGCTAGGCGACAGCATCGACGAGCCGGCCGAGTCCTTCAGCGCGGCGATCAGCGCCGTCAGCAACGCGATGGCCGGCGCGCTGTCGATCATCGGCACGATCACCGACAACGATCCGACCCCGGTGCTGTCGGTCGACAACGGCGGCTGCTCCGTCGCCGAGGGCGATGCGGGAGCCGCGACATGCGACTTCGTGCTGCGGCTGTCGCGGCCGTCGGCGGCCGCCATCACGTTCAGCACCTCGACCAGCGCCGGCAGCGCCGCCACCGGCAGCGACTTCACCGGCCACGCCGCCACGGCGCGCAGCATCGCCGCCGGCGCCACCGCGCTGACCGTCAGCGTCCCGATCCTGGGCGACACGCTGGACGAGGTCGACGAGACCTTCAGCCTCGCCATCAGCGGCGTCGGCAACGCGACGCCGACGAGCCTCACGGCCACCGGCACCATCGTCGACGACGACGCCACACCCAGTCTGTCGGTCGACAATGGCGGCTGCAGCGTGACCGAGGGCGATAGCGGCTCGACCAGCTGCGTCTTCGTGTATCGGCTGTCGGCCGCCAGCGGCCGCACGGTCACCTTCAACACCGTCACCGTCGCGCAGACCGCAACCGCGGGGGCCGACTTCGTCGCACAGCCGTCGACGGCGCGGACGATCAACCCCGGCATCACCAGCCTGCAGGTCCCGGTCGGGGTACTGGCCGATACCGTCGACGAGGCCAACGAGACCTTCCGCCTGGACAGCAGCAGCCTGGTCGGTGCGGGGGTCGGCAGTCTCTCGGCGATCGGCACGATCGTCGACGATGACGCCGCGTCGCCGGGCAGCGTGCGCATGCTGGTCGCGACGCAGGACGTCGACGAGAATGCCGACGCGGCGACGATCGAGGTGATGCGTGTCGGTGGCGTCGCGGGCGTGGCGAGCGTCGATGTCGCTACCCAGGCCGGCAGCGCCACCGCTGGCGTCGACTACGGCAGCGTCGCCACCACCGTGAGCTGGACCGACGGCGAGGGCGGTTCGAAGTTCGTCGCCGTGAGCATCGTCAATGACGCGGTGCCCGAGCCGGTGGAGTCCTTCCAGGTCGTACTTGGCAACCCGCAGGGTGTGCCGATCGGTTCTCCCGCCGCGACCGTCGTCCGCATCGTGGATCCGCAGGTCGAGCTGTTCTGCGATGGGCTCGAGGGGGGATTGTCCTGCATGTGAGATGCAGGGCGAGTAGTGCGCGCAATCCCGATATGCTTGGGCGATGGCGGGCGGTGCCCGCCCTACGTTGAAGCGCTTGGGCGATGGCGGGCGGTGCCCGCCCTACGGTGAAGTGCTTGGGCGATGGCGGGCGGTGCCCGCCCTACGCCTTCATCACTCGATTCCGCCCCGCATCCTTGGCCCGGTACAACGCGCCATCCGCGGCCTTGAGCACTTCCTGCGGATGGCGGCGCTCGGCGCTGCGGCTGGCATGGCCGATGCTCATCGTGACGCCGACGAATTCCGGACGGTCGCGCCGGCGCGACTTGTTGGGGATGCGGCGGCCGGATTTCGGGATGAAGATCCGGAGCGACTCCAGCGCCGTGCGCGCCGCCTCTAGGCTGGCCTCGGTGCGCTCGTCGTCGTCGCCCTCGAACACCACGCAGAACTCCTCGCCGCCGTAGCGGAAGGCGCGGCCGCGGGCGTGCCGGTGCAGGACCCGGCCGACCTGGCGCAGCACGATGTCGCCGGCATCGTGGCCGTGGGTGTCGTTGAAGTTCTTGAAGTGGTCGACGTCGACCATCGCGAGCGCGTAGCTGCCGGACAGCCGCGCCAGGGTCTCGTCGAGCGCGCGCCGGTTCGGCAGGCCGGTCAGGCCGTCGACGAAGGCCATCCGGTAGGACACGTACAGCACCGACAGGATCGCGGCCAGCGCGGTGATGCCCCACGCCGGTCCGGCGACCGCGCCGCGGCCCGCGGCGACCACGGCGACCAGCAGCACCAGGGACAGCGCGATGTCGCCGGGCTGGCCGTGGCGTACGTAGCGTCCGAGGCTGACCAGGGCGGCGACGGCGAGCAGCAGCGCGGCGCCGGGGGCCGGGCGCGCGAAGCCGACCGCGGCCGACAACGCCCAGGCGATCGACCGGTGGATGTGCTCCGGCGCGGCGAGGCCGAGCGCGAGCGCGACCGCGATCGCGAGCCACAGCAGCAGGTTGCGGCGCGCCAGCCAGCGGCTCTCCGGGAGCAACGCGATCGCCACGATGAACAGCGGCAGCCAGCGCTGCGCGGCCTCGAGCCAGCGCGGCTCGTCCGCGACCGTCGCGCCGGCGAGGGCCGCCAGCAGCAGGAAGGTCTGGGCGGCGCGCAGGCGATGGAAACCCAGGGCGAGTCCGGTCGCGATCAGCAGCAGGGGACAGGCGGCCAGGTCGGGCATGCGCTGGGCGGGTGGGAAGCGGCAGTTCGGGTCGGCCCGGCACGCTACCATCCCGGGGTCACACGGAGTGTGCCATGCGTCGTAGCGTCCTCACCGTCCTCGTCCTCCTCAGTGCCGCCTGCCAGCGTCATGCGGCGACCGACCTGCTGCTCGGCACGGTCGAGTACGACCGCATCGAGCTGATCGCCGAGGCCAGCGAGCCGATCACCGAGATCGCCGTGCGCGAGGGCCAGGAGGTCGCGGCAGGGGCGCTGATCCTGAGGCTCGACCCGCGCCGCGCCGACGTCGCCGTCGCCGCCGCGAAGGCCGAGATCGCGCGGCTGAACGCGGTCCTGGCGGAACAGCACAATGGACCGCGTCCGGAGAACATCAGCGAAGCCCGCGCCCGGGTCGCCCGTGCCGCCAGCCTCGAACTCAATGCCAACCAGGACCTCGAGCGCGCGCGCAAGATGCGCGAGCGCGGCCTCAACGCGACCGCCGATCTCGACCGCGCCCAGGCGAGCGCCAAGGCCGCCAAGGCCGAACGCGATGCCGCCGCGGCTGCGCTCGCGGCGCTCACCGCCGGTACCCGCGTCGAGGAGATCGCCGCCAGCGAGGCGATGCTGGACGGCGCACGGGCGAAACTCGCCGCGGCCGAACTCGACCGCCAGCGTCTCGACGTGGTCGCGCCCCGTGCGGGACGGGTCGACAGCATCCCGGTGCGTCGCGGCGACCAGCCGGCGCGGGGCGCGAATCTCGCGGTCCTGCTCGCCGGCGACGCACCGTTCGCACGGGTCTACGTGCCGGCACCGTTGCGGGCGGGGCTCAAGGAGGGCGACGAGTTCGACGTCACCGTCGAGGGCCTGGCCCAGCCGATCAGGGGCCGTCTGCGCCACGTCGACGCCGACGCCGCCTTCACTCCCTACTACGCGCTGTCCGGCGATGACGCGTCGCGGCTCAGCTTCCGCGCCGAGATCGACCTCGTCGGCGACGGGGCGAAGGCATTGCCGTCGGGCCTCCCGGTCAACGTCAGGCTCGGCTCGCGCTCCGCTGCGAAATGAACGGCGAGATCGCCATCCGCTGCCGCGGCCTGACCCGCCGCTTCGGCGAGCTGGTCGCGGTCAACGGCGTCGACCTCGACGTGCCGCGCGCCGCGGTCTACGGCTTCCTCGGGCCGAACGGTTCCGGCAAGACCACCACGATGCGGATGCTCTGCGGGCTGATCATGCCGAGCTCCGGCGACATCGAGGTGCTGGGCCTGAAGATCCCCCGGGACGCCGAGACCCTGAAGCGCCGGATCGGCTACATGACGCAGAAGTTCTCGCTGTACGAAGACCTCTCGGTGGAGGAGAACCTTCGCTTCCTCGCCGCGGTGCAGGGCATCGTCGGTCGCCAGGCGACGGCGCGGATCGAGCAGCTGCTGGACGAGTACCGCCTCGGCCCGCGCCGAAAGCAGCTGTCCGGGACGATGTCGGGCGGGCAGAAGCAGCGCCTCGCGCTGGCCGGCGCGGTGCTGCATGAACCGGAGCTCCTGCTGCTCGACGAGCCGACCAGCGCGGTCGATCCGGAATCGCGCCGCGAGTTCTGGGAGCACCTGTTCATGCTGGCCGATCGCGGCACCACGCTGCTGGTGTCGACCCACTTCATGGACGAGGCCGAGCGCTGCCATCGCCTGGCGATCCTCGATCGCGGTCGGCTGGTCGCCGACGGCAGTCCGCGGCAGTTGACGGGAGACCTGCCGTACCGGGTGATCCGGGTCGAATGCGCGCAGCCGCGCGTCGCGCATCAGGCCCTGGCGAAACTGCCTTCGGTCGCAGCGCAGGCGCAGATCGGCGAGTCGCTGCGGGTGCTGGTCGCGCGTGAGACCGGGGTCGAGGCGATCGACGCGGCGCTGCAGGCCGTCGGCGTCGTGGCGACGCTCACGCCCGCGTCGGCGAACCTCGAGGACGTGTTCGTTGTCGCGACGCGGACAGGCTGAGAAAGCCCCCGTCATTGCGAGGAGGAGCGCCGCTACGGCGAAACGATCCGTCGCGACCAGGACGGGTTGAGTAGGCCCCCGTCATTGCGAGGAGGAGCGCAGCTCCGACGAAGCAATCCAGTGCCTTGGCTCTCCGGCGCAACGGCGCAAGAGCCAAGGCGCTGGCTTGCTTCGCTGCGCTCGCAATGACGGGGCCCTGGGCTTGGGGTGTTCGAGGCTGGCCATCGTGCAACGCGTCCATCGTGCAACGCGTCTGCCATGCGACGCGTCGGTCGAAACCTGCGTCATCGTCGTTCGCGCCAAGCTCCCGGGGTCATTCCCAGTACCTTGCGGAAGCCGCGGATCAGGTCGCTCGGATCCTCGAAGCCCGCCTCGCGTGCGAGGCGCGCGAGGCTCACGTCTTCCTCGCGCAGTCGCCGGCAGGCCCACTCGACCCGGCGCTCCAGCACGTATTGCGGCAGGCTGATGCCGAAGTGGCGCTGGAAGCGTCGTGCCACGGCTTCGGCGGTGAGTCCGAGCTCGAAGGCGATCGCGGCGATCGACAGCGGCTCCGCCGGATCGTCGCGCCAGCGCTGCGCGATCCCGCCGAGCCAGTCCGGCGCGGCCGCCAGGGTCTGCTCGGTATGGCGCAGCAGGTGCATCAGCGCGTCGGTCGCGAGCGAGGCCATCGCCATCGTCTGCAGCGCATCGCAGCGGTCGAGTTCCGCGGAGACGCGCTGGACGATCAGATGGGTGGTCGGATCCTGCAGGGCGACGTGCGGCAGCGCATCGCACCAGGGCGAGGGCAGGCGACGGACGAAAGGGGAGGCGAGGGGGCCGTGGGCGATCCGGGTGCCGCGCGGTCCGGACTCGAGCTGATTGTCGTCGGCCGCAGGCAGCAGGCAGGCCGCTCCCGTGCGCAGCAGGCGGCGTTCGCGCCCGTGGACGGCCGTCAAGTTGCCGCCGAGCACCAGGATCAGGCGGTCGGCGTCGGGCGGGGCGAGCGACTGGACACGAGAGGCGGCGATCGTTTCGACCTGCAGCGGGATCGCCGGCGCCGCGAGGTTCGCGGGCGATGTCGGAGAGGCGTTGAGAACGAGCGTCGATCGCGCCATCGGATCTCCCCTTGCGCCGTTTCCGGGCCGCGATTCGGGCGGAATCGACCGCCGCAGCCGTTTCAACGAAGGCTGCCGTAGTCAGGTTCCGCCGTCATGTGCATGAAGTCGCTGTGACCGGTGGGCGGTGCCCCAGCTTGTGGGATGCGGCGAAGGGCAGTGGCGTCGCATCGACCCGCGGGGTGGGGGTCCGCGGCCGCATGCGTGCTCTCGCCCCACCAACGAAAACGGCGCCTCGCGGCGCCGTTCCGGATCCGTCTCCCCCGCGTGCGGGGGAGAGGGCGAGGGAAGAGCTCAGGCCTTCTTCCACTTCCCGAGCGCCGCGAGGCCGTTCTCCTTCGCGCGCTGCGCCACGATCTTCTGCGCCGCGGCGTAGTTGCCCTTCATGTCCTGCGACCACAGCTTCAGCGCGGCCTGCTGCATGGCGCGGCCGTAGGAAAACGACAGCGGCCACGGGTGGGTGCCGAGACGGTTCATCGCGTCGAGGTGCGCGGTGGCGGCCTCGTCGGACTGGCCGCCGGAGAGGAACACGATGCCCGGCAGGGTGGCCGGCACGGTCGACTTCAGGCAGCGCACGGTGGCTTCGGCGACCTCGTCGACGTCGGCCTGCTCCGGGCAGTCCTTGCCCGAGACGACCATCGAGGCCTTCAGGATGGTGCCTTCCAGCATCACGTTCTGCTCGTACAGCGAGGCGAACAGCGAGCGCAGGGTGACCTCGGTGACCTCGTGGCAGACGTCGATGTCGTGGTTGCCGTCCATCAGCACCTCGGGCTCCACCATCGGCACGATGCCCTGTTCCTGGCACAGCGCGGCGTAGCGCGCCAGCGCATGGCAGTTGGCCTCGATGCAGGTGCCGGACGGCATGTCCTCGCCGATGGTGATGACCGCGCGCCACTTGGCGAACTTCGCGCCGAGCTTGGCGTACTCCTTCAGGCGGTCGCGCAGGCCGTCGAGGCCCTCGGTGACCAGCTCGCCCGGATAGCCGGCCAGCGCGACCGTGCCCTTGTCGACCTTGATGCCCGGCAGGATGCCGTTGTCCATCATCACCTTGGCGAACGGCACGCCGTCCTTCGTCGACTGCCGCAGGGTCTCGTCGAACAGGATCGCGCCGGAGATGTGCTCGGACAGCTTCGGGGCGGTCAGCAGCAGCTCGCGGTAGGCGCGACGGTTCTCCTCGGTGCACTCGATGCCGACGCCGTCGAAGCGCTTCTTGCAGGTCGTGGTCGATTCGTCGATCGCGATGATGCCCTTGCCCGGGGCCATCATGGCCTGGGCGATGTCGGCGAGTTGTTCGATGCTCATGGGGAGGGTCCGGTCGGGAAAAAGGGCGCGGATTATACGGCAATCACTACGTTTCCCGTCATTGCCAGGGGCCGAAGTCCGACGACACCGTTCACCCTCCCGTCATCGCGGAGACGCCGCAGGCCCGCCGGATCCGTTCCGGGGGCCGTCCTTGCGAGGAGGCCTGCGGCCGACGACGCCATCGAGCGACGGGTACCCGCGGCCAGATCACCGCCAGGGCACCAGGCACCGGATTGCTTCGCTGCGCTCGCGATGACAGGAACGCGGACAGGAGTGAAGCCACTCGCGCGCCGACTCGCGCCCGCAGCGACCACTCGGGATACACTCGGCCGGAACGAAACACAGGGGATGGGGCAGCGACAGCATGGCGACGTCACGGCGGATCAAGCTGGTCGGCACCCTGTGGTTCGAGTCCAACGGGGCCGGGCGCTACGCCCCCTGCCGGCGGATGAATGCCCCCGAGGGACGGGTGCGGCTGAAGAACTACCACACCGGCTCGGTGCAGATGGACGTCAGCAAGGCCCTGTTCGATCTGCTGCTGGCGCGCGGCTACATCCGACCGATGGACGAGATCCCGACCCTGCCGCGCGGCCGCTTGCGCAAGATCGAGATCGGGAAGCTGCGCGAGGGCGGTTGATCCGCAGCGTCGCCCCGGTCTCCTCGTCGCGCCCGATGAGCCGCTCTCGGACTTCAGGGCAACAGGTGCCTGAATGGGCTGATCCAGCGCGTCGCCTTCCACGACCACGACACGCTGACGCTCCTGTGCGCCTCTGCCGAATGTCTGTACTTCGACCCTCGCGCCCCTCGTTCTGCAATGGGGTCCTGTCGACGCGGTTGCGCTCCGTCGACCCCGCGAACGGCGCGAACCGCGTGTGCGGCGTCGGACCGCATTTCGGACCGTCTGGGAACCACCGACCGACGCTGGACGAACCCAAGGCGTTCTCGACTGCAACGACGATCTCGGTCGCGAGGGGGAAGTCGACGCGATGATGAGTGACCGCCGACGCCGGGGGCTGCCGATCGATCCGCGCCCCGGAATGGAAGGACGATCATCCGCGGCTCACCCGACTGGTGACGTCGGCGCTGCAGTGAGCTGCGAGCCGCCGACCGTCCGGACGTGATTGAAGTCAAGGTCGCTTCCGGCAGACAACGTATGCTGATCGCATGGACTGTTCGCCTCTGAAGGCGAAATGGGAGGTCTCCATGAGCTACCAGGACCTGCTGATCCACGTCCCCAGATCCATCCACTGGCCGAAGCACCTCCCGCAGGCCGCCCAGGCGGCGCGGCTGTTCGGCGCGCGGGTGACCGGCATCCAGGTGGTCGAGGCCTTCCCGCC
>JBGAPI010000013.1:0-107255 GCA_044221335.1 Ahniellaceae bacterium
CATCGCCACTTCGGCCGCGCCGCGGCGGCGAGCTTCGTCGGCCAGCCGACGCTGTCGATGCAGCTGAAGAAGCTGGAGGACGAGCTCGGCGTCGCGCTGGTCGAACGCTCCAGCCGCAAGGTGATGCTGACCGCGATCGGCCGCGAGATCGCCGAGCGGGCCCGCGGCCTGCTGCGCGACGCCGATGCGATCCGCGAGCTGGCCCGTGCCAGTCGCGATCCCGAAGCCGGGCAACTCCGGATCGGCCTGTTCCCGACGCTGGCGCCCTACCTGCTGCCGCATGTGATGCCGAAGCTGCGCGAGCGCTTTCCGCGGCTCGAACTGCTGCTGGTCGAGGAGAAGACCGAGGTGGTCCACGAGCAGCTCGCCGAGGGCCGCCTCGACGCCGGCATCATGGCGCTGCCGCTGGCCGACGAGCAGCTGTCCTCCGAATTCCTGTTCGAGGAAGCCTTCGTGCTGGCGGTGCCGCGCGTGCATCGACTCAGCGGCCAGACCAGCCTGGCGCTGTCCGACATCGCCGACGAGAGCCTGCTGCTGCTGGACGAGGGGCATTGCCTGCGTGACCAGGCGCTCGACGTCTGCCACCGCGCCGGCGCGTCCGAGCGCAGCGGCTTTCGCGCGACCAGCCTGGAGACGCTGCGGCAGATGGTCGGTGCCGGCGTCGGCGCGACGCTGCTGCCGCTGCTCGCGGTGCAGCCGCCGGTGCCGCTCACCCCCGACATCCGCCTGCTGCCGTTCCGCGGCAACGCGCCGCACCGGCGGATCGGCTTCTTCTGGCGCAAGCACGGCGCCAACGCCGGCTTCCTGAAGCAGATCGCGGCAGTGTTCCGCGAGGTGCCGAAGGAGCTGCTGTCCACCGGATCGCTGCGCGATCCGGTGCTGAAGGGAGCGAAGAAGTCGTCGAAGACTCCGGCCTGAGCCGGGTCGTGTTTCCGATTGATTCTGGGGAATCAGGCCGCGATGGCGACGTCGGTACGGGTCTTCGCGTCCATCTCGGTCAGCGCCAGCCAGGACGACAGCACGATGCCGTCGCTGTCTTCGGCGGCGAGGAAGCCGGTGCCGGAGCGCAGGCACTGCTCGTGCAGCGCGGTGTCGTCGGACGGGCCGATCACCATCACGCTGGCGCGCGGCAGATGGCGGCGCACGACCAGCGCGAGCAGCGCGCGCGGTGCGCGGGCCGGGCGCAGGTCGACCAGCACGCGGGTCGGCGCCAGGGCCGCGATCTGCGCCCAGCCGTCCTGGTCCAGGCGCACCTCGACGACCGGCAGATCGGTCGGAAGCTCCAGCGCGGCCGGCACCTGGCCGGCGGCGCTGGCCCAGCAGGTGTCGGCGGTAGTGACCAGGACCAGCGGTGACACAGTCATGACGCGCTCCAGCGAAGGTGAATTCGGGTACGGAAGTTCAAACGACGTAGACGCCGGAAAAACGTCAAACTCGCTGTCACCGATTGCAACGCCGTTCAGCTTCGAGGCGACGACGGGACCCGGGAAAACTGCTAACGTGGTTCTTTTCCTTCGGTTTTTTCGCCCATGACCGCCCGTCGCAGCCTGACCGGAATCACCACCACCGGCTCTCCCCATCTCGGCAACTATGTCGGCGCCATCCGCCCGGCCGTCGCCGCCAGCCGCGATCCGGCGGTCGAATCCTTCTACTTCCTGGCCGACCTGCACGCGCTGGTCAAATGCGGCGAGCCCGAACGGGTGCAGCGCTCGACGCTCGAGATCGCGGCCACCTGGCTCGCCTGCGGCCTCGATCCGGAGGCGAACTACTTCTACCGGCAGTCCGACATCAAGGAGATCCCGGAACTCACCTGGTTCCTGACCTGCGTCGTCGGCAAGGGCCTGCTCAACCGTGCCCACGCCTACAAGGCCGCGGTCGATCAGAACCGCGCGAAGGAAGCCGACGAGGACGACGGCATCAACGCCGGCCTGTTCATGTACCCGGTACTGATGGCGGCCGACATCATGGTGTTCAACGCGACCGAGGTGCCGGTCGGCCGCGACCAGGTGCAGCACATCGAGATGGCGCGCGACA
The DNA here is from genome assembly GCA_044221335.1 of Ahniellaceae bacterium. GTDB lineage: Bacteria > Pseudomonadota > Gammaproteobacteria > Xanthomonadales > Ahniellaceae > JBGAPI01. Next base: position 2,035 of record JBGAPI010000013.1, read on the forward strand.
TGGCGCAGCGCTTCAACCATCTGTTCGGCCAGGGCGAGCAGCTGCTGGTACCGCCGGAGGCGCGGATCGACGAGCAGGTCGCCACCCTGCCGGGCCTCGACGGCCGCAAGATGTCGAAGAGCTACAACAACACCATCCCGCTGTGGCTGCCGAAGGACGAGCTGCGCCGCGCGCTGCTCGGCATCGTCACCAACTCGCTGGCGCCGGGCGAGCCGAAGAATCCGGACGACTCCAACATCTTCTCGATCTACCAGGCCTTCGCCAGCGCCGACGAGACCGCCGCGATGCGCCGCGCCTACGCCGACGGCATCGCCTGGGGCGAGGCCAAGCAGCGCCTGTTCGAGCGGATCGACGCGGAGGTCGGCCCGCTGCGTGCCGAGTACGAGCGGCTGATGCGCGACCCCGGCTACATCGAGGCGACGCTGGTCGCGGGGGCGAAGAAGGCGCGCGTGCGCTCGGGCGAGCTGCTGGAGACGCTGCGGCGCGCCGTGGGCCTGCGGGACCTCTCGACCGGCGCGAGCGCCGCCGTCGCGGGGAGAACGACGTCGGCGGAAGCGGACGTCGCCGAGTTCTCCAACCCGTTCCGCGACCCCTTGGGCTTCGGCTTCCGGATCTGGTTCGCCGGCAAGAAGAAGGAGCTCGTCGCCGCAGGATTGGCCGACGGTCGTGCGGCCGGGGCCTTGATCAAGACCCTGAAGGCGACGCCGGCGGACGGGCTCGATCTGCGCGTCGTGACGGTGGCCGACGGATCGCATGCGCTGACCCTGTTCATCGATGGCGCGGCAGTGGCGGCGGGCGCCGGCGTTGCCGATCGCACGCAGGCCGATGCGGATCTCGCGCAGTGTCGCGGAGCGCTGGCGGCGCTGTATCAGGCTACCCACGACGGAGCGAACTGAGACTCCGGCATCGTTCCGCGGTCGCGAGTCCCTGCGACGGATCCGGCGCAGGTTCGTCCTAGTCCCGCAACGACGTTGCGTGGAGCACGGCGATGGGACTGTGGCTATCGAGCTTGCTGCTGACGGGCGCGACCGCGGCGACCGCCGTCGACCCGTGTCCGATCAGTCCCGTACTGGCGCTGGAGGCACTCGCGGCGCAGCGCGAGGCGGATCGTCGCGAGGTCCCCGGCACGGGACCCGACGTCCCCGTGGCCAGCCCGCTGGAACTCGTCGACCCCCTCGACCAGGTCGGTGACGACCGCTGCGACCCGACGCTCGACACCTACGAGCAGGCCCTGCGCGACCGGATTCCCTATGAGCACCGCGGCCTCGATGCCGCCGCGCTCGGCGCGGCGCACGCGGACGAGTGGCGGCTGTTCCGCCTCGGCGCGAAGCGGATCGACAGCGCGCTTGCGGCCGGGGCGATCGTCGAGGCGCGCCTGCGGATCGCACGGATGATCGAGGACGAGCGCCGGCTGGCCGATCCGACGCAGCGCGCGGATCCGCCGCGCGGCGGCAAGGTGCTGGCACGCCTCGCGGAACTCGATCGCGTGGCCGGCGGGAGCGAGCCGCGGTCGCTGCCGGAGTTCCGCGTGCCGCCGGACTGGTCGGTCGGAAGGTCCGGCGACACGTCGACGGATCCGGAGGACGACCTCGTCGGCCTGCTGCCGGATACCGCCGACGCGCTGCTCGCCAGTGGCCGGTCCGAGGAGGCACTGCGTACCGCGGTGGACCTGCAGTGGACGGGGCTCGTCGTGGGCGGCTCCGGCAGCTGGCGTCTGGTCGAGCTCGGCGAGCGGGTGATGGGAACCGTGGCGTACCGCGAGGCGGTCGAACAGGCCGTCCGGGCGATCCGGATCGAGCAGCGCCCCGACGGCCGCTACGCCGCGATCCCGCTGTTCGGCCGCTGGCGGCCGCTGCCACTGGCGACCCCGCTGCAGAGCTACGGCCCTGGCACTCCCCTCCTCGATCAGCTGCAGGAGCAGGCCCGCATGATGCTGTCGCCGCAGCGGCCAGCCCTCGATCGGGTGATCTTCTGCATCGTCGTCGAATAGAGCGAGCCCGGGCCCGCAGGACGGGGGATCTCGGCGGCTCCGCGTCTCTTTGTGATCGATTTCAACGGTCGCAATGCCACCGCTGGCGCCGGCTATAGTCCCCCGGCTGTCGACGGATCGCCGCGCTCGCGGCGCGCCGGATCGATGGCGGAACTCATCGGGGAGGATGAACCATGCGCAATTCGATCCTGGGGGGAATGTTCCTGGCCGCCGGTCTGCTCGTCGCCGGTTCGGCACAGGCCGACACCGTCGCCTATCCGGACCAGGCCCACGCGAGCTTCCTGGTCGACTATCCGTCGAACTGGAAGATGACGCCGGGCGACAACGTCGGCGATTACATCACGCTGACCGGCCCGACCGGCGTGAACCTGCAGTTCCGCACCGTACCCGGCGGTCCCGACGCGATCGAGGACGCGGTCAAGGAGACCTTCGAGTACATCGAGAAGACCTACAAGAACACCACCTTCGGCCAGACCAGCGAGACCAAGCAGGCCGGGATGGATGCGTTCGTCGCCAACGGCGACGGCGTCGAGGCTGACGGTGGTACCAAGGTGCACTTCGCGATGGCCTGGGTCGCGCTGAAGGACGGCAACATCGGGGAGGTGTGGTACGTGGTCGAAGCCAGCGACAAGGCCGGCAACGACGCCGCCGTCAAGGTGATGAACTCGTTCCGAGCCAAATGATCTGAGGGGAGGGGCGCAAGCCCCGAAGCTCTTGTGGGAGGGGCGCAAGCCCCGATCGCTGTGCCGAGAACGGGCCTAGCGGTCGGCGCTTGCGCCCCTCGCACATCGCGGCTTGCGCCGCTCCCACGCTTGTTGCCTCGAATTCGCCCGCTCAACCCCACCCACGGGCCTCCAGCGTTGTCTATCCTGCCGACTCGGAGGACGACCATGCCCCATCGCAAGCTCCTGACCCTTCTGCTCCTCGTTGCCGGCATGCCGCTGGCCTACGCCGGCTACGTGCGATTCGGCGTCCCTGCGATCGACCACGGCCTCGCGGTCGCGCCGCGGATGGACGCCTTCCACGCGGACATGGTCGCGACCCGCCCGCTGCCGGAGCGCGCCCACTTCGCGCTGCAGCTGGCGATCAACCAGGTCGACGGCGCTGCCGACTACGTGATCGCGAACGCGGCGTCCTGGCAGTCCGGACTCGACGCGCGCGACGAGACCCTGCGCCGGCTGGTCGGCGTCGCGGTCGATTCGCCGCGGCTGGAGACGCGGATGGCGGCCTACGAGCTGTCGCTCGCCGCCGCGCAGCTGCCGAAGGACGCCGCCAGCGTCGACCAGCTCGAGAAGCGCCTGCGCAACGACGCTTCGAACAGCGCGGCCTTCGCCCTGTGGCACCTCGGCGCGCTCGGCAGCCGCGGGATCGAGCGCGAGCGGATCTACGCCGACCTCGAGGCGGCGAGTCGTGCCGGCGACGAGAACACCCGCCTGTGGGCGGTCAACGGCCTCGCCGTGTTCGGCGGCGAGGCGACGGTGCCGGTGCTGCTCGAACACGCCGCGCACGATCCCTCGGCGAACGTCGCCGAGCGCGCGTTCTGCGCGCTGGCCGCGTCCGGCACCCTGCACATCGCCGAGCGCTACGCCGCGATCCCGGGCCTCGTCGACATCGCCGCCGCCAGTGCGCCGACCGACCCGCGCCACGGCTGGTCGTTCCAGGCGCTGCGCGAGATCAGCGGGATGTACGACGTCGCCGACGACGTCGGCGCGTGGCGGCAACGCCTGGACGAGGCGGGCCTGCTGCAGCGAGCCGCCGTCGCCCGCTAGTTCTTCGGCGCGGGCTCCGCGCTCAGGATCGGGGTTTCGGCGGAAAGTCCTTCGGGCACTGCCGCACCAGTCCCTGGATCTGGGTCAGCAGCAGCATCGCGTGATTGCGATCGAAGCCCGAGCTGCCGAAGTTCAAGACCGGCCCGTCGCCGATCCGGAGTTCGCTCGATGCGGACAGCGACAGGTTGCGCTCGGCCAGCTCGGCATAGCTCACGCCGGCGGCCGGTTCGTTCTTCGCCTGACCGGCGGTGACGTACCGGAGCCCATCGACGGTGAAAATGATCGGCTTGCCGGCTGACACGGCGATCGACCCCAGGATGGCGGGCGCCGCGCCGATCCCGATCTCCTGCGCGCGCTTCTCGGAGCGCTTCACGTTGTCGGAGAAGCCGTCGAAGGGGCTGTACAGGCGAAACAGGGCGCCCAGAAGATCGCCCGAACCTTTGGGCCGTGGCGAAGAGCCGCCGGTCAGCGCCGCGATCGCCGGCGCGCAGGTATCGGGCTCCACGACGGGCGCGGGCGCGGCGGATGGAACGCGGCTGCCGGCGGCCTCCAGGGCCGTCTTCAGGCGCTCGATCTGTTCCGCCTGGCGCTCGCGGTCCACCGTCAGTGCGGTCAGCATGCGCTGGGACTCCGTGCCGGTGTGCGCCAGCTTCTCGCGATCGCGCGTGAGGTCATCGATCGACTTGCGCAGCGCCGCTTCCTTGCCGCGGGCCTGGTCGATCTGACGCTGGGCGTCGGCGACCGCTCTCTGGGTCTCGGCGCGGGTGGCTTCGAGGTCCTTCACCTTGCTGGACAGGTCCTCGCGGGTCGCCTGTGCCTTGTCGCGTTCCTCGCGGATCATGTCGCGTTCCATTCCGAGCGCGTCGCTGCGACTCTTCAGGTAGGAGATCTGCTCCTTGGCGAGACCGTAGAAGAATCCGACGAACGACAGGCCGGCGACGACGCCGGCGACCACCCATTTCGACCACCAGTAGCGATTGTCGCGTTCCTGCTGGATGCACTCCGCCGTCAGCTTGCGGAGTTCAAGCGCCTGCCGTTCCGCGGTCATCCGGGATTGCACGTCGATTTCGGTCGCGCCCATCGGGGAGTCTCAAATAACGAAGTCCCAGCAATGGACGCCACAGCGCGGAAATTCTCCCAGCGGGTATTCGCCGGGCTCGATCGCGAGTCGGCGGGTCGCCTCCCGGTCGCGCCGCGGACTCGCCCCGCGGCCGCCGCCCCGCCGGGCGGATCGGCACTACGGCGACACCTTGCGGAACACCACGTGGGTCGCGGCGTCGCTCGACACCCGCTCGACCACCGCGTAGCCGAGCGCAGGCAGATCCAGCCCCGCGAACACGCTCTCGCCGCGGCCGAGCAGCACCGGCGCGATCGCGAGATGCATCTCGTCGACCAGCCGCGCGGCGAGCGCCTGGCGCAGGGTCGCCACGCCACCGCCGAGGCGGACATCGAGATCGCCGGCGGCCGCTTTGGCGCGAGCGACAACGCGCTCGATCGACTCATCGACGAAGTGGAAGACGGTGCCGCCCGTCATCTCCAGCGGCGGGCGCGGGTGATGGGTCAGCACGAATACCGGGCAGTGGTAAGGCGGTTCCTCGCCCCACCAGCCCTTCCACGCCTCGTCCGGCCAGGGGCCGCGGACCGGACCGAACATGTTGCGCCCGAGGATCCAGGCGCCGAGGCCCGCCATGCCGCGCGCGGCGAAATCATCGTCGACGCCGGTCGTGCCGTCGGTCCCGCCGCCATGCTGGCGCTGGAAGGTGCGGGTCGGGAACACCCACTGGTGCACCGCCATGCCGCCGACGCCGAGCGGATTGGCGAGATCCTGGTCGGGTCCGGCGCCGTAGCCGTCGAGCGACACCGAGAAGCAGTTGACGCGGAGCTTGGGCATTTCGGATTCCTTCCGTTCGTGGAGCGCAGCGCCCTAGGGTGCGCCTCGGCGCACCGGCCGTTCAAGCTCATCGGTGGCAGCCAGCGCAGGAGCGAACGTCGGGGGCACGTCCGTGTCGACGCGGTAGAAGCGGATCGTGTCCATCCCGGCTCGTCGTTCATCCGATCGGCGGGTGCTGCCTGCCCTTGCGTAGCGTAGCGTCGCGGCGACGGCGGGCCGTGCCCGCCCTAGGATCGCTTCCGCACTCTCGGTCTCGCCGGCGCCGCGTTCGCCCCGTCCAGCTGCGCCAGCTGCTTCTTCCCCGCAAAGTGCCGATAGCTGAGGTCGACGAGCGACGCGACTTCCGACCGCACCGCACCGCTTCCGACCGCCAGCGCGATCCAGCCGTTGTGGCCCATGTATTTCGGGATCGTGTAGCGCGGGTCCTGGGTGTACAGGCCCTGGTCCACGATGCCGACCCAGAACGCCATCGTCGGCGCCAGCGACGGGCGGTAGGCGTAGAGCATCGCGAAGGTCTTGGTCCCCACCTTCCACACCGGCGATCCGAAGGACGCGCTTTCGCTCGACTCCGGCAACGCGAGGCAGAGTTCGCGCAGCAGCGCCAGCGCGGCCTTGGCCTCGGCGCTGTCGAGCGGATCGATCGACGGCAGCGGGACCTTGGGATCGGGCGGCGCGGCCTTCGGCGTGGCTCCCAGCGTCGCCGCGAGCTTCGGCGGCGCGACCTTGTCCCAGGCCTCGCGCACGCGCTCCCCGACCTCGCGCCAGGACAGGCCCTGGTCGAGTCGCACGCCGACCCAGCCGCGGTGGCCGACGTAGGGCGGCACGAAGTAGTGCTTCGGCTTTGCCGCGACCAGCGCCGCCTGCGCGCCGTCCGGCAGCGCCAGCCACAGGGCAATTCGGCCGTCGCCGTGGTGGTTGATCAGGAAGCTCGCGAAGGTCTTGCCGCGGACCCGGAAATCCGGCGCGCCATGGGACAGCACCTCGGAACAGTCGGGGAACGCGAGGCACAGTTCGCGCACGGCGGTGACGAGATCGCGGCTCATGGCGGGAACCCGTGGATGCCGGTCAGTCGGCGATCACATTGTTGCTCGGCAGCAGGGCCAGGTTCCATTCGGAGAGCTGTTCCGGCGTCGCCTGCCCGATCAGGTCATGGGCCTCGACCGGGTCGGCGAGGATGTCGTACAGATGCTGGTCGCCCTCGCGGATGTCGCGCCAGTACTTCAGCGGCCGCGCGGGATCGCGCAGGTCGATCAGCCCGATGTGCGCGCGCTGCTGGACGAAAATGAAGTCGCGCCGGACCGGCTCCTGCAGCGCCGTGCCGGTCCAGGTCGACGGCGGCGGGATGCCGAGCTCGTGGAGGATGGTCGGCGCCAGGTCCACCTGCGAGGCGATCCGCCCGGTCGCGATCGGCGTGTCGCTCGCGTAGCCGCGCCGCTGCAGCAGCAGCGGGATGCGCAGCGTGCCCTGGTAGATGTCGTTGGCGTGCATGTACAGGCCATGCTCGCCGAGCATCTCGCCGTGGTCGGCGGTGACGACGACGACGGCGTCGGAGAGGTAGCCCAGCGCCTCGAGCCGCTCGAGGATGCGCCGCACCACGTCGTCACACTGCAGGACGCCGTCGTCGTAGTAGTTGATCGCCGGGTCGAGATCCGGATCCGGGTTCGGGTGTCCGATGAACGATGCCATCGCATAGTTCGACGCCGGCTGCCAGCGCAGCGACTCCGGCTCGCGGCGGCCGAGCGGGTGGTTCGAGGTGAGGTGGAACTGCAAGAGCGTCGGCCGGCCGTCCCAGGCCGGCAGGCGCGTGAGGTAGTCGAGCACCAGTTTGTCGTCGTTGGCGTAGAAGCCCGTCGCCATGAAGCCATCGTAGTAGAAGTCGAGGTCGCCGTAGGCCTCGCGCAGGCCGTAGAAATTGGTGTGGTCGCCGGCCAGGATCATCCCCACCCGATAGCCGTAGCGGCGCAGCACCTCGTGCAGCGTGAACGCTCGGCTCGACTGCTGGAACACGTACTTCGAGCGCGCCATCCCGAGCAGGCCGCAGAAGGATTCGGCACAGACCGCGTAGTACTGGTCGACCCGGTCGAGCCTGCCCTCGGCGTGCAGTCCGGACAGGTAGGGCGTCGTCGGACGGCGATAGCCGTAGACCCCCATGTGGTCTGCGCGCAGCGCGTCGCTGACCAGGAGGATCACGTTGTGCCGCCTCGCGCCCGGCTGGACCCGGAAGGACTCGCGCTCGGCGAGTTCCGCCTGATCGAGCGCCGGCGCGCCCTCGTTGTGGTGGGTCTGGGTGCGGACGGTGGAGTCGAGCGACAGGAAGGTCAGGCTGAACGGCTCGCCGTCGCGCCCGGGCAGGTCGATGCTGAGCAGGTAGCCGGCGAGCCAGGCGATCGCGATCAGCGCGGACCCGACCACGGCGCCGATCGGCCGTGCCAGCCGGGCGGCGAGGCCGCGCGCCCAGTCGAGGCGCTCCGGCAGTCGCGCCGCCAGCAGGACCGCGACGAGCGGCACCCCGAGCAATACCGCGCCGGCCAGCAGCGGCGGGATCGACAGCGCGGCGGCGAAGTCGGGCCAGCGCCGCACGTAGGTGCCGACCAGCGTCCAGGTCACCACCCGTCCCCAGGAGTGCAGGCCGAGCAGCACGATCGCGTAGTAGGCCGACAATGCGAGGAAGAGCAGCGTCATCAACGCCGTCACCAGCCAGCGGACGATCCGCGCCGTCGGGGCGAGGCTCCACAGCAGCAAGCGCAGGCCGGTCAGCGCCAGCGCCAGCAGGCCGAGGTAGTGCAGGTGCCCCGGAACCGCGGCCGCCGGCGCCGCGTACCAGTGCAAGTAGGCCCACAGGAACAGGGCGGCGGGCAGCAGCCAGAGCGTCAGTTCGAGGAAAAGCCCGCCGAATCCGGGCGCCCGGCGCGCCTCAGACATTCCGGATGACCACCAGTTTCGACAGGCCGAGCAGGTTGACCTCGCGGCAGGACTCGACCTGCCAGTCGTGGGTCTGCACGTGCTCGTGGTAGCTGAAGTCCGAGCGGAAGCCGAAGCGCCGCGCCAGCGGCTGGCACACCCGGTCGAGCCAGGACCAGGCGCGGCTGCCACCGAAGTGGTTGAGCAGGACGATGGTGCCGTCGCGGCGGCAGACCCGGCGCAGCTCGGCCACCAACCGGCGCGGATCGGGCGTCACCGTCATCACGTAAGGGGCGACGACCACGTCGAATGCGCCGTCGGGGAAGTCCATCCGCTCGGCGTCCATCCGGTAAAGCGCGATCTCGCGGTCGGCGAGCCGGCGGCGGCGACGTTCGGCGCGCCGCAGCATGTCCTCCGACAGGTCGATGCCGACGACCGCGGTGCCGCGCGGGTAGCGCGACAGCGTGAGGCCGGTGCCGACGCCGACTTCGAGCAGCCGCTCGGGCCGGCGCCGGGTGACCTCGCGGGCCATCCGGCGTCGGCCGGGTTCGGAGATCAGCCCGAACACCAGGTCGTAGATCGGTGCGCACTGGTGATAGACCTCGATCACCTCGTCCCGCGAGATGGCCGGCGGCGGTGACGTAGGCGGCGTGGCGACCGGAATGCGCAACTCACCGCCATAGCCGTCCGCGCACTCGACCGCCGGTTCGGCGAGCACGGGAAGGTCTTCGCGGGCGGAATCGGGAGGCATCGCGGGAAGTCTTACCACAAGGTCACAGGCGCCGCCATGAAGCGGTCCCAGGCGTCACAATCATCGGCCCCGTCCGGACGCCCAGCCCATGAACCGTCTCGTCTCCCGCTGCGCCCTGCTGCTGGCGATCGCCGCCACCCTCGTGCCGGCACTTGCCGCCGACCGCCTGACCGACGCGGAGTTCGCCACCCGCTCCGAGGTGATCGCGCCGCATGCGATGGCCGCGACCTCGCAGCCGCTGGCGACCCAGATCGCGCTCGACGTGATGAAGATGGGCGGCAGCGCGATCGACGCCGCGATCGCCGCGGACGCCGCGCTCGGGCTGATGGAACCGACCGGCTCGGGCATGGGCGGCGACCTGTTCGCGATCGTCTGGGACGCGAAGACGAAGAAGCTCTACGGCTACAACGGCTCCGGCCGTTCGCCGAAATCGCTGTCGCTCGCTTGGTTCATCGAGCACGGCTACAAGGACATCCCGCCGACCGGGCCGCTGCCGGTGTCGGTCCCGGGCTGCGTCGACGGCTGGTTCGCCCTGCACGACCGCTTCGGCAAGCTTCCGATGAAGGACGTGCTGGCGCCCACGATCGGCTATGCCCGCGACGGCTTCCCGGTCAGCGACGTGATCGCCTACTACTGGCGGCTGTCGGTGCCGCGGTTGTCGAAGTATCCCGGCTTCACCGAGCAGTTCACCCGTGACGGCCGCGGACCGGCCAAGGGCGAGCTGTGGACCAATCCCAATCTCGCCCGCACGCTGGAGACCGTCGCCCGCGGCGGTCGCGACGCCTTCTACAAGGGCGACATCGCCCGCACCATCGGCGACTACATGAAGGCGCAGGGCGGATTCCTGTCCTACGAGGATCTCGCGAGCCACCACGGCGAGTGGGTCGAACCGGTCTCGGTGAACTACCGCGGCTACGACGTCTGGGAGCTGCCGCCGAACGGCCAGGGCATCGCGGCCCTGCAGATGCTGAACATCCTCGAGGGCTACGACTTCTCGAAGATCGCGTTCGGCAGCCCGGAACACCTGCATCTCTTCACCGAGGCGAAGAAGCTCGCGTTCGCCGACCGGGCCGCCCTGTATGCCGACCCGGACTTCTACAAGACCCCGGTCACGACGCTGCTCGGCAAGCCCTACGCCGCCGAACGCCGCGCGAAGATCGACCCGGATCACGCCGCCCGCGCCGTCGACGCCGGCCGCAAGCAGCTGAACGAGGGCGACACCATCTACCTCACCACCGCGGACTCCGCCGGCAACATGGTGTCGCTGATCCAGTCGAACTACCGCGGCATGGGCTCGGGCATGAGCCCGACCGGTCTCGGCTTCATCCTGCAGGACCGCGGCGAGATGTTCGTGCTGAAGGAGGGCCACCCGAACTCCTTCGCGCCCGGCAAGCGGCCGTTCCACACGATCATCCCGGCCTTCGTCACCAAGGACGGCGCGCCCTGGCTGTCGTTCGGCGTGATGGGCGGCCAGATGCAGCCGCAGGGCCACGTGCAGATCCTGATGAACCTGATCGACTTCCACATGAACCTGCAGGAAGCCGGCGATGCGCCGCGGGTCCAGCACGACCTGTCGACCGAGCCGACCGGCCAGAACACGCCGATGACCGACGGCGGCGTGCTGCAGATGGAATCCGGCTTCCCCTACGCGACGGTCCGTGCGCTGATGCGCAAGGGCCACCACGTCGAGTTCGCCGACGGACCCTACGGCGGCTACCAGGCGATCGCCCGCGACCCGAAGACCGGCGTGTACTCCGGGGCATCGGAGTCGCGGAAGGACGGGCAGGCGGCGGGCTACTGAGTCGCGCGCGGCGACTCTGCGCGCGTCCGGCTGCGAGTCGGCCCGCGCGATGAAGCGCAGTACCCAGGCGCCGGCATCGGCGGCGAACGGTCACGCCGTCGCCCGACCGGCACCCAGGGAACCGCAGGGACGATTCGACTCGGCGGCGACGAATTCGCGCTGCCGATGACGGAACTGCATCGCGGCAAGGCGCCGAACGGCGGCGTCGCGCCGCGGATCGGTTCGGTCGCAGTCCCGACCGTCGCTACAATCGCCGCGCTCCGCCGACGACGACACCGCCATGCACCTCACCTTCACCAAGCTCAACGGCAAGTACGACCGCCTCGACATCCGCCGCGGCGACGCGCCACCGATGAAGATCGACTGCCCGAAGCAGCGGATCATCCCGCACGACATGGTGCATTACGCCGTGGAGAGCACGCTCGCTGCGCGCGGCTTCCTGGGCCGCGTGCGCGACGGCGAGTCCGCCGACTTCACGATGAAGCCCGAAACCGAGAGCGACGGCGTGGAGCGTCTCGTCGAGGTGTTCCAGGGCGACGCCTGGTCGGGCGGCACCAGTTCCGCCGCCGACATGCTCGACCTCTACCGGGTCACCTGCGAGGAGCGCGCCTGCCCGATGCTGCCGGTCGGACCGGCCGATATCGACGCGGTGCGCGCCCGGATCGCCGAGCTCGATACGGTTTGGCAGGCGTTGCCGGTCGGACAGGCGCTGGAATTGTCGCTGTAGCGATCGACGCCGGATCCCGGCGAAGGGCTGCGGCATCGGCGGCGACGCCGACCCTCCTGGCGATCCCCATGACGGCCTAGGCATCGGCAACCGGGGGTGGCACCTGCGTCGTCAGGTTCCAACCCGGCTTTTGCGTCGCTCCCGATTCCTGCAACGGCGGGGAGTCTTCACAATGCCGTCCCCTTCCCGAGGATCGCCTGCCGATGTCCCGCCTGCATCTGATCGCCGCTCTCACGTCGGCCGTGCTGCTGTCCGCTACGACGGCAAGGGCGGACGACTACTGCATCAATCCCACGGTGGTCTCCGCGGTCTCGGACGCCGATCACGACGCGTCGTCCTCGGCCGCCCAGCCCATGCTGCTGGGAGATGCCACGGCTCTGGAGGTCACACCAGTCACGCCGGAGAGTTGCACCCCCGAGGCCGGCTGTACGAAGGGCCCGATCTGCGCCATGGCGCTGCTCGGCGGGGTCAGTCCCGCAGTCTCGGGAAATGACGATTCGTGCTGGGCCGCCGGCCGCAACGGCGCCTGCGTCACTCACCGATCGTCGTATGCCTTTCTGCAGAACCAGCACGCGAGCTGGCCGGCCGATTCGGGAATCGGATTCACGCTCATGACTTGGAAGCTTGACGCCGTTCCGGTGGGCTATTCGATCCCAGTCGCCGAGGTCGCATTGCAGGACGCCAAGGGTCGTGAATCCCGCGTTCGCCTGGTACTGCGTCGTGTCGGGACGAGTGGCCAGGGCGACTTCGAGCTCGCCCTGGCCGGCAGTCTGATGGGGCGCTCCGGCGCAAGGGCCGCCCTCCGTGAGGCCCCCGTGCGTCTCGTGAGCCGGCGATCCGCGATCCGTCTCGACTGGGGGAACGACCTCGACCCGACGCATTCGGGGAAGTATCTCCTCCGGGTAAGCATCGACGGCCAGGCGATCGAACGCCAACTGCCGTTCCCGATCGCTTCCGGGCGGTCGGCGGTCGGAAACCTCGGGGCACTGACGATCGGACCGGCGGCCGCCGATCTCGGTTTCGGTGACCTCTACTTCAGGGATTGATCCAACCGTCTCGAATCCAGATCCGATCAGGGTAGCGATCCGGCGATTGCTCCTCCGTGCGTCGGCGCGACGGCTGCTGGCGTGTCCGCGGACCGCCCGGTCGACTCGAAGCCATCGCCGAATGACGCTGTGCGATCGACGAGGTCGAGCACGAGTCGCAGCGCCGCCGTCGTAGGAGCGAAGCCGCCGAGCGCGCCGATCTCGTCGCGGATGTCCTGATGCTGGTCGCGCAGCACCTGGCCGTAGCCGTCCCACGGCAGCAGCAGAAGTTCCGGCGCGGCGCCTGCGATGCCGTGCTCGGGCACGAATTTGAGTTCGGCCTCGGGGCCGATGATCGCGGCCTCGGCGAGCGACAGCTCCTCGGGCAGCGGCTCGAAGTCGTCGTCGGGACGATAGCGAAACTTCCAGTGACCGAGCGTCGCATCCGGCGCACCGATCAGGGCGGCACCCGCGCTCGGCAACCGATCGGCGACGTGGTTGGCCGCGAGATCCGCCCACCGGTAGACCGGGACGACGCTGGCGTCGGCCGGCTGGTCGGCGAGGCGCACGGCGCCGTCGCCGCGCGGTGGCGCCTTGCCGTAGAGCAGGTCGACCATGCCTCGTTGCGCGCCGCCGCCGCCGGCGAGGCTGCAGCCGATCGCGATGTCGGCAAGGCCGTCGCCGTCGAGGTCGCCGGCGCTCCCGAAGCGTTGTCCACAGAAAGCGCCCGCGTCGCGACCGTCGAGGCGGAGGCCATGCGGCGGGTGCAGGTCGCTTGCAGCGCTGACGTTCGGCAAAGCGCTGCGCCTGCCGAACAGGACGTAGACGCTGCCGCCGGCCGGGGCGCCGTAGCCATGCCCCGGCGCGCCGATCACGAGGTCATCCAGGCCGTCGCCGTCGACGTCGCCGGCACGCGCCAGTTCGCGGCCGAAGTAGGGCGTGGCGGGACTGCCGAGCCCGGCGATGCGGTGGCCGGCGCTCGCCGCGTCGATCGACCAGCGCGGCGGCAGCGGCCGCGGCCGACCCGCGACAAGGTCGATCGCGCCGTAGTCCGGTCCGCCGAGCGTGCCGATCACGAGCTCGCTCCGGCCGTCGCCGTCGAGGTCGACCAACGCTGCCGCGCGGCCGAAGCCGGCGTTGGCGACACCGCCGTCGATGCGGCTGCCGCTGACGCCGTCGAGAGCGTCGACGGCCAGCGTCGGTGCGAACGGTCCGGCGCGGCCGAATAGCAGGAACAGTGCTCCGCTGCGCCCGGCGGGTCCGAGCGCTCCGTCGGCGCCGATCGCGAGATCCGGGCGACCGTCGCCGTCGAAGTCGCCAGCGGCGAGGGCGATCCCGAAGGCATCGAAGGCGTTCACCCCGTCGATTCGAAAGCCGTCCTGGCCGTCGAGCGTGGCCAGCGGCTGCAGCGCGGGCCGCGCGCCACGTCGTCCGAACAGCACGTGGACGCTGCCGCTGCCGGCCGGCGGGTGACCGCTCGCCAGCGTCGCGACGGCGATGTCGTCGATGCCGTCGCCGTCGAAGTCGCCGAGGCCGGCGACCCGTTGGCCGACGTGGGTCGAGCCGGGATCGCCGACGAAGCACCGGCCGTTCCGGCCGTCGATCGCGCCAAGGCGGAACTCTTCCGGGAAGTCGGGGCGGCCGTAGACCACGCAGACGACGCCGGCATCGGCCGGTTGCGCGCGCTCGTCGGACGGCACGCCGATCACCACATCGGCGATGCCGTCGCCGTTGAAGTCGCCGGCCGCCGCGACGCCGGCCTCGTTGCCATGACCGCGGTCGCTGACGAGACGCACGCCGCCGTGTCCATCGAGGCCGGCGAGGGGAAACGGATCGGGCAGCCGCGCGCGACGCCCGAACACGATCGTGGTCACGCCGGAGTGGACGCCGTCGACGCTCGCGAATTCGGACTGCAGCGCGAGATCGTCGATGCCGTCGCCGTTGAGGTCGCCGACGCCGGTGACTGGATCGCCGAGGGTGTCGCCGTCGGCGAGGCCGGCGAGATGGCTGCCGGGGCGGCCGCCGAAGTCGGCGAGCGGGATGGCCGCGCCGGCCGTCCCGGCGAGCGCGGCCAACGCCAGCACCGCCGCGATGCGGATTCTGGGGGATCGCATGGGTCACTTCCTTGTGACGGTGGAGAAAGCCGATCGTCGCGCGCCGGCGCCGGCAGGGCGGCGGCGCGCGGGTTCCATCGCGGACGGACCCCGAATCGCGCCGCGAACGAACGGTCGTTCTTCGCTGTACCGGCGCCAAGGCGAGGAAGTCGATTGATCTGCCTCAAGTCCGGTTCACCGCCAGCCGCTAGACTGTGCACATCCGAGCCTCGAGTCGTGCCATGACCACCGCCCCCCGCCGCGTCGAGCATCAGCAGACCGACAAAGGCTACGTGCCGATCTACACCACCGCGGTCGTGGAGCAGCCGTGGGCGAACTACTCGGCGAACGATCACCAGACCTGGTCGATCCTGTTCCGTCGCCAGCGCGAGCTCCTCGTCGGTCGCGCCTGCCGCGAGTTCCTCGACAACCAGGAGCGGATGGGGATGAGCGCGGATCGCATCCCGCGCTTCGACGAATTGAACGGGCACCTGCAGAAGGCGACCGGCTGGACCCTGGTCGGCGTCGAGGGCCTGCTGCCCGAGCTGACCTTCTTCGAGCACCTCGCCAACCGCCGCTTTCCGGTGACCTGGTGGATCCGCCGACCCGACCAGATCGACTACATCGCCGAGCCGGACCTGTTCCACGACCTGTTCGGCCACGTCCCGCTGCTGATGAACCCGGTGTTCGCCGATTACATGTGCGCCTACGGCCGGGGCGGCGTCAGGGCCTCGCAGTTCGGTGCCGAGGCGCTCGCGAACCTGACCCGGCTCTACTGGTACACGGTGGAGTTCGGCCTGATCAACACCGACGAGGGCCTGCGGATCTACGGCGCCGGCATCGTGTCGTCGAAGGGCGAGTCGATCTACTGCCTCGACAGCCCGGCGCCGAACCGGATCGGCTTCGACCTCAAGCGCGTCATGCGCACCCGCTACCGGATCGACACCTTCCAGAAGACCTATTTCGTGATCGACGGCTTCGAGCAGCTGATGCGCGCGACCGTCGACCCGGATTTCGCACCGATCTATTCCGAGCTGGCCTCCGCCGAGGCGGTCCCGGCCGGCAGCGTGCTGGCGAGCGACCGCGTGTTCACGCGTGGAACGGGCGAGGGCTGGGCCGAGGGCGGGGACGTCTGAGGTCTCGGGGGCCGGGGGCGCGCCAGCCCATATCCAGCCTCTTCCGGTTCCCGTCATTGCGAGCGCAGCGAAGCAATCCAGCGCCTTCGCTTTTGTCCTGGCGTGAGGAAGAGCGAAGGCACTGGATTGCTTCGCTGCGCTCGCAATGACGGGAGTCGGGTCGTCCTGGGCTGGCGCCAGATCCCGACACACGGGCGGCGCCGTGGTAGGTCTTTGGTGTGTCCAGGACGCACCCTGGCGCTGACCTCAGCCATCCGTGCAATCGGCGCATAATCGCCCCGGTCCTGGGGGAGGACCCGCGAGCGCATGGAGCGGTCGCGTCAACGCAAGGGGAGATGCCGCATGTGGACGAGTCTCGTCGTCGCCGTGATCCTCGCCGTGGCCCTGCTGTTCATCGGCCGCGGTTTCCTCGCCTGGCTCGCCGCCACCGCCGCGCTGATGGTCGGCTGGCGCCTCACCGGGATCGCCTCGGTGCCGCTGTTCCACGCCGTGATGACCGTGCTGATCGTGGTCGCCGCGCTGTTCGGCCTGCCGCCGCTCCGGCGCCTCGCGATCACCCGGATCATCATGGCGCGGATGGCGAAGATCCTGCCGAAGCTCGGTGACACCGAGCGGATCGCCCTCGAGGCCGGCACCGTGTGGTGGGACGCCGACCTGTTCTCCGGCCGGCCCGACTGGCAGAAGCTGCTCGACCTCGAACTGCCGAAGATCCGCCCGGAGGAGCAGGCCTTCATCGATGGTCCGGTGAAGGAGGTCTGCCGCGCGATCGACGACTGGCAGGTGAACCAGCTTCGCGACCTGCCGCCGGAGATCTGGGCGCTGCTGAAGAAGCATGGCTTCTTCGGAATGATCATCCCGAAGCAGTACGGCGGCCTCGAGTTCTCCCATATCGGCCACGCCAAGGTGGTGACGATGCTGGCCTCGCGCAGCGTGACCTGCGCCGTGACCGTGATGGTGCCGAACTCGCTCGGTCCCGCCGAGCTGCTGCTGCACTACGGCACCGACGAGCAGAAGAACCATTACCTGCCGCGCTTGGCGCGCGGCGAGGAGATTCCGTGCTTCGCGCTGACCGGCCCCGAGGCCGGCTCCGATGCCGCCGCGACGCAGTCGGAAGCGGTCGTCGAGAAGCGCACGGTCGACGGGAAGGAGATCGTCGGCATCCGCCTCAACTCGAAGAAGCGCTACATCACGCTGGCACCGGTCGCGACCGTGATCGGCATGGCGTTCCGTCTCAAGGACCCGGACAAGGTCCTGCACGACCAGCTGCCGGAGGACAAACGCACGAGCGAGGCCTACCAGAAGGGCGGCGACCTCGGCATCACCTGCGCACTGATCCCGCGCGCCACCGCCGGGATGAAGATCGGCGACCGCCACGACCCGATGGGCGTGCCCTTCCACAACGGACCGATCGTCTGCGAGGACGCCTTCGTGCCGATCGACACCATCATCGGCGGCCTCGCCGGCGTGGGCAACGGCTGGCGCATGCTGATGGAGTGCCTCGCCGCCGGGCGCTCGATCTCGCTGCCGGCGCTGTCGGTCGGGGCGGCGCAGATGTCGACCCGTCAGGTCGGCGCCTACGCCACCGTGCGCGAACAGTTCGATACCCCGATCGGCCGCTTCGAGGGCATCGAGGAGCCGATGGCGCGGATCGGCGGCTACACCTATCTGATGACGGCGGTGCAGCACCTCACCTGTGCCGGTCTCGACCTCGGCGAAAAGCCCTCGGTCCTGTCCGCGATCATCAAGGCCTACAACACCGAGCTGATGCGCCGGGTGGTGATCGACGCGATGGACATCCGCGCCGGCGCGGCGATCCAGCGCGGCCCGCGCAATTCCCTGTGCCGCAACTACGAGGCCGCGCCGATCGGCATCACGGTGGAGGGCGCCAACATCCTCACCCGCTCGATGATCATCTACGGCCAGGGCGCGATCCGCTGCCATCCGCACGTGCAGGACGAGATCCTGTCGATCGCCGAGAACGACCTGCCGCGCTTCGACCGCGCGTTCTTCGGGCACATCAACTTCGTCGCGATGTGCGCCGTGCGCTCGTTCGTGCTGGCGCTGACCGGCGGCCGCCTCGCCGCCGCGCCGGAGGTCGTCGACCTCGGCCGCTTCTGCCAGCAGCTGTCGCGCTTCTCCGCCGCCTTCGCACTGGTCTCCGACACCGCGATGGGCACCCTTGGCGGCTCGCTGAAGCGGCGCGAGAAGATCTCCGGCCGGCTCGCCGACGCGCTCGCGTGGCTGTATCTCGGCTCCGCGATCGTCAAGCGCTACCACGACGGACCGAAGATCACCGCCAACCTCAACCTCGCGCGCTGGGGCCTGTTCCACGCGCTGAACGAGATCGAGGAGGCGCTGCTCGGCGTGATCGACAACCTGCCGAACCGCCCGGCGGCGTGGATCCTGCACGCGCTGGTCTATCCGATGGGCGCCCACCTGCGCGCTCCGAACGACCGCCTGGGCGGCGACGTCGCCCGTTCGCTGCTCGAGGACCGTGAGGCCCGCGACGTGCTGACCCGCGACATCTTCATCCCGCCGCCGGACGAACCGGGGCTCGGCCGCCTCGAGGCGGCGCTCGACAAGGCGGTGCGCGCGATCCCCATCGAGACCAAGCTGCGCGACGCGGTGCGCAAGGGCAAGATCGACCGCGCCCCGGGCCACATGCTCGACGACATCGGGCTCGCCGCCGGCATCATCAGCAAGGCCGAGTACGACCTGCTGAACGAGGCCCGGGACGCGCGCGACGAAGTGATCCAGGTCGACGCATTCAGCCCCGAGGAATACCGCAACATCCACTGAGTAGGGCGCGCACTGCGCGCCGTCGACTCAAGGCCTCGCGACGGCGGGCAGGACTCGCCCTTTGGTATTCCCATGATCCATTTCGTCCTGCACAGCTACATCCACCAGACCCGCATCGGCGTCCTCCTCGAGATGTCCGCGGAGACTGATTTCGCGGCCCGCACCGACACCTTCCAGCGCCTGCTCAACGACATCGCGCTGCAGATCGCAGGCGCCGCGCCGGCGACGGTCGAGGCGCTATTGCGGCAGCGGTCCGTTCGCGACGAGTCCGTCGAAATCCGCGATGTCCTGGACATCACCGCGAAGGCGCTCGGCGAACGCATCGCCGTTCATCGCTTCGTCCGCTGGGAGGCGGGGGGCGCCGGCGATCCGGCGTGCGATCCGACACCGCCTCGTTCGCCTGCGGTTGCACTGCGCAGCGCGTAGTCGCAGGACGCGCCCTGCTCGCCGTCACCTCAACCCCTCGCGATGGCGGGCACAGCCCGCCCTACGCCGGATCCAGCAGGCCCAGGATCATGCCCTTGGTGATCGCCTGCTGCCGCGTGGCGACGCGCAACTTGCGGCACACGTTCTGCAGATGGAACACCGCCGTGCGCTCGGTGATCTTCAGCAGCTGGCCGATTTCCCAGGAACTCTTGCCCTCGGCCGCCCACTTCAGGCATTCGAGTTCGCGCCGGGTCAGCGTCTCGATCGTGCTGGCCTCGTCGTTGCGCAGGCCCGAGGCGGCCTGGTGGACGTAGGTCGCGAGCAGCGAGGCCTCGGCGTAGACGGTCGACTCCAGGATCGGATGACGCGGGTCGCTGGCGGCGAAGGACATCATCCCGAAGACGCAGCCGAGCCCGTGCAGCGGCACCGACAGGCCCTTGGCGAGGCCGAAGCTGCGCGCCTCGTTGAACATCAGCTTGCCGTTGCGCACCTGCGGGTGCTCCTGCACCTGCCCGGCGGTCAGCTGGTCCCACAGACGGGGCACCACGTGACTGCGCACGTAGCTCACCGTCGGGTCGATCTCCTGGTAGCCCTGATCAAGGTAATGCTGGCGCCAGTCCGAGGGATAGCCGTTCAGGATGTACTGCTCGGCCCGGGTGGCCGTGACCGGCACCAGGGCGCCGTAGATCCAGTGCTCGAAGCCGAGCCGCGCGGAGACCTGACCGACCGCGCTGGTCAGCTCTTCAACGCTGGTGCATTGGATCAGTCGATTCAATACATCGGCGTCGACGACCGGTCGCAGCAGTCGGGAGCGCGGCGCTTTGCTCATGACTGGATGCTAACTCCATTGTCAAAGACTGTCGCCCTCCGGGTCATCCTTGGCGCGGTCGACAAGATGAGAGGGCGACGCACCGGACACCTGGACGATGGCACGGGCAGAAACACCGGCGACGGCACGTCACATACACAAGGTGTGACGCGCGGAGCCCTGCTCCCCCACAATGCTCGCTTCAACCGGTTACCGATCCGAGGCGCGTCGCTTGCACACCCCCACTCCCGAACCCGGCCGCCCGGACAGCGGCGAGGAATTCGTCGTCCCGCGCGAGACCACGCCGGCGTGGGAATCCGAGCTCCTGCTGTCGATCGGCCTCGTAGTGGCCCTGATGCAGCTGCCGCCGATCGTCGACGGCTGGTGGGACCGGCTGGAGCCGATGGCCAGCGAGCGCTGGTTCACCCTGCTGGTCTATCTCCGGCTCTACACCAAGGTCGCGCTGCTCGGCCTCGGCACGACCTTCCTGGTGCACCTGATCGCGCGCGGCTTCTGGGTCGCGCTGCTCGGCCTGCGCTCGGTGTTTCCCGGTCCGCCCGACTGGGAGCGGCTGCGCGAGGGCCCGATCGGCCGCGAGCTCTCCCGGCGCGAATCGGTGCCGCTCGCGGAGATGATCGAACGCACCGACAATCTCGCCTCGCTGGTGTTCGCGTTCGGCTTCATGCTGCTGGCGATGGCCTGCACCGGCATGCTGTTCTGCGCGCTGGCGGTGATCTTCGCCAACGCCATGGCGCTCGCCGCCGGCGACGCCGACCTCCACCGATTCCTGATGCCCGCGATCGCGCTGATGATCCTGCCCGCGGCCGCGCCGGGCCTGGTCGATCGCTACTTCGGCGCGCGGCTGGCGCCGGACGGCCGGGCGGCGCGGCTCCTGCGCACGGTACTCCGGCTGCAGCGGCGGCTGACCGTGCCCCGGGTGACGCAGTCGATGCAGAACACCTGGTACGGCCACATCGGCCAGCGCCGCGGCTCGATCCTGCTCGCCGGCGCGCTGTTCGTGCTGATGATGATCGCGGCCTACGACGTCCTCGGACGTCGCGAACGCCTCGCAGACGCCGCGGTCGCCTACGTGCCCGGCGCCGAGATCGCACGCTACGACAGTTCGCGCTACGCGGGTGGCGGCGGGATGCGGCGCGCGGAACAGGCGGTGCTGTCGGCGATGGTGGCGGGTGGCGAGCCGCTGCGGCTGTTCATCCCGCACATCGAGCGGCGCTTCGGCCCTGCGCTGCGTCGGGAATGCGCCGCGGCGACTCCGCCCGCCGGCGCCGACGCGCTGGCCGAGGCCGCACGGCAGCGCGAGCTGATCGATTGCGTCGCCCGCGTGCTCGACCTCCGGGTGGACGACACTCCGGTGCCGGCCAGCCGCATCGACTTCGCCCGCGACGAGGTCGACGGCGCCGCGATCGACGGCTACATCGCCTTCCTGCCGACCGTGGAGCTCGCGGCCGGTCGCCATCGGGTCAGCTACCGGATGCCGAAGGCGCGCGAGGAGCAGGACGGGCGGCGGGTGGTCATCCCGTTCTGGAAGTAGCGAATCACGTCGTGAATCACCTGGCGCATGTGTGGCTTGCCGGCGACGACCCCGAGGCGGTCGTTGGCGCCGTACTCGGCGATTTCTGGCGCGGGCCGCCGTCTCCGGACTGGTCCCCCGGACTCGCCGCCGGCGTGCGGCTGCACCGACGCATCGACCGTCTGACCGACGATCATCCGGCGGTCGTCGCGGCTCGCCGTTCCTTCGATCCGCCGCTGCGGCGCTACGCCGGCGTTCTGCTCGACGTCTGGTTCGATCACCGGTTGGCGGTGAACTGGGAGCGTCACGTCGCCGAACCGATGCCCGCGTTCATCGCGCGCATCGACGCGGCGCTCGCGACGGCACCGGCGGAACTGCCCGAAGACTTCCATCGCTATCGTCGGCGGATGGCCGAGCTCGACGGCTGGCGCGCCTACCACCGTCGCGAGCACGTCGATCGGGTGCTCGCGCGCCTCGCCGTCGGCAGCCGCTACGCCCATCCGCTGGCCGGCGCCGGCGCGGCGCTCGATGCCCGACACGCCGCGCTCGAATCCGCCTTCGATCAGTTGCTGCCGGACCTGCGCGCCGCGCTGGCCACGGAGGGGTCGGCCGGATGAGCCGCCGATGACCGCCGTCGAGCCCGAGATCCCGTGCCGCGTCGGCTGTGGCGCCTGCTGCATCGCCCCGTCGATCAGCTCGCCGATTCCCGGCATGCCCGACGGCAAGCCGGCCGGTGTCCGCTGCGTGCAGCTCACCGCCGACAACCGCTGCGCGATCTTCGGCCGGCCCGAACGGCCGCGGGTCTGCCAGCGCCTGCGCCCCACGCGCTCGATGTGCGGCGGGAGCGATGCGGAGGCGATGGCGATCCTCGCGGCGCTGGAGAACGCGACACGCTGATCGCCCCTGTGGGACGCGGCGTAGGCCGCTCCTACACCCGCTCGCCGAACCGCTCCACGACCCAATCGACGAACGCGCGGAGCCGGGGCGCCAGGTGCCGGCGGCTCGGGTACAGCAGGTACTGGTCGAGCGGCTCGGACGCCCAGTCGGCCAGCAGCGGGACGAGGCGCTTGTCGGCGACCTGACGTGCGACCTCGGGCGACGCGACGATCTGCACGACGCCGAGGCCCGCGAGCGCGGCGGCGAGATAGCTGTCGGCGTCGTTGAGCGCCACCCGGAACGGGCCGTCGATCTCGCGGCGCTCGCCGGCGCGCTCGAAGTCGAACGGAAAGACGCGGCCGGTCCGGGCGGAGAAGAAGCCGACGAGGTCGTGGCCATGCAGTTCGTCCGGGTGCCGCGGTCGCGAGCGGCCCCGCAGGTAGGACGGCGCCGCGCAGGTCAGCACCGGGTAGCGCCGAAGCCGACGGCCGACCAGCGACTCGTCATGCAGATCGCCGCCCCGGATCACGCAGTCGACGCCCTCGGCGAGCAGGTCCACCGGGCGGTCGCTGCTGCCGACTTCGAGCCGGATCCGCGGGTGGCGCGCAAAGAACTCCGGCAGCGCCGGCACCAGCACGTGGCGTCCGAACGCCGCCGCCACGTCGACCCGGAGGCGCCCGTCGAGCTCGCGGCCCTCGGCGCGCAGGCCGGCTTCCAGCTCGGCGAGATCGTCCAGCAGCTGGCGGGCGCGCTCGTAGCATGCGCTGCCGTCGGCGGTGAGGCTGAGGCGGCGAGTGCTGCGCTGGAGCAGGCGCACGCCGAGGTGCTGCTCGAGCCTGGCGACGTGGCCGCTGACGCTGGCCTTCGGCAGGTCGAGCAGCTCCGCCGCACGGGTGAAGCTGCCGGTGTCGACCACGCGGAGGAAGCATTCGTAGGAGCGGATCCGGTCCATGGCGATGGATTGTTCGTCGATGACGAACGGAATTATCAAGGATGTCCGATTTATTGCGTAACAGGCGAACAGCAGACTGTCGGACCTGCCAAACCCCCGTTCCGACTGAGGACCCTCCGATGACCGCGCACTCGATTCCTTCCCGCCCCCTCGGCATTACCGGCCCGGCCGTGTTCCCGCTCGGCCTCGGCTGCATGAGTTTTTCCGGCATGTACGGCGACTATGACGAGGCCGCCGGCCTCGCCACCATCCACGCCGCGCTCGACGCCGGCGTGACCCTGCTCGACACCGGCGACTTCTACGGCAGCGGCGCCAACGAGTTGCTGATCGGCCGCGCGCTGGCCGGGCGCCGCGACCAGGCCCTGCTGTCGGTGAAGTTCGGCGCATTGCGCGATCCGGCCGGTGGCTTCGCCGGCTACGACGGTCGCCCGGTGGCGGTGAAGAATTTCCTGGCCTACTCGCTGAAGCGCCTCGGCACCGACCACGTCGACATCTACCGACCGTCGCGGCTCGACCCGGCCGTGCCGATCGAGGACACCATCGGTGCGATCGCCGACCTGGTGCGCGCCGGCTACGTGCGCCACATCGGCCTGTCCGAGGTCGGCGTCGAGACGATCCGACGCGCGGCGGCGGTGCACCCGATCATCGACCTGCAGATCGAGTACTCGCTGCTCTCCCGCGGTCCGGAGCAGGCGATCCTGCCCGTGCTCGACGCGCTCGGCATCGGCCTCACCGCCTACGGCGTGCTGTCGCGCGGTCTGCTGACCGGCACCCGGCCGAGCCGTCCCGGCGACTTCCGCAGCCACCTGCCGCGCTTCGCCGGCAGCGCCGGCGCCGCCAACCGCAAGCTCGCCGAGACGCTCGGCGAAATCGCCGCGGCCCGCGGCGCGACCCCGGCGCAGCTGGCGATCGCCTGGGTGCTCGCCCGCGGTCCGCGCTACGTGCCGCTGGTCGGCGCGCGCACGCCGGCGCAGCTCCACGACGCCCTCGGTGGCATGCGGATCGTTCTCGGCGCCGACGAGCGCGCCGCGCTGGAGGCGGCCGTACCGGCGGACGCGGTGCAAGGCACCCGCTATGCCGAGGCCCTGATGCGGCATCTCGACAGCGAGCGCTGAGCAACTGGCAGGCCTGTGGCAGCGACGCAGGCCGCGACCGCCGAC
The DNA here is from genome assembly GCA_044221335.1 of Ahniellaceae bacterium. Classification (GTDB taxonomy): domain Bacteria; phylum Pseudomonadota; class Gammaproteobacteria; order Xanthomonadales; family Ahniellaceae; genus JBGAPI01. The sequence continues at coordinate 26,671 of JBGAPI010000013.1, forward strand.
GCCGTGTCGAGTCGCGGCGTCCGCCGCTCCCACAGCGTCGCCCTACAATTCACCGATGGCCATCCTCGCCCCATCGCCGCGCAACATCGACCGCGCCGTCGCCGCCCTCGGCGCCGGCGACGCGATCGGCCTGCCGACCGAGACCGTGTACGGCCTCGCCGCGGGGGCGCGCGATCCGAAGGCCGTGGCGAAGATCTTCAAGCTCAAGGGTCGACCGGCCGATCATCCGCTGATCGTGCACCTGGCGGAGGCGCGGCAGCTCCGCGACTGGGCGGCCCGCATCCCGCGCGCCGCCTGGGCGCTGGCGGAGGCCTTCTGGCCCGGTCCGCTGACCCTGATCCTGCCGCGTCGCGACGGTGTGCTCGACGCGGTCACCGGCGGGCAGGACACCGTCGGCCTGCGGGTACCGTCGCATGCGGTCGCCCGGGAGGTCCTGCAGCGCTTCGGCGACGGCCTCGCCGCACCGTCGGCGAATCGATTCGGGCGAATCAGTCCGACCACGGCGGCGCACGTTGCCGCCGAGTTCGGTCGGAAGCTGCCGATCGTGCTCGACGGCGGCGAGGCCCCGGTGGGCATCGAATCGACGATCGTCGCCGTCGGCCGGCGCGGTGCGCGGGTGCTGCGCCCCGGGATCATCGGCAGCGCGGCGATCGCGCGGGTCGCCGGCGCACTCGACGTCGGCACGGGCCACGCGGCGCCCCGGGTCTCCGGTTCGCTGAAGGGCCACTACGCGCCGCGCACCCCGGTCGAACTGGTGCGCGCCGTCGACCTGATCGCGCGCGCGTCGACCCTGCGCGACCGCGGGATGCCCTTCGCGGTGCTGGCGCGCTCCGAACGACACGGCGCCCATGGCCTCGCGATCGGCCGCTCGGCCCGCGACTACGCGCACCGGCTGTACGCGGCCCTGCGCGAGCTCGATGCCGGGGACCACGGCCGGATCCTCGTCGAGGCGCCGCCGCGGAGCGCGGCCTGGGCCGCGATCAACGACCGGCTGGCGCGTGCCGCCGCCGGATCGGGTGACGACGATGCCGCCTGAAGCCGCGCCGCTGGCGGCGGCGCTTGCGCCGCCAACCTCCCTCTATATTCACATCCCGTGGTGCGTGAAGAAGTGCCCCTACTGCGACTTCAATTCGCACGCGCTGAAGAGCGGACTGCCGGAGAAGGACTACGTCGCGACGCTGCTCGCCGATCTCGACGCCGACCTCGCGCGTTTCCCCGAGATCCAGGAACGTCCGATCACTTCGGTGTTCTTCGGCGGCGGCACGCCGAGCCTGTTCTCCGCCGAGAGCATCCGGGCGATCCTCGACGGCGCGCGCCAGCGGATGCGCTTCGCGGTCGACGCCGAAGTCACGCTGGAGACCAATCCTGGCACCGCCGAGCACGGCCGCTTCGAGGGCTACCTCGCGGCCGGGGTGAACCGGATCTCGTTCGGCGTGCAGAGCTTCGATGACGCGGCGCTCGCGCGGATCGGCCGCATCCACGGCGCCGACGAGGCGCGGCGCGCGGTGCGGATGGCGCAGGACGCCGGGATCCGACGGATCAACCTCGACCTGATGTATGCGCTGCCACGGCAGACGCTGGCCGCGGCACTGTACGACGTCGACGAGGCGCTGGAACTCGACGTCGAGCACATCTCGCACTACCAGCTGACGCTGGAGCCCAACACCCTGTTCGCCGCGCGGCCGCCGAAGCTGCCGGACGAGGACGCCGCCTGGGACATGCAGGACGCCTGCATCGAGCGCCTCGCCCTCGCCGGCCACGCGCAATACGAGGTCTCGGCCTACGCCCGGCCCGGCGCGCGCTGTCGCCACAACGTCAATTACTGGGAGTTCGGCGATTATCTCGGGATCGGCGCCGGTGCCCACGGCAAGCTGTCGCTCGCCGACGGCCGCATCGTGCGGCCGGTGAAGCTGCGCCACCCGCAGGCCTATCTCGACGCCGCCGGCCGCGCCGAGCGGCTGTCGAGCTGCAACGCGGTGACGACGGAGCTGCCGTTCGAGTTCATGCTGAACGCGCTGCGCCTGGTCGACGGCTTCGCGGTGGACCTGATCCCGGAGCGGACCGGACTGTCGCTTGCGGATTTCGAGCGTCCGCTCGCCACGGCCTTCGAACGCGATTGGCTCACCCGGAGCGGCGAGCGGATCGTCCCGACCGAGTTCGGCCGGCGCTTCCTCAACGACGTCATCGAGCTCTTTCTCTGAACGAGCCCGCGCGGCCGTTCACCGGAAGCGGGTAAGCGCCCTTCGCACGCTCCGACGCGAGCCTTCGAAACAATTGATTGCCATTGTCGGGGCGTGGGACGCCGTCCCGTGCCCAAAGCGTCAGGCTTCGTACAGTATTTTTCGTACATCCTGCGACGGGGCGGCGAAGATCGCCGTCCTCGCAGGACGTACGGCCGTTCCGCGGTCGGATTTTCGATCTCGAATAGGGCTCAGGGGGCCTTATGGAAACGGTGTTTCTGGTGATGCGTGAACCGGGCTCGCGCTGGCAGCGCGGGGTGGACCTCGATGCCCAGCCTGGGTTCGCCGACCATGCGCGCTTCATCGACGAGCTGTTCCACCAGGGCGTCCTGTTGTTCGGCGGGCCCCTGTCGGAGGCCCCGGGGCGCGTCGTGCTGGTGGCCACCGGCCGCAGCCGCGAGGATGTCCGCGCGAAGATCGGCGACGATCCCTGGGCACGCGACGACGTGCTGAAGATCAGCACCGTGCTGTCCTGGGACTGGCGCCTCGACACCTTCGGCCGATCGCCGGCGAAGAAGCCGGTAGCGGCGTAGGGCGGGCACTGCCCGCCATTGCGAGGTCCATCGGACTGGAGAGCGGTGCGGGCACTGCCCGCCATTGCGAGGTCCATCGCACTGGAGAGCGGTACGGGCACTGCCCGCCATTGCGAGGCATTCGGGCGATGGCGGGCAGAGCCCGCCCTACCTCTTGCACGCCGCGTTCAGAGAAAACGCGTGGTACTCGCCCACCGCCGGCAGGTCGACCACGGTGTCGCCATGCGCCGCAGCGACCTTGCGGAAATCGGCCACCGCCCGCGGCACCACGAGGAACAGTCGGCAACCCGGCGACGGGTCGTTCAACGCCGTGGTGACGTCGCGCGCCTCGTCGGTGTCGGTCGGATCATTGCCGGTGGTCATCCGCTCGACCTCGACGTTGAAGTACAGCCCCAGGCCGTAGCGCGCGGCATCGTCGACGAACGCGAAGCGGTCGACCTTCGCGAGGCCGAGGGCCCGCACCTGGCCGGCGAGCGCACGGTCGTCGTCCTTGAAGTCGTAGTGCGCGGCGGCCGCGCGCCCGCCGACCAGCACGACCGCCCAGACCGCCAGCGCGAGCGCGTGGCCGCGGCCGAGCGGCCCGACGCCCCGCGCGATCGCCACCGCGAGCGGCGGAAACAGCGGCAGCACGTAGAGGGGAAGCCGCGAGCGTGCGAGGAAGAACACGACCAGCGGCAGGCCGATCCACAGGGCGAGGAGGCGCGTCGTGGCGTCGCTGCGGCACTCGGCGAGAAACGCGCGCGGTGCGGACGCCATCCGCCACAGGCCCCGCCACACCGGCCACAGCCACGGCGCGGAGCCGATCAGCAGGGTCGGGAGGTAGACCACGAACGCGCCGTACCACTGCTGGTTGCGGTGCTTCACCCCGCTCGCCACCCGGTGCAGCACCTCGTCGACCAGGAAGTACTGCAGCAGCCCGGGACGGTCGGTCACCACCTTCAGGTACCAGGCAAGCCCGACCACCGCGAACAGCGCGAGCCCCGCGATCGAGACGTAGCGCGACAGCGGCCGCTCGCGCCGCTCGACGACGGCGACGACCAGCAGGCCGGCCAGCGGCAGCAGGCCCGGCGGGCCCTTGGTGAGGAACGCGAGTCCGACGCCGAACCACAACACCGCGATGGCGCCGGGACGACGCTCCGGGGAATGACGCGCCGCGACGAAGGCGTAGGTGTAGAGCGCGATGGTCGCCGCCAGCAGCATGTCCGGCGTCACCGCCGTGGCCGCGAAATACGGCACCAGCATCGTCGCGTGAACCAGCGGCGGCAGCCACGGCCGCTCCGGCAGGAGGCGACGGCCGATGCCGAGGAGGCAGGCGAGCTGCACGAGCAGCGCCATGCCATAGGGCAGCCGCGCTGCCCACTCGGACAGGCCGAAGACCTTCAGGCTGGCCGCGATCGTCCAGTAGGTCAGCGGCGGCTTGGTGTAGTGCTCGTAGGCGGCCGACAGGTGCGGGTGGATCCAGTCGCCGGAGCGCAGCATCTCGATCGCGACGTTGCTGTAGCGCCCCTCGTCCGGCGAGAACAGGCCGCGCGAGCCGGCGAAGGCGAAGACATAGAGGACCAGCCCGAGCGCGACCAGGAGGACGTGGCGCCGGAGCAGGGAAGACACGGTGTCGGTACTCACGGCTTGTGCTCGCGGGACAGGTACTCGGAACTCTGCATCTCGATCAGCCGCGACTCGGTGCGGCCGAACTCGAGGCGCAATCGCTCGCCGGAATACAGCGACGTGATCGGCAGGGCGGCGGACAGGATGAGGTTGACGTTGCGGTCATAGAACTCGTCGACCATGTGGACGAATCGCCGCGCGGCGTCGTCGTTGAGCGGACCGAAGGCGGGCACGCCCGACACCATCACGGTGTTGTAGCTGCGCGCGATCTCGATGTAGTCGGCGACCGCGCGCGGGCCCTCGCACAGGGCCGCGAACTCGAACCAGGCGATGCCGTCGGCGCGCCGCTTCAGGGCGATCTCGCGATCGTTGACGAGCATGGAGGGCTCGGGCCGCAGGCTGCCCGGCGCGATCCGCTCGAACATCGCCGCCAGCGCCGTCTCGGCCGCGTCGCCGAGCGGCGTCTGGTAGACCGGCGCGGCGGTCAGCGCGCGCAGCCGATAGTCGGTCGGCGAGACCAGCTCGTGAACCTCGAAGCGCTGCTCGATCAGCGCGATCGCCGGCAGGAAGCGCTCGCGCTGCAGTCCGTCCTTGTAGAGCAGCTTCGGCACGATGTTCGAGGTCGTCGCCACGGTCGCGCCGTGGGCGATGAGGTGCTTCAGCAGCTCGCCCAGGATCATCGCGTCGCCGATGTCGGAGACGAAGAACTCGTCGAGGCACACCAGCGGCTTCTCGGCGAAGCGCTTCGCGACGGTCTTCAGCGGGTCCTGCTCGCCCTTCAGCGTGCGCAGTTCCGCGTGCACCCGGCCCATGAAGCGATGGAAGTGCAGCCGGAAGCGCAACGGCTCCGGCAGGCTGTCGTGCAACAGGTCGAGCAGGAAGGTCTTGCCGCGGCCGACGCCGCCGAACAGGTACAGGCCGGGTGCGGCCTGGGGTCCGCCGCTGAGCGCGCCGCGCAGCCGCTCCATCAGGCCCTTCGGCGCCGTCCGGGCGAGCATCGCGCGATGAATGCGATCGAGGCTCGGAAGCACGGCGCGCTGCGCCGGATCGTCCTGCCAGGCGCCACGGACGACGCCGTCCGAATAGACGAGCGACGGCAGCCGGACGTCCATCAGGCGACGGCCAGCGCGGCGGCGCGCGCGCCGAGCGCCGCCTGCAGCAGCTCGCGGAGCTGGGTGAGCCTGCCGTGGAAGAAGTGCGAGGTCTCGGGCATCCGGATCAGTTCCGGCGGCGGCACGACCTTCGCCACGAAGTCGTACACCGCCTGCGGCGAGACGACCTCGTCCGCCTCGCCCTGCACGACCAGCCAGGGGGCGACGGGATGCGCGATGTCGTCGAAGGACCAGCGTCCGACCGGCGGCGCGATCGACACCAGCTGATGCGGCAGCAGTCGTTCGGCGGCGCGATAGCTGACCCAGCTGCCGAACGAGAAGCCGGCGAGCCAAAGCGCATGGCCGGGGCGCTCGGCAGCGAGCCACCCGGCCAGGGCGACCAGGTCCTCGGTCTCCCCGCGGCCTTCGTCGTGCGTGCCGCCGGAACGTCCGACGCCGCGGAAGTTGAATCGCAGGCTCGTGAGGCCAAGCTCGCGCAGGCTGCGTTCCAGCGTCGTCACCACCTTGTTGTCCAGGGTGCCGCCGAACAGCGGGTGGGGATGCGCGATCAGTGCCACGCCGGCGCGCGCGACCGCCGGCTCCGGATGGTCGACCGCCACCTCGATGGCGCGTCCGTCGAGGACGATCAGTCCGCGCTGGGCCGTGCCCGGGAGGTGCGCGAGGGTCGGCGGGTCGGCGGTCACGGCGGGATCGTTCCAAAGGGCCGCAAATGATAGCCGTCGCCGGCCGGTGCGACATGACAGGCCGGAGAGCCCGGGCCGCGCGATGGTGGTTTGCGGGCTCCGGCGGCGGGCGGCATCATCCGCCCCTCTCTTCCCCGGGATCGATCCATGCGCGTCACCATCGACCTCGATGCCTCCGACCTGATGCGCTTCCGCCACGCGCTCGCACGCGCCGCGCGGCTCGCGCGCGAGGCGGACGAACCGGACCTGATCGCCGCCGCCAAGCATGCCCTCGACCACCTGCCGCTCTCGACCGCGCCGGGCTACGTGCGCAAGCGCATCGCCGAGGTGCAGCGCCTGCTGGCGATGCTGGAGGACGAGGCTTGGGCGCTCGGCGGCCACGAGCGCACGGAGGTACTGCGGACGCTGGTGTACTTCAGCGATCCCGAGGACCTGATCCCCGACGACATTCCCGGCATCGGCCTCGTCGACGACGCGATCATGCTGGAGCTCCTGCTGCGTCGGCAGCGCCACATGATCGCGGCCTGGGCGGACTTCTGCCGCTATCGCAGCAGCCTCGGCGCGGTTCCGGAGGACAAGTCGTTGCGGATCGCCCATGCCGGGCGCCTGGCTCGCCGCCGCACGGCGCTGCTGGAGCGGATGCGCGAGCGCATGCGGCGGGAGCCGGAACCCGGGAAGCAGCGCAAGGCCGCGGTGGGCTGATGCCATCATCGGCGCCGCGGGACGCGACCCGCCGCCGACGAAACCGATGTCCGACAACCCCTTCGCACCCCCGACCGCTCCGCTGCGGGACGTCGCCGAATCACCCGAGGCGGCACCACCCCTGTGGAATCCGAACGCCGCGGCCGGCTGGAGCCTGCTGTTCTCACCCGCCTTCGGCGCGTTCCTGCAGATGCGCAACTGGCAGCGGCTCGGCCACCCGGATCGCGCGCAGACCAGCTTGTTCTGGTTCATCGGCATGCTGCTGGTCCCGCTCGCCCTCGGCGTGGCCGACCTGGTGCAGCCGGACTCGCGCACCCTCGACCGGCTGACCCGGCCGCTCGGCATCGTCCTGCTGCTCGCCTGGTACTTCGGCCACGGTCTGCAACAGGTCAACTACGTGAAGACCCGCTTCCGGGGCGACTATCCGCGCCGCGGCTGGGGCGTCCCCATCCTGGTCGCGCTGGGCGCCACGGCCGCCTGTTTCGCGCTGCTGGTCGGCCTGGCCTTCGCGCTCGACCTGTGGCAGTCGGCGACCGTCTGACCGGGCTTCGCATCGAATTGATCCCGGGCCGCGTAGACTCGATCGACTTGCATCCGGGCGTCGTTCCGACGCAGGATGCCTTACCGCCGGGACCGAACGCGCATGGCCGACCATCGTCAACTGACGCTGTATTCCTTCGTCGACTTCGACCGCGGCTCGCGGGTGCGCTGGCTCTGCCTCGAGCTCGGCATCACGGTCACCGACCGCCGCCTCAACTTCACCAAGGCCGAGCACAAGACCGCGGCCTTCATGCGGCTCAACCCATTCGGCCTGGTGCCGGCGGTCGAGTACCGGGGCCAGTCGCTGTGGGAGTCGGGCGCGATCTGCCAGTACCTGGTCGAGCAGTTCCCCGACAGCGGCCTCGCGCCGCTGCCGAATTCGCCGGAACGCGCCGAATACCTGTCCTGGGTGTTCTTCTCGACCTCGACCTTCGATGCCGCCGCGTTCGAGGTGTTCTTCGCCAGCGTGCTGCGCCCCGACGAGACGCGCAAGAAGCTGGCGCTGGAACGCATCCATCCGCTGCTGAAGGTGCTCGAATGGCATCTGCACCGCTGCGACTACCTCCTCGGCGAGCGCTTCCGTTTGCCCGACCTGCTGGTCGGCCACGCGCTCACGCTGCTGCGCGACTCCAAGGCGCTGGCCGACTATCCCTATGTCGTGCGCTACATGGATCGCCTCGCGGCGCGGCCGGCGGCGTTCAAGTCGAAGCTGTTCGCCACGCGCTAGGACGGGCACCGCTCGCCATGGCCCTGCGACTTCGTGATGGCGGGCGCTGCCCGCCCTCCCGCTGAATCGCGCATTCCACGGGACCCCGGCCGACAATGCGTCGACACGGCACCCTCGTCCGCTGGAACGCCGAGCGCGGCTTCGGCTTCATCGCGCCGGCCGGCGGCCGTGCGGACGTCTTCGTCCACATCACCTCGGTGCCCCGTGGCGGTGCCGCCCTCAAGGTCGGCGAGCTGCTGTCGTTCGAGGTCGAGCCCGGGCCCGACGGGCGGGAGCGCGCGGTGCGGGTGATGCGCGGCGGCGCCACGGCGCCGCGGCCCGCGCAGACTCCGGCAACGCCAGGCCCCCACCGGATCGGGATCGGTCTGGCCGTGCTGATGGTGGGTTCCGTGCTGGCTGCGGTCGTGTACGGGGTGGGAAAACTCGGGACGGACCACCGGATCGGATCGGCACCGGCAGCCCCGGGCGCCACACCCGGCCGGGCGCTGCCCGTGGCGGCGCCACTCCAGGAGCCCCCGGCGACGACGGCATCGTTCCATTGCGACGGCCGCACGACCTGCGGCCAGATGGGTTCCTGCGCGGAGGCGACCTACTTCCTGCGGCATTGCCCGAACACGACGATGGACGGCGACCACGACGGGGTGCCTTGCGAACAGCAGTGGTGCCGGTGAAGCGATGACCCGGCGCGTGGGGCGGACCTGTCCGCCGCAGGCGAATCGTCTCGCTGAAGGCTAGATTCTCAAGCCCGGGAAATGCTCGTCATCGAGCGCGCAACAGCGGGATCCCCTGCCGCGGCGATCATGCGTCGCCGGGCGGGTGCGTCCGAGACGCAGCCTAGCGCGTCAGGAACGCCACCAGCCGGTTCGCCAGATTCTGGTACGGCGGGCGCATCAGCGCCGTGGTCGGCCAGCGCGCCTGGCGCAGCACCGCCTTCGGATGGGAGAACGCGAGGAAGCCGTCGCGAGCGTGGTAGCGGCCAAGGCCGGAGGGACCGACGCCGCCGAACGGCAGGTTCTCCTGGGCGATGTGGTAGAGCGTGTCGTTGATGGTGACGCCGCCGGAGACCGTGCGGGTCAGCACCGACTCGGTGCGCCGGCGGTCGTCGTCGAAGTGGTACAGCGCCAGCGGCCGCGGACGGTCGTTGACGTAGGCGATCGCCGCATCGACGTCCTTGACCTCGATGATCGGCAGCAGCGGGCCGAAGATCTCGTCCTGCATCACCTTCATGTCGTCGGTGACGCCGGTGAGCAGGGTCGGCGCCATCACCCGCCGGCTGGGTTCGCTCGCGCCGAGCTCGATGATCGTCGCACCCTTCTGGCGCGCGTCCTCGACATAGCCTGCGAGCCGCGCGAACTGGCGGTCGTTGACCACGGTGGTGTAGTCGGGGCTGTCGACCGTGCTGCTATAGGCCTTTGCCACGTAGTCGCGCATCGCCTCGACGAAGGCGTCGCGACGGCCGCCGGCGAGCAGCACGTAGTCGCTGGCGATGCAGGTCTGGCCTGCGTTCAACCATTTGCCGAAGCCGATCCGGGCGGCGGCGGTCGCGATGTCGAAGTCCGGCGCGACGATCGCCGGGCTCTTGCCGCCGAGTTCCAGCGTCACCGGCGTCAGGTTCTTCGCGGCCGCCGACATCACCAGTCGGCCGACCTGGGTCGAGCCGGTGAAGAACAGATGGTCGAAGGGCAGTCCGGCGAACTCGGCCGCGACCTCGGCGCCGCCGAGCACCGTGGCGACCCGGTCGGCCGGGAAGGCTTCGGCGAGCAGCTCCGCCAGCGCATGGCTGGTGCGCGGCGTGTGCTCGGAGGGTTTCAGCATCACGTGATTGCCGGCGGCGATCGCGGCGATCAGCGGCATCACGGCGAGCAGCACCGGGTAGTTCCACGGCGCGATGATGCCGACCACGCCGAGCGGCTGGTACTGCACCTCGTTGCGCGCCGGCCAGTACAGCCAGCTCGTCGCGACCCGGGTCGGCTGCATCCAGTGGCGCAGGTGGCCACGGATGTGGTCGATCTCGTCGAGCACCGGGCGCACGTCGGTCAGCATCGACTCGTGCCACGAGCGCCGACCGAAGTCGGCCTGCATCGCCTCGACCAGGGTCTGCGCGTGGGCCTTGAAGACCTTGCGGAGTCGATCGAGATCGGCGAGTCGCTGTGCGTAGTCGGGCACCCGGGCCTGCTGTGCGGCGCGAAGCTTCGCGAGAGTGGCGGACAGTTGGGCGCCGTCGGCGCTCGGTACCACGGACAGCTGTGCGTTCATGAGATCCCCCGCGCGCTCGGCGGAACAGTAGTCAAGTCTAGGACGATTCCGGCGCCGTCGCCCGCCACCTGCACCGCAGTTCCGACCTCGCGACGCGAAGATGAACTGCTCTTCATCGGGGCGATCGCGCCAGCGATCGCCCCGTGGTTACGATAATTTCCATCGTCGCGGATGCACCCGGGCCTTTCGGCACAAGCTGATCCGCCACGTCGCTGCGAGCATCCGCCCCCATGTCCCCGCTGCTATTCCTCATGGCCCTGGCCAGCCCGGCCGCTCCCGGCGAGATGTATCGCTGTGTCGACGCGGCCGGCAAGGCGTACTACCAGGATCACACCTGCGGCGCCGAGCGCGGCACCCGGCTGAAGCCCGGCGCCGACGGCCGGATCGACACCGGCGAGCTCCGCCACTGGCTCACCCAGTTCCAGCGCGATCCCCGCGCGGCTGCCGGTTCGCTGCCGGGCTCGGCGCCGACGACGACCGGAAACCGCAACAGCGCACCCGCCGCCGCGCCGATCCGCATCAGCGAGAGCGTGCTCGCCGCCTGTTCGGCCAAGCTGCTCGACTGCGCCGCCGACAGCAGCGCCGCCACCGACGCCTGCGTCGCCGCGGTGCCTTCCTGCGTCGGCGCCCGGGGCAGCGATTGCTGTCCGTCGGTCAGCCTCGCCTGCTATCGCGGTCTGCGGCAGTCCGGCGCACCGCTGGCCGGCGCCATGCATGCGGCGCTGATCGATCCGGTCGGCTGCATCGCTCGCTGAGGCCGACGCCATGCATCCCTGGTTCGGCGAATGGCGCCTGCGCCTGCTCAACGATGTCCGCTACCGGCTCCGCCACTGGCCCGAGTCCCTGTTCCTCGGCGCGGCCTGGCTCGGGCTGTTCTATCTGTCGAGCCTGGCGGTCGGCTCGTTCAACGGCGAACGTGCCGGCGCGATGATCCAGGCCCTGACCATCGGCGGCTGGATCACCACCGCGGTGGTGACCGGGCTGCTGGCGCTCGGCGTGCGCTTCGCCGCGGTGAAGGTGCGCGGGGCGATGGTTCTCGGCTGCTATGCCGCTCTGCCGATCCCGCCGGGCGTGGTCGAACGCGGCGTCGTGCTGATCGCGGTCACCGTCGGACTGCTGCAGGGCGCTGCGCTGCAGGCCTTCCTGTGGCTGGTGAAGACCCATTCCGCTCTGTGGGAGTTCTGGTACGCCGCCGCTCGTGGCATGGCCCTCAGCGCGTCGCTGCTGGCGATCGTCGTCGGCTATCTCGCCTCGCGCGGCGAGCTGCCGAGCCTCGCGCGCCACGCCGCCGTCGCCGGGCATCGCCCGGCACTGCTGAAGCTGCCCTGGCTGCGCGACGCCCCGCTCGCCGCGCTGTCGGTGTGGCAGCAGCGCAGCGGCGCGGTCGCGTTCCGGATGATGCTGGGCACGGCCCCGGTGCTGGTCGCGCTGCTGCTGATCCCGAGCGGCCTCGACCGGCTGAGTGCGGTCGGGCTGATCGTGCTGGTGATGGTCGCCTTCTGGTTCGGCAGCGTCTGGAACGCGTCGATCCAAAGCTTCATCGCCGCGGCCGCGCTGCTGCGCGCGACCCCGCTCCGCCTGCCGCGGCTGGCGGCGGCCGGACTGCGCTATCCGCTGTGGATCCTTTGCCTCGGCGTCCTCTGGATCGGCACCGCGCTGGCGTTGCAGTCGGCACGCTGGCCGCTGATCGTGCTGGTGCTCGTCTTCCTCGTCGCCCTCTGCGCGCTCGCCTATTCGCTGGCGCTGCGCCTGCGCCACCAGCCGGCCCGGCTGACGATGCGGATGTCCGTCGAGGTCGTCCTGCTGGTCGCGCTCTGGCAGGCCGTGGGTCCCCTCGTCCTGATCGCCGTCGCCGGCCGGGTCTGGCGCCACTACCAGCAATCGAAGACCATCGCATGAGCTGCCTCCTCAAGATTTCCGGCCTGCACCACGCCTACGGCACGCACAGCGTGCTGCGTGGCATCGACCTCGACATCAACACCGGCGAATTCCTCGCGCTGATCGGCCCCAACGGCTCCGGCAAGACCACGCTGCTGAAGCTGATCGCCGGACTGCTCGGGGTGCAGCAGGGCTTGGTGTCGATCGCCGGCATCGATCTGTCCGTCGATCTGGTCGGCGCCCGCGGCCGGCTCGGCTTCGGCGTCGACCCGACGCTGCTGCCGGGTCCGCTGTCTGGCGCCCAGGTGCTGGGACTGTTCGCGGAGGCGCGCGGGCTCGCCAGCATCCCGGCCAGCACCCGCGAGCTCGCCGAGTCGCTGGCCTTCGCGCCGTGGATGGACCGGATGGTGGAGGACTACTCGCTCGGCACCCGGCAGAAGCTCGGCATCCTCTGCGGCCTGATGGGCGACCCGCCGGTGCTGGTGCTGGACGAGCCGCTGAATGGCCTCGATCCGCTGTCGGCCTATGCGCTGAAGCAGGAGCTGGTGCGCCGCACCCGCGAACTCGGGACCGCCGTGCTGTTCGCGACCCATGCGCTGGAAGTGGCCGAACGCTTCATCAACCGCGCGGTGCTGCTGCTGGACGGCGTGATCGCCCGGCAGTGGAGCGTCGAGCAGCTGGCCGCGCTCCGCGCGGATCCCGACCGCTCGCTCGAGGACGAGATGATCGAGACGCTGCGTCCGCCGGCCGCCGCGTGAGTCGGGGCCCGCGCCGTCGTTCGGGCGGCGCGATGCGGGACGGGCTTGATCTGCGGAAGCGGTCTCCTCCGTGAAGTGGAGGGTCCATCCCGAGACCCGGAGAGTCGTTCGATGAATCGTTCACGCCTGTTGCTGGTGGCATCCCTGCTGTACGCCGCGGCCGCGTCCGCCGCCCCGCCGCCGGGCGCGCGCGTGCTCGCACAGTGGGGCGACGGACTCTGGTACCCGGCCAAGGTCGGATCGACCGAGGGCAGCCGGATCAGCGTCAACTTCGACGACGGCGACGTCGCCGCGGTCAGCCCGGCCCAGGTGAAGCCGCTCGACTGGCAGGCCGGCACCCGGGTCGAATGCAACTGGCACAACCAGGGTCGCTACTACCCCGGCAAGCTCGCCTCGATCGCGGGCGACAACATCCAGATCCGCTACGACGACGGCGACAGCGAGGCGGCGACGGTGGCGCGGTGTCGCAGTCGCTAGGCGGGATCCCGATTCCTCGCTCCAGGGCCCGGCGGGTCTGAGGCGGGCCCTACCGCGGCCGCTGCCGCCGATCCCGCGCTGATCGAGGCACTTCCCCGCGGGTCCATGGAGCCGCATGGGGCCCGGTGAACAACTCCCCAGGCCCGTTCCGGCCTTCGTTCGACCGTGCGCCGCGTGGGGGGCACCGAAAGCATTGGGCCGCAGCCCGGGCCGGTGGCACAATGCCCGGCTGCCCCTTTGCCGTCACCGCCATGCTCAACGAAATCCTCGAGATCCATAGATCCGGCCAGCTGGAAGAGGCCGAACTTCGCTATCGCGAATACCTCGGATTCAATCCGGACGACCCCGAGGCGCTGCATCTCCTGGGCGTGCTCCGGCGCGAGCGCGGCGATCTGGCCGAGGCGCTGCAGCTCGTGGAGGCGGCGATGCTGCGTGCGCCCGAGCGCAAGTCCTATCGGGTTTCGCTCGGCGGCCTGTGCCTGCACGCGCGGCTGCTGGACGACGCCGAGCTCAACTTCGCGAAGGCGATCGAGCTCGATCCCAACATCACCAGCGCCTACAACGGCCTGGCCCAGGTCTACACCCTGCGGGGCGACTTCGCCGCGGCCGAGGCGCAGTTCCGGCTGGCGCTGCGCGCCGACCCCGACCACGCGCCGAGCCTGCTCGGCCTCGGCAACCTCCTGATCGGCAAGGGCGAGTTCGAGGCCGGGCTGCGCCACCTCACCGCCGCGGTCGAGATCGATCCCGAAGACCCGGGCGTGCAATGCTCGCTGGCGCGGGCCTACCTGATGAACGGCAACATCGCCTTCGCCGAACAGGCCGTCGGCAACGCGCTGGCGCTGTCGCCCGGCTACCCGATGGCGATCCGCCTGTCCGCCGAGATCGCCTTCCGCGCCGGACGCCTCGCGCTTGCCCGCGAGCGCTACAACCAGGTGTTGGACCTGCCGGGCAACCGTGCGCAGGGTCTCGCCGGCCTCGCCGACGTGCTGCGTGCCGAGGACGAGATCGGCGGCGCCGCCGGCCTGTACGTGCAGTCGCTGGAACTGGACCGGCGCCAGCCGCTGGTCCTGCAGGCGCTGCTGCATTGCCTCGGTCGACTGCAGCGACCCGAGGAGGCGATCCGCCTGCTCGAGGAGCATGTCGCCGCGCTGCCCGAGGATGTCGTCGCACGCCGCGCGCTCGCGAGCCTGCTCGCCGAGCGCGGCCAGTACGAACTCTCGGAGCGGGTCTTCGCCGAGGTCCTGGCGCAGGCGCCGGACGACGGCATGGCGCAGACCGGCCACGCGGCGATACTCGAACTGCTCGGTCGGCTCGACCAGGCCGAGGTCGCCGCCACCCGCGCGGTGTCGATGCGAGCCGACGCCTTCGGAGCGGCCGCGGTGCTGGCGCGCTGCGATCTTCGCAACGGACGCCCGGAACAGGTCGCCCAGCGCCTCGCCGGTTACCAGACCGAGGCGCTGTCCGCGGGGCAACGGCACTCCCGGGCCCAGCTGATGGGGCTCGCCGAGCACTTCGCCGGCCGGCCGGCGGGCGCGCTCGCCGCGTTCGCCGAGGCCAATGCCGCGGCGTTCGCCGGGCTGCCGGAACTCGCCGCGCCGCCGGCCGACCTCGCGGCGGCGATCGCCGCCGCGGCGGCACCCGCCGATGCCGGCGGCAGCGCGACCTTGCTGGTCGGCGCGCCGGGCATGGGCTCGGCCCAGATCGCCGCCCTGCTCGCCGACCACCCGCGCATCGCGCTCATGACCGACCGCGTGCGCGGGCAGCCGCGCCCGGACCTGTTCGCCGCGCCCGACAGCCTCGCCCGCTACCGGATGCTGCGCGAGGACGACAGCCGGATCGCGCGCCGCCGCTACCAGCGCGTGCTGGAACGCGCCCAGCTCGGCTCCGGTCGCGTCGCCATCGACTGGCTGCAGGTGTTCGACGCGCGCTGCCTGCCCCAGGCGATCGCCGCGTTCGCGGACCTGAAGTTGATCGTCGCCGAGCGCGATCCGCGCGACGCCCTGCTCAACTGGCTGGCCTACGGAGCGCAGGGCATGCCGGCGCCCGCCGACGCCGCCGAGGCTGCAGGCTGGCTGGCGCGCCAGCTCGCGCATCAGCGACTCGCACTCGACGCGCTCGGCACCCGGGTGCTGCGCATCGACGCCGAAGCCGCGCTCGCCGATCCGGCGTCCGCGATCGCCCGCGTCGCCGCGTTCCTCGGACTGCCGACCTGGACCCCGGGCGAGCACTACGCCCGCGCGGCGAAGGTGCTGGGCGGACTGCCGGGCGCGCTGCCGGCCGGCGCGCACCGCGGCTACGGCGAGCTGCTCGCCGGCGCGTTCGCCGCCCTGTAGGGCGGCCGCCGGCCGCCCGCATCAAGCGATGCGGCGGCGCGCCTGTCGCGTCCTGCGGCGAGAAGGCGGACCCGAGGACCCGGGGTCCGCGCGGGGACGAGGGCCGCCCGCCCGCGCCCGCGGCGCGTCACTTGCCGAGGTGCTCGACGACGTACTGTCGCGCCGCCTCCGGCGCGTTGATCGGCTGCTTGCCGCTGGTGCTCCGGGTGGCATGGCCGTCGCGGATCAGCACCGCATCGTAGGCGCCGCTGGCGGCGTCGAACAGCAGCACGGCGGCGGCGTTCGGGTCGGCCTTGGAGTGGCCGGCGAGGAAGTAGACGGTGCCGTCGGCGTGCAGCGGTTCGGCGACTTCGAGCAGCTCGCCGAGCTCGCCGACGCGGCGGCCGAGCAGCCCGTGCAGGCGCCACGCCACCGCGCGGTCGGAGAGAATGCCGCTGTCGGCCGGCAGGCGATCGGCGTAGCGCGCCAGGGTCGCCGCGGACAGTTCCGGCGCCGGCCCGCAGCCCTGCATGGTGTCGGCGAAGCCGCTGCCGGCCTCGCCGGTCGGGAACACGGCCTTCAGCGTGCCGCCCTTGGCGCGGACACTGTCGGTGCTCCACACGATCGCCGTGGTGAGGCTGGAGATCGACTCGGCCAGCAGCCCGGCCTGGCTCGGCTGGTTGGCCGGCGCCGAGAACTCCAGCACGAAGCGCCCGCCGACCGGCCCGTAGAAGCCGCTGACCGCGGTCCGGACCTTGGGCAGCATGCCCGCACCGGTCAGCTCCAGGCGACTGCGCGGCTCGCGGCTGCCGACCGCGTCGGGTCCTTCGAAGTCATCGATGCCGAACGCCGACAGCTGGGCCGGATCGTCGAGCTGCAGCTGCCACACCACCTGGCCACCGGCGCCGGGCGTGCAGGACAGCTGCAAAAGCGCGGTGCCCATGCGGTCGCCGGCTTCCCAGGTGCCGCTGCCGACGACGCTGCGCAGGCCGTTGTCGTCGACGCCGGCGTCCCAGGCATGGGCCGACGGAGCGAGGGCGAGGAGGGCGGCAAGACTGGCGGCGAGGGTGCAACGGCGCATGGTGGGGCTCGGGAATTCGTGGGGGCGGAATCCTAGCGGATCGGCTGTTGCAGGCGCGCCGACGTCGGAGCGGGAGAGGCGACCGTCGCGCGGGCGCGTCGGCCCGGGCAGCAGGGCTGGAGTGCCCCCCATTGCGCCCTTGCAACCTCCGAGACAAAACCGGTCTCTGATGCCCGGTCGCCGCCCACCGTTGCGCCTGACCTTCGACACCCCCTGACCTTTCCCACGGGGAGCGATCGCCGCTCAGCGACTAGGGTGCGCGCGCCGTCGTCCCCGCCGCATCCACCGGAGCTTCCGCATGCTGTCGATCGAGAATCTGTCCAAGACCTACGCCAACGGCGTGCGTGCGCTGACGAACGTCAGCCTCACGATCCCGCGCGGCCTGTTCGGCCTGCTCGGCCCGAACGGCGCCGGCAAGTCGACGCTGATGCGCACGATCGCGACCCTGCAGGACGCCGACGGCGGCAGCATCCGCTTCGACGGCATCGACGTGCTCGCCGACAAGGACGCGCTGCGCCGCACCCTGGGCTACCTGCCGCAGGACTTCGGCGTCTACCCCAAGGTCAGCGCCGAGGAGCTGCTCAACCACCTCGCGATGCTGAAGGGCGTGGTGAACCGCGGCGAGCGCCGCGACACCGTCGAGGCACTGCTGCGCCAGACCAACCTGTGGGAGGTCCGGAAGCGCAAGCTCGGTACCTACTCGGGCGGCATGCGCCAGCGCTTCGGCATCGCGCAGGCGCTGATCGGCAACCCGAAGCTCGTGATCGTGGACGAGCCGACCGCCGGCCTCGACCCGGAGGAGCGCAACCGCTTTCACAACCTGCTGGCCGAGATCGGCGAGAACGTCGTGGTCATCCTGTCGACCCACATCGTCGACGACGTCACGGAGCTTTGTCCGACGATGGCGATGATCTGCGCCGGCCGCGTGCTGCTGTCGGGCAAGCCGGCGGACGCGATCGAGGCGCTGGGATCGAAGGTCTGGCGCGCGCGGATCCGGCGCGCCGAACTCGCCGAGGCCGGACAGAAGTACGTCGTGCTGCAGTCCAGGATGATCGGCGGCGAGCCGGTGATCCACGTGTACAGCGAGACCCGGCCGGAGCCGCGCTTCGAGCCGATCGCCGCGGACCTCGAGGACGTCTACTTCCACCAGTTGCGCCAGCACCGGGCGGCGGCCTGAGCCATGCGCCTGTTCCGGGAATTCTTCCGTTTCGAACTCGGCTTCCAGCTGCGCACGCCGCTGCTGTGGATCGTCACCGTGGCGCTGTCGGCGCTGGCGATGACGGCGATCGCCACCGACCTCGTCACCGTCGGCAGCGCGATCGGCAACGTGCATCGCAACGCGCCGTCGGTCATCCTGAACTTCCTCGGCACCTTCTCGGCGCTGGGCATGTTCGTCGTGGTCAGCTTCGTCGCCAGCGGCCTGCTGCGCGACCACGAGCTCGGTACCGCGGAGCTGTTCTTCGCGACACCGATGAACAAGCGCGACTACCTGTTCGGCCGGATGGCGGGCGGCCTCGCCGCCTGCCTGGTGATCTTCCTCGGCATCGCGATCGGCATGTCCTTCGGCCAGACCCTGCCGGGCGTCGAGGCCGAGCGCCTCGGTCCCTATCCGCTGGCGGCCTACGGCTGGGGCTTCGCGTTCATCGTGATCCCCAATCTCCTGTTCATGACCGCGTTGATGGGCCTGCTCGCCGCGACCACCCGCAGCCTGCTGGTCACCTATCTCGGCGTGATCGGATTCTTCGTGTTGTGGTCGGTCAGCGGCGCGATCACCCGCGACCTCGACAACGTCTGGGTCGCGACGCTGATCGAGCCCTTCGGGCTGCGCGCGCTGTCCCGGACCATGCGCTACTGGTCGGCCGAGGAGCGCAACACCGGGCTGCCGGCGCTGTCGGGCTACCTGCTCGCCAACCGCGGACTCTGGCTCGCGATCTCGATCGCCCTGCTGGCCGCGACCTACGCGCGCTTCCAGCCGATGCGCGCCGACAGCGGCAGCGCGGCCAAGGGCAAGACCGCCGCACCGACCGCGCCTGCCGCGGTCGCCGCCGTGGCGACGACGACGCCGGCCGCGGTGCCCGCGGTGAACGCCCGTTCCGACCGCGGCGCCCGGCTCGCGCAGCTCGCGCACCTCGCCCGCAGCGAGACGATGGCCGTCCTCGCCGGCATCCCGTTCCGGGTGATGCTCGCGTTCGGCGTGATGAACCTCGTCGGCAGCGCCTCGTTCTCCGACGTGCTGTTCGGCACCAAGGTGTTTCCGGTCACCCACCTGATGCTGGACACGCTGTCCGGCACCTACAACTTCCTGCTCTGGATCATCCTCACCTTCTACGCGGGCGAACTCGTGTTCCGCGAACGCGCGGCGAAGCTGGGCGAGGTGATCGACGCGACGCCGATCCCGAACTGGCTGCCGCTGGCGGCGAAGTACATCGCGCTCACCGCCGTGATCGGCTGCTTCCTCGCGGTCGGCGCGGTCACCTGCATGCTGTTCCAGCTGGCGAAGGGCTATACCTTCCTGGAACCGGCCGTCTACCTGGAGTCGCTCGCGCTCGATGCCTGGGTGTTCGCGCTGTACGCCGCGCTGGCGCTCGCCATCCAGGTGTTCTGCAACAACAAGTTCCTCGGCTACGCGGTGGTGATCGGCGTGCTGATCGTGCAGGCCGTGCTGCCGGTGCTGCACCTCGAGCACAACCTGCTGTTCTACGCGAGCTCGCCGCCGGCGCCGTACTCGGACATGAACGGCTTCGGCCACTTCCTTGCCGGCAAGCTGTGGTTCGACCTGCACTGGACGCTGCTGGCCGCGATCCTGCTGGTCCTGGCGGCGCTGTTCTGGGTGCGCGGCAGCGACCCGTCGCGGCAGGACCGCAGCCGCGAGGCGCGCCGTCGCCTCACCGGCCTGCCGCGCCTCGCGCTCGCGGTCGCGGGGCTGGCCTTCGTCGCCAGCGCCGGCTGGATCTACTACAACACCTGCGTCCGGAACGACTTCGCCTCCAGCAGTCGGCGGCTCGACGACCAGGCCGACTACGAGAGGTCCTACGCCCGCTACGCCGGACTGGCGCAGCCCAGGATCACCGCGGTCAGCGCCGACGTCGACCTGCATCCCCATGAACGCCGCGCCGAGATCCGCGCGCGCTGGCACCTGGTGAACAAGTCGGGGCAGTCGATCGGCGCGTTCCACCTGACGCTGCCGGCCGAGGTCAAGGTCGATCGTCTCGACTTCGCGCCGCACCAGGACACCCTGATCGACGAGCGCCTGCAGTACCGCATCTACACGCTGGACACGCCGATGGCGCCGGGCGCGGAAATGGACATGGCGCTCGACCTGCACATCGCCAACGTCGGCTTCGGCAACGACTTGGGCTCGACGGCGCTGGTCGACAACGGCAGCTTCTTCAACAGCGGGCAGTCCTTCCCGGCGTTCGGCTACCAGCCGCGCTTCGAGATCGACGATCGCAACGAGCGCCGCAAGCGCGGCCTCGGCGAGCCGCGCCGGATGCCGAAGCTCGAGGACGTGGCGGCGCGCGCGAACCACTACATCGCCCGCGACGCCGACTGGATCGACTTCGAGACCACGGTGTCGACCGAGCCGGACCAGATCGCGCTGGCACCGGGATATCTGATCCGCGAGTGGAGCGAGAACGGTCGCCGCTACTTCCACTACAAGATGGACCGCCCGATGCTGCCGTTCTTCGCCTACCTGTCCGCGCACTGGGAAGTGAAGCGCGATCGCTGGCACGACCTCCCGATCGAGATCTACTACGACGCCAAGCATCCCTACAACGTCGACCGGATGATCGAAGGCGTGAAGGATTCGCTCGACTACACCGCGGCGAACTTCACCCCCTACCAGCACAGGCAGGTGCGGATCGTCGAATTCCCGCGCTACGAGCGCTTCGCGCAGAGCTTCGCCAACACCATCCCGTTCTCCGAGTCGATCGGCTTCATCGCCGACCTGCGCGATCCGGAGCAGGTGGACTACGTCTACTACGTGACCGCCCACGAGGTCGCCCACCAGTGGTGGGCGCACCAGGTGATCGGCGCGAACCTGCAGGGCGCCACCGTGATGAGCGAATCGCTGGCGCAGTACACCGCGCAGCAGGTGATGGCCCACCACTACGGCCCCGGGCAGATGCGCAAGTTCCTGAAGTACGAGCTCGACAACTACCTGTCCAGCCGCGGCGCCGAGCGGGTCGAGGAGCTGCCGCTGCTCCGGGTCGAGAACCAGCCCTACATCCACTACCGCAAAGGCTCGCTGGTGTTCTACCGCCTGGCGGACGAGATCGGCGAGGACCGGCTCAACCGCGCCCTGAAGCGCTACCTCGAGGACAAGGGCTTCCAGCAGCCGCCCTACACGACCTCGCAGGAGCTCGTCGACTACATCCGCGCCGAGGCGCCGGCGGACAAGCAGGCCCTGATCACCGACCTGTTCGAGAAGATCGCGTTCTACGACAACCGGGTCACCGCGGCGACGGCGAAGAAGCGCCCGGACGGAAAGTACGACGTCGAGATGAGCCTGCACGTCGACAAGGTCTACGCGGACGGCCGCGGCGTGGAGTCCGCCGGGACGGTCGACGACGACATCGAGATCGGCGCCTTCGCCCGCGCGCCTGGCGCCGGCGAGTCGACGGAGAAGGTGCTGTCGCTCGCGCGGCGGCACTTCGACGCCCGCGGCGATTCGACGCTCACGCTGACCGTCGACGAGCTGCCCTACGAGGTCGGCATCGATCCGTACAACAAGTTCATCGATCGGGTGTCGACGGACAACCGCAAGCGGGTGACGCTGGTGCAGTAGGCCTCGCGCCGCTCCGACGGGAGGCGAGGTGCCTGCCGGAAGTCACCACTTTCGGCGGAACGCTTGTCGCCACCGCTCTCGCGGCCGACACTAGTTCGCATCGGTGTCGTCGCGGAGCGGTGCGGTGGAACAGGCGGTGCGTCGGACCCATTGGCTTTCGCCGCTGTCGATTGCCGGCTATGTGACCTGGGCGACGATGACCTGGGCGGTGTGGCGCTCCTCGCCGGTCGCGACCTTCCTCCCTGCCGAGACCGCCCGTGCCGTCGCGCTCGGCGGCTGTGCTCTGTTCCTGCTGGCCTATCTCGGGCTGATCGTCGTCGGCTTGAGGCCACGCAACTGCGCGCCCTGGCTCGCGACCCAGGGCGTCGCGCTGCTGCTGATCGCGCTCGGCACCCGCAATGGCGCGGCCGGCGTGCTGGCGATCATGCTGGCCGCGGAACTCGCCGCGATCTGCACGGTGCGCGAACTGCTGGTGAGCCTCGCGGTGCTCAATCTCGGCCTGCTCGCGATCACCGTGCGGATCGTCGGCTGGGAGGACGCGCTGATCGGCTGGGCGTCGTTCGTCGCCTTCCAGGGCTTCTCGGCACTGTCCTCGCGCTACGCGCACCAGGCCGAGGTGGCGGCCGCGAGGCTCGCCGAGGCCAACGCGGAGCTCCTGGCGACCCGCGCACTGCTGGTCGAGAGCGCGCGCGACCAGGAGAGGCTGTCGCTGTCGCGCGAGCTGCACGACGTCGCCGGTCACAAGCTGACGGCGCTGAAGCTGAACCTCGCGGCACTCGCGCGCGACCCGCTGCTGGCCGGACGCGAGCAGGTCACGCTGTCGGCGCAGCTGGCCGACGAACTGCTCGCCGACATCCGCGGCGTGGTCCGGCAGATGCGCGACCGCGCCGGCATGGACCTCGCCGCCGCGATCACACGCCTCGCCTCGCCCTTCCCGCGGCCCGAGGTCCACATCGAGATCGCGGAGGATGCCCGCGTCGACCATGCGCTGAAGGCCGAGGCGCTGCTGCGCACCGCGCAGGAGGCGCTGACCAATGCCGCGCGCCACGCCGACGCCGACCACGTCTGGCTGGTGCTGCGCCGCCACCAGGACCGGATCGAACTCGCCGTGCGCGACGACGGCCGCGGCGCTGCCCGGTCCGGCGGCGCCGGCAAAGCGAGCGGCGCGGGCAGCGGTCTCGCCGGAATGCGCGAGCGGCTGGAGGCCCTCGGCGGCGGCCTCGACATCGTGCCGACCGGCGCGCGCGGCTTCGCGCTCTCCGCGTGGCTGCCGGCGGGAGCGACATGAGCACGCCGGTGCGGATCGCCTTGGCCGACGACCAGGCGCTGGTGCGCCGGGGCCTGACCGCGCTGATCGCGAGCCTCGGGGGGATCGAGATCGCGATCGAGGCCGAGGATGGCAGTGGCCTCGTCGCGGCACTCGCGGCGACGCCGGTCGACGTGGTGGTGAGCGACATCCGGATGCCGGGCATGACCGGCATCGAGGCGCTGCTGGCGCTGCGCGAACGCGGCGACCGCACGCCCGTGATCCTGCTCACCACCTTCGACGACAGCGACCTGCTGCTCGCCGCGGTCGACGCCGGCGCGCAGGGATTCCTGCTGAAGGACGCCTCGCCCGAGGACCTGCGCGACGCGATCCTGCGCGTCGCCGCCGGCGAGACCCTGCTGCAGCCGGTGTCGACCGAGCCGGTGCGTGCCCGGCTGCGCTACCGCGACCCGAAACAGCCGGCGGCCGCTGCGCCGGGCCAGATCGCGCCGTCGGATCTCACGGAGCGGGAACTCGCGATCCTGCGACTCATTGCCGGCGGCTATTCGAACAAGGAGATCGCCCGTACCCTGTTCCTGGCCGAGGGCACGGTGAAGAACTACGTCTCCGACCTGCTGCTGAAGCTCGACTGCCGTGACCGGACGCGGGCGGTACTGAAGGCGATCACACTGCGCCTCATCTAGCCCCTGTTCCGTCATTGCGAGCGCAGCGAAGCAATCCAGCGCCTTCGCTCTGGTTCTGGCGTGACGAACAGCGAAGGCACTGGATTGCTTCGTCGGAGCTGCGCTCCTCCTCGCAATGACGGGCGTTGTCGGTCCGCCCGCGGCGCTGCGCGATAATGCCCCGGTGGACGCCTTCTTCGACCGCGACTACCCCCGCTACCCGGACCGTGCGACGGCCCGCGAATGGCTCCGACCGTGGAAGCTCTTCACCTTCGCGGTCGCGATGGCCTTGCTGCTCTACGGCGCCACCCACTACGAGATCGCGGACTGGGACGTCGGCGTGACCTGGTGGATGGGCGTGCTGACCTACCTGTCGGCACCGTGGGCAGTGCGGATGCTCGGCGGTGCGCTGCGCTACCGCCCGCCCGGCTGGTGGTGGCAGGCGCTGCTGGCGCTGGCCGCGGCGGTGTTCGTGGTCGACACCGTCTACGTCGCCTACCACCGCTCGGTCGGCAACACGATGTACCGCGAGGAGAATTTCCGCGCGTCGCTGCCGATCTACCTGATGGCCGGGGTGTTCTGGCTGTACCGCGGCAGCCTTGCCGAACTCCTCCGCGACCTCCGCGCATCGCTCCGCGGCCGCGACGCTTCCGGGCCGCCCGTCGACGGACCCTGATCCCCCGCCCGAAGGATTTTTCGTCGCGCGTGGCGGACTTGGCGATCGAACGGCGTCTCCTTGTCCTGATCGGGGGGTCGAACGCGCGCGCGACGGCGCCGACGAGTCCTCCGAAGTGTGGGCGAGTCGACGCTTTCGGGTGTTCGAGCCGCCCAGCATCCGCGTTTATCACATGGCGTTACGGTGCCGTGCGGCAAGGTCCGTGCGGGTCTTTGCGACAGGGGACAATTCATGCAGACAAGTCGAATCCGATCCGCCGGAGTTGCGGTCGCCGTGGCGCTCGCACTTTCCGCGGGCAGCGCCCAGGCGCAATCGCACGCGATCGATGCGGGCTTCAGCGACGGCCTGGAGGACGGCCCCGGCAGTCGCGCCGACGCCGCGCGCTTCCTCGCCCAGGCGACCTTCGGGGCGACCGATGCCGACATTACCGAGGTGATGCAGCTCGGCTACGCCGGCTGGCTCGCCAAGCAGTATGCGGCGCCGGTCAGCTCGCAGCTCGCCTATTACAACTGGGTCACCGGCCCCCTGGCGGAGAACTACGGCTCGTCGGTGTTCCGGGAGGGCTGGTTCCTCGCCGCCCTCGGCGGCCCGGATCCGCGGACCCAGGCACCGATTCCACCGAACCACACCGACCAGCTGCGCCAGCGCGTCGCCTTCGCGCTGTCCGAGATCTTCGTGGTCTCCGACAAGAACACGCTGCTCGACCAGCACCCCGACAGCTTCGCGCACATCTACGACATCTTCGCCAACAACGCGTTCGGCAACTACCGCACGCTCCTGGACCAGGTGACGCTGTCGCCGGCGATGGGCGTGTACCTCAACATGATGACCAATCATCGTGCCAATCTCGCCGTGAATCTGCATCCGGACGAGAACTACGCGCGCGAGATCAACCAGCTGTTCTCCGTCGGGCTCGTCATGCTCAATCCGGACGGCACGGTGCAGACCTCCGGCGGCCAGCCGGTGCCGACCTACAACCAGGCGGTCATCACCAACTTCGCCCACGTGTTCACCGGCTGGACCTGGTCCGGCTGCACCACCGCCGCCGTGTTCGATTCCTGCGGCCCGGACAACAGCGCGGTTGCCGCGCGCACGCCGATGATCCCGATCGCGGCGCAGCACGACAACGGCACCGACGTCACCAACGACATCCTTTCGAAGCAGCTGCTGTCCTACGGCAGTGCGGCCTCCGGTGGCGTGGTGCCCAACGGCGGCACGCCGGCCCAGGACCTGGCCTTCGCGCTCGACAACATCTTCAACCATCCCAACGTCGGCCCCTTCATCGGCAAGCAGCTGATCCAGCGCCTGGTCACCTCGAACCCGAGCCCGGCCTACGTCGCGCGCGTCACCGCGGTGTTCAACAACAACGGCAGCGGGGTTCGCGGCGACCTCAAGGCCGTCGTGCAGGCGATCCTGCTCGACCCCGAGGCGCGCTATGGCCATCTCGCCAACCCGAGCACCTACGGCAAGCTGCGCGAGCCGCTGCTGCGCATCACCCACCTGTGGCGGGCGATGAGCGCGCGCCATGCCTGCGGCAGCGACACCGCTTCCGGCAACACCATCCGCCACTACGGCAACATGCCCTACCGCTACGCGGGCTATGCCACCGCCTACGCCACCGACGACACCATCTACGAGAGCGGCGTCGGCCAGGCCCCGCTCGATTCCGACACCGTGTTCAATTTTTTCAAGCCGAGCTTCAAGCCGCCGGGCGAGATGTCCACGGCGGGACTCGTCGGCCCGGAGTTCCAGATCAACACCGACGTGCTGAACATCAATTCGACCAACAGCATGATGTACAAGGCCTTCGGCTACGACCTCACTGACACCTGCGACAACAGCGAGTTGGAGCTGGGCGAGGTGAAGATCAACACCACCCAGGACCTCGGCCTCGCTGGCCTCACCAATGGGCAGGGCGCGGATACCGCCGACCGGCTGATCGATGCCTACAACGTGCGCTTCATGTCGGGTCAGATGTCGGCGTTCATGCGCAAGACCCTGCTCGACAACCTCAATGCGGTCAACGTCAACAGCTTCGGCGCTGACTGGAAACGCGAACGCGTAAGTCGCGCGCTGTACCTGATCCTGACCTCGCCCGAATACATGGTGCAGAAATGAACCGTCGCAACGTCTTCCACGCCGATCGCCGCCGCTTCCTCAACCAGACCGTGCGCGCCGCGCTCGGTGGCGCAAGTCTCTACTCCGCGCTCGGCAACCTGCAGCTGGTCAATGCCGCGACCCGCCAGGCCAAGTACAGCTTCACCGACTACAAGGCGCTGGTCTGCGTGTTCCTGTACGGCGGCAACGATGGCTTCAACACCGTCGTGCCCTACACCCAGGCCAACTACAACGCCTTCTTCGGTGCCGGCGGCGTGCGGCCGCTGCTCAACCTGCCGCGTGCCAACCTGCGCCCGCTGAACATGACCGCCACCTCGGGCGACGGCATCCAGTACGCGCTGCACCCGCAGATGCCGGAGCTGGCCACGCTGTTCAACCAGGCCTCGAGCCCGCTTGCGATCCTCGCCAACGTCGGGACCCTGGTCGGTCCGGTCACCCAGAACCAGTACCTCAATTCCAATCCGGCACTCCCACCGCAGCTGTATTCGCATTCGGACCAGGCGGCCTATTGGCAGTCGTCGCCGCCGTCCAACACGCCGACCACCGGTTGGGGCGGTAAAATCTGCGATCTGCTGAGCTCGGTGAATCCCGCCGGGGTGCCGATCATCACGTCGTTGTCGGGGCAGGATGCCTTCATCCGCGGCGACGTGGTCGACGGCTACATCATGAACTCGCACGGAGCACTCACGCTCAATCGCCCCAACGATTCGGTCCCCAATCCGGGGAAGGACCTGACGGCCTCGTACAACGCGCTGGCGGGTAACAACAGCCAGGCGAACATGCTGGAGCGCACCTATGCGCGGACGGTGAATCACGCGATTTCCACGTCCCAGCTGATCAACGGCGCCCTGCCGGAGTTCACTCCGAACCAGGGTTACCCCGACCTCTCCGGATTCTTCACCAACCATGCGAACAACGGCGACCTCGATCGCCAGCTGCTGACCGTTGCCCAGTTGATCTGGGCCGGAGCCACCAACAACGCCTCTGGCCTGACCGGCTCCAAGCGCCAGATCTTCTTCGTCAATGCCGGCGGCTACGACACGCACAGCGATCAGCTGAACCAGCAGGGCGGCGGTGGCAGCGTCGGGCGCGGCCTGTTGACCGCTTTGTCGCAGGCGCTGGACGGCTTCTACAAGGCCATGATCGATCGGGGATTGCAGAACAACGTCACCCTGTTCACCGCGTCGGACTTCGGCCGCTCGATGACCAACAACTCCGACGGCACCGACCACGGCTGGTCCTCGCACCACTTCATCCTCGGTGGTGCGGTGCAGGGCGGCAAGTTCTACGGCAACGGCTGCGGCTTCAGCCCGGCGGCGAACTTCGGCACGGTGATGCCGAGCCTGACCAACCCGACGCCGTCGTCCTACGGCGTGCCCTCGCCCAACAAGAACGACCCCGGCGACGGCAACGGCCGCCTGATCCCGACGACCTCGGTCGACCAGTACGGCGCGACGCTGGCCAACTGGTTCGGCCTGTCGGGTCCGGACATCGCGACGATCTTCCCGAACCTCAACCAGTTCTCGGCGTCGAGCGGCTACGACCCGGCGGCGGGGTATCTGAAGTTCCTGGCGTAGGGTGCGCTTGCTCTTGTGGGAGGGGCGCAAGCCCCGATCGCGGCGCATCGATTCGCGCCGAAGCTCTGGGCTTGCGCCCCTCCCACATCGCGGCTTGCGCCGCTCCCACAATCGCCTACGGCTCGTCGTCGCCACTCGCCGCCCGCTTGCCCGCCAGCCACACCGACGCCTTCCACAGCGCGACCTGCCGCTGCCGGAACGGCTGCGCGATCAGCGGGCCGGCGTCGCCGGCGGGCAGGTCGCCGCGCGGGTATTCGACCAGCAGGCCGTCGGGATTGGCCTCGGCCCAGGCCTCGACGCCGTCGCGCGGCAGCGCCTGAACCGGCGACGTGAGTCGACCGAGGAACTGGAACTGCCCCTCGTAGGTGCCGACGTGAGCGACCGGATGGCCGGCGCGCTGCGCATCGGCGATCGCCGTCGCGATCGCGGAGAGGTCGAAGCCGCGGTAGCCGCGTACGCTGAAGGCGGCGTGGGCGAAGGCGGTCGCGACAGTGGCGGCGCAGGCGATCGCGACGACCTGACGCGACAACGGCCGCGCGCGCCAGAGCGCGAGCGCGGACAGCGTCGTGGCGATGCCGTACCAGCGCGGCGCGACGGCCATGTCGTTCAGCCAGAGGAGCTTCGACGGCCAGCGCGCCAGCAGTTCCGGCAGGAAGGCGAGGCCGAGGCCGAGCACGAGCAGGGCGAGGCCGACCAGCCAGGCCGGTCGCGCGTCGTCCCCGGGCCGTGCGACGAGCAGGCCGGCGAGCAGCACCGCGAAGCCGGCGAACTCCGGCAGCAGGTAGTAGACCTGCTTGCCGCTGACCACCGAGAACACGAGGAAGGTTGCCGCCAGCCAGACGACGCAGAAGCGGCTGCCGTCGTCGAGCGCGCCGCGCAGCTTCGCCAGCGCGGCGAGCGCCGGGCGCCAGTACAGCCAAGGGAACAGCAGCACCGGCAGTACCGGCACGACGTACCACCACAGCGGCCGCGCGTGGTCGAAGCTCTGCACCACCCGGCCCGCGGTCTGCGTCCACAGCAGCATGTGGCGGTACTCGGGGCCGCCAAAGACCACCGCCGGCACGACCCACAGCGCGAACAACCCGGCGCCGGCGACGAGCGCGATCGCGCCATTGCGGTACCAGCGCAGCCGATCCTCCCGCGCGGCGGCGGCCCACCACGGCCCGGCGATCAGCGCCGGCGCGACGTGCAGCAGCATCACCGGGCCCTTGGTCAGCAGCCCGAGGGCGACCGCGACCGCGAAGCCGCGCCAGCTCGGCCGCGCCCCCGGGCGCTCGCCGCGTGCCATTGCCACCAGCGCGCCGAGCACGCAGGCGGTCAGCAGGATCTCGTACATCAGCTGCAGCGCGAACAGGAAGTAGTAGGCGCCGCCGGCGAGGATCCACGGCGCCAGCCGGGCCGCGAGTGGCCGGTCCGGATACAGCGCACTGGCGAGCCGGCCGGCCAGCGCGAGCGTCGTCGCGCCGATCAGCACCTCGAGCGCGCGCGGCCACAGATCGGACGGACCGGTGACGGCCCAGCCGGCGTGGATCAGCCAGTACAGCAGCGGCGTCTTGTGGCTGTAGGGCGCGCCGTTGAGGTAGGGCACCAGGAAGTCGCCGCGGATCCACATCTCCCAGGCCGCCGACAGCGTGCGGGTCGAATACAGCGGCTGCGGGCCGTGCAGGAAGATCGACACCCCGGCGACGGCGAGCCAGAACAGGCACCACAGCGGGACGCGTCGCGGGTCGAGGCTCATGGCTTCCAGTATCCCAGCTTCGCCCGCATCTCCAGGCGGCGCCACAGGTTGAGCGGCTTTGGGCGAAGGCCGCTGCGGCCGTCGGCGAGAAACGCATCGACCGCGGCCAGCACGCGTTCGCTGGCGCGACCGTCGCGCTCGGGATGGATCGCGTCGGCGTTGGCGGCGAGGGCGGCGCGGAGCGTCTCGTCGGGCGACAGCGCGCGCGACAGCGCCGCCGGCAGCTCCGCGACCTCGCGCACGTCGAGCATGTAGGGCTTCGGTGCACGGTTGCGGAAGGTCACCACCGGCCGGCCCTGCACCGCGAACTCCGGAAGGATCGACGAGGTGTCGGCGAGCAGCACCTCGGCGGCGGCGAGCATCGCCACCAGCTGTTCGGTCTCGACGAACGCCGCGTTGCGGCCGGCCAGTGCGCGGTAGCGCTCGGTCAGCTCGCGCGGACATTTCGGGTGCAGCGTGAGCAGCCAGAAATGCTCGCCGCGGGCGATCTCGGCGGCCAGCCAGTCGAACAGCAGGGGCGCACAGGACAGACGCTCGGTGAAGGTCGAGCCGAACGCCAGCACCCGCCGCCCCGCCGCCGGGGCACGCAGTCCGGCGATCGTGGCGGCGTCGGGACGGAACAGCGGATCGAGCTTCGGCCAGCCGGTCTCGGCGACGCGGAAATGCGGGTCGCGCGCGGCGATCGCCTGGAACGGCGCCGTGGTCGCCGGTCCCTGGGTGCAATACAGGTCGAACAGGCCGCGGATGCGGAAGTGGCCCTTGGCCTCGGAGCGCTTCTCGACGTTGAAGCCGTGGAAGACCTGCACCTTGATCCCGGGGAAGAACCCGGGAATCCAGTTGCTCGCCGCGAGCGAGGCCTCGGCGTCGAAGCGGCGCACCGCGTCGACGCTGTCGAGCAGCCGGCCGAGGTGCTCCTCGTGGATCGACCGGTCCGGCAGGTCGAAGCCATGCAGGAACCAGGCGACCTCGTCGCCACGCGCCCGCGCGGCGCGCGCCAGCGGGGCCAGGATCGGAATGGCGTAGCGCTCGGCGCCGAACAGCAGCAGGCGGCGGCCGGAACTCATCGGCTGGCCCTCGTCACCACGTGGCGGCGCCGGATCGCTTCAACCGAGATACTCGTTCTTCAGGCGCACGTAGTGCATCGCGGAATACTGCAGCTGCTCGATCTGGGTGTCGGTCAGCCGCCGCACCAGCCGTGCCGGATTGCCGAGCCACAGCTCGCCGCTGCCGACGACCTTGCCCGGCGACACCACCGCGCCGGCACCGACGAAGGCATGCTTCTTCACGACCGCGCCGTCGAGCACGGTCGCGTGCATTCCGATGAGGCAGCAGTCCTCGAGCGTGCAGGCGTGGATCACCGCCGCATGGCCGATGGTGACGTCGTCGCCGATCAGCGTCGGAAAGCCCTCGGGCGTGTAGGTACCGTCGTGGGTGACGTGGACGATGGTGCCGTCCTGGATGTTGGTCCGCTTCCCGATGCGGATGTGCATGACGTCGCCGCGCACCACCGTGCCCGGCCAGATCGAGGAGTCGTCGCCGATCTCGACGTCGCCGATCACGGTCGCGGCGGGATCGACGTAGACGCCCGCGCCGAGCTTCGGCAGGCGGCCTTTGTAGGGACGGATGTTCATGGTCGGGCGTCGGTGGGCGAATGGGCCGGACATTGTGCCATCGGTCGCCCTGCCCCGAGGTCACGGATTGAGCCGTGGCCGCGCTTTTGGCACTCTGCCGGGATGCTCACCGACGAAGCGCTCCGCCACTTCCACGAGCACGGCTACGTCACCTTGCCGGGCTTCAAGTCCGCCGCCGAGATCGCGGCGCTGCGGGCACGCGCCGACGAGATCGTCGAGGCCTTCGACGCCGACCGCCATCGCAGCATCTTCACCACCCGCGACCAGGCGCTCGCCACCGACCGCTATTTCCTCGACTCGGCCGACGCGGTGTGCTGCTTCTTCGAGGAGGAAGCCTTCGCCGAGGACGGCACGCTGCGCCAGGCCAAGGCGCTGTCGATCAACAAGATCGGCCACGCGCTGCACGATCGCGACCCGGTGTTCGACGCCTTCTCGCGCGGCCCCGCGCTGGACGCGATCGCTCGAGCCCTGGGTCTGGTCGAGCCCCTGATCTGGCAGTCGATGTACATCTTCAAGCAGCCCGGCATCGGCGGCGAGGTCGGCTGGCACCAGGACGCGACCTTCTTCGACACCGTGCCGACCAGCGTGACGACGTTCTGGTTCGCGCTGGAGGACGCCAGCCTCGCCAACGGCTGCCTGTGGGTCGAGCCCGGCGGCCACCGCGGCCCCTTGCGGCAGCGCTTCGTGCGCGACGGCGACCGCGTCGAGATGCACGCGCTCGACCCGACGCCCTGGCCCGGTCCCGACGGCGCGCGCCCCCTCGAAGTGCCGGCCGGGACGCTGGTCTGCTTCCACGGCCTGCTGCCGCACTACAGCGCGCCGAACCGCTCGGCGATCTCGCGCCACGCCTACACCCTGCATGTCACCGACGCGCGCTGTCATTACGCCGAATCGAACTGGCTCCGGCGCGAAGCGTCATTTCCGGTGCGCGGCTTCGTGTAGGGCGCGCACTGCGCGCCATCGCGAAACCCCCGCGGACTCGCGTCGATCCCCCGATCGCCATCGCAGCGCATCCATCCGAGCCCGTCGCGACGGCACGCAGGGCGCGCGCTGCGAACTACGGCCGGAACTTGTCCCGCCGGTCGCGCTGCAGCTTCTGCTCCGTGAAGATCTTCGTGATCAGGCCCTTCGCGGTCTGCGCCTTGAACCAGGCCCACAGGATTGCGGGCAGATTCATGATCGGAACCAGGAAGGCGAGCAGGAAGAACAGCTGCACCGAGGCCGTGATCCGCGCGCCCATGTATTTCCCGATGCCCTCATAGCGACTGTCGGCGAGGGCCAGATCGAGCTGGCGGTAGACCATCAGGAAGCCGACGATGCCGAAGGCCGCGGCGATCACCCACGCCAGGCCCATGAAGGTCTTGTTGAACAGCGGCAGCGTCGGCATCGCCAGGCGGATCAGGTAGGGCGACTCGGCGACGAAGGCGATGAACAGGACCCACTGGGCGAAGCTGAGATTGCGCTTCAGGCGTTCGTAGGCGGCGTTCTCGCGAAGCTGGCTCATCGGGGTGGAGACGGCAGTGAATGGGCCGCGAATCGTAGCGAAAGACCTTGGGGCGGGCACGGCCTGCGGTGGCCGCGGCGCATCGCGATGGCGGGCCGGACCCGTCCTACGAATCGGCGATGGCGTCGATCGCGACCAGCCCGTTCTCGTCGCACTCGACCACCAGCAGCATCGGCTTGCAGCACACGCTGCAGTCCTCCACGTAGCGCTGCCGCTCGACCGAGCCGTCGATCTCGACCTCGATCTCTTCGCCGCAGTAGGGGCAACTGATCTGGGCGAATTCGAGCGACGACATGGCCAATCCTTGTGGGAGCGGCGCGAGCCGCGATGTTTGAGGGGCGCGAGCCCCGATCGTAACGCCAGTCCGAAGCGTCGCGATCGGGGCTTGCGCCCCTCCCACAAAGGCATCGGGGCTCGCGCCCCCTCCCACAAGAGCATCGGGGCTTGCGCCGCTCCTGCGACAGTCGAGCTAGAACGAGTACTTCGCGACCAGGTGCACCCGGTTCTCGTCGCCGTCCGCACCGCTTTCGAGCTCCCGTCGCGCGTGGATGAACTCGACGCCGACGTCGACCTTCGGGGCCGGGGTGTAGAACAGGTTGGCGTGCAGGCTGGACGAGGACTTCGAGGCGTTGGCGCCGCCGGTGGCGAGGTCGTTGTCGTAGCGCTCGGCGGCGTAGAACAGGTTGCCGCGCACGGTGTCGTTGAACAGGTGGCGGTAGCCGACGAAACCGGCCCAGCCGCGCAGCGCGTCGAGATTGCCGGAGGCGTCGACGACCGCGTCGTTGGCGAAGTTGAGGGCGACGTAGCGGCCGAAGCCGCGGCCACCGGTCAGGCCCCAGCGCAGGTCATCCTTGCCGACCATGTACTTGCCGGTGAAGCTCGCCGCGGCTCCGACCACGCTGTCGTCGATCGCAGTGCTGCCGACCGTCTGGTAGCGGATCTGCCGGAGCAGGCCGCCGAGCGACATCGAGCCCCAGTCGCCCTTCCAGGTGTACTTCGCGGTGAGGTCGGGAAGGTTGTTGTCGTCGGAGGAGATCCTTGTTCCGCCGTGGAAGGGCGTGATCGTGCTCTCCGGATTCTCCAGCGAGAACGACCAGGGGCCGTGGGTGTAGCGCACCTGCGGCTGCCGCACGAACACGGTGCCGTCGGTCGGACCGATCAGGTCGGCGGACTCGGTCAGCGCGTTCACGTCCATGAAGTTCGACCAGGTCTGGCCGACCAGCCAGTGGTCCCAGTAGGCATAGGCATGGCGCAGCGTCGCGCCGTAGGTATTGGTCGCGCGCTGGTCGCCGAGCGAGGCGCCGAAGAAGTCGAACTCGACGTGCGCGCCGGCCTTGCCGCCGGACGCGGTCGGGCTGTTCACCTCGAACCACAGCCGCGAGAACTGCGCGTGGCCGTTGAGGTCGGTGCCTTCGCTCTTCGCGCCGACCGGGATCAGTCCCGGGATGTAGAGGTCGCGCGCCGTCGAACTGTCGGCGATCTCGCCGTCGCTGGTCTTGGTGTACAGACCTTCCAGCTTGACGAAGCCGCCGAAGGTGAACTTGGTGCCGGCGGCGGCACCCGGCGTGATCGTCGTGTCCTGGATCGGCGCCGGCGCGCCGGGCTTGGCGGGCGCCGCGGCGACGGCCGGGGCCGCCGGCGCGCTCCTCTGCGCCTTCAGTTCGGCGAGTACCGCCTGCAGCTGCTTCTCCAGTTCGGTCACGCGCGCCTCGAGCTGGACCTCCTTCGCGCTGTCGGCATAGGCGAAGTCGGCACCGAGGGAGGAGGCCGCCAGCAGGGCGGTCAACACGAGGTAACGGGGCAGTGGGGTCATCGGGATCGCTCCATCCGAAGTCTGGGAACAGTGTTGTTCCGTGGGCCCGCGGGGTTCTTGTCCCAGGTCAGGTCGGCGCTGGATTCCCGCGATGAACCGGCGGCGGGCGATCCACGTTCCTCCCCGAGCGTGGCGGCGACCGCACGATGCGCGCCGCAGCCGGAGGCGGCCATACGCCTTTGGTCGAATTCGCCGCGGAATCCGACTAAGGTCTAGTGCCCAGCGCGCGTGTTGCGGCGCAAGGTGACGTCCTCGAAACCGGAGCATCGCGATGACCCGTATCCACGCCCCGCCCGCCGAGTTCGCGGCCTATGCCCGCGTCACCACCGGCCAGTACAAGCTTGGCTACAAGCGTTCCGTCGAGGATCCCGCGCGCTTCTGGGGCGACGTCGGCCGACGGCTCGACTGGATCCGCCCCTACACCGAGGTGCGCGACGTCAGCTACGACCCCGACGACTTCCGCATCCGCTGGTACGCCGACGGCCAGCTCAACGTGGCCGCCAATTGCCTCGACCGCCATCTCGCCACCCGCGGCGACAAGACCGCGATCCTGTGGGAGGGCGATGATCCGTCCGCTTCGGAGCGGATCACCTACCGCGACCTCCACCAGCGCGTCTGCCGCTTCGCGAACGCCCTGAAGGACCAGGGCGTGAAGAAGGGCGACCGGGTCACGATCTACCTGCCGATGATCCCGGAGGCCGCGGTCGCGATGCTGGCCTGCGCCCGCATCGGGGCGGTGCACTCCGTCGTGTTCGGCGGTTTCTCGCCGGATTCGCTGATCGGCCGCATCGACGACTGCCAGTCGCGGCTGGTGATCACCGCCGACGAGGGCCTGCGCGGCGGCAAGGCCGTGCCCTTGAAGGCCAACGTCGACGCGGCTCTGGCGAGCGGCAGGATCGACTGCGTCGAGCGCGTGATCGTGGTGCGCCGCACCGGCGGCGCGATCGCCTGGGACGCGGGTCGCGACCGCTGGTACCACGAGCTCGTCGCCAACGCCTCGCCGAACTGCCCGGCCGAGGCCGTCGATGCCGAGGACCCGCTGTTCATCCTCTACACCTCGGGCTCCACCGGCAAGCCGAAGGGCGTGCTGCACACCTCGGGCGGCTATCTCACCTACGCCAGCTACACCCACGAGGTGGTGTTCGACCTGCGCGAGGACGACATCTACTGGTGCACCGCCGATGTCGGCTGGGTCACCGGCCACAGCTACATCGTCTACGGTCCGCTCGCCAACGGCGCCACCACGCTGATGTTCGAGGGCATCCCGAGCTACCCGGACGTCAGCCGCTTCTGGCAGGTCATCGACAAGCACCAGGTCACGATCTTCTACACCGCGCCGACCGCGATCCGCGCGCTGATGCGCGACGGCGACGGCCCCGTGCAGAGGACCTCGCGGAAGAGCCTCAGGCTGCTGGGATCGGTCGGCGAGCCGATCAACCCCGAGGCCTGGGAGTGGTACCACCGCGTCGTCGGCGACGGCCGCTGCCCGATCGTCGACACCTGGTGGCAGACCGAGACCGGCGGGATCCTGATCACGCCGCTGCCCGGCGCCTTCGACCTCAAGCCCGGCTCCGCCACGCTGCCGTTCTTCGGCATCCGGCCGGCGCTGGTCGATGCCGAAGGCAACTTTCTCGAGGGCGCGACCGAGGGCAACCTGGTCCTGCTCGACTCCTGGCCCGGCCAGATGCGCACGGTCTACGGCGACCACAAGCGCTTCATCGAGACCTATTTCACGACGTATCGCGGCAAGTACTTCACCGGCGACGGCGCCCGCCGCGACGAGGACGGCTACTGGTGGATCACCGGCCGGGTCGACGACGTGATCAACGTCTCCGGCCACCGGATGGGCACCGCGGAGATCGAGAGCGCCCTGGTCGGCCATCCCGCGGTCGCCGAGGCCGCGGTCGTCGGCGCGCCGCACGACATCAAGGGCCAGGGCATCTACGCCTACGTCACGCTGAAGGCCGGGATCGAGACCAGCGAGTCGCTGCGCAAGGAGCTGGTCGCGCATGTCCGCAAGGACATCGGCCCGATCGCGTCCCCGGACTGGCTGCAGTGGGCGCCGGGGCTGCCGAAGACCCGCTCGGGCAAGATCATGCGCCGCATCCTGCGCAAGATCGCCGCGAACGAGCACGACTCGCTGGGAGACATCTCGACGCTGGCGGATCCGTTGGTCGTGGGTGTGCTGGTGAACGACCGGATGAATCGCTAGACCGTCTTCGGCGCGCCGTTCGCCCGGCGCGCGACTCTCCCGTCATTGCGAGCGCAGCGAAGCAATCCAGCGCCTTGCTCTGGCACTGGAGTGTCGAAACGCGAAGGCTCTGGACTGCTTCGCTGCGCCCGCAATGACGATTCCGTGTTTCCTGATCGCCGAACGCCGACCCTGATGCCTGCCATCCTCCTCGCCGACGACCATCCACTGTTCCGCGACGCCCTCACCGGCGCCGTTCGGCTGGCTGTGGACGGAGCGCAGGTGTTCAGTGCGGCGGACGTCGGCACCCTGCTCGCGCTGATCGAGCAGCATCCGGATGCCGACCTCTTGCTGCTCGATCTCAACATGCCCGGTGCCAACGGCTTCTCGGCGCTGGTGCACGTGCGCGCGTCCTGGCCCGGGCTGCCGGTCGTGGTGGTGTCGGCGCGCGAGGATGCGTCGACGATGCGTCGCGCTCTGGCGCACGGCGCTGCCGGCTTCATCCCGAAATCCGCCGACGCCACGATCCTGGTCACTGCACTGTCGACCGTGCTCGACGGCGGCACCTGGGCGCCGGTCGAGGCGCGGCAGCCCAGCGCGCTGGCGCCCGAAGAAGCGGCCCTCGCGCGCCGGCTGTCCGAACTGACCCCGGCGCAGTTCCGGGTGCTCGGCATGGTCGCCAACGGCCTGCTCAACAAGCAGATCGCCTTCGAGCTGGAGGTCTCCGAGGCCACCGTGAAGGCCCACATGACGGCGGTGATGCGCAAGCTCGGGGTGCACACGCGGACCCAGGCGGTGATGCTGGTCGGCAAGCTGGCATTGGACCAGGCGGATGTGCGGTTGCCGGTGGAAGAGGGCTGAACCTGGGTGCGTCTTGGACGCAGCAGCCCGCCAACGCCTCGCACGCGCGGCGGACGATCCGTCATTGCGGGGGATCGCTTCGACGACGACGCAATCCTAGCCCTTGCTGTTCGCCTCGGGAGCGGGCTGACGAAGGCGCTGGACTGCTTCGCTGCGCTCGCAATGACGGAAGTGTTGCTTCACTGCGCTCGCCATGGCGAGGGTGCTGGTCGCGGCGCTCGCAGTGACGAGAGTGCCGCGTCGCTGACCAGGCACTGCACGCCCCGGCGTGGCAAGGCCGGTGCACCGCGGCGCAGCCCTCGACGATCGCGCGGGCGACAACGGCGGAGGGCCGCAGCGCCTATTCCTGCCGCGGCGCCTTCCGTGCAGCGATCGCCGCCAGCAGCGCCCGCAATGCCGCCGGTTTCACCGGCTTGCGCAACAACGGATAGCCGCGGCGGCGGGCGTCCGCCGCGACCTCGTCGCTGGCGTCGGCCGTGATCAGCGCCCCGGCGGGAACCGCGCCCGCGGCGCCGGCGCGCAGTTCGTCCAGCGCGTCGAGGCCCTCCAGCCGATCCTGCAGATGGTAGTCGGCGAGCACGGCGTCGCAGCGGGTGTGCGCGAGGATCTCGCGGGCCGCATCGATCCGGGCGGCAGTCAGCACCACGAGACCCCAGCGCGCGAGCAGCAGTCTCATGCCGTCGAGGATGGCCGGATCGTTGTCGAGGCACAGCACGGTCAGCCCGGCGATCTCCGACGGCGGCTCCGCCGCGGGAGTCGCCGCGAGCGGCTGCGCTTCGGCACGCGCAGCCTCGACGACGAAGCGCGACCCGCGACCCGGCACCGACGCGAGCCGCAGCGGGTGATCGAGCAGCCGGGCGATGCGGTCGCAGATCGACAGGCCGAGTCCCAGGCCCTTCTCGCCCCAGGGCGAGTGCAGCGCGAGGCGCTGGAACTCCTCGAAGATCCGCTGGCGATGCTCGACCTCGATGCCCGGGCCGGTGTCGAGCACTTCGATCGACACCCGCGCACCGTGGCGGCGACAGCCGAGCAGCACGCCGCCGGTCGAGGTGTAGCGCAGCGCGTTGCTGACCAGGTTCTGCAGCACCCGCCGCAGCAGGCGACGGTCGCTCGCGATCCACAGCCGCGTCGGCACCACGGCGAAGGACAGGCCGCGCTGTTCCGCGAGCGGCGCGAACTGGGCGGCCAGCGCCGCGAACAGTTCCCCGAGCGGCATCGGTGCGACCTCCGCCCGCATCGTCCCGGAGTCGAGCCGCGAGATCTCCAGCAACGCGTCGAGCAGATCCTCGGCGGCGCGCAGCGCGGTATCGACCCGCTCGGCGAGCTGCGCCGACTCGGCGTCGGCCACCGGCCGCATCCTGAGCGCCGAGGTGAACAGCCGTGCGGCATTGAGCGGCTGCAGCAGGTCGTGGCTGGCGGCCGCGACGAAGCGCGACTTCGACAGGTTGGCCGCCTCCGCCTCCTGCTTCGCCAGCCGCTGGGCGATCAACGCCTCCTCCAGTTCCCCGGTGCGCAGGGCGACCCGCTGCTCGAGCAGCTCGGTCGCCTCGCGCAGCTCCGCCTCGACCCGCTTGTAGTCGCTGACGTCGGCATAGGTCGTGACGAAGCCGCCGCCCGGCATCGGCTGGCCACGCATCTCGATCACGGTGCCATCGCTGCGGGTGCGCTGGAACAGGTAGGGTGTGCCGCGACGGAGATGCTCCAGGCGCTTGTCGACCTGCTCCTCGACTTCGCCGTCGCCCCAGAGGCCACGGCCGGCGTTGTAGCGGATCAGGTCCTCGACCCGGGCGCCGACCTGCACCATCCCGTCGGGATAGGGGAACAGCTCGAGGTAGCGACGGTTCCAGGCGACGAGGCGGAACTCCTGGTCGACCACGCTGATCCCCTGGCTGACATTCTCCATCGTCGCCTCGAGCAGCTCGCGGTTGAAGCGCAGCTCCTGGCTGGTCTCGTCGAGCAGCGCGGCGACCTCGTCGACCTCGAGGCCGGTGCCGGAGAGCGCGCCGGACAGCACCAGGCGCGCCGAGGTCGCGCCGATCGCCGCCGCCAGCGAGCGCTCGCAGGCCTGCAGCAGGCCGCGGTCGGCCGGAGCGTCGCGCCCGAGCGGCTTCGCGCGGGCGCCATTGACCTCCGCCAGCATGCGGGCCGCGGCCTCGGCGCCGAGCACGCGCTCGGCGAGGTCGACCAGATCGCCGACCCGGAGATTCGCGGCGGCGGCCGCAGCCCCGAGGTCGGCGCGGCCGCCGGTCTCGAGGCTGAGGAAGGTACGCGACAGGCGGCGCTCGTCGATGCCGGCCGGTCGCCACGCCGAGACCACCGCCAGCAGCCCGATATTGAGCGCCCAAGCCCACAGCGTGCCGTGGGTGATCGGATCGAGACCCTCGATCCCGAACAGGGCGTGCGGGCGGAGCCCGGCGATGCCGGCGGGCCCGAGCGCGAGCCAGGCGCTGGGCAGGAAGCCGGCGCCGGACAGCGTCGGCAGGAACAGCGTGTAGATCCACACCGCGAAGCCGCCGACCAGCCCGGCGGTGACGGCCGCGCGCGACACCGAGCGGAACAGGAAGCCGGCGACGATGGCCGGCATGAACTGCGCCACCGCGGAGAACGCCAGCAGGCCGACCGAGGCGAGGTTCGGAAACTCGGCGCTGAGCCGGTAGTAGGCGAACGCCGTGGCGGCGAGCGCCAGGATCGCGGCGCGGCGCACCCACAGCACGAGTGCGGACAGGTCCGCGTCCCGGCGCGACAGCAGCCCGAGGCGCGACAGCGCCGGCAGCACCAGCTCGTTCGAGACCATGGTCGCGAGCGCGACACTGGCGACGATCACCATGCCGGTCG
Organism: Ahniellaceae bacterium; assembly: GCA_044221335.1. Lineage (GTDB taxonomy): Bacteria > Pseudomonadota > Gammaproteobacteria > Xanthomonadales > Ahniellaceae > JBGAPI01. The sequence continues at coordinate 67,237 of JBGAPI010000013.1, forward strand.
CCGCGGAGAAGCCGCCGAGGAAGGCGAGCATCGACAGCGCCGTGCTGCCGTGCGCCTGCGGCAGCCACAGCACGAAGCTGTCGGGATGCACCGACGCCGGCGGCGCGCTGCGGACGCCGGCCAATGCGATCGGCAGTACCAGCGCGCTGAACGCCGCGAGATAGAGCGGGAAGGCCCAGCGCGCGGTAGCGACGTCGGACAGATCCTCGCACTCGACGACCCCGACCTGGAACTGCCGCGGCAGGCAGACGATCGCGCAGAACGCGAGCAGGGTCTGGGTGGCGAAGCCGAGCGAGCCCAGCGTCGCCGGCGACAGCGGCAACTCGGCCGCCGGCAGCGCCAGCGCGCCCGGCGTGCCGAGCAGGTTCCAGGCGTAGAGTCCGACCGCGGCGAAGGCGACGAGCTTCACCAACGACTCCAGCGCGATCGCGAGCATCAGGCCGCGATGGTGCTCGGTGGCGTCGACCTCGCGGGTGCCGAACAGGATCGCAAACACCGCGAGCAGCGCGGCGACGTAGAACGCGGCATCGGCGAACCACGCGCCGGCGGCGCGACCACCACCGCCGGCGAGCACGTCGATGCTCATCCCGACGGCCTTGAACTGCAGTGCCAGGTAGGGGATCGCGGCGGTGATCGCGATCAGCGTGACCAGCACGGCGAGGCGCTGGCTGCGGCCGTAGCGCGACGCGATGAAGTCCGCGATCGAGGTCGACGAACGCAGCTGCGCGACCGCGACCAGCCGCCCGAAGCGCGCGCCGAACAGCAGGAACAGCAGCGCAGGTCCGAGGTAGATCGGCAGGTAGGAGAAGCCGCCGGCGACCGCGCTGCCGACCGCGCCGTAGAAGGTCCAGGAGGTGCAGTACACCGCGAGCGCGAGGCTGTAGACCAGCGTGCGCAGCCACGGCCGCCCGGGTAGCACCGCGCGGCGATCGCCGAGCCAGGCGACGCCGAACAGCGCGGCGAGGTAGACCAGCGCCAGCAGCAGCAACAACCAGGCAGAAATCATCGACCGAATTCCCCGCCGACCCTGCAACCCGGGCGAGGGTCCAAAATTGCGGGCGGATGCGCAAGCAGCCGCCTGTTCGACGAACGGCTAATTGCCTCCGCTGCGACGAGGCCCCAGCATCCCGACCGGTGAATCCGCGCCCGCCGTCCGGCCGCGTGCGGCGATTCCGGGGAGGATGACGATGAGCGACAAGGCGATGGACTGGGCCGCGATCGATCGCGACCCGCGCTTCGTGGAACTGCATCGGCGCAAGTCGCGGTTCCTGTGGAGCCTGATGGCGATCTCGGTGGTCTACTACTTCGCGCTGCCGATCGGCGCCGCGTACTTCCAGGAACTGTTCCGGATCAAGGTCTGGGGGCCGATCAACGTCGGCCTGGTGTTCGCGCTGTCCGAGTTCATCGTCGCCTGGGGCATCGCGTGGATCTACGCGCGCCGCGCGAACAGCGAATTCGACGCGCTGGCGTCCGAGATCATCGCCAAGGCCGCGTCGATGGGAGAGTCCACATGAGCCGCCTCCAGCTCCGCGCCTTCGCCGCCGCCGTCGCGCTGCTGCCGCTGTCCGCCTGGGCCGACGGCGCGGTCAAGGCCGAGTACAAGGGCCTCACCTTCGGCGTGTTCGGCCTGATCATCGCGCTGACGATGTTCGTCACCTACCTTGCCGCGCGGCGGGTGAAGAGCGCCTCGCAATTCTATGCCGCCGGCCGCTCGGTCAGCGGCATCCAGAACGGCTGGGCGATCGCCGGCGACTACCTTTCCGCCGCGTCCTTCCTCGGCATCGCCGGCCTGATCTCGCTGTACGGCTACGACGGCTTCATGTACTCGGTCGGCTGGCTGGTCGCCTACATCACGGTGCTGCTGGTGATCGCGGAGCCCTGCCGCAACATCGGCAAGTACACGCTGGGCGACGTGCTCGCGTTCCGCAACGACCCGAAGAAGGCGAAGACGGTCGCGGCGGTGTCGACGATCACCGTGTCGACCTTCTACCTGACCGCGCAGATGGTCGGCGGCGGCGTCCTGGTGAAGACCCTGATCGGCATCGACTACGAGGTCTCGGTGATCACCGTCGGGGTGCTGATGCTGGCCTACGTGGTGTTCGGCGGCATGGTCGCGACCACCTGGGTGCAGATCATCAAGGCGGTGCTGCTGGTGACCGCGTCGGTGATCCTGGTGTTCTTCACCTGGGCACCCTACGGCTTCTCGCTGCCGGGATTCCTGAACGCCGTGGTGGCCGATCCGAAGGTCGTCGCGCAGGTGACGAAGCTGGTCGGCGACCCCGCGGCGCAGATGAGCGCCGCCGACCTCGGCCAGCGCTTCCTCGAGCCCGGCCTGTACCTGAAGAACCCGATCGACCAGATCTCGCTCGGCATGGCCCTGGTGCTCGGCACCGCCGGAATGCCGCACATCCTGATGCGCTTCTTCACCGTGCCGACCGCGCAGGACGCGCGCAAGTCGGTGATCTGGGCGATGGGCATCATCGGCGGCTTCTACGTGCTGACCCTGTTCCTCGGCATGGGCGCGGCGATCAACGTCGGCGCGGCGAAGATCAGCGCGATCGACGCCGGCGGCAACATGGCCGGCCCCCTGCTGGCGCAGTTCGTGGGCGGCGGCGAGGATTCCTGGGTCGGCAATCTCTTCCTCGCCTTCGTGGCCGCGGTCGCGTTCGCCACCATCGTCGCGGTGGTCGCCGGCCTAGTGCTGGCCTCGGCCTCGGCGATGAGCCATGACATCTGGGTCGGCGTGGTGAAGGGCGAGCACGCGACACAGGAGGAGGAGGTGCGGGCGGCGCGGATCAGCTCGGTGATCGTCGGCCTGCTCGCGATCGTGATCGGCATCCTGGCCAAGGGCCAGAACGTGGCGCACCTGGTGGCACTCGCCTTCGCGGTCGCGGCCTCGTCGAACCTGCCGGCGGTGCTGCTGACGCTGTACTGGAAGCGCTGCAACACCGGCGGCGTGGTGCTCGGCATGCTGGTCGGCGCCTTCGCCGCGATCGCGCTCGTCATGGTGTCGCCGAACATGACCTACCCGAAGGCGGTGAAGGAGGCCGCGCAGAAGATCGTGGACGCCGCGCCGGCGAAGATCGATGCCGCCACCGCCGCCGTCGCCGCCGCGGTCGACGATGCGGCCAAGGCCGCGGCGCAGAAGGCACTCGACAAGCTCAACGCCGATCTCAAGGGCGCGCAGGGCAAGCTGGAGCAGTTCCGCGACACCAACACCAGCATCGTCGGCCTCGAGGCCCCGCTGATCACGCTGAAGAATCCCGGCATCTTCTCGATCCCGCTCGGCTTCCTCTGCGTGTTCCTGGGTTCGATCTTCTACCGCGACAAGCGCTCGGAGGAGATGTGGGACGAGCTCTACGTCCGGCAGAACACCGGCATCCACGCCGAGGCCGCGAGCGCTCACTGATCGGAGGGCGCGGTGCGCGCCATCGCGAGGCGTCGGAACCATGGCGGGCCATGCCCGCCCTACAGGCTCCCGATCGGCATGGCTCCGCCGATCTCTTCACCCCGGCCTCGCGCCGGGGTTTTCTTTGTCAGACCGATCCCGAAGAGCGGCGCGCGGGCCGCTCGCGGCGGGCCCCGGGGAGCGGCGGATCCGGTCCGCCCTCCGTCAGCCGCGCAGGCCGCGGATCAGCGCGTCCGCGATGCGCGCCGGGTCGGCGCCGATCAACGTCTCGTTGACCTTGAGGCCGAAGGCATCGCCGCCGGCCGCGGGCAGGTCGACGCCGTGCGCGGCGACCCGCGCCCGGTACGTCGACACCTCCACGCCGGTCGGCGTCAGGAAGAACAGGCTTGTGCCGTTCGGAACCCGACGCACCGCGAGTCGCGGCTCGTCGGCGAGGCGCCGGATCACCTCCTCGCCGACCGCGATCGCCGCGCGCAGTCGTCGTTCCACGCCGGGCAGATGATGGTGCGCCACCGCCGCGTAGACCCAGCCACCCCAGAGGTTGCCGCCGAACATCCGGCGCGGGTGGTAGAGATCCTTCAGCAGCGCCGCGGGTCCGGCGAGGATCGCGCCACCGGCCGCGTGGAAGCACTTCCACAGTGACACGTAGACCGTGTCGAACAGCGCGGCGTAGTCGCGCACGTCGCGGCCGGCGTAGGCGGCGGCGACGTGCAGGCGGGCACCGTCGAGGTGCAGGGCGATGCCGCGGCTCCGGGCTTCGCCGCAGAGCGTCTTCATCGTGTCGAAGTCGACCGCCGCGAGACTGGCGCGGCGCACGGGCGTCTCGATCGAGATCGCGCCGATCTCGGTGCGCACGCGGCCGCCGGCGGCGCGCTCCAGCTGTGCCGCGACCTCGTTCCAGTCGAACTCGGACTTCCCCGCGCCCAGCGGCACCAGGTTCAGCTGCGACAGCTGCTCGGCGCCGTCGCCGGTGTCGCAGTAGAGATGACTCTGGTCCTGCACCAGCACCCGGCGTTTCGGACCGGCCAGCGTGCGCACCGCGAGGTGGTTGGCGAGCGTGCCGCTCGGCAGGAACACCGCCGCCTCCTTGCCGAGCGCCGCGGCGAAGTCGCGTTCCAGCGCTTCGACCGCACCCCCGCGGCAGTACTCGTCGGCCGTGAATCCCTGCTCCGCGACGAGACGCGACAGCAGCGCACTGTAGTCGCTCGGCGTGTACGAAATGCCGTCGTGGCCGAAGTCGACGCGGGCCACGCGCTCGCCCCTGCTCGGCTTCGCCGACGCGGGCGGGGAGGCCAGCGTGGCGCCGAGACTGCCGGAGGCGCCGAGTGCGAGAAACGTGCGGCGCGTCGTCTGCATGGGGTCTCCTCGTTGGCTGGGAAAGAGGATTCGGAGACTGCGCCGGGCGGCACGAAACGACAACGGCCATCCCTTGCATGCCCTCGATGCGCCATCATCTTCATCGCCCCAGGGGAGCGACGGAAGTCGCGGCCTCCAGGCCGCCAACGGCCGCGGCTTCCGCCGCTCCCACGATGTATCCGGAGGAAATTCGCCATGCAGACCCGCCGCCTCGGCCGCACCGGCCCCACCGTTTCCGCCCTCGGCCTGGGCTGCATGGGGATGAGCGAGTTCTATTCGGGACGCGACGATGCCGAGTCGCTGGCGACGATCGCCCACGCGCTCGAGCGCGGCATCACCTTGTTCGACACCGCCGACATGTACGGCCCCTACATCAACGAGGAACTGGTCGGGCGTGCGCTCGCGGGACGGCACGACGTCACCCTCGCGACCAAGTTCGGTTTCGTGCGCGATGCGGCCGATCCGACCCGGCGGGTGATCTGCGGCCGCCCCGACTATGTCCGCCAGGCCTGCGACGCCAGCCTCGCAAGGCTCGGGGTCGAGCGCATCGGCCTGTACTACCTGCACCGCTGGGACAAGACCGTGCCGATCGAGGAGACCGTCGGCGCGATGGCGGATCTCGTCCGTGCCGGCAAGGTCGCGCACCTCGGCCTCTCGGAGGTCGGCGCGGCAACGTTGCGCCGCGCCGCCGCCGTGCATCCGATCGCGGCGCTGCAGAGCGAGTACTCGCTGTGGTCCCGCGACGTCGAGCGCAACGGCGTGCTCGCCGCATGCCGCGAGCTCGGCATCGGCTTCGTGCCCTATTCGCCGCTGGGGCGCGGTTTCCTCACCGGCGCGATCGCGAAGCCCGCGGACCTCGCGGCCGACGACTACCGGCTCACCAATCCGCGCTTCCAGGGCGACAACTTCGACCGCAACGTCGCGCTCGCCGGCGAGGTCCGCTCGCTCGCGACGGCCAGGGGCATCACGCCCGCGCAGCTGGCGCTCGCCTGGGTGCTGGCACAGGGCGAGGACATCGTGCCGATTCCGGGCACCAAGCGGCGGCGCTATCTCGACGACAACCTCGGCGCGGTCGGCGTGAGCTTCTCCGCCGACGAGCTCGCCCGACTCGATGCGCGATTCGCGCCGGGCACGGCGGCGGGTGAGCGCTACCCCGAGCGGATGATGCAGCTGGTGGACCGCTAGGGGGTGCCTCGGCGCACCGGCCGCACGACCAACGGTCGTCCGAAACGACCCGTCATTGCAAGCGCAGCGAAGCAATCCAGCGCCTTCGCTCTGGATCTGGCGCGATGAAGAGCAAAGGCGCTGGATTGCTTCGCTGCGCTCGCAATGACGGGATCTTGCCGACGGGATCTTGCCGACGGGATCTTTGCGACGGGATTTTTCTGGGTCCTGGGCCCCGTACGCCGAATCGAGCCTCACCGATGGTGCGTTCAACCGGCACGCAACGGTCAGCCCTCAGCCCATACCCGGAGCCCGGCCCGCGGAAGCTTGCGTTCACGCGCCTTGCGCCGACCGGTTCGCCGAGGCGCACCCTACGACAGCAACAGCCAGCACAGTCCGGTCGCCACCGCGTCGCCCAGGGCGTCGTGGCGGCCGACGACCGGCACGCCGAGGTCCGCGGCGATCGCGTCGAACGACAGTCCCGGAGGCTCCCGCTCCGGATGGCGCCCGCGCCAGACCCGCTCGTAGGCGTGGCCAAGGTCGATGCGGCGGTTCGGCAGGCGGAAGCCGAACTCGCGGCCGAGGTCGCGATCGAGCACGGCGAGGTCGAAGTCGACGCAGTAGCCGAGCAGCGGGCGGTTGCCGACGAACACGAGCCACTGTTCCAGCGCCTCGGCGAGCGGCACGCCGGCGGCGAGGTCGTCCGCGCGGAGCCGGTGGTGTCGCATCGAGTCGAGCTCGATCCGCTGCGTGCCGCGCACGGTGAGCGCCAGCGCCGACGACACCCGCACGCGACGGCCCTGCACCGGCACCGCCGCGATGCTGAGGATCTCCGCGCCGGCCGGGTCGAGGCCGGTGGTCTCGAGGTCGAGCGCGATCACGTCGTCGCCGCGGTAGGTCTCGAACAGCGCCCGCCAGCGCGGATCGGCGAGCCGGCGACGCTGCCACCAGCGCGCGATCGGGTTCATCCCGGCGCGCTCAGTCGAGGCCGTAGCGCTGGGTGAGCCAGCGCTTGAAGTCGTTGACGACGCGCAGCGCGTCGCGCAGCAGGTCGCGGTCGAGCCGGCGCAATTCAGCGGCGTCGACGCGGTCGTCCGGCACCCGCCCGGCGCGCAGTGCCGCGAGCTGCGCGCCGACCCGGAGCCGCAGCAGCACCGCCAGCGCCTGGCTGAGGTCGCGGCCGCTGCGCTGCTCCAGTACGCCCGCGGCGATCAGCGCCTCCACCCGCTCGAAGCTGTTGGTGACGGCGATCCGTCCTTCCAGGGCCAGCGTTCTCAGCCCGTGCACCAGTGGAAAGATCCCGCCCTTCTTGAGGTCGGTGCCGCGCTCGTCGCCGGCGAGGCGGCCGAACAGGGTCAGCGGCGTGTTGAAGTCGACCGCCTTCTGCGCGAAGGCGCGCAGCGCGGCGGGCCGCGTCGAGATCGCGCCGAGGCGTTCGCGCAGCGGGTCCAGCCGGGCGCGATCGCCGGCGACGACGCTGGCGTCGAACGCGATCGCGGCACACATCATCGCCTCCGGGTCCGGTCGCGCCAGCCAGCCGTCGATCCGGTCGAGCCAGGCGGAGCGGGTGCCGCGCCAGTCGGGATTCGACACCATGATCGCGCCCGGGCAGGGGGGATAGCCGAGGGCGACCAGCTCCTCGGAGAAGCGCGCCGCGGGGCGATCGAACGCGGCCGGATCGACGCCGTCGTCGAACACCAGCGCGTTGTCCTGGTCCGTCTTCAGGATCTGTTCGTGGCGACCCTCGCTGCCCAGTGCCAGCAGGGTCGCATGCTCGCGGAGTTCCGCCGGCACGGTGAGCTCGAACACCTTGGCGAGCAGGCGCTGGTTGAGCGCGCTGGTCAGCGTCGTCAGGTGGCGCATCGCCGCGCCCTGGGACAGCAGGGTGCGGACCAGCGCCGTGAATTCGCCGGCAAGGGTCGACAGCTCCTCGAGACTCGTCGCCCGCGCGAGGCGGAAGCTCAGCACGTGGCTGCTGCCGGAGAAGTGCGACAGCACTTCCATCAGCCCGAGCGTGCCCGGCGGCCGCTCGCCCCGCGTCACCACGATCCGCTGGATGTGGCGGCCGGTCATCAGCACCAGCGCCTGGAACACCAGCTCCTCCTGGTCCAGCGCCAGCGCGGGGAAGCTCGCATGGGTGCCCACCGCAGCGGTCGCCGCGACGCCGCGCAGCGCCAGTGCATCGAGCAGGTCGCTGCGGGTGGCGATGCCGAGGCGCCCGCCGTCCGCCACCAGCACCGCGTCGGTGTGGCCGTCGCGCATCGCCGCCACCGCCGTCGCGATCGGCGTTTCCGGGGCGACGATCACCGCGTCGAGCACCAGCGCGTCGCGGATCCGCGTCAGCAGCAGCTCCGCGAGATCGGAGGGCTGGTCGCGTTCGGCGAGCAGGCGCCGCTTCACCGCGAGCGACTCGTGGAAATAGGCGCGAAAACGCGGGTTGGCCTCGGTCAGCTCGAGGAACAGTGCGGCCGGCAGCGCATGGCACAGCGTGTCGACCAGCGCCTCGTAGCGGTGCCGCGCGCGACCGACGATCGCGGCAAAGGCACCGAACAGCTCGCCGGCGTCGTAGTCGGCGAAGTGCTGGGGGCGGCCGGCGTGCTGGTCGGTCGCACGGACGCGGCCCTTCAGGATCACGTACACCGCCGACGATGGCGCGCCGGCCTCGATGATCGTCTCGCCGCGACGGAACAGCACGATGTCGGCGGCCGCACCGAGCCGGGCGACCTCGGCCGCGGTCAGCAGGTCGAACGGAGGGGCGGTGAGATCGAGGCCGGAAGCTGCGCTCATGCCGTGGCCATTGTGCGCCGGCGGCGGGGCGACGGCGATTCGACCTTGGTCGTGGACGAGGGCAGGGACCACGGGTCGAGAAAGCGACCCGTCATGGCGAGTGCAGCGAAGCCATCCAGCGCCTTCGCTCTTCATTTCGCCCGAGCAGAGCCAAGGCGCTGGATGGCTTCGCTGCGCTCGCCATGACGGGGGTTGTCGCGAACTCCGGTCTAGGGCAGCGCCCGCGCGATCTGCGCCCCGACCCGCACGTTGTTCAAGGCCAGCGCCCGGTTCGCCCGCACCGAGGCCCCGCCGGTGACCTGGGCGAGTTCGGCCAGCAGGAAGGGCGTCAGCGCCTTCCCGCCGATGCCGCGGACGTGGGCGCTGGCGAGCGCCTGGTCGATCGCACCGTGGATGTCGCCGACCGGCAGCTCCGCGTCCTCCGGGATCGGATTCGCGACCAGCACGCCACCCTGACCGAGTGCCCAGCGCGCGGCGAGGATCGCCGCGACCTCGTCGGCGTGGTCGCAGCGGTGTTCCAGCGGCAGACCCGATCGGCGGGTATAGAAGGCCGGGAATTCGCTGGTGCCAAAGCCCAGCACCAGCACGCCGAGGGTCTCCAGCACCTCGAGGGTGCGCGGCAGGTCGAGAATGGCCTTGGCGCCGGCGGAGATCACCGCGAGCGGTGTTCGCGCCAGCGTCGTGAGGTCGGAGGACACGTCGAGCGCGTCGCCGCGATGCACGCCGCCGATGCCGCCGGTCGCGAACACCCGGATGCCGGCCTGGGCGGCCAGCACCGCGGTGGCCGACACCGTGGTCGCCGCATTCCGCTGCCGCGCCATCGCGACCGGCAGGTCTGCGGCGCCCGCCTTGACGAAGCCGTGAGCCTCGCGCGCGAGCCGCTCGAGCTCGGCCTCGGAAAGACCGATCCGCGCAGCGCCATCGATCACCGCGATCGTCGCCGGCACCACGCCGTGATCACGTGCCATCTGCTCCAGCGCTCGGCCAATTGCCAGGTTGTCCGGCCAGGGCAGACCGTGGGCGACGATGGTCGACTCCAGCGCCAGCACCGGCACGCCTTCGGCCAGGGCGACGCGGACTTCGTCGGAAAGAGCCAGTTGCAGGTTCATCGGTGGTGTTCCGGTTCCATCCGCGAATCGTCGCACGAGCCGCGCTGTATGGATGCGCGCCGGCGCGCTGCAGTTACCGCCGGGGGCGCTCTTCGTCCAGGGTTCGACGCTCCGAATGCTTCGCCGTTCACCTGCGATGGCCCGACTTGCCGCAGACTGTCTTCCCCGACCGCGCCAGACGCCGATGATCCGACCTCCGATCCCGTGCTTCGCGCTGACACTGCTCCTCGCGATGAGCGTGGACGTTGCCATCGCGGCAACGCCGTCCCACGGTCCGGCGCCGTCCGAGCCCGAAGCGACACCGCACCGGCTGGCGATCCTGGAAGCACTTCCCGGCCTCGACGACCACCACTGGGCCGGCACCTACGGCGACGGCATGCATATCGTCAGTGTCGCGCCGGGACTCGGCGTCAGTGCGTTTTCCCATGGCTGCCTCGGCGTCTATGGCCAGGGCGAGGGCGAGGCGCTGGAGCAGCCGGACGGCAGCATCAAGTTGCGCTACGACGACCCGGTGTTCGCGAACGAGCAGGGATTTCCTGGGCATCTGGTCCCGGTGCGCTGGGGCGAACGCCATTACCTGTTGTCCGCGGACAAGCTCCTCGACTTCGTCGACGAGATCCAGTTCGGCGGCGAGCCGCGGAGCGGCGGCGATGGCGCGCTGCTGCGTATCGGCGACGAGTGCCGGCGAGCGGCCGGCCTGCCGACGCTGCCGATGGAGTACGCGGGACTGCTCCGGACCGAGCGCGGCGAGTTCCCGATCCGGGCGGTCACGGAAGTCGCGCGCAGCGGTGCACTGGACTGCCGGCTCACGCAGCGCATCGACTTCGATCCGCGCGGCGACACTCGTCTGCGGACCGGGATGAAGCTGAAGGTGCTCGGTACCGGCCACTACGATCAGGTCCGGATCGTCGAGGTCGGCGCGCATCACGCCGTCGCGCTGCGCGAGGAGCCGATGTCGCACGACTGTGCCGACGTGTCGGCGACACCACGGCCGGGGATGCTGCTGGTCGCGGAGGCGATGAACGTCGATCGCGAACTCGACTGGCACTGCGAGGATCCGAACTACATCAGGCGCTACCGGCTGCCGACGCCGTCACGGTAGAGCGGCACTCGTGCCGCTTCGGTGCAGCGTCATTGGCAGCGGGCCAAGGCCCGCTCCACGGCCACCTCGCAGTGGATGCGAGTGGTGTCGAACACCGGCAGCACCGAGTCGGCCTGGCCGATCAGCAGCGTGATTTCGGTGCAGCCGAGGATCACGCCCTCGGCGCCGCGCTCGGCGAGGCCGCGGATGATGTCGGCGTAGGCCCGACGCGACTCCGCGCGGATCACGCCGCGGCAGAGCTCGTCGTAGATCACCCGGTGCACCAACGCGCGCTCGTCCGCTTCCGGCACCCGCACGTCGAGCCCGTAGCGCTCGGCGAGGCGGCCGCGGTAGAAGTCCTGTTCCATCGTGAAGGCCGTGCCGAGCAGCGCGATCCGGGTGACACCGGCGGCGCGGATGCGTTCGCCGGTCGCGTCGGCGAGGTGCAGGAAGGGCAGCGAGGTCTGCGCGGTCATCGCGTCGAACAGCTTGTGCATCGTGTTCGTGCAGAGCAGGGCGAAGTCGCAGCCGGCGCCTTCGAGCCGCTTCGCGGCTCCGATCAGGATCGCGGCCGCCGCGTCCCAGTCGCCGTCGTGCTGCGCGCGCTTCACCGGCTCGAAGTCGATGCTCGCCAGCACCAGCTCGGCCGAATGGTGGCCGCCGAGCTTCTCTCCGACGAGGCGGTTCAGAACGCGGTAGTACTCGGCGCTGGACTCCCAGCTCATGCCGCCGATCAGGCCGATGGTCTTCATCCGGCGATTGTAGGGCGGGCACTGCCCGCCGTTGCCACGGCGCCTCGCCATGGCGGGCTCTGCCCGCTATGGCCATGACGGCTCGCGATGGCGGGCACTGCCCGCCCTACCTCGGACGCCGATCCATCGTGCTCCAGACATAGACCCACGGCTCGCCGTTCGCGACCGCGATGAACTCCCGCGGTTCGCCGTCGCCGTAAGGGCAGCGGTAGAACATCATCCTGCTGCCGCTCAGCACCTCGTCGCTCGGCCACCAGGATTTCGACAGTGTCGGCCGGACGACGCCGGCGAGGTCGGTGACGTCGCAGTAGTAGGGAATGACCAGTACGTCCGGCGAGCGGAAGATCAGCAGACTCTCCCGCGACGCGGTGTCATGCGCCTCGACGAGCTCGGTTGCTCCGTCCGGCACCCAACTCGGGATGAGGCCACGCAGGCGGGCATCCTGTGCCTCCGGGCTGTTCGCGCGCTCGTAGCGGTTCTCCAGCTTTTCGGGCGGCGCGGTATCGCAGCCGGGCAGCAGGAGCACGAGCACGGGGAGCACGGCGAGCAGACGTCGGTTCATGGTCCTGGCAACGTGGTCGGCGGCTAAGACCGTACATCATCGGTGCGCCGGAGGGCGGGCGCGACGACAGATCGAGAGCCGGCGCGCTGGATTGCTTCGCTACGCTCGCAACGACGGGCTGGGAGGGGCCGTCGCTGCCGGCGGTCATTCTGCGATCAGCCCCGGATAGAGGTCGTTCCAGTACGGATTCTGTGCCTCGATCAGCGCCAGCTTGCGGTCGCGGCTTCCGCCCTTCAGCTGCTTTTCGCGCGTGACTGCGGACTCCATCGAGCCGTGGACCTCGAACCACACGAGCACCTTGCAGCGGTGTCGCTTCGTGTATCCGGGAACAACCGATTCGCGGTGCTGGTACACGCGCAGCACGAGGTTGCTGGTGACACCGAGATACAGCGTGCCATTGCGGCGGCTGGCCATCAGGTAGACACAGGGGATTCGTTCGCGAGGCATGGAGCGAGGCTATTCTCGTGACGATCTCGCAAGGGGATACGTAGGGTTCGGTTCCGGCATGGAACCGCCATTGCGAGGAGGCCGCAGGCCGACGTTGCAGTCCAGCGACTTCGCGTTTCACGACAGCAGATCAAGTGCAGAGGCGCTGGATTGCTTCGCTGCGCTCGCAATGACGGGACCTGTGGGCGGAGCGAACCTCACTGTCATTGCGAGGAGGCCGCAGGCCGACGAAGCAATCCAGCGACTTCGCGTCGCACGACAGCAGATCAGGAGCAGAGGCGCTGGATTGCTTCGCTGCGCTCGCAATGACGGGACATGGGGTACCGGCGTTCGCTGGCCGATCTAGCCGACCTCCACCCGATCCCTCCCCGCCGCCTTCGCCCGATACAAGGCCTCGTCCGCGCGCTTCACCAGCCCGTGCCAGTCGTCGTCGCCGCGCGACACGGCGAGTCCGATGCTGATGCTGATCTCGAGGTCGGGCGGCGCGGCGGCGACCCCGCGGACGGCCGCCAGCATCCGTCGCGCGATCTCGAGCGCGGTGACCTCCCGCGCGCCGTGCAGCACGGCGAGGAACTCCTCGCCGCCCCAGCGGCCGACCGGATCGGAGCCGCGCAGCTGCGCGCGCAGGACCTCGCCGACCGACCGCAGGATCGCATCGCCGGCATCGTGGCCGTGGCGGTCGTTGATCTGCTTGAAGTGGTCGAGGTCGATCATCATCACCGTGAGCGGCGCGTCGTCGCGGCGGCGCGCCTGTTCCAGCGCGCGGCGGCCGAACTCGTCGATCTGGCGGCGGTTGGACAGGCCGGTCAGCGCATCGGTGCGTGCGTCCTCGGCGTGGCGAAGCTCCTGCACGAAGGCGCGCAGCTGCTGGTGGTAGAGCACCCGGCCGGCGTTGGAGCCGACCCAGATCATCACCGCGTCCATCATCGCGAAGTTGGCCTGCTGTGGCGTCGGAACCCCAAGCACCCAGGCAAGAACGAGGATCAGCGCCAGCGCGATCAGGTTCAGCGCGAAGTAGAACGACACCGGGATCGAGTAGAAGGCCAGCACCACCGGGAAGGCCAGGGTGCCGCCGGCGCCCCAGAGGAAGCCGTCGGTGAGCATCATGCTGGCCGCCGCGACACCGATGAAGCCGACCAGGAACACGCTGCCGTGGACGTACTTGGCGCGGCCGTCGGAGACCCCGCGGGACAGCACGACGTAGCTCGGCAGCAGGGCCAGCGCGGTGCCGATCCTCACCCAAAGAGCGTATTCCGCGTGCTCGGGGTCGAGCCAGCGGTCCCACAGCGCGAAGCCGAGGATGCCGAGCGCGAACAGCAGGACGGGCTTCGGCGATGCGTGCGCGAGGACGCGTTCGCGGCGTTGCGCGAACTGCAGCAGCACCTCGGCACTCGGGCGCTCTCGGTGGGCCATGCCGAACGCTACCCCAAATCGATGCGCTTGCAGCGCGTCGATCAGCAGGAAACGGAGGTGTTTCCTGTAGAGCCCTCGCGAAGACCGAAGGCTTGGAAAACCATGTTCAGCTGTTCACTCATGCCGCCGCGGAAGCGGCGGCATCGGCATCGGGTTCTTCGAAGACCTGATGGAGGCCGAAGGCGAACAAGGCCTGGGCAGTGGGCAGGTCGATGTCGAGCGACCCGACGTCCCAGTCGAGGCGGATGTGGCCCGGGTCCAGGCAGACGCCGACTTCGGAGGTCTGCAGCACGAAGTCGATCGAATTGCCGGCATTGATGTGCACGGAGTTGCGGCGGAGCGCGACCGAGACCGGCCCCTCGCGCCACACCACCACATCCGCGTCGACGGCGGAAAGGCGCGCGTGCCAGGAAGCCGCCAACGCCATGCCTTGTGTCATGCCCATGACCGCTCCAGAAGGTTCGTCCCTGTACACAACGTGTAACACGACACCGGGCGAACCCCGATGTTCCGCGGATGTGCGGCGGTGGTGCACCGACTGTCGGCTCGTCCGCAGCCACAAAGTGTGACGCCGCTCACACTTTTGTAACGATGCAGAGGCACATTTCTCTCCTCGGCGTCAAAGGCCGGCGGCGCCAGATGTCGACTCGGTCACGATTTCGGCCCCTCGCGGCGGCCGCGAAGCCGACCCGCAACGGTCGTACACTGCCGCGCTTTCGCACGCGGCGCCTGTCATGACCCCGAATTCGTCGATCGCCCTCGCCCCGGAGCAGCGTCGCCAGCTCATCACCTTCCTGCTGCTGGCGACCGTGGTCCTCGCCGCCGGCATCGGGCTGCGCGATCCCTGGCCGTCGGACGAGCCGCGCTTCACGCTGGTCGCACGGCAGATGGTCGAATCCGGCGACTGGCTGTTCCCGCACCGCGGCACCGAGCTCTATTCGGACAAGCCGCCGCTGCTCATGTGGCTGGAGGCGGCCTGTTTCACGGTGACCGGCAACTGGCGCCTCGCCTTCCTGCTGCCGTCGCTGTTCGCCGCGCTGCTGACGCTCGGCTGCACCTACGACCTCGGCCGCCGGCTGTGGTCGCACCGCGCCGGCCTGATCGCCGCCGCCGCGATGCTGATCAACGTGCAGTTCGTCTACCAGATGAAGCGCGCCCAGATCGACCCGCTGGTCACCGGCTGGATCACCCTCGCCAACTGGGGCCTGCTGCTGCATTTCCTGCGCGGGCCGGACTGGAGGAAGTACTGGCTCGGCTGCTTCGCCGCCGGCCTTGGAGTGATCAGCAAGGGCGTCGGCGTGCTGGCGCTGCTGCTGTTCCTGCCCTACCTCGTCGCCCGCTGGCAGAAGTGGGACGGAGTGACGATCACGCGCGCGAGCGCCGGCAAGTGGTTGTTGGGCGGCGTCGCCTTCCTCGCGGCGATCGCGATCTGGCTGGTGCCGATGCTGATCGCCGCGAAGACCCGCGCCAATCCGGAGTACGACGCCTACGTCAACGACCTGCTGTTCCGTCAGACCGCCAAGCGCTACTCCGAGTCCTGGTCGCACATGCAGCCGCCCTGGTACTTCGCGAGCGTCATGCTGTTCAACTGGCTGCCGTTCTCGCTGCTGTACTTCGGCGCCCTGCCGGGCTGGTGGGCCGCCTTCAAGGCGCGCGAGCCGCGGGTGGTGCTGCCGCTGGTCTGGGTCGCGATCATCGTGCTGTTCTTCTCGATCCCGGCGGGCAAGCGCGACGTCTACGTGATGCCGGCGCTGCCGATGATCGTGCTGGCGATGGCGCCGGCGCTCGAGGCGATGCTGGCGGCGGCCTGGCTGCGCACGCTCGGCTTCGTGTTCGCGCTGGCCGCGGGCGTGGGCCTCAGCGGCTACGCCGGCTGGGCGCTGGCGAAGAAGCCGCAGTCGGTGCTGGACCTGATCGCCCGCAAGATCACCGAGGAGGACCCGCTGCCGGTCCTGCAGATGGGTCTCGCGATGGGCCTCGTCTGCCTCGCCGCCGCCGCCTGGTTCCGCTGGCGCCGCGGCGGCCAGGCTCTCTGGTTCGCGATGGCCGGGATGTTCGTGATCTACGGCCTCGTCGGCTACCCGCTCGCCAACGACGGCAGCTCCAGCCTCCGGGTGATGCGCCGCGCCGGCGAGATCGTCGGACCGGAGGGCGAGATCGGCCTCGTCGCCTGGAAGGAACAGAACATGCTGATGGCAGACCGCAAGGTCGCCGACTTCGGCTTCAAGAAGCCCTGGAACGAGCAGTTCGTGGCGGCCCGCACCTGGCAGGCCGCAAAGCCCGCGTCGCGCTGGATCTTCCTCAACGAGAAGGCGATCACCGCCTGCGTCGACCGCGACAAGGCCGTCCTTGCCGGCGCCTCCAACCGCCGCAAGTGGTACCTGCTGCCCGCCGCCGCGGTGAAGCCCGACTGCGACCCCGGCGCCGATGACGACACGGCCGAGGCGAACGAGGCGGCGGATCCCTAGCGGGTCCCGGTCAGCGGCCGAGCGCCCACCCCGCCAGCGCCGCCCCCGCCACCACCCATGCCACCGGCATCCGCCGCCACAGCGCGACCGCGGCCGCCACCGCGATCAGCAGCGCGCGGAGGTCGACGCTCGCGGGGTCGGGCAGCAGCAGGCGCCCGGCGCCGCCGAGGTCCAGCGTGATCTGACCGCGGAACAGCACGTGGAAGGAGAACCACAGCGCCAGCTGGGCGATCACGCCGAGTACCGCGGCGCGGATCGCGGTCAGCGCGGCACGGAGGCCGGCGTGATGGCGCAGACGCTCGGCGTGCGCCGCACCGGCGAAGATCCAGACGAAGGACGGCACGAAGGTGCACCAGGTCGCGAGCGCGGCTCCGGCGAGCGCCGTGCCCCAGTCGGCCGCGGCGTGGAATCCGGCGACCTGACCGACGAACTGGTTGACCAGCACCAGCGGGCCCGGCGTGGTCTCGGCGAGCCCGAGGCCGTCGATCATCTGGCCCGCCGCGAGCCAGCCCTCCACCTCGACCGCCTGCTGCTGCAGGTAGGCGAGCAGCGCATAGGCGCCGCCGAAGCTGACCACCGCCATCCGGCTGAACAGCACGGCGATGCGGAACAGCACGTGATCCGGATCCCAGGCGGCGAGCAGCGCGATGGGCAGGATCCACGCGCCCGCCATCGTCAATGTCGCGCGCCAGGGACTGCGCGGTTCGGGCCGCGCGATGCCGGCGCCGTCACCGGTGGCTGCCGGCTCGCCGGCCTCGCCGCGCCACGCGCCGATCAGCGCCGCCAGCGCGATCAGCAGGGGGAACGGGACCTGCCAGAGCGCCAGGGCCAGCACGGTCATCAGCGCGACGAAGTGATCGCTGCGCCGGCGCAGCGCACGGCGGGCGAGCCGGAGACCGGCCTCGGCGATCAGGGCCAGCACCGCGGCCTTGATCCCGAGGAACAGTGCCGCGACGGCGGGGAGCTGGCCGAAGGCGAGATACAAGCTGGTGAGCGCCAGCACCACCAAGGCGCCGGGCAGCACGAACAGCGTGCCGGCGATCAACCCGCCGCGGACACCCTGGAGCAGCCAGCCGACATAGATCGCCAATTGCTGCGCCTCGGGGCCCGGCAGCACCATGCAGTAGTTGAGGGCATGCAGGAAGCGCGGCTCGTCGATCCAGCGGCGCTCGTCGACGTAGATCCGGTGCATCAGCGCGATCTGCCCGACCGGCCCGCCGAAGCCGAGCAGGCCGATGCGCAGGCTCTCGCGGGCGAGGTCGCCGAGGGACACGTCGGCGGTGGCGGCTTTGGTCGTCATGGGTCGGGGATCGTAGAGCGGCGCTCGCGCCGCTGCCCGTCGGCCGATTCGACGTCAGGGTGTAGCAAAGTCGAACCTCGGCGCGGCCGCATCGTTCGCCCGTTCGAACGCCGCGGCCGCGCATGCCACGTCCTCTAGCGCGCTGCCGGTCGAATCGAACACGACGATCGTGTCCTCGCTGACGCGCCCCGGACGATCGCCGGCAACCACCGCCGCCAGCTCCGCGTAGTCCTCGTCGGTACGCCGCCTCCCGGCCGCGATCGCGTGGCGCAGGTCCCCCATCGCCAGGCACTGCGCGATCGAATCGACCACCACGTCCGCCGCAGCCATCAGCTCCGCGGCAATCTCGTTCTTCTGCGGATGGTCGGCGCCGACCGCGGCGACGAAGCTGCCCGGCGTCACCATCGAGGCATCGAGGAAGGGCGTCCGTGCCGGTGTCAGCGTCACGATCAGGTCGCTGTCACGCGCCGCGGCGGCGAGGTCGGTGCGGGTGTCGACGGCGATACCGTGGCGCTCGCGCATTCGCGCCGCAAATGCCTCGGCCCGGGCGCTGTCGAGGTCGACGGCGCGGACGGCCGCGAGGGACCGGACCGCGCCGAGCGCCAGCAGATGGTCCTCGGCCTGAGCACCGCAGCCGACCAGCAGCAGGCGCGAGGCATCGGCGCGCGCCAGGCGGTCGGCGGCCAGAGCGCTGGTGGCGGCGGTGCGGAGCGTCGTCAGCGCGATCGAATCCAGCAGTGCGAGCAGGCGACCGTCGTTGGCGTCGGCCAGCACCGCCACGCCCTGGATCGTCGGCAAGCCGTGACGCTCGGGATTGCCGGGGAAGTTCCCATTGAGCTTCAGCGCGAAGTAGTCGCGCCCGCCTCTGAGGAGTCGCGCGGCCTTGGCGTGGAAGCCGCCGTGAGCCAGCGCGACGTGCAGCGGCAGCGGGCTCTCGGCGTCGCCGTTGCGCGACGCGCTGAGCGCCGCGGCGATCGCGCCCCGGGCCACTGCCGGCGCCAGCAGGCGCCGCAGCGCAGCACCGTCGAGCAGCGCACACGCACCGGTGGCGCTCACGGCGTCCACCGGTGCGCCGAGGCGGCGCCGCGCTCGAGGTAGGCGAAGAGGGCGTCGTACACCGCCATTCCGGCCCGGAGCAGTTCCTGGTCGTCGTCATGAAGTTTCGCGAGCCCCAGTGCGATCGCGTGCAGGCCCGCGCTCTCCGGCGCGAGGTCGTGCCGGTCGGTGTCGGCACCGCGGACGATCACCGCGAGTCGGTCGAGCGTCGGCGTCCGCAGCGCGAGCGCGTCGAGCAGGGCGTCGAAACTGCAGCGCTCGCCGACGTGGCTGATCGGCGCGCCGGGCAGGTCGAACGCGACGGCCCCTTCGGCCGCTGCGACGGCGAACACCTCGGCGGCCGGTACGTAGTGCACGATCGCATCCGGATCCGCGAACCGTCGGACCAGCCAAGGGCAGGCGATGCGGTCGATCTTCGGGCGCGCGCGGGTGACCCAGCGGGTCGGGCGGGTCCGGCCGCAGAGTCGTTCCAGCGCGGTCGCGGTGGTCGCCAACGCTTGGTCCATGCTTGTCTCCCCGATCGATGCGCTTCATGCTGTCCCGGCCACAGGCGGCATGCAAACGCAACGATTTCACGTATCCATGAAATCGATTCATGTTGTGCCCTCCCGACCCTGGCGCCCGCCGGCCCTTGCGGCGCTGCGAGCGCTGGAGGCGAGCGCGCGCCTCGGCAGCTTCACCCGCGCCGCCACGGAGCTCAGCGTCAGCCAGAGCGCGGTCAGCCATGCGATCGCCGGGCTGGAGCGCCACCTCGGCCACGCCCTGTTCGACCGTGTTCCCGGCGGCCTCGAGCTCACCGCGGCCGGCCGTCGCTATCTGGCGCACGTGGTCGACGCGCTGGCCAGCCTGCGGGCCGCCGAGCAGGCGCTCCGTCCCGCGCGCGGGCGGGAGCGTCAGCTCACGGTCAGCGTGTCGCCGAGCTTTGCCGCCAAGTGGCTGGCGCCGCGGCTGTCGGCCTTCGCGACGGCGAATCCCGATCTCGATCTCAGGATCAGCGCCAACCCGCAGCACATCGACTTCGACGACGGCGAGGTCGATCTCGCGGTCCGTCATGGCGACGGCCACTGGCCCGGGCTCGAGGCCGTCCGACTGGCCGAGGAGACGCTGTTCCCGGCCTGCGCGCCGGAGCTCGCGCGGCGACTGAAACTGCGCTCGCCGCGCGATCTCGCCGCGGCGCCGCTCCTGCATCATCGCGACATCGACGCCTGGCGGGCCTGGTTCGTCGCCGCCGGTCTCCGCTCCGCGGCCCGGCGACTGGCCGGAGCGCAATTCAACGAGATGAGTCTCGTCATCGACGCGGCCGTCGCCGGCCAGGGCGTCGCCCTGGTCCGCAGCGCTCTCGCCGCCCGCGACCTCGCCAGCGGCCGCCTGGTGCGCCCGCTGCCCCTGTCGATCGCGGCGCCGTACGCGTATTGGATCGTATGCCCGCCGGGCAACTCGACGCTGGCCAAGGTGCGCCGGTTTCGCGAGTGGCTGGCAGCCGAAGCGGCAGCCGATCGCATGTAGGCGCGGCGCAAGCCGCGATGTCCGAAGCAAAAAAAGAGCCGCGCGGCGTCCTGCCGCGCGGCTCGAATGTTCGCGGTGCGGCATTCCCCCGCACCCCTGACCCTCTCCCCCGACGAGTCGGGGGAGAGGGGGAGTGGGGGTCACGCTGCGCGCGACTCGCACTCAGAGCTAGCGCGGCGATGCCGCCCTAGGCACTGATCTTCACCAGATCCTTCAGCACACCGTCGAGTCCGCCGAAGACGGTGAGCTTGTCGATCTTGTCGGTGACCTTCTCCAGGGTCTCCAGTTCCTTCAGGCGCAGCAGCACCGGGCTGTCTTCCATCAGCTTCGCGGTGTTGAGCAGCGACCGGGTCGCCGCGGTCTCCTCGCGCCGACGGATCACGTTCGCCTGCGCCGCCTTCTCGGCCTGGACCACCTGGTTCAGGATCTCCTTCATCTCGCCGGGCAGGATCAGGTCCTTCACGCCCGCGCCGACGAGTTCGATGCCGTAGTCCGCCAGCTTTTCCGACGCGACCTCGAACACGGCCGCGTCGAGCTCGCCCTTGTTGCCGAGCAGGGTGTCGAGCAGCCGGGTGCCGATCGCCTGGCGCAGGCCGAACTGCAGCTCGCGGTACAGCGCGTCCTTGAAGTCGCCGAGCCGGGAACGCACCCGCACCGGGTCGACGATGCGGTAGCTCGCCGACAGGTTGGCACGCAGGCTGACCTTGTCCTTGGTCAGGATTTCCTGGCCGGAGACCTCGATCGCCTGGACGCGCAGGTCGACAAGCTCGATCGCGACGTTGCGGCCGAACTTCCAGTAGCCGTAGACACCCGGCTCCAGGACGCGCTCGATGCGGCCGTTGACCGTCAGCAGGCCGACGCTCGCGACCGGCACCTCGCGGGACACCACCGCCGCCTGCACTTCCCGGACCAGCGCCGGCGCGGTGCCCGCCACCGGCGTCGCCAGCACCCGGAGCACCGGCTCCGGCACGGCGTAGCCGAGGCCGAGGTCGACCCGCTTGACCTCGACCGCCACCAGGCCCTTCCAGTAGACCTGGCGCGCGCCCGGGGCGAGCAGCGCCGCGAGCCGGCCGTCCTTGTAGACGAGACCGACCTCGTCGGCGCCGATCGCGACGAGCTCGAGGAAGCCCTCGACCAGCGACGGGTTCTCGCGCACGTAGGCCTCCGCGTTGGCGAAGCGCGCCTCCGGCACCGCGATATCCTCGGTGACGATGCTGCTGCGGCCGGACTTCCAGTAGACGCCCGGAACCAGGATGGCGACCAGGCGTCCGTCGCGGAACTCGAGGCCGCGCTGGTACTGGGCGATGACGACACGCTTGAAGCCGAACATGACACGCTCTCCTTGCACCTCGACTGGGTTGTCGCGTCCACGCGGGACGCCGCGCGCCGGAGGCTCGGCGCGCCGCTTTCATGGCGCTGCCGGCGCGTCGCGCCGGCAGCGGATCCTTCGAGAGGTCGGGCCCGTCCCACGCCGCCGCGCGGAAGACGACTCCGCAGGTCCGGCGACGATGAGGTTCGGCAGGGTGCCGACGCCGCAGTCGCGCGATCCGGAGACCGCTCGACCGGGGACGTCCCACCATGCCGGCGCCCATCGCCGGCGAGCCCGCGACCGATCGTCCGCAAGGCGCGTCGACGCCGTGCCGCATCCGGGCGCCGGCGGACCGGAGTCCGACGCCGCTGGGACCGCACCGGGAGGAAGCCCGATGGAGGATGTCGCCACCCTCCGGTGTCGCCTAACGCAGCTTTCCAAGCTGTTGGAGTGGGATTCGAACCCACGACTGCTGGAGTACAAGTCCAGTGCTCTAACCGACTGAGCTATCCATGGGCGTCCCCGGATGGAATCGAACCACCGACCCCCGGCTCCGCGAGCCGGTGCTCTCTCCGCTGAGCCACGGGGACGTACTGCATGCCGCCTTCCGCCACCGGTACGCGGCCACCCAGCGGGCACCGCGCCAGACGGCCCGGGTTTCCCCAAGACCGTTATCGCTGGCGAACGAAAGGACAGACCTGCCCGTCGACGCGATTAATTGCGCCTTGATTGGTTTAATTAGTTCGGCCGCTCGCCGAATTACGGCGAGGCCCTCGCCCGGCCCGGGCACCGCAACGTTCGCGCGAAGACCACGCATGTCGTGGCACGACGCGACGGCCCTCCGTCACGTCATCGCTGCGGTGCCCGGGCATCGTCGACCCGACGACGCGCTTTCGGCGCGCCGGAAAAGCAAAACCCCCGGAGACTCTCGCCTCCAGGGGTCTTGTACCCTCGGGAGGCCTGCTCGCGCAGGCCTCGTTCGCACGTGGCCTACGTCATTCCGGCAAGCTCGACAGCATGCCGGCGCGCGTTTGCGGCGCGGCGTTCCGGCGGCTGTCCTGCACGTGGAGGAAGTAAGTATTCACGTCGTTGTTCCCGAATTCCGTAATGACTGCCGTTCGGCAGGGCGCGAACTATACGCCCGAATTCCGGCGCGTCAATAGTTTCGTCGCGGTTCCGACCGGCGGTAATTTATCCGGCGATGAACGCATGCGTATGGAGCGTAGGGCGCGCACTGCGCGCCGTCGCCCCGGTCCCGCGGTCGATCGGCGCCAGGCCGATGGGTTTCGCGATGGCGGGCAAGGCCCGCGCTACTCGTCACCCGACAGCCACGCGTATGGAGCGTAGGGCGCGCACTGCGCGCCGTCGCCCCAGTCCTGCGGTCGATCGGCGCCAGGCCGATGGGTTTCGCGATGGCGGGCAAGGCCCGCGCTACTCGTCACCCGACAGCAGGGTGCCGATGCCGAAGCCGCCGAGCACCGAGCCCTCGTCCTTGCTGCCGCCCGGGCGTGCGGCCTGCAGCATGCGCCCGGCCATTCGCGAGAACGGCAGCGACTGCAGCCAGACGTGGCCGGGACCCGTGAGCTCGGCGAAGAACACGCCCTCGCCGGCGAACAGCATCGACTTCACGTTGCCGACCGCCTTCACGTCGAAGCCGACGGTCTGCGACAGCGCGACGACGCAGCCGGTGTCAACGTGCAGGATCTCGCCGGCGGCGAGGTCACGCTGCACGATGGTGCCGCCGGCGTGGACGAACACCTGACCGTCGCCCTCGAGCTTCTGCATGATGAAGCCCTCGCCGCCGAACAGGCCGGTCAGGATCTTCTTCTGGAAGTAGATGCCGATCGCGACGCCCTTGGCGGCGCACAGGAAGGCATCCTTCTGGCAGATGATGCGGCCGCCGTACTCGGAGAGCTTCAGCGGGATGATGGTGCCGGGATAGGGCGCGGCGAACGCGGCGCGGGCCTTGCCCGCCCCCTTGTGGGTGAACACCGTGGTGAACAGCGATTCGCCGGTCAGCAGGCGCTTGCCGGCGCCGACCAGCTTGTCGAAGAAGCCGCCGCCCTGGCTCTGCGCGGAGCCGTCGCCGAACACCGCGTCCATGCCGATGGCGGCGTCCTTGTACATCATCGCGCCGGCCTCGGCGACGACCGACTCGCCCGGATCGAGCTCGATCTCGACGAACTGCATGTCGGAGCCGATCACCTTGAAGTCGATCACGTCGGCCATGCCCGGCGCGACCGACGGCGGCGGCATCGTGGGCGCCATCGGGCTGCCCATCAGCTCGTTGCAGCTGCCGATCGCGATCCACTCGGCGAAGCCGTTGCGCCAGCAGTGGCCGTTCGGATTGGCCTTGGCCTGCGCGCGGGCCTGCGCATCGTCCAGCGGACCCATCTGCTGACCACCGTAGGACAAGAACCACTGCGCCATGACGCGAACTCCGGTTGGGAAAGCTCGCAAGATGGTGCGAGCGCCTCCGGAACGCAAGTGGTGACCAACAGGCTATGGCTTCGGAGACAGGAGCGACGTAGGCCGCGATGTCCGAGCGGCGGAAGCCGCGACCCGAGACGCCTCGTACCCGGGGCTCACGCCCCTCGGACATCGCGGCCTGCGCCGCTCCTGCCCGGGTTGCATGTCCGCTTTCCCCCGGCATTCCCGTCCCTTACGGCAATCCCCACCTCGGACCTGCCGCCATGCTCCGTCGCCTCGCTCTCGCCACCGCCCTTGCCGCCGCTGCCAGTCCGGCGTGCCACGCGGAAGTGCTGTGCATCAGCACGGCCGCGCAGCTGCGCAACGCGCTGATCGCCGCGGCGAGCAGCGCCTCGGCAACCGAGATCCGCCTGCACCCGGGCTTCTACTCGGTGCCCGCGGCGAGCGGCAGCGCGGTGTCGCTCAGCTACTCGGCGAATTCCGATCTCAGCATCAGCGGCGGCTGGCGCGACGTCGGCGGCTCCTGCTCCACGCAGGGCGGCTCCCCCGACGACACCGTGATCAGCGCCGGCGGTGTCGGCCAGCTGTTCAGCGTGTTCCTGCAGACCGGCGCCGCGACCCGCTTCGAGATCAACAACGTCAGCCTGCGCCAGGGCGATCTGTCCGCCGGCGGCGGCCCCTCCGCCTGCCTCGCGATCGAGACCGACGGCAGTTCCGACGCCACCATCCTGATCGACCGCAACGAGTTCCGCCTGTGCAACCGCATCGGCGGCAGCGGCAGCGCGTTGGCGCTGACCGCGCGCAGCGCCACCGTTTACGTCCGCGGCAACGTGTTCGCCGACAACGGCAACACCGCGGGGGCGGTGTTCCTGAAGTCGCTCGGCGGTTCGATCAGCTATGTCAGCAACAACACCATCGCCAACAATCCGCAGTTCGGCGCCGGCGGCGGCCCGGGCGGCCTGCAGATCACCGGGCTCGCCGGCGACTTCTTCTGGGTCACCAACAACGTGCTGTGGAACAACGGCACCGGCAACGGCTACGACCTGCTGGCGAACGCTCCGGCGGAGGCGCTGCTCAACAACCTGATCGGCCAGCGCGCGCCGCTGCCGGCCGGCGCCGCGGACATCAACAACCTCAGCGTCGACCCGGGGTTCACCAGCATCGTCGACTTCCGTCCGCGCACCGACTCGCCGCTGCGCAACACCGGCGTCAGCCCCAGCGGCAGCATCGTGGAGGTGGACTTCGACAACCTGCCGCGGGTGGCGGGCAGCAAGATCGATCGTGGCGCCTACGAGTACGACGAGGCCTTCGCCAACGGCTTCGAGTAGGGGCGGCCGCGGCGCGGATCTTCCGGCGAAGCCGGCGCCCGGATCGCCGCCGAGGCCGGCGGCGCGCATCCACCCTCCGGCACGGGAGAGCGCGGGCGGAGGCCCTGCTAAAATCGGGCGATCCGAGGCGGCATCGTCGCCGCCGTACCGCGCATCGCCGTGATCGAACGCCTGCCTCGCAGCGACCACTTCACCGTCCTCCTCGACCGTTGGCGCTCCGGCGACCGCGACGCCGAGCGCGCGCTGGTGCAGGAGTGCTACCCGCTGATGAAGGAGATCGCGGCGGGGCAGCTGCGCCGGACCCGCGGGCTGGCGCTGCAGACCACCGAGCTTGCGAACGAGGCCTACCTCCGGCTGACTGGCATCCAGGACGTCGACTGGCGCGACCGCCGCCACTTCATGGCGATCGTCGCGACCGTGATCCGCCGGCTGCTGGTCGACCTGGTGCGTGAAGGGGGCGCGCAGAAGCGCGGTGGCGCGTCCTACGTCGTGTCGCTGGACGACGCCGAGGGCGGTGCCCAGGCGCCAGCGAGTGCGGAGGGCTTCGTCGACTGGAGCATGATCGAACGGGCACTGACGGCACTCGAACGCGAGGACGCCGAGTCGGCCCAGGTGGCCGAACTGAAGGTCCTGGTCGGACTGTCGGTGCAGGACATCGCCGACGAGATGGGCAGCTCGGTCGCCACCGTCGGGCGCCAGTGGCGCTTCGCCAAGTCCTTCCTCGCGGACCATCTGCGCGACAGCGCCCCCGACGCCTGAGCGATGGCGAGCGTCCGGTCGATCTTCGAGGCCGCGCTGGCGCGGCCGGCCGCCGAGCGCGAGGCGCTGGTGCGGGAGCTGGCGGACGGGGACCTGGCCCTGGCCGCGCGGGTCCAGCGACTGCTTGCGCTGGACGCCGCCGGCGTCCACACCGGGGACGTCAGTCCGGCCGCGGATCGCGCCGCCGCGCTGCTCGAGGAGCACGCACTGGTCGGCGTCGCGCTGGATCGCTACCGCATCGTCGCGCCGCTCGGCGCCGGCGGCATGGGCCGGGTCTTCGTGGGCGAGCGCATCGACGGCCAGTTCGAGCAGCGCGTCGCGGTGAAGTTCATCGAGGTCGCCGGCCTCGCCCCGGCCGCGCGCGCGCGCCTGGTCGAGGAGCGTCGCCATCTCGGCGTGCTGCGGCATCCCTACATCTGCCGGATCCTCGACGCCGGCCTCGGCCCGCAGGACCGCCCTTACGTCGTGATGGAACTGGTCGAGGGCCAGCCGCTCGTCGACTATTGCGATCAGCAGCGGCTCGGCATCGACGCCCGCCTGGCGGTGTTCCGCCGGGTCCTCGCGGCCGTGCGGCACGCGCACGCGGCGCTGATCGTGCACTGCGATCTCAAGTCCTCGAACATCCTGGTCGATCGGGCCGGCCTGCCGAAGCTGCTCGACTTCGGCATCGCGCGGCCCCTGCGCCAGCCGGACCCGAGTGCGGACGAACCGCGGTTCCTGTCGCCCGCGAGCGCCGCGCCGGAGCAGTTCCGCGGCGAGGCGGTGTCGGTGGCGACCGACATCTACGCACTCGGTCTGCTGCTGTACCGGCTCCTGGCGGGACGCGAGCCGTTCGAGCTCCTCGGTCTCGACGTCGCGGCGATCGAGGCGCTGACCCTCGAGGCCGCCCCCCCGCCGATGGCGCAGCGCGCGGACGACGATCCGTCCGCGGCGGCACGGCTCGGACTGCGGCCCGGCGCCTGGAAGCGACGCCTCGCCGGCGACCTCGAGGCGATCGTGCAGCAGTGCCTCGAGAAGGACCCGGCCCGGCGCTACGCCAGCGTCGACCAGCTCGATGCCGATCTGGCCGCGGTGCTGGCGCACCAGCCGATCGCGGCGCGCGCGGACCAGCGCGGCTACCGCCTGCGCTGCTTCCTGCGGCGCCATCGCAGCAGCGTCGCCTTCGCCGCCACCCTGGTGCTCGGCCTGACGACGACGGTCGTCGTGCTCTGGCGGCAGCAGCTCGAAGTCAGCGCGCAGCGCAACCAGGCGCTGCTCGAGCGCGATCGGGCGGAGGCTGCGCTCGGCATCCTCGAGGACGCCTTCCTCGCGGCCGATCCCTCGGAGTCGCTCGGCGTCGACACCCGCATCGGCGACGTGCTCGGGGCGGCCGAGCCCGCGATCGACGCTGTCGCCGAGCGCCAGCCGGACATCGCGGCGTCGCTGTACCGGACGCTGGCCGAGATCCATTCGGGCCTGCGCTCGGACGGCCGCGCCGCGGCATTGGCGCACGCCGCGCGCACCCACGCCGAACTCGCCCATACCGGTCCGGTGCTGGTGCCGTACTGGATCCTGGAGGCGCGGACGCTGATCGACAATGGCCGCTTCGACGCTGCCGAGGGCCTGCTGACGCGCGCGGCCGCGGAAACGCCGGCGCTGCCGCCGGAGTGGTACATCGCCCGGGCGCGGCTGGTCAGCTTCCGCAACTCCTCCGCGGACGCGATCGCCGACGCCGAACGCGCCGTCGCGATGACCGAGGCCCGCGGCCCGACCGACCGGATCGCGACCGCCGCGCAGTGGCAGCTGGCGGAGGCGCAGCGCTCCGCCAAGGACCCGCGCGCGGCCCTCGCGACCCTCGATCGGATGCTGGAATGGCAGCGCCAGGCCGACGGCGAGCATCCACGCGCCCTGATCACCCGGCTGCGACGACTGGTCGCGCTGGAACAGGCCGGCGAGCTCGCGAAGGCCTCCGTCGACGCGGTCACCCTGATCGCCGCCGTCGACGCCCGCTTCGGCGCGCACAGCGTGTTCGCCGCGACCGCACGCACCGCGCACGGCCGCGTGCTGCGCAAGCTCGGTGCGCTCGGACCGGCCCTGGCGCGGCTCGACGAAGCGCTGGCGATCCAGCGCGACCTGCTCGGTCCTCGCCATCCGACCACGGTCATGTCGGAATACAACCTGGCGGTGGCGCAATGGGCGGACAGCGGTCGCGCCGCCTCCACCGAGGAGCACCTGCGCAACGCGTTCACCAACGGCCTGCGGACCTTCGGCGCCAGCAGCAATATCGCGATGCTGTACCGGACCGCCCTGGCCCAGTTCCTCAACGACGCCGGGCGCGGCGATGCCGCCCTGGCCGTGCTGCTGGAGCCCGACCCGCGATCGGGATACGGCCAGTCGACCCCGGGCAATCAGGCGCGTTTCCGCGAGCAGCTCGCGATCGCCCACCGCGGCGCCGACTGCGCGAAACGACCGCGCCCGTCCTGCGGGGAAGCTGCCGCGCTGCTCGAGCAGACGTCGCCCCCGGGCGCCCCTCCGTGAGAAACTGATCGACTTTTCCCGCCGATTCCGATTCCTGCAGCGCGACGTCCCGCCTCGGCGATCGTCGACGCCCCCCATTCATTGCCACGGAACCTGCCCATGAACCGCATCCACCCTTCGCGCTGCGCCGCTGTCGCCGTCGCCGCCCTTGCCGCCGGCTCCGCCCTCGCGTCCGGCCCGCCGCCGACCTGCCCCGACCTGCAGCAGGTTCCGCCCGAGCAGTGTCCCGAGACACAGAAGTTCTCCGCGATGACGCCACTCGATTTCGTCACCGCCGCCCAGCCGGACGACTGCACCATCGAGCGGCCGGGCAAGATCGGGCCGTGGCTGCGCCATTGCGAGCCGCGGATCAACCCGCCGCCGCAGCAGCAGCTCGACTGCTCCGAGGGACTCGGCACCGCGACCTGCGAGGCCTATCCGCAGGGCGCGGAGATCCGCTACACCTGGAGCTTCAGCGGCGGCGTTTCCGGCACGCCGATCGCGAACACCACGCAGTCGATGTTCACGGTCAACTGCCTGCCGCCGAACTACGTCGGCCGGATCTACGTGACGCTGATCGGTCCGAACAACTTGTCGAGCTCGACCTCCATGCTCGTGAGCTGCCCCCCGCAGTGAGGCACGAACCGCGGTGACTCGCCGACGTCACTCGCGACGCCCGGATGGCGGTTTCCCCGCCTCCGGGCGTCGTCGTTTGTGGGCCTGCCCACCGCGCGACATCGGCCGCTGATCGATCTTTCCCGCGCCTTCCGATTCCCTGCCCAAGCCGTCGATACGGAGGGCCGCGCTGCAACCGCACGCGGCTCGACGACGGTGCCACGCAACCATGGAATCGACATGAAGACGCAACTCACCGCCCTCGCGGCGGCGATCACGCTCGTCTGGTCGGCCGCTTCCCACGCCCAGGTCGAATGGGGCCAGGAGTACGGCAACCGGATCAAGTCCCGGCAGACGATCAGCGCGCTGGGCCCCGACCTGTTCGGCGAGCAGGTGAACCTGTTCGACGGCACGACCTCGTTCTCCGCCACCGACATCGACCTGCCGGGCAACAACGCGCTGCCGGTCGCGGTGAAGCGCAAGCTCGCCGTCGGCTCGACCAGCAATGCCGGGCAGCAGGCACTGTTCGGCGACTGGGACCTCGACCTGCCGTATCTGTCCAACATCTCGACGACCAGCAGCGGCTGGAACGCGCCGGCCGATCCGAACTTCTACTGGCGGGTCGTCGGCGGCTCCGCCGCGCGCTGCAGCGCGCCGCAGCAGGCCGGCGACGTGGTGACCCCGGACATCGCCAACAGCCTCAACGGCGCCGCCGGCGGCGGCGGCGAGATGCTGCTGCTGACCGCATCCACCTCGAGCAAGCTGGTCCGTCCGACGCTGCCCGGCACGCGCTGGGTCACCAAGGGCCTGTGGTACCTCGGCTGTGTGCCGACGCTGGCCAGCGGCCACGCCGGCGAGGGCTTCTGGGCGGTCGACCCGCAGGGCAACAAGTACACCTTCGACTGGATGGTGCCGTTCACCTATCCGGGCTTTTCCACGCCGGCGATCAAGGCCGGCTCCGAGATCGTGCAGAACCGCTCCGAGCTGCGCCTCTATCCGACCAAGGTGGAGGACCGCTTCGGCAACTGGGTCAAGTACCGCTGGCAGGGCCGCAAACTGCTCGACATCACCGCCAGCGACGGCCGCCGCATCGACCTCACCTACGGTGCCGACGATCAGATCGTCAGCGCGACCGCCCACGGCAAGACCTGGAACTACGCCTACGTCGACTACCCGCAGGCCAATGTCGGCGGCCATCTGACCGGGGTCACGCTGCCGGACGGCTCGGCGTGGAGCTACGGCCAGAATCCCGGACCGTACGTCGCCTACGAGCAGCACTATGAGACCCGCTACTCCTCGACGCCCGGCGGCTCGCCGATGCAGATCCAGGTCGAAGTCCTGGAGAAGGTCGCGTTCTGCTCCTACGACCACTACCTGTCGCCGGCGGTGGTGCCGTTCGAGATGCGTCATCCCTCGGGCGCCCGCGGGGTCTTCAACTTCAAGACGATGCGCCATGGCCGCACCAACACCCCGGGCGAGTGCGCGTTCAGCTGGGACACCCACGACACGTCGAACCGCGAGGCCCAGAACAACCACAACCTCTATCCGGCCTTCAAGGACGTCTGGTCGCTGACCGGCAAGACGCTGTCGGGCCCGGGCATGCCCGATGGCACCTGGACCTACGCCTACGACAACCTGCAGGCCTGCATCGACAGGACCTGCGCGAACAGCGGCACGCCGGTCACCAAGACCGTCACCGTCACCGAGCCGGACGGTTCGAGCACGGTCAGCACCTTCGGCAAGAACTACGGCATCGACGAGGGTCAGCTGCTCGCGGTCGAGACCCGCCAGGGCGCGACCGTGCTGTCGCGCACGAGCTACAGCTACGTCTCCAACACCGAGGCGCCGAACCAGCCGTTTCCGGATCTTGTCGGCGTGACAGCCACCGAATACGGCGATCCGTGGGCGAGTACCGCGCTGCGACCGCAGAAGGCGACGTCCACGGTCCGTGGCGGCGTCACCTTCAGCTCGGTCATCGACAGCTTCGACGCCTTCGCGCACCCGACCCGCACGACGCGTGGCAACAGCCAGGGCAACGCCCGCACCGACGTCATCGACTACTTCCACGACCTCGGGCGCTGGGTGATCGGGCAGGTGGCGAGGACCACCAACGTCGACACCGGCATGGTGGAGTCCGAGACCGGCTATACCGCGCTGGCACAGCCGCAATGGACGAAGAAGTTCGGCAAGCTGCAGCAGACGCTGGCCTACAACCCCGACGGCACCCTCGCGAGCGTGACCGACGGGCGCGGCAACGTCACCTCGCTGTCGAACTGGAAGCGCGGCATTCCGGGAACGATCGGCTACCCGGCGACCGCGGAAGCACCCACCGGGAGCAGCAAGTCCGCCACGGTCAATGATCTCGGCTGGATCACCGCCCTGACCGACGAGACGGGCAGCAAGACCTGCTACGGCTACGACAATGTCGGCCGGATCAACCTGGTGACCTATCCGTCGGCGAGCACGCCCGGCATCTGCGATGCCAGTCGCTGGAATCCCACGGTCATGGACCTGCAGTTCGTCGCCAGCGCCGAGCACGGCATCGCCGGTGGCCACTGGCGCGCCAGCAACCACACCGGATCGGGCTACTCGACGCTGTACTACGACGCCCTGCTGCGCCCGGTGCTGGAAGAGAAGTACGACGCCGGCGACGTGGCCGGTTCGCTGTCGCAGGTGGTGAAGCGCTACGACAGCAAGGGCCAGCTGCTGTTCACCTCGTATCCGACCCGCGATGTCGGCGACATCGCCACGGTGACCCAGGGCACGCGGACTGTGTACGACGCCCTCGGCCGTCCGACCCGCAGCGAGCAGGACAGCGAGCTCGGCGTGCTGGCCACCGTCACCGAGTACACCACCGGCCTCGAGACGCGGATCACCAATCCGCGCGGCGCGGCGACCACGACGCGATTCCTCGCGTGGGACACGCCGAACTTCGACCTGCCGGTGCAGAGCCTGCAGCCGGAAGGCAAGGTCGTCGAAGTCGCCCGCCATCCGCGGTTCGGCTGGCCGCTGGCGATGACCCAGCGCGCCGCCGACAACAGCGTCTCGCAGCAGCGCCGCTACGTCTACGACGGCAACGCTCAGCTGTGCAAGACGATCGAGCCGGAGACCGGCGTCACGGTGACCGGCTACGACGCGGCCAACAATCCGGCCTGGATGGCCGCGGGACTGTCCGGCAGCGACGCGAGCTTCAACTCCACCACGGACTGCAGCTACGCCGCCGCCTATGGTTCCGGTCGTCGCGTGGACCGCAGCTTCGACGCCCGCAACCGCCTCCTCACTCTGGCCTTCCCCGATGGTCGCGGCGACCAGTCCTGGACCTACGAGAAGGATGGTCTGTCGAATGCGATCACGACGTGGAATGGCGCCGGCCGGACCCAGCCGGTGGTCAACAGCTACGCCTACGACGTCCGCCGCCTGCTGCAGACGGAGTCGATCGCGCAGACCGGCTGGTACACCTGGAGCGTCGGCCACAGCTATGACGCCAACGGCTTCGAGCGCTGGTTGAGCTATCCGACCGGCCTCGTTCTCGACTTCGCTCCGAATGCGCTCGGCCAGGTGACCCAGGTGCGCGACCAGAACAACGTCGCCTACGCCAGCAATGCCAGCTATCACCCGAACGGCACGCTGAAGCAGTTCACCTACGGCAACGGCATCGTCCACACGATGACGCAGAACGCCCGCCAGCTTCCGGCCCGGGTCCGCGACGGTGCGGCGATGGACTACGAGTACTCCTATGACGCCAACGGCAACTTCGCGTCCATCTGGGACCACGCCCGCGACAGCGGGAACGGCATGTTCGGTCGCTGGATGACCTACGACAACCTCGACCGCCTGACCTCGACCGGTTCCTGCACCTTCGGTGGCGACTGCTGGCACCGCTACAGCTACGACGCGCTCGACAACCTCCGCTCGTGGACGCTGACCGGGGTCAAGGACTACTCGAACTATGTCTACGACGCCAACAACCGCCTGACGGCGATCCGCAACACGGCGGGGACCACGCTGGTCAGCCTCGGGTACGACGCCCAGGGCAACCTCAGCTCGAAGAACGGCCAGGCCTTCTCCTTCGACTTCGGCAACCGGCTGCGCGGCGCCCTCGGCAGCGAGACCTACCGCTACGACGGCCGCGGTCGCCGCGTCCAGCAGAGCAAGCCGGGCAGCGACGCGCTGTCGTTCTACAGCAGCGCCGGACAGATCCTCTTCAGCTACGACAAGTCCGGTGGCGAGAAGACGCACGAGAACATCTACCTCAACGGCAGCGTCATCGCGGAGGTCGATCACGACTGGCCGAGCAACGCGGTGCTCGCGGTGAAGTATCAGCACACCGACGCGCTGGGGAGCCCGGTCGCCGTGACCGGCAGCAACGGGCAGCTGATCGAGCGCAACGACTACGAGCCCTACGGTGCGGTGATCGGCAAGCCCGCGTTCACCGGCATCGGCTACACCGGCCACGTGATGGACGGCGGTACCGGCCTCACCTACATGCAGCAGCGCTACTACGATGCGTCGATCGGGCGGTTCCTGTCCGTCGATCCGGTGGTCGCGGACCCGGCGAAGGCGTCCGGATTCAGCCGCTACTGGTATGCCAACGGCAATCCGTATCGCTACACGGACCCGGATGGCCGCGAAGTCGTCATCCACATCTCGCGCGATACCTATTCGGATTCGACCGTGACGTCGCGGATCACGGTGACCAGCGATCGCACCGATGAGCATTTCGAGGGTTACACCCTCGAGACCCAGCATGCGGGTCAGAACGGCGACAAGAAGCCCTTGCAGGAGGGAACCTACAGCGGCAAGGTGCGCACGGACGGCCCGAAGGGCTTTCGGATCGAGCTGCAGAACACCCCGAAGTTCCGCAACATCCAGATCCACTCCGGCAACACCAAGAAGGACGTGAAGGGCTGCTTCGCCGCGGGGACGACGCGCTCGGGAGACAGCGTCGGGAACAGCCGGTCGGCGATGTCGCAGATCCAGCAGGTCGTCAATGCCGATGGAACCGGGAAGATTCGCGTGGTGGTCGACGGCCCCAGCGATCCCCCGAAGCCGAACGTCGACGAATCGCGCAAACCGAAGTCGCAATGAGCGTCGGATGGCCCGCGCGCGGTCGCGCGCGGGCCATCCCCGGGCTCCCCCCGAATCGGAAGTCAGTTCGATCGTGACGCGGCGAAGTGCGCGATGACCGGATCCTCGATCCTGGACAGCACGCCCGCCGCCAGGTCATGCCCCATCCCCTCCACCATCACCAGCCGCGCGCCGGGAATCTTGCGCGCGGTGTCGCGGCCGCCCGCCGGCGGCGCCAGCGGGTCGTGGGTGCCGTGGATCACCAGCGTCGGCGTGCGGATCGCGCGGATCTGCGCCGAGCGGTCGCCCGACGCGATGATCGCCAGCAGCTGGCGCGCGCTGCCGGCCGGGTCGTAGCTGCGCCTGATGCCGCGGCGGATGCGCTCGCGCAGTTCCTCCGGCGGTGTCGGGAAGCCCGGACTGCCGATCGCCTGGAACAGCCGCACGTAGCGCTCGACGATCTCCGCCTCGGCCGCATCCACCGGCGGCTTCGACAGCATCAGCCGCGCGATCTTCGGGCTCGGCGGCGGCAGCCAGCGGCTGCCGGTGGTCGACATGATCGAGGTCAGCGTCAACAGCCGGGTCGGATGCTCGGCCGCCATCACTTGCCCGATCATCCCACCCATCGACACGCCGACCACGTGGGCGGCGTCGATCCTCAGCGCATCGAGCACGCCGACGCTGTCGGCGGCCATCTCCGACAGCGTGTAGGGCGCCCGCACCGGCAGGTGCATCCAGTAGCGCAGCAGCGCCGCGCCGATCCGCACCGGCGTTCGCGCCGTGATCCGCGAGGACAGCCCGATGTCGCGGTTGTCGAAACGGATCACGAAGTAGCCGGCCGCGACCAGCCGCTGGCAGAACGCCTCCGGCCACGCGATCAGCTGCATGCCGAGCCCCATCACCAGCAGCACCGCCGGCCGCGCCGGATCGCCGAAGGTCTCGACCTCGATCTGGATTCCGTTCGCTGCGACCTGGGTCATCGCCGCATTGTAGGAGCCCCCACCCCATCCATGGCGTGGCGCGGTCGGCAGCCAACGAAGCCGCTGCGCCAGCCCCCAGGAGTCACCGCGCGCCGGGAGCACGCGCGACCCGCGAAGTTGTCCCGAAAGGCGGCCGGCGGGAATACCCGCCGTCAGCAGGCGACCCGGTACGCGGTACCGGGCGAGGGTCGTTGGTGCAATGCACCGACTTCGAAGCCCGGGAGATGAGGCTCCATCAAGCGTCCCGTTGGATGGAAGCGGCGGAAGTCGCGACCGTCACCGATCACGATGGTCGAGGATCGTCGTCACGCCGCCGAAAGCACACCCCGAGCACCCCGCCTCGCTAGACTCCCGTCGAACGACGCACACCACGGCACCCGCACCCACCCTTGAAGCCGCTCCCCGCTCCCGGCCCGCACATCGCCCGCTCCGACTCCCGCGGCGATTACCTGCGCATCGAGATCGCCGGCCACCGCGGCGACTTCGAGTCCGGGATCGCCGTCTGGCGCGCGATCGGCGAGCTGACCCGCAGCCGCGGCGCGAAACGCCTGCTGGTCGTCAGCAGGCTCACCGGCCCCCTGCCCAGCGCCGAGGAACAGCGCACCCTGATGCGCGCGCTGATCGGCAGCGGCTTCGAGGGCGTGCGCACCGCACTCGTGGTCTCCGACTCGCGCCGCCTCGCCGATCTCGAGCACGGCGAGATGGAAGCCCGCGAACTGGGCCAGGAATCCCGCGTGTTCAGCTCCGAGAAGCAGGCCGAGGTCTGGCTGCACTACGGCGAGTCGGGTCGCATCGGCTGACGACATCGACGTCGACACCCGCAAGTCGCGGCGTGCTGACGCTGAACCGCGCGCCTCGCTAGACTCCGCGCCAGCAACGCGTCCGTAGCTCAGTTGGATAGAGCACCAGGCTTCGAACCTGGTGGTCGGGGGTTCGAGTCCCTCCGGGCGCGCCACTTCTTCCTCTTGCAGATCAATCGGTTGTGAGATCGCTAGTCGCGATTTCTTGAAACGACCTGAAGTCCGTGCCCATCCTGTGCCCATGTCTGTGCCCACGACTCCGGGCTAGGTCGGCCTCATGACCACTAGGCCGTGCCTCAACGATGCGAGCGGCTAAGCGTCACGCCTGACGATCTGGCGGAGGGATGCAGCGCTATCGATCGGCCTCGCCCTCGATCCAGAAGCGCGCTCGTCGATAACTCAGCGCAGCTGCGATCCGACAGAATAGGCGCCCATAAAGGAAACGATACATGGCGGACCACACCTATTTCTCGAACCTGATCTGGCAGATCGCCGACCTCCTGCGCGGGCCCTATCGTCCGCCCCAGTACGAGCGGGTGATGCTGCCGATGACGGTGCTGCGGCGCTTCGACTGCGTGCTCGCGCCGACGCGGGACACGGTGGTCGCCGAGTACGCGCGTGCCAAGGGCGGCAAGCTCACCGGCGACGCCCTCGACACCAAGCTCAACAAGGTCGCCGGTCAGCACTTCCACAACCACTCGGCGCTCGACTTCGCGAAGCTGAAGGGTGATCCGGACAACATCAATAAGCACCTGGTGAGCTACCTCAAGGGGTTCTCAGCCAACGTTCGCCGGATCTTCGACTACTTCGAGTTCGAGGCCGAGATCGAGCGGATGCACGAGGCCAACATTCTATTTCTCGTGGTGTCGAAGTTCGCCGACGTCGATCTGCACCCCTCGATCGTGCCGAACGAGCAGATGGGACTGATCTTCGAGAACCTCATCCGCCGCTTCAACGAGCTCGCGAACGAGACGGCTGGCGATCACTTCACGCCCCGCGAAGTGATCCGACTCATGGTCAACCTGCTGTTCATCCACGACGACGAGCTTCTGGCGACGGCGGGCACGGTGCGCAAACTGCTCGACCCGGCGTGCGGTACCGGCGGCATGCTGGCCGAGGCGCAACGCTATCTGCGCGAGCACAACGGCGAGGCCCGGCTCTACGGCTACGGTCAGGACTACAACAAGCGCGCCTTCGCGACGGCGGCCTCCGACATGCTGATGAAGGAGGTCAGCCATAATGGCGGCGGCGACAACGTGCGATTCGGCGACATCTTCACCGACGACCAGTTCCCGGCCGAAACCTTCGACTACTTCCTGAGCAACCCGCCGTTCGGCGTCGACTGGAAGAAGCAACAGAAGGAGGTGGTGAAGGAGCACGAGAAGCTGGGCTTCGACGGCCGGTTCGGCGCCGGCCTGCCGCGGGTGAACGATGGCGCGCTGCTGTTCCTGCAGCACATGTGGAGCAAGCGCGAAGACGTGAAGCCGAAGGAACACAAGGAGGGCTCGCGGCTCGCGATCGTCTTCTCCGGCTCGCCCATGTTCACGGGCGGTGCCGGCTCGGGCGAGAGCGAGATCCGTCGCTGGCTCCTCGAGAACGACTGGCTCGAGGCCATCGTCGCGCTGCCGGAGTCGATGTTCTACAACACCGGCATCGGCACCTATGTCTGGGTCGTCACCAACCGCAAGGAGAAGCGGCGCAAGGGCAAGGTGCAGCTCCTCGACGCGCGCGATGTGTGGACCGCGGGCGGCAGCGAGGACAGCAAGCGCAGCCTCGGCGACAAGCGGCGGCACATGACCATCGCGCAGATCGACGAGGTCGTGCGCCTCTACGGCAAGTTCGAAGAGGGCCCGCGCTCCAAGATCTTCGACAACGCCGACTTCGGCTATACCCGCGTCACCATCGAGCGCCCGCTGCGCCTGCGCTACCAGATGACGACGGACGACAAGGCGCGCTTCCTCGACGCCTGCCCACACCTGCTCGACGACGTGCAGGCCATCGACAAGGCGCTCGGCCGCGAGCCGCGCCTGGACTGGCCCGCGACGTGGGACGAGATCGAGGCGCTGCTGAAGAAGCGCGGGAGCCGCTGGAAGGCGACCGAGCAGAAGCTGTTTCGCTCCGTGTTCACGCAGCGCGAGGCGATGGCCGAGGCCGTCCCGGCCGGAGGGCGTGGGTCGGGCTTCGAGGCCGACGCCGACCTGCGTGACTTCGAGAATGTGCCGCTGAAGGAGGACATCGCTGTCTACTTCGAACGTGAGGTGAAGCCGCACGTCCCCGACGCGTGGATGCCGGGCATCGGCGTTGAGGATGGCAAGGCGGTCGTGATCGACGAGAGCAAGGCCAAGCCGGGCTACGAGATCAGCTTCAATCGCTACTTCTTCACCTTCACACCACCTCGGTCGCTGCACGACATCGACACCGACCTTCAGAGAGCCGAAGACGAGGTGCTCCGTCTGCTTCGCGAGGTGGTCGCGTGATGTTCATCGACCAGTGGACCAAGATCGCGCCGAAGCACTGGTCGCGGAAGAAGCTGAAGCACGTCGCATCACTTCGGAGCGGCGAGTCCATCACCGCTGACTCGATCATGGACGAAGGCGACTTCCCCGTTTACGGCGGGAACGGCCTACGGGGGTACACCGGCGATTACACGCATGAGGGCGAGTTCGTGCTCATCGGTCGTCAGGGAGCGCTCTGCGGCAACGTAAACTACGCGAAGGACCGCTTCTGGGCCTC
Organism: Ahniellaceae bacterium; assembly: GCA_044221335.1. Classification (GTDB taxonomy): domain Bacteria; phylum Pseudomonadota; class Gammaproteobacteria; order Xanthomonadales; family Ahniellaceae; genus JBGAPI01. Next base: position 106,164 of record JBGAPI010000013.1, read on the forward strand.
CGAACACGCGGTCGTCGTCACGAGGCTTGGTAACGTCGACCTGACTTGGCTAGGTGAATTGCTCCGGTACCTCAATCTCAATCGACTCAGCCAGTCGGCCGCCCAGCCGGGCATCTCTGCTGAGGAGGTAAGCAATGTCCTGCTCGCAGTTCCTCCGCTTGAGGAGCAGCGCGCGATCTCCGCGTACCTCAAGAGCGAGACTGCGCGGCTCGATGCACTGGTTGCTGCGAAGCAACGACTAATCGACCTGCTCGCCGAGAAGCGCAAGGCCATCATCGCCACCGCCGTCACGCGCGGGCTCGATCCAAAGGTGAAGCTGCGGGATTCCGGTGTGCCGTGGATGGGTGAGATCCCGGCGCATTGGGAAACCAAGCGTCTTAAGTATCTCGGACAAGCCATCATTGGGCTGACCTACGCGCCAGCCGACGCAGTGATGGATGGCTCTGGCGTCCTCGTACTTCGAGCGTCTAACGTGCAGGAACGACGGATTGTCCTTGATGACAACGTCTTCGTAACTACTGCCATTCCTCCCGAGCTTATGACTCGTCGCGGCGACATTCTCATCTGTTCCCGAAGCGGGAGTCGGGCGCTCATCGGAAAGTGCGCCCTGATCGACGCTGAATCAGAAGCAATGACTTTTGGCGCGTTTATGACTGTGTTCAGGGGCAAGTACAACTCGTACCTGTTTCACGTTTTCAATTCGCCTCTGTTTGAGTACCAAGCTGGCGCTTTTGGGACGTCTACCATTAACCAACTCACAGTCGAAACCCTTAGCAATATGGAAGTCCCGCTTCCGCCTGACGGTGAGCGTCAGGCAATTGTCGAGCACATCGCGCGCTCGACCGCGAAGCTCGACTCAGTGCGTGCGGCGATCGAGCGCACAATCGCGCTGCTCACTGAGCGCCGCTCCGCACTCATCGCCGCCGCGGTGACCGGCCGGCTCGACGTGGGGGCGGCAGCATGAAGGTCCGCGAGCTCACGGTCACCAACTTTCGTGGGTTCGCCGGTGAGCGGCGCTTCCAGTTGTCCAATCGCTTCACCGTGATCGCTGGAATCAACGGGCGTGGGAAGAGTTCGCTGCTCGATGGTCTT
>JBGAPI010000014.1:0-105684 GCA_044221335.1 Ahniellaceae bacterium
GGCGAGCTGCGGGCGCTCGGCCTGTTCGCCCTGGTGATGCTGACACTGGCGACCTTGAGGTTCCGGAAGCGCCTGGACTGAACGGTGGGTGCCGAGGCTCGGCCGCGCGTCTCATCGACGTGCCCAGTGAGGCCGACATCCGGGTCGCGCTGAGCGAGCTCGCGGCGACGCCGATTCGCTTCCGAGTGCCGCTCCGAGAGGGCCCAGTGGGTCAGCAGCAGGGCATGTTCCGTGCTTTGAACGGAATCCTCTTTCGACGATCGAGCGCGGCTCGTGATCGCGACGGCCGCATCCTCGCGATCGCGGCGTGACGGCCCCGACGGCGAGCACCTCGCTTCACTGGGCCCTCGGCCTTCGCCGTTCAGCGATCGACACTCAACAGCGCCTGCAGCAGATTGTCCTGGAAGCTCGGATTGCCGGTCAGGCGATCGTGGCGCTCGCACAGGAAGAACGCGTAGTCGAGCGGGAAGTGGCTCCACTCGTGGCGCCTCACCGACGGATCGAGGCTGTCGCGGGCGAGCAGGGAGGCCTTGGTGACGGTGCCGTCGCCGGGTTCCAGCATAAGCGCGTCGTAGTCGACACCCGGCACGGGATGCTTGATCTCCTTCGGATAGAAGCGCAGCACCGAATCGCCGCCGTCCTCCTCCACCAGCACCCGCGCCGGCGTCAGCTCGCAGTCGCCACCGAACACGATCGGGCGGACGCCGCCCGGAGCGTCGGCGACACTGAGTGACCAGGTGAAGCGGCGCGCGCGTTCGAGGCGCTTCTCGAAGTAGCGCTCGAGCGTCGCCAGCCTGCGCTCGCCGGCGGCGCGATCCGGGGCGGCGGCGATCACCCGCTGGCGCACGGCCGGGTCGAAGATCGACCACTCGAAGCGCCGCCAGGTCTCGACGTCGAACACGTCGCGATCGAGGTCGTCCCCGGACGGCGTGATGATCCAGCTGTTCAGCGCGTGCGGCAGCAGCTGGTAGGCGCTCGGCATGGTGGCGAGCACCTCGGGCGGGATCTTGCGGAAGCCGACTTCGGCGCCGTCGATGAGGCCGGTCAGCGAACGCACCGAGCCGAAGTTCGGGGTGCCGAGCAGGATCAGCCGGCGGATGTCGGACGCTCCGGACTGGTCCATCCTGAAGTCGTCGCCGTCGCAGACGTCGCGCGCGCCATAGCGGGCGTAATAGCGCGCCACCAGGCCGCCATTGGAGTGGGCGACGATATCGACCTTCAGCGCCGGATCCCGGTAGTCACGGCGGATCTGCGCGATCAGCTCGCCGAGCTTCGCCGCGGTCTCGACGTCGTCGCGGCGCCAGTCGTAGAGGAAGACATAGTCGCGCTTCTCGTCGGCGGTGGCGGGACTTCCCGGGACGCCCCGGTGATAGCCGCCGGCGCCCTCGAGGGTCGCGAGGATCGCGCCGTAGAAGTCGTTGCCGGCGGCGGAGTCGAAGATCGAATAGGGCACCAGGTCGTTCGCCTTGCCCTCCAGCGTCTCCGGATCGATCTCCAGGGCCAGTTCGGGGTAGCTGGAGAAGGCCAGGCGCGACAGGCCCCCGGGCCACACCTCGCTGCCGTCGGCGCGGCGCAGCTTCGAGCCGAGCACGCCGTGGATGACGATCACCGGCGGCTGCGCCGTGCTCGCCGTGGCGACCGCGTACAGCCGCGCGAGGTCCGGGCGCGTTGCCGTGCCGGCGCCGCAACCCGACAACAGCAGTGCCAGCGGCGCGAGCCAGCCGATTCGATGGCGTCGATGGATCATGTCCAGGTCCTGCGCGTCCGCGGCGCATCCGCGGGCTCCGATTATCCGGTCGGCGCGCGCCGACGGAAGAGCGGTTCCGGCCGTCGACGAAATCCGCCGTGCGATATCCTGTCGGAATGACTGCTTCCTTTTCGCCGCGCCTCGCCGAGCGCTTCCGCGGCTTTCTTCCCGTGGTGGTCGATGTCGAGACCGGCGGCTTCGACTGCCAGCGCGACGCGCTGCTCGAGATCGCCGCGGTGCCGATCGGCATGGATGCGGACGGCCGGGTGCATGCCCTGCCGACCATCAGCACCCACGTCGAGGCCTTCCCCGGCGCCAACATCGAGCCGCGCGCGCTCGAGATCAACGGCATCGACCCGACCCATCCGTTCCGCGGCGCGCTGCCCGAGCGCGATGCGCTCGACCACATCTTCAAGCCGGTCCGGCAGGCGATGCGCGAGTACGACTGCAGCCGCGCGATCCTGGTGGGTCACAACGCCTCCTTCGACCTGTCCTTCGTCAATGCCGCGATCCAGCGGACCGGCCACAAGCGCAGCCCCTTTCATCCGTTCTCGACCTTCGACACGGTGAGCCTCGCCGGGCTCGCGTACGGGCAGACGGTGCTGTCGAAGGCGGTGCAGGCTGCCGGCATCGAGTGGAAGGGCAGCGAAGCGCACTCGGCGGTGTACGACGCCGAGCAGACGGCCGAGCTGTTCTGCCGGATCGTCAATTCCTGGCGTGCGGGCTCGCGCGGCGCCGCCTGAAGCGACCGCTGCGCCGTTGCGTCGCAGCGGTGGCAGCGGGGCGTCGCGGCGACGCCCCGCCGGAAGCCCTCAGTTGTAGCCGCTGGCGTATTCGGCGGTGGCGGTCACGTCGACGTAGAAGCCGGTGTTGAGGTTCTTCACCCGGACCTTCATCGGGATCGTCTGGGCCGGCACCGCGTGGATCGGCACCGCGCACTGCGGCGAATTGCCACAGCCGGTCTTCGACCAGGAGTAGGAATAGGTCGGGCCCGTCAGCTGGCCGGTGACTTCGAACACCGCCACCGTGTTGGCGTTGGCGGTGCCCGGATACCACAGCGCACCGCAGTAGCCCTCGACCAGCTGGTCGTAGGCGAACGTGTCGACGTAGCAGCCGAGGCGGACCTTTTCGAGGCCGGTGGCCGCGTGGGCCGGAGCCGGAGCGGAGCCGAGGCCGAGGCCGATGGCAGCGATGGCGAGAGCGGAGAGCAGCTTGTTCATGGAGTTCCTCGTCGATTCAGGTGAAGCGCACCCAGCGCCGGCCGGAATGGCCGACGTCGATGGAAGTGCGCGGGGGCGAGACTGGATTTCTGCGGTCTCACCCGGTGACGCGACGGGAAGGGACGCGGCGGATCAGAAATTTTCATCCGGGGCGTGTCCGTTGTCCGACCCCGGACGTTGCCGCCGGCGCGACTCAGTTGGGCTGTGCGGCGGCGGGGCAGGAGATGGTGGTGCTCTTCGTGGCGACCCCGGTGCCGTGATGGATGACCACCTGCAGCGTTCCGTTGTAGCGGTCGAGGCAGGTGACGTTGACGATCGGCGTGTTGCCGTCGGGTGTCGGATAGGCCAGCGCGACGGCGACGTTTCCGCTCGAATTCCACTGGTAGGTCAGGATGTCCCGTTCGCTCTGCGGGTAGGCCTCGCACTGGTAGTAGCCGCCGACGTTGTCGCAGTGCAGGCTGATCGGCAGCGGCGGGGCGTCCGGCGGAAGGCAGGTATATCGCTGCGGCATGCGCTTGCAGATGACCTTTGCCGTCGACACCGGGCAGAGGCTCTTGCCGACCGGGTCGAGGGCGCAGGAGTCCGGCGGCGGATCGGTGGCCAGGGCGGTGACGGGGGCCTGCGACAGCAGGACGAACGCCGCGAGGGCGGTCGGGAACTTGCGCATGTGTGGATCCTCGGAAGGGTGGGCTCGACGCCCGGAATTCGGCAAAGGACGACCGGCGTCGTCGCTGGCTGACGCGACGATTGCGGGTCTCGCGAATCAGTTATTTTTGTGCACGGCGTGTTGCCGTGGCCGCACCCAATGTTACGGGGTGTTAATTCACAACGGAAGGCGGCGCCGCCGCGGATCCCGCAGCGCGAGCCGCGAGCCAGTGGCGAGCGCGCTCGCAGGCGGTCACGCCCTCCGGTTCGATCGCGCGGGGATCCGCGCATGCGGGCGAGGACAGCAGACGAGCGAGCGTGTCCAGGTACTCGGTGCGGTTCAGGGTTCCGGCGAGCTGATCGACCGTCTCGACCTCCGGCAGGGAAAGCAGGCGCAATGCGGCACCGGCGCGCCCGGACTGCTCCAGGTGCTCTCCGAAGCGCAGGCGCGTCATGATCGTCATCTCGTCGTTCGCACCGTAGCGATCCGCCATCCGGGGCAACAGCGCCTCGAACAGGCGGGTAGCCTCGGCCTGCCGGTCGGGCAGGCGGGCCGTGGCATCGGCGAGGTTGTAGTGCGTGCGCAAGGTGTTGGCGTGGTCCGCGCCGAGCGACAGGCGGGAAGCCTCCAGCGCCGCAGCAAACTGCTCGGTGGCCGATGGGACGTTGCCGGTCGCGAGGAGGGCGCCGGCGTGGGCGTTCAGGACCGTGGCGGTGAAGCTGCTCGCCGGTCCGTAGAGGCGAGCGACGAGTCCCGACAGCCGTTGCGCCGCGCTCACGGCGTCGGTCGCGTGGCCGGTCTTGCGCAGCAGGTCGATGCGACGGACCTCGGTGAGCAGGCGATTCGGATGCCCGGCATCGAGGGCGGTCGACTGCCAGGCAAGCATGGCGTCGGCAGCGGCCAGGGCCTCGGCGTAGCGCGCGTCGGATCGCAGCGAGTCGATCAGTTGCCAGCGCAGCGAGTTGGCGACATCGCTGGTGGGGCCGAGGTCGGCGTGTCGAGCGACGCGATCCCGCAGCTCGATGATCGCGGCGGCGACATCGCCGGTCAGCGTCTTCAGGCGACCGTCGAGGACCTGGTAGTCGAGCGAATCGGAAAAGCCCATCGCCGCCACCGCGCGCAAGGCATCGCGGGCCTCGTCGAAGCGCTCCTGGCGCAGCAGCGAACGGGCGTAGGACAGTCGGACACCCGCGTGGTCGATGTCCGGCAGCCGACCGCGCGCGGCGGCCGCGACCGCGCGCGCCCCGAGGTCGGTCGCCTGGGGAGTCTCGCCAACAGCCAGCTGGGTCTCGGCGATGGCGGTGCCGAGCAGCGCGAACAGCGCCGGATCGACCTGCTCGACCTCGTCCAGCCTTCGTTGCGCGGCGTCGAGGATCTGCCGCGCCGTGACGGTTCCTCCGGAGTTGCGTGCGGGATCGGCGGCGGAAAACGCGCGCTGCAGGAACGCGACGGTGGCTTGGGCGTGGTCCCGCTGGACGCGCGTCGCTTCCGTCTCGCGCCACCAGCCGATGCCGCCGAGGACCAGCGCCACGGAGGCGCCGGCGGCGATCGATGCGGCGGCCCGATGGCGCCCGAGGAACTTGCGCAGCCGGTAGCCGCGGTGCCCGCCCCGGGCGGAAACAGGATGTCCGGACAGGTAGCGTCCGAGGTCGGCCTCCAGCTGCTCTGCCGACAGGTAGCGATCCTCCGGTGCCTTCCTGAGGCAGCGCAGCACGATCGCGTCCAGGTCGCCGCGCAGCAGGCGACTGCGGGTGGCGACCTGCGGCGGACCTGCCGCCGCCACGGCACTCGGCAGCGGTGCCGCGGTATCGAGCAGCAGTCGTTCGATCTGGCCGGGACTCAGGCCGTCGAAACGGAAGGGGGGCGCCCCGGCGAGCAGCTCGAACAGCACGGCGCCGAGCGCGTAGATGTCGATCCCGACGCCGGGAGCCTGTCCGAGCCACTGCTCCGGCGCGGCGTAGCCGGGTGTCAGCATGCGGGCCACTGCGGCGGTGTCGGCGCCGGACTGGGTCAGTGCCTTGGCGATACCGAAGTCGAGCAGCTTCGGCTCGCCTTCCGCCGTCACCAGGATGTTGCCGGGCTTGATGTCGCGGTGGATGACCAGCCGGCGATGGGCGTGCGACACCGCCTGGCAGATCGTCATCACGAGGCGGACGCGTTGTGGCACCGTCGCCTGGATCTGTTCGCAATGGCGGACGAGGTTGTCGCCGTCGACGAATTCCATCACCAGGAACGGCGCGCCCGATGTCGTCTCGCCGACGTCGATCAGCCGGGCGATGTTCGGATGCTCCAGTCCGGCGAGGGTGCGCCGTTCCTGGGCGAATCGGCGACGGTGCTCCTCGTCGAACAGCGCGTCGCGGAGCAGCTTGATCGCGACCCGCTGATCGACCTGGCCGTCGGTCCGCGACGCGCGGAACACGCGGCCGGAGCCGCCGGCGCCGATCTCGGCATCGATCCGGAAGGGACCGACACGATCGCCGATCGCCGGCTGCGCGACATGGATTCCGTCGAGCAGCGATCCGATCCCGGGCAGCGCGATCGGTTCGGCGCGGTCGCGGTTGCGCTCGTCGGCCTCCAGCAGTTCGAGCAGAAGGGCATGGACCTCGGGCTCGGTGCGACGGACCTCGTCGAGCAGCTGCTTCAGCGCCGCGCCGCGCCGCTCCACCGCGATGGAAAACAGCTGGAGCAGGCGCGATTCGCCCTCGGCCGGCGGAATCGAGGAGGACACGGGACTAGACGGCCGCCGGTCCCGGGCCCAGGCGACGGGCCAGCCAGGCCCGGGCGAAGCGCCACTGGCGACCGACGGTGGCGATCGAGCTTCCTTCGATGGCGGCGATCTGCTCGTTGCCGAGGCCGGCGAAGCACTTGAGTTCGACGACACGCGCGGCGGCGGGTTCGACCGTGGCCAGGGTCGTCAGTGCGCCGTCGAGCGCGATCCAGTCGACGGAGTCGTCGATGACGGGCGTCTCGTCCTCGCTGAGCTCGTCGAGCTGGACGAAATCGACGCTGCCACCGCGCTTCTCGCGCCCGCGCAGCTTGACGTAGTCGAGGACGATGCGCCGGATGACGGTGGCGGCGATGCCGTAGAAGTGGTCGCGGTTGAGCCACTCGGTCGACTGTCCCACGAACAGCGTCTCGTAGGCCTCGTTGACCAGCTCGGTCGGCTGCAGGGTGAAGCTGCCGTCGCGCCGGTGCAACTGCCGCCGCGCGACCGCGCGAAGGGCGGGATAGACCGCGCCCATCAGCGCGCTCTCGACGCTGCGATCACCGTTTCGCCATCGCCCTAGCAGCTCGGTGACCGGGGGATCGTTCGACATGGGGCGACGGACGCGCGGACAGGGGCGCGCATCATCGCCGAAGCCGCGGCTTCCGTGAACCGGGGGCGATGCGGGTGGGAGCTCAGCCGCCGCTTTCCACCGTGTCGATGCCCATCCGCTGGGCCAGCCACGCACGCGCGAAGCGCCACTGGCGGCCGACGGTGGCGACCGAGATCTCCTCGACTTCGGCGATCCTTTCGGTGGTGAGGCCGGAGAAGAACTTCAGCTCGACGACCCGCGCGCAGGCCGGATTGAAGGCGGCGAGTTCGGTCAGCGCGGCATCGAGTGCGATCCAGTCGAAGGACTCGTCGATCACCGGCGCCGGGGTCTCGCCGGCGGCCTCCAGCTCGACGAACTTCACGCCGCCGCCGCGCTTCTCGCGGCCCCGGGAGCGCACGTGGTCGAGCACCACGCGGCGAATCACGGTGGCGGCGATCGCGTAGAAGTGGTCGCGGTTCTTCCAGTCGGCGTTCTGGCCGAGGAACAGCTTCTCGTAGACCTCGTTGGCGAGGTCGGTCGCTTCCAGCGTCATCGCGCCGCCGTTGCGGCGGATCTGGGCGCGGGCGATGTCGCGCAGGATCGGGTAGATCTCGGCGAGCAGCGGCTGCTCGATCGAGCGGTCGCCGGCGCGCCAGCGCGACAGCAGGATGGTGATCGGGAGGTCGTGTTGTCGGGTCATGCGGGGTCAGGTGACAGCGCCGGGGCTAGCGTGACAAGTGATTCATTTCTTGTACGTTAATTCGGAGGCCATGTCGCGTCGTCCTCGACGTCGCTGCTGCGCATTGGCCGTGCCGTTCGACGACACGGGGCGTACGGCCACGGCCGTCCCGGGTCGGAGTGTCCGGGACGGCCGCGCCGAAGGTCGGGGTCAGTGCCAGCCGTCGATGTATTCGGCGGTGGCGGTGACCTTCTTCGATTGACCGAGCAGGTTGCGCACGGTCACGGTCAGGGTGATCGACTGCTCCGGCGTCGCCGAGATCATAGGATCGCAGGATGCGCTGTTGCCGCAGCCGGGGCGCGACCAGGTGTAGGTATAGGGATAGCCGGGATCGAGGCCGACGACTTCGAAGTGGGCGACCGTCGACTGGTTGCCGCTGCGCGGACGCCACACGGCGCCGCAGTAGTCGCGAACCAGCTGGTCGTAGGCGAAGGTGTCGACGTAGCACGCGAGTCCCGCGTTCGCGAGGGAGCCGGCGACTGGAGGCGTCACTGCGTCGGCGTGCGGGGCAAGGGTGGCGATGGAGAACATGGCGATGGTGTTGATGATCGATTTCATGTCGAAGTCCTGTTGATTCGTTGCGGGTCGGACGAAGGCCGGGCGGGAACGTCCCGGCCTTCGTCCGGTGGGGCTGCAGGAGCGGGATGCTCCGCAGCCACCGGGCAACGCGGCAGCTTCGGCCTCGATTGATCAATTATTTTTTTTGTTCCGTCGCCTCACTGCGGCAGCGGTGCCGGCGAGGCGCAGCTCACGTTCGCCGACTGCATCGACTGGCGTCCGAACGGCGAGGTGATGGTGACCCGGATCGTTCCCGTGCCGGACCCGGTGCAGGTGAATTCGCGGGTCGACGACAGCGGATTGTTCGGCGTGGTCTGCACGACCGCGCCGCTCGTGATCCAGGTGTATTGCAGGCGCGGCGATGTCGGATAGGCGGCACACCCGATCACGCGTTGCGGCGGGACGCCCGGCACGACCACGACCGGGGAGCACGCCAGCGTCGCGAACGGTGGCGCCATGGATTGCGCCACGCACAACGACGCGGGCGGGCTCGCCGCTGCGGTCGCCGCCCGGAGTCCGGTGGAGGTCGAGACCCGCGGACAATCCTCGCCGCCCCACATCCGATCCACCGGCGTCCAGGGAAAGTCGACGATGTAGTGGTTGTAGAAGTAGCACTGCTCCAGCGGGATGGGGGTCGATCCCGGATGGCACATCACGGTCGTTTCGGAGGCGAAGGCGATGGTCGCGACGCCGGAGAGCAGAAGCGCGGCGAGCGCCCGGGGATACGGCAGTGTCACGGAATTCTCCTGGTCGGTTGGAGGGAATACGGATCGCGGCGGGAATGTCCCGGGGGCGTCGGGGCGGACACGGCCGACCCGGCGTCGGCACGCCACGTCCATCGGAGCACGCGTCATCCTTCCGCGGAATTGATCAGTTCATTTCGGCGAACCGCGCATGCCCCGGGACCTCGTCCGGCGCCGAGGGGGTCAAGTCGGCGGCTCCGCTCCTGCCGCCGCCAGGGCGTCTCGTCCGGCGACGCAGTCCGGTCCCCGGTCCGCTTCGGGCCCGGCGCAGGCGAGAGAGAGGGCGTCGCGGAGCAGCCGCGCATGGGCCGCGCGCGTGTCGGCGGGCAGTCGCGGCAGCGAAGCGCGTTCCGGCGCGGCGGACAGCACGCCGAGCGCCTCGCGGGGACGCTCGCGGGCCAGCAGGAAGTTGGCGTAGCGCAGCCGGAAGAAGGAGACCGTGGGGGATTCCGCGCCGAGTCCCGCCGTGCCGTCGTCGAGGGCGCGGCGGTACCAGGTCTCGGCGGATTCGGACTGGCCCTGGACCTGCGAGAGCACCTCGGCCAGATTGAGCGCGCTGCGCACCGAGCGTGGGTGGCGCTCGCCCAAGGTGGCCGCGAACGTGTCGTGAGCCTGCCGGAACTGCGCCGCTGCCTCGTCATAGCGGCGGGCGTCGTTGTAGCCGCGGCCGAGGTTCATCCGGGCATCGGCGGTGAACGCACTGCCGGTGCCGAAGTCGGCGACGATCCGGTCGAGGACCGCCTGGGATTCGGCCAGCGCCGACTGCTTCTCGCCGGTATCGCGCAGTGCGACGATCCGGCGCTGGCGGGTCAGCAGGACACGCGAATTCGCCTCCGGCAAGGTCGCGCGCTGCCATTCGAGGGTCCGGTCGAGGGTCGCGAGGGACTCCCGGTCCAGCTCGGCGGCCCGTTGCGCGGCCGCCAGTTCCCAGCGCACCTGGGTCGCCATCACGTCCGTCGCGGGGCGATCCTCGACCGACGCGAGCGCGCGCGTCAGTACGGCGATCGCCTCGGCAGGATGATTCTGATTGACCAGCACGTGGCCACGGGCCAGTTGCCATTCGGGCAGGTCGCCGAGGCCGTCGCCGGTGCCGTCGCCGAGCAGGCGATCGGCGTCACGCACCTGCCCGGCGTCGACGAGCGCCATCGCCTGCAGGATCCTCAGCCGACCGACATCCGTCGCGGAAAGGCCCGCGCGGCGAGCGGCGGCTTCGGCGCGGCCGGCGAGCCCGGCGGATTGCGGCCATAGTCCGAGATTGAACTGGATCCGGGCGACGGTCGCGGCGAGGTCGACGTAGATGTCGGGTCGTGCCTCGAAGGTCTCCTCGATCCGCGGAGCCGCCGCGTCGAGAACCTGGCGCGCGCTGACGGCACCCCCGGCGACCTGTCCGGGATCGGCGGCGGCAAACGAATCGGACAGGAGCTGCATCGCGTAGCGGCTGCGGTCGCGCTCGCGGACCAGCTGGAGGTTCTGGCGCAGCAGCAGGGCACTGGCGCCGACCAGCACGGCCAGCATGAGCGTGCCCAGCGCGACAACGGCCCGGTGGCGGCCGATGAACTTCCGCACACGGTACCAGTGGTGTCCGCCGCGGGCCTCGACGGGGCGGCCGACGAGGTAGTTCGCGAGGTCCGCCTCCAGCCGTTCGACGGACGGGTAGCGTTCTTCCGGTGCCTTGCGCAGGCAGCGCAGGACGATATCGTCGAGTTCGCCGCGGAGTTGCCGCGCGGGGATGCCGCCACCACCGCCCGCCGCCACGCTCGGCGCCGGTGGGGGCGTCTCCAGGACGAGTCGTTCGATCTGTCCTGCGGACAGATCGCGGAAGTCGAAGGGCCGTCGGCCCGCCAGCAGTTCGTAGAGCAGGAGTCCGAGACCGTAGACATCGCAGGCCACGCCGGTCGCCGTCCCGGAGAGTTGTTCCGGCGCGGCATACAGCGGCGAGAAATAGCGTTGCGCAGTCCGGGTCGACTCGTCCGACACGACGCCGAGGGGTTTGGCGATCCCGAAGTCCAGCAGCTTCGGCTCGCCGCCCGGGCCGACCAGGAGGTTCCCGGGCTTGAGATCGCAGTGCACGACGAGCTTGCGATGGGCCTCGGCGACGGCGCTGCAGGCGCGGCGGAAGAGTTCGATGCGCGGGCGCAGTCCGAGGCCGTGCCGTTCGCAGTAGCGGGTGATCGGTTCGCCGTCGACGAATTCCATCACCACGTAGGGCGTGCCATCCGGAAGTTCGGCGGCATCGAGCAGGCGGGCGATATTCGGGTGCTCGAGCGCCGCGAGCAGTTGCCGTTCGCGGCGGAAGCGGCGCAGGAGATCGTCGTCGCAACGGTCGCGGTGAACGAACTTGATCGCCACCGTCTGTGCCACCGAGCCGTCGATCCGCTCGGCGCGGAACACGCGCCCCATGCCGCCGCTGCCGATCGTCTCGCGCAGTTCGAAGGGGCCGACCCGCAAACCGGGACCCGGTGCGACGCCATCGGACAGCAGTCGGCCGAGTTCGGGGACAATGGACTTCAGCGTCCGCTCGCCGAGTTCGTCGTCGAGTGCCAGCAGTGCGGCCAATTCGCGCTGCAACTCGTCGTCGCCCGCGGTGGCCTCGTCGACGAAGGCCCGGCGTCGTGCCGCGGGCAAGGCCAGTGCCTCGTGGAACAGCGCCTGCAGGCGCAGCGGATTCATCGGCGGGCCCGCCCGTCGGAACCGCGGCGGTTCAACGCGCGGATGCGGCGGTCTGCACGCCGAGGCGGCGCGCCAGCCATGCGCGCGCGAACCGCCACTGGCGGCCGATGGTGGCGGTCGACGCGCCCTCGATCGCTGCCATCTGCTCGGCGGTGAGGCCCGAGAAGAACTTCATCTCGACCACTCGCGCACTGGCCGGATCGAAGGCGGCGAGATCGTTCAGCGCTCCATCGAGGGCCAGCCAGTCGATCGAGTCGTCGATCGCCGGCAGCTGGTCGTCGTCCAGCTGGTCGAGTCCGACGAACTGCAGCCCGCCGCCGCGCTTGCCGCGCCTGCGCAGGCGGGCATGGTCGATGACCACCCGGCGGATCACGGTGGCGGCGATCGCGAAGAAGTGGTCGCGGCTGTTCCAGTCGGTTTCCTGGTCCAGGAACAGCTTCTCGTAGGCCGCGTTGGCGAGATCGGTCGCCTCCAGTGTCAGCGCGCCGCCCTTGCGGCGGATCTGGGCGCGGGCGATGTCGCGCAGGATCGGGTAGATCGCGGCCAGCAGGGGCTGCTCGATGGAACGGTCGCCGGAGCGCCAGCGCGACAGCAGGACGGTGATCGGGAGGTCGGGGTCGGGGGTCATGCGGGGTTCGGGAGCGGCCGGATGACAAGCGTGCCCGCCGATTCATTTCCCCGGCGTTAAGTCCGTCACCTTCCGGACATCGCCGCGTGCACGGCGGCGATGCCCATGGAGCGCGGTACGGGCGGAGGTCGCGTCCGTCCCAATGCCGTCGGGAGCCCGGAGCGTTTGAAGCATTCGCCGATGGTCTGGACGGCCCTGGCTTCGCCGGCTCCGAGCTTGCGGATCCCCACCGACAGACGTCGCTCAGGGGATCCGCCGGTCCGCCTCCGATCGCAAAGAGCGGTCGGCGGAGCTCGACGCCGGTCCCCTACTGCAGGATCGGACAGGCCAGCGTCCGGGTCATCGAGGTCGAGGCCGTTCCGTTGGCGATGGTCACGCTGACCTGGACGTATTGGCTGCCGCCGCAATAGACCGACTGCACCGGCAACGTGACCACCGGCACCGGAGCGGGGCCCGAAGCCTTCATCGACTCCGCGCTCTTGGCCGACCTGACGGTCGAGTTCAGCTTCGAGTCGAGCGGCGCGGCCAGCGGCTGGACGGTCCAGGTGTAGACGAGCGTCGAGCCGTCGTCCTGGGGAAAGGCCTCGCAGAGGAAATGGTCGTTCGACAGCACGCAATCGAGCGAGGAGGGCACCGGAGGCTGGTCAGCGCCGAGGCAAGTGGTGTCCGTAGGCGGCTCTTCGCCCGGCGGGCACCACACCGTCGTACCCTTGCAATTCACCTCGGGCGGGGTGACGCAATTGCTGCCGGTGGCCTGGCAGAGCGGCGCCGCCAGGATCAGCAGCAGGAAGGCGAAGAAACGTAGGGGATTCATCGGGATGTCCTAGGGGTGGTCGGGGGAAATCGGTTTTCGCCGGAAGGAGACCAATCCCTGGTCTCGATCCGGCTGGCACTTCTACGCGGATTCGACGGAAAAACTCGATCACGCGGGCACGACGTCGGCCCGGACGGAGTCAGGGCGGGCGCAACGCGTTGCCGGCGCGCTGGCACAACACCGCCACGCGTGGCATCTGCGCGGCCCGCGGCACGCACAAGGCGGCGCGGATTTCCGTGAGAGACTTTCGATACTCGATCTGGTTGCTCTCGAACTTGCCGAACAGGACCGCCGGGTCGTCCTCGCCCTCAGGCAGGAGGATGGCCAGTGCGTCGGTCGGGTGCCCGCGCTCGAACTGGTGTTGTCCGCGGCGCAGCCGCAGCATGACGTTCATATTACTGTGTTCGCCGAAGCGGTGCGCGAACAGGGGCTGGAGCTCGACAAACAGAGCCTCGGACTCGACCGCGCCGTTGGGAGCGTAGGACAGCGCGTTGGCGAGGTTGAAGCGGGCGCGGAGCGTGTTGGCATGTTCCGGTCCGACGGCCTTGCTCCACGCGGCGGCGGCCACGCGGAACTGCTCGATCGCCGCGCTCGAGTCGCCCTGGTCGGCGAGGACGCCGGCATAGGTGTTGTGGATCGACGCAGCGAAGCCGGAATCGGGACCGTAGGTCCGGTCGACCGCATCGGCGAGACCGCGCGTCTCTGCCAGTGCTTCCGGTTTCTTGCCGGCGGCCTGCAGGGCCTCTACCAGGCGGATCCGGGTGAGCATCACCCTCGGGTGCTCGGCGGCCAGCACGGAACGCTGCCAGGCGAGCGTTCCCTGGAGGCTTTCGAGATTCCGTGCATCGTCGCCTGCGGTGCGCAGCGAGTCCGCGTGCTGCCAGCGCAACTGGGTCGCCACTTCGTCGGCCGGCGATCGCGCGGCGACCGCGGCAAGCGCGGGCTCGAGCACGGCGATCGCATCGCGCGGCGCGCCGCGCCTCGTCAACAGGCGTGCCTTCGCCAGCGACCATTCCGGGAGCGTCGCGCCGCCGAGCGACTCCGCCAGCGCGATGCGCTGTTCCGCGACGTTGAGCTTCTCGGCGCGCATCAGCGCACGCGCGGCGCGCAACGCGGCAAGGGCGACTTCGCGTCGGGGTGCGGCGGCGCGCTGGGCGGCCGCGAGCGCCCGTTCGCTGAGTTCGACCGCCTGCGGCGCCTGGCCGACGGCGAGCTGCGTCTCGGCGATGGTGCCGGCGAAACTCGCGAAAAGGTCCGGCTGCGGCTGCTCGAGGTCGGCAAGACGGATGCGCGCGGCGTCGAGGATCTGCCGGGCACGAACGTCGCCACCGGAATTGCGCGCCGGATCGGCAGCCGTGAAGGCGTCCTGCAGCAGGTCGACGGTCGCCTGGGCACGATCGCGCTCGCGGCGGGTCGCCTGGGCCTGGGTATAGAACGCCGCGGCGCCGATGCCGAGCAGCAGCGCCACCGTGGCGCCGGCGGCGACCGCGCCGCGGTGGCGACGGATGAACTTGCCGACGCGGTACAAGCGATGGCCGCCGCGGTGGATCAGTGGTCGGCCTTCGAGGACATTGCCGAGCTCGGTCTCCAACTGTTCGGCCGAGGCGTAGCGTTCGGCCGGCGCCTTGCGCAGGCAGCGCAGCACGACGCTGTCGAGTTCGCCCTGCAGCAGACGCGCCTCCCTCCGGGCGTTGGGGTCGCCCTGCGCGAGGCGGCGCGCACTCGGCGACGGCGGCAGGGTGTGCAGCACGAGCTGCTCGACCTGCGCGGCGCTCTGTCCCTCGAAATCGAACGGGCGGGCGCCGGCCAGAACCTCGTAGAGCAGGAGACCGAGGCCGTAGACATCGCACGCGACGCCGACCGGGTCACCGGCGAGCTGCTCGGGCGCTGCGTACTGCGGGGAAAAGTAGCGGTGCGCGGTGCCGGTGGCGGCGCTCTCGCCGGCAGCGTCGTCGAGCGGCTTGGCGATGCCGAAGTCGAGCAGCTTGGGTTCGCCGGCTGCGGTGACCAGCAGGTTTGCAGGCTTGAGGTCGCGGTGGACGATCAGCTGGCGATGTGCCGCGGCTACGGCGCCGGCGACCCGACGGAGCAGCGCGACGCGTGCGCGGACGTTGAGACCTTGCTCGCGGCAGTAGCGGTCGAGCGGCAGTCCGGCGACGTACTCCATCACCACGTAGGGCGTGCCGTCGTCGAGCTCGCCGGCGTCGATCAGGCGCGCGATGTTCGGATGGTCGAGGCTCGCCATCAGGCGGCGCTCGAGGTGGAAACGACGGATCGCGTCGGGGCCGAGGAGGGAGCGCTGCATCAGCTTGATGGCGACGACCTGGTCCACGCTGCCGTCGACGCGCTCGGCGCGGTAGACGGAGCCCATGCCCCCCTGGCCAAGCAGTTCGCGGAGTTCGTAGGCGCCGACCCTGAGGCCATGCCGGGTGGGCTGCGGTGCGGTGTCCGTCAGCGCGTCGCCGATCGTCGGCAGCAACGGACGCAGCGTGCGGTTGGCGATGTCGTCGTCGACCTTCAGCATTCCGCCGAGGCGCCGGCGCAGCTCCAGATCGTCGCCGCAGGCGGAACGAAGGAAGGCCTCGCGCTCCGGGGCGGGGCGTTCCAGGGCCGCGTGGAAGAGCTCCTGCAGGCGGGAGGGAGGCGCGGGCGGCATGGTGACGCGGTTCAATCCGACGATTCGACGCCGAGGCGCTCGCCGAGCCATGCGCGGGCGAAGCGCCATTGCCGTCCGACCGTGGCGACCGAACTGCCCTCGACTTCCGCGATCTGCTCCGCGGTGAGCCCGGAAAAGAACTTCAGCTCGACGATCCGGGCGCTGCCCGGATCCACCGTGGTCAGCTCGGTGATGGCCTGGTCGATCGCGAGCCAGTCGACCGAATCGTCGATGGTCGGCGACTGGCGGTCGGTCAGGCTGTCGAGGTCGACGAAGACCAGCCCGCCGCCGCGCTTTTCGCTGCGGCGCTCGCGGACGTAGTCGATCACCACGCGACGCACCACGGTCGCGGCGATCGCGTAGAAGTGGTCGCGGTTGCGCCAGTCCACCGACTGGGCGAGAAAGATCTTCTCGTAGGCCTCGTTGGCGAGTTCGGTCGCCTGCAGGCTGAGAATGCCGGCATGGCGCCGGACCTGGGCACGCGCGATGTCGCGCAGTACCGGATAGATCTCCGCGAGGAGCGCGTTCTCGACGTTGCGATCGCCGGAGCGCCAGCGCGCCAGGAGGCTGGTGATCGGTACGTCGTCGGAAGGTGTCATGCGCTGTCCAGGAGAGTCCGAGCCGGTGGGCCGGCAAAGCAAAACGACACGATTCTAGGCCGGAAGGGCGCCCAGGGGGAGTGACGTCTTTCCCACGTCGATCGTCGCAATACTCGAACCGGTCCGTGGTGCCGGAGGATTGGAGCGGATCGCCCGGTTCCCGGAACAGATCGCGAGGGTGCGTCCGGAGTTCCGCTCCCCGGTCGAATCGCGGGACGTCGAGGCGCCGGCAAACCCGAAGGCCCCGCGACGAATGGCGCGCGGTCCCGAGCGATCCTTCCAGGGCGCGGAGTCCGTCGCCACCGGAGCGGATCGCGCCCGGTCGTCTCGTGCCGGAGCGCGCTATCGGAGGACGCCGAGCCGCTTGCCGACCCGGGTGAAAGCCTCGATCGCCCGATCGAGGTGCTCGCGGGTGTGCGCGGCACTCATCTGGGTGCGGATCCGCGCCTGGCCCTTCGGCACCACCGGGAAGAAGAAGCCGACCACGTAGATGCCTTCCTCCAGCAGTTCCGCGGCCATCTTCTGCGCCAGCGGCGCGTCGTAGACCATCACCGGCACGATCGGGTGGACGCCGGGCTTGATGTCGAAGCCGGCGGCGGTCATCCGCTCGCGGAAGTAGATCGTGTTGGCGGTCAGCCGCTCGCGCAGGTCGCCGGCCGCGGACAGCATCTCGAACACCTTGATGCCGGCGGCGACGACGTGCGGCGGCAGCGAGTTGGAGAAGAGATAGGGGCGCGAGCGCTGGCGCAGCAGTTCGATGATCTCGCCGCGGCCGCTGGTGAAGCCGCCGAGCGCGCCGCCCAGCGCCTTGCCCAGCGTGCCGGTGAAGAGGTCGATCTGGTCGAGCACGCCACGGGCCTCGGCCGAGCCGCGGCCGGTCGCCCCGAGAAAGCCGGTGCAGTGGCATTCGTCGATGTGGACCAGCGCCTGGTACTGCCGTGCCAGCGCGGTGATCCGGTCCAGCGGCGCGATGAAGCCGTCCATGCTGAAGGCGCCGTCGGTGGTGATGAGCCGGGTACGCGCCGTCTTCGAGGCCTGCAGCTGGGCTTCCAGGTCGGCCATGTCGCAATTCGCGTAGCGGTAGCGCTGCGCCTTGCAAAGTCGCACTCCGTCGATGATCGAGGCGTGGTTGAGCGCATCGGAAATGATCGCGTCTTCCTCGCCCAGCAGCGGCTCGAACAGTCCGCCGTTGGCATCGAAGCAGGCGGCGTAGAGGAGGGTGTCGTCGGTGCCGAAGAACTCGG
Source organism: Ahniellaceae bacterium (assembly GCA_044221335.1). Taxonomy (GTDB): domain Bacteria; phylum Pseudomonadota; class Gammaproteobacteria; order Xanthomonadales; family Ahniellaceae; genus JBGAPI01. The sequence continues at coordinate 17,561 of JBGAPI010000014.1, forward strand.
AGATCTTGCGTTCGAGCTGCTTGTGCAGGTCCTGGGTGCCGCAGATGAAGCGCACCGAGGCCATGCCGAAGCCGTGGCTGTCGAGCGCGTCCTTGGCGGCCTGGATCACGGCGGGGTGATCGGCGAGTCCGAGGTAGTTGTTGGCGCAGAAATTGAGCACCCGGCGGCCGTCGGCCATCGTGATCTCCGCCGCCTGCGGCGAGGCGATCACCCGCTCGCGCTTGAACAGTCCCTGGGCCTCGATCTGCGCCAGTTCGTCGGCATAGCGCTGCTGCTGGGGATAGGACATGGCGAGGGCTCCGCTACCGTTGCAAGGGCGCGAAGGTTATCGGATGTAGGGCGCGCCCTGCGCGCCACCGATGCGAGGTTCCGGTCGGACGACCCTTGGGTCGATGCCAAGGCGCGCAGGGCGCGCCCTACGACGGCGGATTGCCTACCCGCAACGCCGCCTGCAGGTCATGCACCCGCTTCACCGCGTCGCGCAGTTCGTACGGTGGCGCCGGCTGGGTACCCCAGACCGGGCCGGGCCACGCGGCGTCGCCGGGGTTGCGGGCGATGACGTGGACATGAAGCTGGCGGACGATGTTGCCGATCGCGGCGACGTTGAGCTTCTCCGGGCGGAACAGTTCCTTCATGGCCTGGCTGACCAGTCGGATCTCGGCCATCAGCTGTACCTGGTCCGCCGGTGCGAGGTCGATGATCTCGACCGCACCGTGTCGCTCCGGCACCAGCAGGAGCCAGGGGAAGCGCGAGTCGTTCATCAGGAGGACCCGGGACAGCGGCAGGCGCGACACCTCGAACGTGTCGGCGACGAGGCGAGCATGGAGTTCGAATGCGGCGGTCATCGCTCAGCGGCTCCCGAGGACGCGTTCGAGGAAGGATTGCGAGCGCGCGAAGGCGAGGTCGGATGCGGCCGCGTCGTAGTCGGCGCGCTGGTCGCAGTTGAAGCCGTGGCCGACCGGGTAGACGTGGGCCTCGGCGTCGGGAAAGGCCGTGCGGATCCGCGTGACATGCTCCGGTGGGATGATCGGATCGCGTTCGCCGAAGTGCAGCAGCAGCGGCGCCTGTGCGTGCTCGTGCAGGAAAGGGATGCTGCGGCCGCCGTAGTAGGACACCGCGGGCAGGCCGAGGCGGGTGCTCGCCAGCAGCGCAACGGTGCCGCCCCAGCAGAATCCGAGCACCGCGACCGGACCGGCGGCGACGAGCTGCCGCGCGCAGGCGGCGACGTCGCGCAATGCATTGTCGAAGCCGAGCGCGGCGACCAGTTCGCGACCGCGAGCGACACCCTCGGTGTCATAGCCGAGCTCGACGCCACGTTCAACCCGATCGAAGACCGACGGCGCCAGCACCTCGTAGCCGGCCGCCGCCCAGCGGCCAGCAACAGCGCGGATGTGCGAGTTGACCCCGAAGATCTCCTGCACCAGCACGATTCCGCCGGCACGTCGGGACGCGGTTGTTTCGTGCCAGGCCGAGAACGGTTGGCCGTCGCTGCTGTCGAGAGTGATCCAGGCGCCCATGACGCATTCTAGGCCCTGTACGTCGCCCCCGAGACCGCCGTTTGCAAGGATTGCGATTCCTTGAAGCGGCCGGCAGACGCCTGCTAGGCTCGTAGATTCTAAACTTGCGGTAATGGAGCGGATGATGATGCAGCGCAGTGTCCTGTTGGGCGCAATCACGGTCGGCATGCTGCTGCTGGTGGCATGCGGCAAGGGACCGGCGGCGCCGAATGCGAAGTCGAAAGCCGCCAGCACGGCGGCCGCTCCGACGGCGGTCAGTGCAGCCGAGTGCCAGAAGGTGAAGGATCGGGTCTGGGAATCCTCGACCCGCGGCATCCCCGCCGAAGCGCTGAAGACCATGCCGGACAAGGCGACGATCACCTCGATCATCGACTGCAATGACGCAGCGATGATCAAGACCTACCAGAAGTGCCTCGACACGGAAACCGAAGAGAACGACCTCGGCACCTGCCTCGAGACCTCTTCCTAGGCAAGTCTCGAGCCCGTTCCCGGCCTCAGTCGCGCGGCTCGCACTCGGGCCCCGGGGCGAGCAATCCTGCACAGGGCTGGAATTCGCCGGCCCCGACCCGGGGGAGGGTGGCCTACCCCCTGAACTTGCCCCGCGGTTTCCTGGCGACCGGATCGATCGGCACCGCGACTCGCGCCGCAGTTCGCGACCCGGATCAAGGTTTTGCAGACGGAAAGGCGGCGAATGCCGCCTTTCCGGCTGATATGATCCGCGCGCTTTTTTCGACCGGAGATCCTCCCGCGTGTTCGAGATCCTGATGGCCGGTGGTTGGGCGATGGCGCCGATCCTCGTGTGTTCGGTGCTGGTCCTGGGAATCACCGCGGAACGCCTGTGGGCGCTGCGCCGTGCCAGCGTCGTTCCGCCGGCGCTCGGCGCCGAGGTGCGCGAATACGCCAGCCAGCGCCAGCTCACCGCCGAACATCTCGATGCATTGGCGAAGAACTCGCCGCTCGGCCAGGTGATGGCTGCCGCGCTGCGCGGCCGTGCCGGCGGACGCGACGCGGTGCGCGAGCGGGTGGAGGACGCCGGCCGCCACGTCATGCACGAGATGGAGCGCTTCCTCAACACGCTCGGCACCATCGCGCTGATCTCGCCGCTGCTCGGCCTGCTCGGCACGGTGATGGGCATGATCCGGATGTTCCTCGCGATCGTCGGCAGCGGCGTCGGCGATGCCAGCAAGCTCGCCGGCGGCATCGGCGAGGCGCTGGTCTGCACCGCCGCCGGCCTGGTGGTCGCGATCCCGGCCTACATCCTGCACCGCTACTTCCGCGGCCGGGTCGCCGACCTCGGCATCGCGCTGGAGCGCGAAGTCACCGGTCTCCTGGACGACCTGGACGCCAAGGCGGCTGCGGGCCCGGTGGCCCCGGCCGCCCCCGCCGCGAAGCGCGTGGCGCGCTGAGGCCCGCGTGAGGATCGCTCCCGCCAGCAAGGGCGACGAGTTCGAGCTCAACGTCATCTCGCTGATCGACGTGATGCTGACGCTGCTGATGTTCTTCGTGATGACTGCGAGCTTCGAGCAGCGCGCGCTCTTGAAGGTCACGCTGCCCGAGTCGCAGGCTGCCGCCACCACGCAGGCGCAGCGCGACCCGCTCATCATCCTGGTCGATCGCGACGGCCGCTATTTCGTCGGCAAGAGCGAGGTCCTGAATCCCAGTCTCGCCACTCTGAAGACGGCGATCGAGCAGGAGGCCGGCAGCAACCGCGAGCGGCCGGTGACCCTGCGTGCCGACGGCCGCACGCCGCACCAGTCGGTGGTGACGGCGATGGACGCGCTTGGCCAGCTCGGCTTCGTGCACCTGACCATCGCGACCGTCCCGGCCAAGAGCGGCGGCTGATCGTGGCTGCGAGTGGCGCGCCGGGCTCGGCGGCGATCTATCGGCGTCTCTTGACCTACACCCGGCCGTATTGGGGGCTCGGGGTCGCCGCCGTGGTCGGCATGGCCGTCGAGGCGGGCGCTGCCGGCGCGTTCACCGCGCTGATGGAGCCGATGATCGACAAGACCTTCATCGCCCGCGACGCGGCCGCCGTCGGCTGGCTGCCGCTGGCCATCGTCGCCCTGTTCGTGCTGCGCGGCATCGCGACCTACACCACCGACTACGGCATGGCGCGGATGGGGCGCGGCGTGGTGCAGATCCTGCGCCAGCAGATCCTGGAGAAGTTCCTGCGGCTGCCGTCGTCGTACTTCGACCGCGAATCGACCGCTGCGCTGACCGCGCGGATCACCTACCACACCGAGCAGGTCGCGCAGGCGTCCAGCGATGCGGTGAAGATCGCGCTGACCGACGTGCTGACGCTGATCGCGCTGGTCGCGGTGATGCTCTGGCAGAGCGTGAAGATCACCATCACGATGCTGGTCATCGGCCCGCTGATCGCCGCCATCGTGGGCGTCGTCGGACGGCGCTACCGGCGGATCAACCAGGGCATCCAGACCGGCATCGCGCAGCTCGCCCAGGTCGCCGAGCAGTCGATCAGCGGCCAGCAGATCGTCAAGGTCTACGGCGCGCAGGCCGACGAGGCCGCGCGCTTCGCCAAGCTCGCCGAGCGCAACCGCAAGCTGCAGGTGAAGGTCGAGTCGACCAAGGCGCTGTCGAGCTCGGTGGTGCAGCTGCTGGCAGCGGTGGCGCTGGCGATCATCCTGTGGATCGCCGGTTCCGAGGCGGCTGCCGGGCGCCTGCAGCCGGGCCAGTTCGTGTCGCTGATGACCGCGATGATGGCGATGCTGCCGTCGCTGAAGCGGATCACCAACGTGCAGGGCATGATCCAGAAGGGCGTCGCCGCCGCCGGGGGGCTGTTCGAGATCATCGATCAGCCGGAGGAGGTCGATCGCGGAAGCCGGCCGCTGGAACGCGCATCCGGTCGCGTCGAGTTCGAGCGGGTCAGCGTGAACTACGGCCAGGGGAGCGACGCGGCGCTGTCGGACCTCTCCTTCGTCGCGGAGCCTGGCACGGTCACCGCCGTCGTCGGTCGCTCGGGCAGCGGCAAGACCACCCTGGTGCGGCTGCTGCCGCGCTTCTACGAGCCGAGTGCGGGCCAGGTGCGACTCGACGGCGTCGATCTCGTCGACTACCGCCTCGCCGACCTGCGCCGCCAGATCGCTCTGGTCAGCCAGGAACTGGTGCTGTTCGACGACTCGGTCGCGGCCAACATCGCGTTCGGCCAGCCGACACGGCCATCGCAGGCGGAGCTGGAGAAGGCGGCGGCGGCGGCCAATGCGCTGGAGTTCATCCGGCGCCTGCCGCAGGGCTTCGACACCCCGATCGGCGAGAAGGGGGCTCTGCTCTCCGGCGGCCAGCGGCAGCGCCTGGCGATCGCGCGGGCGATCCTGAAGGATGCTCCGATCCTGATCCTCGACGAGGCGACCTCCGCGCTGGACACCGAGTCCGAGCGGCTGATCCAGGAGGCGCTCGAACGCCTGATGGTGAACCGCACGACCTTCGTGATCGCTCACCGGCTGTCCACCATCGAGCGCGCCCACCGCGTGCTGGTGCTCGACCAGGGCCGACTGCTGGAGTCGGGCACCCATGCGGAGCTGCTGGCCCGCGGCGGCGCCTATGCCCATCTGCACCAGCTGCAGTTCGCCGGCCAGAACGGCGCCGGTGCCGTTCGCGACGCCGGGCGCTGAGGCCGTGCTGCGTTCGCAGCTGGAAGCGTGGCTGAAGGCGATCTGGTACGAGGGTCGCCCCGTGCCGTGGCTGCTCGGCCTGCTGGAAGACGTCTATGCCACGGTTCTGGAGCTGCGGCGCTGGCTGTACGCGCGCGGCTGGAAGCGCTCCGGCCGACTGCCGGTTCCCGTGCTGGTGGTCGGCAACGTCAGCGTCGGCGGCACCGGCAAGACGCCCCTGACCGCGTGGCTGGTCGCCGAGCTGGCGGCGCGCGGCTGGCGTCCCGGCATCGTGCTGCGCGGCTACGGTGGCCACGAGCGCGGGGTCGCGCTGGTGCATGCCTCCGACAGCGCCGCACGCGTCGGCGACGAGGCGCTGCTGCTCGCGCGTGCCGGCAATCATCCGGTCGCGATCGGCCGGCGCCGCTACGAAGCCGGTCGCGCGCTGATCGACCAGGCCGGCTGCGACCTCGTCATCTGCGACGACGGCCTGCAGCACTGGTCGCTGGCGCGGGACCTGGAGATCGCGGTGGTCGACGGCGAGCGCCGTTTCGGCAACGGCCGACTGCTGCCCGCGGGCCCGCTGCGGGAGCCGATCGAACGGCTGGCGCGGGTCGACGTCGTGGTGGTCAATGGCGCAGTGGGGCAGGGCAGGGAGGTGGAAATGAGGGTCAGCGGCGCGCGGGCGGTCAGCCTGCTCGATCCGACCCGCCAGATCCCGCTCGCCGACTGGCGCGGCGAGACCGTCCACGCGGTCGCCGGCATCGGCCAGCCGGAGCGGTTCTTCGCGATGCTGGAGCGGCAGGGCCTCACGGTGATCCGCCACCCGTTGCCGGACCATCACCATTTCAGCGGCAGCGAGTTCAACTTCGACGACGGCCTGCGCGTGCTGGTCACCGAGAAGGACGCGGTGAAATGCGTCAGTTTCGCCGACGACCGCTGTTTCGCAGTCCCGGTCGACGTGACCTTGCCGGAGGGCTTTGCGGACGACATCCACAAGCGACTGAAGAGGCGCGTCGCATAGGCTGCGCCTGGCGCAGCGGTCGATCCAGGGCCGGTGGCGGGAAATCCCGGCACGCGGGGCCGGGCGCTTGCGCCGAGTCCTGGGACCGCTACGGCGGGTCCCGGAGTTCGTTCGACGGTCGAGCGCCCCCGTTTTCGCATCGACTTGAAGTCTCAGCCGATGATCGACAACCTCCTCCCCGTCCACTTCCCCCGCGGTCAACCGCCGGAGACGCTCCGCATGCCCGTTCCTTTCATCGTCGCCATTCCTGCCCGACTCGGCTCCACCCGTCTCCCGCGCAAGGCCCTGCGCGAGATCGCCGGGAAGCCGCTGGTGCTGCACGTGGTCGACCGGGCGCGCGCCGCGGGGGCGGAAGCGGTCGTGGTGGCGACGGACGCCGAGGAAATCGCCGAGGTCGTGCGCGACGCCGGCGCGGATGTCGCGATGACGCGTGCCGAACATGCATCCGGCAGCGACCGGCTGGCGCAGGTCGCGGCCGATCGTGGCTGGGCCGACGACGTGGTGGTGGTGAACCTGCAAGGCGACGAACCGCTGGCGCCGCCAGCCGGGATCCGCCAGGTCGCCGAGCTGCTGGCGCGCGCGGGAACCGCGATGGCGACGCTCGCCGAGCCGATCGAGGACGGGGCGACGCTGCTCGATCCCAACGCCGTCAAGCTGGTGCGCGCGGCCAACGGCAACGCGCTGTACTTCTCCCGCGCCGCGATACCGTGGGCACGCGACCACAACGCCGCGGCCTGGATGCGCCATGAACTTCCGGCACCGCCGCCGGGCGTGGCGCTGCGCCACATCGGCATCTACGCCTACCGCGCGGGCTTCCTGCGCCGCTTCGTCGCCCTGCCGCGCACGCCGCTGGAACAACTGGAGTCGCTCGAGCAGTTGCGGGCGCTCGAGCATGGCCACGCGATCGCGGTCGAGGTCGCCTGTGCGGCGTTTCCGGGAGGGGTGGATGTGGAGGCGGACGTGGCGCGAGTGGCGCGGTTGCTGGCGGTGGGAGGGTTGGGGGCTGAGGGCTGAAACTTTGGATCGAAAGGCGAGTTGTGGTGTTTTCGCTTCGTTTTGCCCTGGGTACAGGGAAGGGAGTGTTCACTCATTCCCCGTCATTGAGAGGAGGAGCGCGGCGACGTCGGAGCATTCCAGCGCCATTGCCCTGGCTCTGGCGCGACGAAGGGCAATGTCGCTGGATTGCTTCGCTGCGCTCGCAATGACGGGTTGTTGTGTTTCCGGGTCCTGGGCCCATTGCGTCGAACGAAACCACAGCGCATCGATTCTCAAGTCATCGCAAGGTTTCAGCCCTCGCCGATCAAATCCCGCATAATCCAAACCGCCCCAAGGAATCCCCATGGCCGGTTTCGTCCAAGCTCCCGAACTCCCCGACACGCTCGAATGGGTCAATTCGCGCGATCGCGTGGCCCTGGCCGACATGCAGGGGCGGGTGGTGATCCTGTTCTTCTGGAGCTATTCGAACATCAACTCGATCAACGCCCTGGCCGACATCCGCTACCTGCAGGGCAAGTACCACGACGGCATGAACGTGATCGGCATCCACTGCCCGAAGTTCACCGCCGAGCGCGGTGCGGCGCACGTGCTGAAAGCGGTGAACCGGCAGCAGATCCGCTTCCCGGTGGCCTCCGACCCGCACTACCACGCCTGGCAGCTGTACTCGATCCGCGCATGGCCCTCCTGTGTCGTGATCGACGCCGCCGGCAAGATCGCCGGCGTGTTTTCGGGCGAAGACCGCCGCGGCGAGCTCGACGTGATGGTCGGCAAGCTGCTCGACGAGGCCGTCGCGCGTGACCTGCGCGCGTTCGGCGCGGCGCCCGAGGCGCTGCGGCCCGAGCCGAAGATGCCGCTGCGCTTCCCATCCAAGCTGGTGGCGGGCGAACACCATCTGTACCTTGCGGACAGCGGCCACCATCGCATCCTCGAGATCAATCCCGACGGCACCATCGATCGCACGTTCGGCAGCGGCAATCCCGGCTTCTGGGACGGTCGCATGCTCGACGCGGCCTTCTGCAACCCCGGCGGGATGGCGATCTGGAAGGACAACCTCTACATCGCCGATACCGGCAACCACGCGATCCGCCGGATCCGGCTGACCTCGGCCGAGGTCGAGACCGTCGCCGGCAACGGCTCGCAGGGCCGGTTGCTGCCGCTCGAGGGGGCGGATCCGAAGGCGATCGGGCTGAATGCGCCGACCGATGTCGTCGCATCCTCGGACATGCTGTACATCGCGATGGCGGGCCAGCACCAGATCTGGACCTACGACATCGTGCAGCGCAGGCTCGCGGTGTTCGCGGGCTCCGGCCGCTACGGCATCGACGACGGCAGCCCTGACGCGGCCAGCTTCGCCAAGCCCAGCGCGCTCGCGCTGCACGGGGGCAACCTGTTCGTCGCCGATGCCGACGGCTCCGCGATCCGCCAGGTGCGGCTGTCCGACGGGCTGGTGTCGACCCTCGTCGGCGTCGGCCTCTACGACTTCGGCGACGTCGACGGCGTTCCGGCGCAGGTCCGCATGCAGCATCCCATGGCGCTGGCGGCCGATCCCAACGGCGCGCTCCTGTGGCTTGCCGACAGCTTCAACGGCAAGCTGAAGGCGCTGTCGCTGAAGGGCGGCGGCGCGCGCACGCTGCGCCTTCAGCGGCGCTTCTCGGAGCCGGCCGGGATGGCATTGTCGAACGGCTCGCTGTGGGTCGCCGACACCAACGCGCACGAGCTGATCCGGCTCGATACCAAGACCGGAAGCGTGGAGCGCATCGCGGTCGGCGAATGAGCGGCACCGGCGGTTTCGACGGCAAGCGCTTCGCGAAGAACCTGCCGAACCGGCCGGGCGTCTACCGCATGCTCGATGCCGATGGGCAGCTGCTCTACGTCGGCAAGGCCAGTTCGCTGAAGAACCGCGTCGGCAGCTATTTCGTGCGGCCGACGCCGGGTCACCGGATCGGGATGATGCTGCACAAGGTGGCCTCGATCGAGGTCACCGTCACCCGCAGCGAGGGCGAGGCGCTGCTGCTGGAAAACGAGCTCGTGAAGTCGGGCCGTCCGCGTTACAACGTGCTGCTGCGCGACGACAAGAGCTTCCCCTACATCCACCTGTCGGCGGGCGAGGACTATCCGCGGATGGGCTTCCACCGGGGCGCGCGCAGCGGCCGCGGACGCTACTTCGGCCCCTTCCCCGATGCCGGCGCGGTGCGCACCAGCCTGAACGCGATGCAGAAGCTGTTCCGCGTGCGGCAGTGCGAGGACAGCGTGTTCCGGAACCGCAGCCGGCCCTGCCTGCAGTACCAGATCGGCCGCTGCAGCGCGCCGTGCGTGGGGCTCGTCGCGGTCGACGACTACGCCCGCGACGTGCGCCACGCGTCGATGTTCCTCGACGGCCGTCGGACCGACGTGCTGGAGGAGCTGGCCGGCGCGATGGAGGCGGCCAGCGCCGCGCTGGCTTTCGAGCAGGCAGCACTGATCCGCGACCGGATCGCCGCGCTGAAGCACACGCAGGCCAAGCAGTTCGTGGTCGACGTCGAGGAGGACGCCGACGTGATCGGCGTCGCGGTGGGGCGCGGCCAGGCCTCCGTCCACGTGATGACCTTCCGCAACGGCATGAGTCTCGGCGGGCGCAGCTTCCACCCGCGCCTGGGCGACGGCGAGGAGACGGCCGCCGAGGTGCTGTCGGCCTTCATCGCGCAGTACTACGACGAGCGCCCGGCGCCGCCGCTGGTGCTGCTCGACCAGGCGATCGCCGACCAGGAGCTGCTCACCGCGGCGCTGACCGAGCGGGTGGGCCGCAAGGTCGAGCTCAGGGTCCCGCAACGCGGCAATGCCGTGCGGCTGGTGGAGTCGGCGCGGCGCAATGCCGAGATCGCCGGCACGCAGCGCAGCGCCAGCCGCGAGCACCAGCAGCAGCGCGTCGCCGCACTCACCGAGCTGCTCGAGCTGCCGGCCGCGCCGCAGCGGATCGAGTGCTTCGACATCAGTCACACCCAGGGCGAGGCCACGGTGGCCTCCTGCGTGGTGTTCGACGCCGAGGGGCCGGTGAAGGCGCAGTACCGCCGGTTCAACATCGGCGGGATCACCGCCGGAGACGACTACGCCGCGATGGCGCAGGCGCTGGAGCGGCGCTTCCGCCGCGGGCTGGAGGAAGGCGGCGAGCTGCCCGACCTGCTGCTGATCGACGGCGGTCGCGGGCAGGTCGCCCAGGCCGCCCGGGCCCTCGCCGAGCTCGGCGTGGAAGAAGGCGTGCAGATCGTCGGCGTTGCCAAGGGTGAGACCCGTCGCGCCGGCCTGGAGACCCTGGTGCTCGCCGGCAGCGGCCGCGAGATCGTCGCGGATCCCGGCCACCCCGGCCTGCACCTGATCCAGGCGGTGCGCGACGAGGCCCACCGGTTCGCGATCCGCGGCCACCGGGCCCGCCGGGAGAAGGCGCGCGAGAAGAGCCGGCTCGAGGACATCGAGGGGGTCGGACCGCGCCGACGGCAGCAGCTGATCCGTCACTTCGGCGGGATTGCAGGCGTGTTGCGCGCCGGAGTCGAGGAATTGAGCCTGGTGCCCGGCATTCACCGCGAACTCGCGACTAGAATCTACGACGCCCTGCACTGACCCGCGCCGATGCCGTTCAATCTCCCGATCCTGCTCACCTGGTTCCGCATCGTGCTGATCCCGTGCATGGTGGTGAGCTACTACCTGCCGTACTACAGCGCCAGCATCGTCGCGGCGGCGCTGTTCGCGGCCGGCGCCATCACCGACTGGCTGGACGGCTATTTCGCGCGCCGCTGGCGCCAGATGACCCGCTTCGGCGCGTTCCTCGATCCGGTCGCCGACAAGCTCACCGTCGGTACGGCGCTGTTCCTGATCGTGCAGGCGAACCCGACCCCGCTGATGGCGATCGTCGGAGCGATCATCGTCGGCCGCGAGATCGCGATCTCCGCGCTGCGCGAATGGATGGCCGACCTCGGCGAGCGCGGCCGGGTCAAGGTCGCGGGGCTGGGGAAGATCAAGACCATCGTGCAGATGGTGGCGATCACCATCCTGCTCTACCGCCATCCCTTCGTCGGCCTCCGGCTCTACAACATCGGCGCGGCGCTGCTGATCGCCGCCGCGGTGCTGACCTTGTGGTCGGGCGTAGCCTACGTGGTCGCCGCGCTGCCGGTGATGCGCCGACGCGGCGAGGACGCGATCGTCGATTCCGAGGGCGAGGACACCGAGTGAGCTCCGGATTTCGCTGCGCGAAATCCGCGATGGAAGAGTGTCCCAGTGATGATGGGTCCTGGGGGCAGATCCGGATCTGAAACCGCAATCGCGTCGTCGATCGACTGATCCCTTTGGTCTCCGGACTGCGTCAATCGTCCAGTCCGGGCGCATGTCGCTAGCCGTGTCGTACCCGGACCGTTGATGACGACAAGGGGGATTCGGGTGATGGTCCTGTCTGTGCAGGTGAGGCGTTCGTACTACGTCCGGCTGGCGATCGTAGGTGTGCTGACGGTCGGCATCGGCATCCTGATCCTCGGCTACGGCTATCTGCGCTGGCCGCGCCATTTCGACGACGACGGTGTCACTCGCCGCGACGGCAAGCGCTTTCGTTGGGTCGACCTGCAGTCGGTTTCCGTGCAGACGCAGCGCTACCACGGCCATTCCACCGCCGTGCTGTTGTCGGTGCGACTCTCGTTCCGCGACGGCGTCGTGATGGTCTATCCGTTCCCGCTGCAGAACGGCGGGGCGGTTCTGTCGTACCTGCGGCGGCTGCCCGGCGGCGAGTGTCTCGACGCTCACGGCTACCGGTTGCCCGCGGTGCCCGGTTCCCAGGCGAATGGCGACCCCGGCCGGATTTGAACCGGCGACCTTCCGCTTAGGAGGCGAACGCTCTATCCAGCTGAGCTACGGGGTCGGAAAGTCCTATTGTAGGTTGCTCTTGGCCGCTTGTGCCCTGGATTCCTCGAGCATTTCGCTCGCGACCGCAGACCGCGAATCGCGGACGTCGTGACGGGGGCCGGAACGGCGCCCGTCACGAATTCCGAACCCTGTCGGAAATGACACTGTAGGGCGGCGGATCCGTTGGCTACTCTTTCGGCCCCTCACCGGAGACTGCCATGAGCCTGACCGCCCACGAATCCTCGCTGCCCTATCTCGTCCGCTTTCTCAACAATCTCGATCGCATGCTCGACAAGGCCGTCGCGTATGCTGCCGCCAAGCAGGCGGCCGGTTCCGCGGTCAACGTCGAGGCCTCCCTGGTCGGCGGCCGGCTGGCGCCCGACATGTTCCCGTTGGCTCGCCAGGTGCAGATCTGCGCCGACATGGCCAAGGGCTGCGCCGCTCGGCTCGCCGGGGTCGAGGTGCCGAAGTTCGAGGACAACGAGACCACGCTCGCCGACCTCAAGGCCCGCATCGCCAAGACCGTCGCGTTCGTCAACTCGATCACGCCGGCCCAGCTCGAGGGCTCGGAGACGCGTTCGATCACTCTGAAGACCGGTGGCCAGGACCGCACGTTCTCGGGTCGCGACTACATGTTCGGCTTCGTCTACCCGAACTTCTACTTCCATCTGACCACGACCTACAACATCCTGCGCCACAACGGCGTCGAGCTCGGCAAGATGGACCTGCTGGCGGTCTGACCCGCGATCGTTGCGGCGGTGCGACTGGTCGTCGTGCCTCCGTACTCTCCGCTGCGAGGGCTCTGGGCCTTCAGGGTTCAGAGTTCCGAACGCGTGCCGTCATTGCGAGGAGGAGCGTAGCGACGACGAAGCAATCCAGCGGCTCCACTCTTGCTCGGACGGTACGAGAAGAAAACGCGCTGGATTGCTTCGCTGCGCTCGCAATGACGGGAAGGCTTCGCAGCGCTAGCGATGGCGAAGCTCCCCGCTTCGAAGCTGAGCCAGTGCCCCGGAGTGCGCCTCGCAGCGGGTGCGTCCAGGACGCACCCTGCGGTCAGGCCTTCGCCATCGGCTTCTGCGTCAGCGACGTCAGGAACTGGATGTACTGGTCCATTTCCGCGCCGAGCGGATGCTGCGGAAACGCCTTGCGGATCTGGGTCAGCATCGCCAGCGCCTTGGCCTCGGCGTTCATCTTGTCGGTCAGGATCTTCGCAGCCAGCAGGGCGTTCGATGGCGTGTCGTTGCTGCGTGGGGTCGCGCGGATGAATGCGACGATCAGGTCCAGCGCGACCTGCGGCATGCCGTAGTCGTTCGCCCGGGCGGCCAATCGCTTGACCTCGGCCGGCTCGCTCGGCTGGAAGCTCTTGTCGTGGCCGATGCAGTCGCGCAATACGTCGACCGCGCGGCGCTCCTGGTTCTGCGCCAGCAGGATGTCGATGTAGCGACGGCCGTGGGCAACCAGTGCCGCCTTGTCGTCGCGCAGCGCCAGCATCTTGCGGTAGCGGTCGTGCACCGCGAGCGTGGCGCCGCGGTGATCGATGTGTTCCTTCAGCATCTTCTCGGCGTCGGACAGGTTGCCGCCGGCGACCAGTGCTTCCGCCTGGTCGAGTACATCCTGGTCGACGTCCCGCGGCCGTCCCGGCCCGGCGACGGCGGCGTGGCTCTCCGGCTCCCAGCCGAGTTCCTCGTGGTACTGGTAGATGAGATAGCCCATCAGGTGGAACGACGCGATCGAGGCGTAGTTCGAGATCACCGCCAGCGCGATCAGCGTGACCAGGATCGGCATGCCCGGGAAGATCGCCATCAGCAGCACTTGCGCATTGAGCTGGCAGAACAGGATCAGGCCACAGATCGCCGCCATCGCGAAGTAGGGCCAGCCGAGGCGGCTCATGATCGCGACCCAGGTCGCGGGGTTGACCGCGCGCAGGGTGTCGCGATCGGTCGCCGCCGACATGGTGGCGCCGGGGATGGCCAGCGCGATGAACGCGAGCGCGGCGATCTTCAGCATCGCGGTCGGCAGAAACAGCAGTGCCAGGAATGCCATGACGGCAAGCAGGATCTGCACGCGGACCTGGACCCAGCCCGAATTGTCGTCGCTGTTGCCGGCGAACTCCGGCGCCTTCAGGCGACCGTGCGCCGTCTCGACCAGGACCGTGCTGGCGAACTTGTAGAAGAACGCGGCGAAGAAAAGGACGATCGCGGTTCCACGGAGCGGCATGAAGGCCTGTGCGAACTTCGCGAAGCCCAGGAGGACTCCGTACATCAGGACGGAGATCAGCGCCGATCCCTGCAGCGGGTAGGTGGTGATCGCGCCGAGGCGATTCCAGAACGGTTCGATGGGCTTGGCGGAGGGGGCGGGTAGGGACATGGGCTCGCTGTTGCGCAAGGGCATCCGCGGGCAGCGGATGCGTGCCGGGGAGGGGGAAGGTCGGGGAAACGCAGCAGTGACCGAGTATTTCAGGATGTCACAGAGCGAACAATCGGACCGACCGCATCGCTTTCAATAAGACACACTTTCCGTAGCGATGCGGTCCCACGGCACCCGCGGTACCCTGTTGCCGCCGATCGTCGCGAGAAATTGCTTGCGCGCCAATGGGATGGCGCCGAGGGTCGCGATGTGGGGCGACATCAGCTGGGCGTCGAGCAGCGGCACGCCGTGCTCCCGGAGGAGCCGGCACAGGGCCCGGAGTGCGACCTTGGAACCTTCGTCGACGGCACTGAACATCGATTCCGCCGAGAACGCGGCGCCGACGTCGACCCCGTAGACGCCACCGACCAGCACGCCGCCGTCGTAGGCGCCGACACAATGGGCGTGTCCGGCACGATGCAGCGCGCCATAGGCCGAGCGCATGGGGGCCGTGATCCAGGTCCCGTCGGCCTTGTGCCGTGGCGCCGCGCAGCGCGCGACGATCGTGTCGAAGTCGTGGTCGACGCGGATCTGCCAGCGGCAGTGCTTCAGGAAGCGCGCAAAGCGGCGGGCGACATGGAAGCCGTCGGTCGGGATCACCGCGCGCGGGTCCGGCGACCACCACAGGATCGGCTCGCCTTCGTTGAACCAGGGGAAGATGCCGTGGCGGTAGGCGTTGAGCAGGCGCGGCACGCTGAGGTCGCCGCCGATGGCGAGCAGGCCGTCGGGATCAGCCAGCGCGGTCTCCGCCGGCGGAAACGGCGACTCGGGATCGCGCCCCAGCCAGGGAATCCGGATCGTCATGCGGGCTCCGCCGTGTACGGCGAGTGGCGCCGCAGTTCGGCCTCGTAGCCGTCGACCCACGCGGCCTCTTCGGCGACTGCCGCGGCGATCGCCCGGCGGAAATCAGGCTGCACGACCCAGTGCAGCGAGTGCGTGCGCACCGGCAGGAAGCCGCGTGCCAGCTTGTGCTCGCCCTGGGCGCCGGGCTCGAAGCGGGCGAGGCCGCGAGCGATCGCGTGGGAGATCCCCTGGTAGTAGCAGCACTCGAAATGCAGGCCGGGCGGGGCGTCGGTCGCACCCCAATAGCGACCGTACAGCGTGGTCGACGAGCGCAGGTAGAACGCCATCGCGATCGGACGTCCATCCCGGTAGGCGATCGCGGCGGCGATCGCCTCCGGCAGAGTTGCGCGCAGATGCCGGAAGAAGGCGAGGGTGAGCGCGGCGTGGTTGCCCTTGTCGCGCTGGGTGGCGCGGTAGCAGGCGTGGCAGAAGTCGAGTTCGGTGTCGGAGAGCGCCGCGCCGTCGCGCCAGACGACGTCGATGCCGGCCTCGCGCACCTGCCGGCGCTCGCGCCGGATCTCCTTGCGGCGCTTGGAATTGAGCGAATCGAGGAAGTCCTCGAAGTCGCGCCAGCCGCGGTTGTGCCAGTGGAACTGCACGTCCTGCCGGTGCAGCCAGCCGGCGCGGCGCGCCAGCGCGAGCGCGGCCGTTTCGGGCAGGAAGTTGAGATGCACGCTGGAGTAGTTCGACTGGCGGGTGATCTGCGGCAGGATCTCGCCGAGCAGTTCGATGGCGTCGTCGTCGGCGAGTGACGAGAGCCAGCGCGGGCCGGTGATCGGCGAATAGGGTGTCGCGATCAGCAGCTTCGGGTAGTAGTCGAGCCCGTGCTGCGCATAGGCCTCCGCCCAGGAGTGGTCGAACACGAACTCGCCGTGCGAGTTGCCCTTGCGGTAGGCCGGCACGGCGAGCGTGATTGCGTTGCCGTCGTAGAGGCCGAGGTGGGCCGGGGTCCAGCCATAGCGGGGCTGGATACAGCCGGTGGTCTCGAGGCCGCGGAGGAATTCCAGGCGGAGGCAGGGGTGGTCGTCCGCGCCGCGGAGAGGATTCCAGCGCGGGGCGAGGTCGTCAGTGAGCTGCAGGGATTGCAGATGCATCGCGCGAGTGTAGGGCGGGCACTGCCCGCCGTTGCGATGCGATGCGAGGCGATGAGGTCTGCGGCGTCATGCCTCGCGATGGCGGCCAGTGGCCGCCCTAGGCATGGTCCAGGAATCGCTCCGCATCCAGCGCCGCCATGCAGCCGAAGCCGGCGCTGGTGATCGCCTGACGGTAGACCTGGTCGGCCACGTCGCCGGCCGCGAACACGCCGGGAACGCTGGTGCCGGTCGCGCCGCCGTCGAGGCCGGTCTTGATGCGGATGTAGCCGTTCTTCATGTCGAGCTGGCCGTCGAAGATCCGCGTGTTCGGCGTGTGGCCGATCGCGATGAACACGCCGGTCAGCGCGATGTCGCGCCGGGCGCCGGTCTCGGTGCTCGCCACCCGGAGGCCGGTGACGCCGGACTCGTCGCCCAGCACCTCGTCGACGTGGTGGTTCCAGAGCAGATCGATCTTGCCGGCCGCGGCCTTCTCGAACAGCTTGTCCTGCATGATCTTCTCGGCCTTCAGCTTGTCGCGCCGGTGCACCAGCGTGACCTTGCTGCAGATGTTCGACAGGTAGAGCGCCTCCTCGACCGCGGTGTTGCCGCCGCCGATCACCGCGACCTCCTGGTTGCGGAAGAAGAAGCCGTCGCAGGTCGCGCAGGCCGACACGCCCTTGCCCTTGAAGGCGTCTTCCGACGGCAGGCCGATGTACTTCGCGGTCGCGCCGGTCGCGATGATCAGCGCGTCGGCGGTGTAGTTGTCGGAATCGCCGCGCAGGCGGAACGGCCGCTTGGACAGATCGACCTCGATGATGTGATCGAACACCATTTCCGTGCCGAAGCGCTCGGCGTGATGCTTCATCCGCTCCATCAGCGCCGGGCCCTGCAGGCCCTCGACATCACCGGGCCAGTTGTCGACGTCGGTGGTGGTCATCAGCTGACCGCCGGGCTCGAGCCCGGTGATCATCACCGGCTTCAGGTTGGCGCGCGCCGCGTACACCGCGGCGGTGTGGCCGGCGGGACCGGCACCGAGGATCAGCAGTCGGCAATGCTTGCTCATGTATACTTTTTTCGTTGTGTCGGGAGTGGATTGCGGTGCGTACGGCGTGAGGTACACGACCGGACGCGCGGCATCGAGCTTGCGCCCTACGATGGCCCGTTTCGAGGACCGGTCGGGAGGCGCAGCATGGGGTCTCATCCGGGCGGAATCAAGCGCCGGATGCGTGCCGCATTCCTGACCGTCGGTCCCCCACCTTCGTCGCCAGGAGCGAACCATGCGTATCGGTGTACCCCGCGAGACCAAGACCCTGGAGGGCCGCGTCGCCCTCGTTCCCGCCGCTGCCGGCGACCTCGTCCGCCGCGGCCATGAAGTCTGGGTCGAGGCCTCGGCCGGCAACAAGAGCGGCTTCTCCGATGCCGACTACACCCGCGTCGGCGTGAAGATCGCGCCGGATGCCGCGGCGCTGTACGAGAAGGGCGAGCTGATCGTGAAGGTGAAGGAGCCGATCGCTGGTGACCTCAAGCACCTGCGAAAGGACCACCTGCTGTTCTGCTACCTCCATCTGGCCCCGGAGCCGGAGCTCACCAGGAAGCTGCTCGAGATCGGCCTCTGCGGCGTCGCCTTCGAGACCGTCGAGTTCGACAACGGCGACCTGCCGCTGCTGGCCCCGATGTCGATCATCGCCGGCCGCATCGCGGTGCAGATCGGTACCCACCTGCTCCACCAGCCGGCCGGCGGCAAGGGCAAGCTGCTGGGCGGACTGCCGTCGACCGAGCGCGGCAAGGTCGTGGTGCTCGGCGCCGGCGCGGCTGGCGGCAATTCGGCGCAACTCGCCGCCGCCGGCGGAGCGAATGTCGTGGTGTTCGAGAAGCGCCAGGACCGCATGGCCCAGATGATGGCGCTCGGTTCCAACGTCACCACGCTGTATCCCTACGAGGAACTGGTGGCGAAGGAGATCGCCGACGCCGATCTCGTCGTCGGCGCGGTGCTGGTCACCGGCGCGAAGGCGCCGCACGTGATCAGCCGCAGCATGGTCGCCGGCATGGAGAAGGGCTCGGTGATCGTCGACATTTCCGTCGACCAGGGTGGCTGCGTCGAGACCACCCGTCCGACGACCTACGCCGATCCGACCTATGTGGTCGACGGCGTCACCCACTTCGCCGTCACCAACATGCCGGGCGCCGTGCCGCAGACCTCGTCGCACGCGATCTGTGCGGCGATCCTGCCGTTCGTGCAGAAGCTCGCGGGCGGCAACTGGCGCGACAACAAGCCGCTGGTGCGCGGCATCAACGTCGAGAACGGCCAGCTGGTGCATCCGGCGCTGAAGGGCATGTAGTCGGCGTTCCGACTAGTGCGATACCTCGGGCGTCCGGCGCTACCCTCGACGCCCGCGGTCTGTCCCGATCGGCGATCCACGGTCGGGGCGGAAACGATCCGCTGGCGTCGACGATCCCGTCGTCGGCGTCACCCCTGAAGGTGCGGTTCTAGGAGTCACGGTGGCAAAGGGCGGCAAGGAAGTTCCGGTTCCCGAATCGATCTGGGAGCGCCGCCTGCGCGAAGCGGCGGTGCTCCTGCTGCTGCCGCTGGTGCTCTACCTGCTGGTGTGCCTCGCCAGCTTCGCGCTGTCCGACCCGAACTGGAGCACCAGCGCGCATCCGCCGCAGGTGTCGAACTTCGGTGGCTGGATCGGCGCGTGGGTCGCCTCGACCCTGCTGTTCTTCCTCGGCAAGGCGGCCTACCTGCTGCCGGTGCTGCTGCTGCTCGCGGGCTGGCGCCTGATCCACGACGGTCGCGGGGCCGCGGACGGGGCCGATGCGCCGCTCCGGCTGATCGGCGCGGTCGCGCTGCTGGTGTCCTGCTCGGGACTCGCTCATCTTTCCGTCGGGACCGGCGTCGCGCGGATCGAGCTGTCCGGCGGCGTGCTGGGCGAGCGTCTCGGCCACCTGTTGTCGACCGGCTTCGGCGCGCTCGGCGCAAGCCTGTTCCTGCTGGCCCTGCTGATGGCGGCGCTGACCTTGACCATCGGCCTGTCCTGGTTCGGCCTGATGGACCGGATCGGCCATTTCGTGCTCGCGGCGATCGCCTGGAGCGGGACCGCACTCGACCGCTGGGCCGAGTGGCGCGCGAGCAAGCGCCAGCGCGAGGTGCGCGAAGTCGTGCGCAAGGTCGAGGCCGCGCGGCAGGAGAAGCGCGAGCCGATCAGGATCGAGACGCCGCCGGCGCCGGTGGAAAAGAGCGAGCGTGCGGCCCGCGAGCTGCAGATCCCGCTGTTCACCTCGCTGCCGGCCGGCTCGCTGCCGCCGCTGTCGCTGCTGGAGGAGCCGAAGGAGCAGGTCAAGGGCTATTCGCCGGAGACCCTCGAGGCGCTGTCGCGCCAGGTCGAGATCAAGCTGCGCGATTTCCGCATCGAGGCGGCCGTCGTCGGCGTCTACCCCGGCCCGGTGATCACCCGCTTCGAGCTGCAGCCGGCGCCGGGAATCAAGGGCAGCCAGATCAGCAATCTCGACAAGGACATCGCCCGCGGACTGTCGGTGGTGTCGGTCCGCGTGGTCGACGTGATCCCGGGCAAGTCGGTGATCGGTCTGGAGATCCCCAATGCCTCGCGCGCGACCGTCTACCTGTCCGAGATGCTGCGTTCGAAGGAATACGACAAGGCGGCCTCGCCGCTGTCGCTGGCGCTCGGCAAGGACATCGGCGGGCGGCCCTCCGTCGTCGACCTGGCCAAGATGCCGCACCTGCTGGTTGCCGGCACCACCGGTTCCGGCAAGTCGGTGGCGCTGAACGCGATGGTGCTGTCGCTGCTGTACAAGGCGACGCCGCGCGACGTCCGCATGCTGATGATCGACCCGAAGATGCTGGAGCTGTCCGTCTACGAGGGCATCCCGCACCTGCTGGCGCCGGTCGTCACCGACATGAAGGAGGCGGCGAACGCCCTGCGCTGGTGCGTCGCCGAGATGGAGCGCCGCTACAAGCTGATGGCGACCGTCGGCGTGCGCAACCTGGCCGGGTTCAACCGCAAGGTGAAGGACGCGGAGGACTCCGGCCAGCCACTGCTCGACCCGCTGTTCAAGCCCAATCCCGAGTTCCCGCAGCTGGTCGCCGATCCCCTGGAGCACCTGCCGCTGATCGTCGTGATGATCGACGAGTTCGCCGACATGATGATGATCGTCGGCAAGAAGGTGGAGGAGCTGATCGCGCGGCTGGCGCAGAAGGCGCGTGCCGCCGGCATCCACCTGATCCTCGCGACCCAGCGGCCGTCGGTCGACGTGATCACCGGCCTGATCAAGGCCAACATCCCGACCCGCATCGCTTTCCAGGTCTCGTCGAAGATCGACTCGCGCACCATCCTCGACCAGTCGGGCGCGGAGACGCTGCTCGGCCACGGCGACATGCTCTACCTCCCGCCCGGCACCGCGACGCCGGAGCGTGTCCACGGCGCCTTCGTCAGCGATGAGGAGGTGCACCGCGTGGTCGCGCACCTGCGCTCGAGCCAGGCCAAGCCCGACTACATTCCCGGCGTGCTCGACGAGGTCCAGACACTGGCCGACGGCAGCGTCGTCGGTGCGACCGGGCTGCCGGAGGCGGCGCCGTCGGATAGCGGCGGCGCGGTCGACGAGCTCTACGACATGGCCGTGAAGATCGTCACCGAGACCCGTCGCGCCTCGATCTCCGGCGTGCAGCGGCGTCTCAAGATCGGCTACAACCGCGCCGCCCGGCTGATCGAGGAGATGGAGGCGCAGGGCGTGGTCAGCGCGGCCGAGACCAACGGCAACCGCGAGGTGCTCGCGCCACCGCCGCCGAAGGACTAGATGGAACACGAACGAATGCGAGTGCAGCGCGCATCCAGATCCGAGAGACCTCCACGCCCCAGCGAGGCCCAGGCCGCGCCCGGACACCGCGCCCCGCCGACTCCGTGGGGTGGAATTCCGCAGCGTCGGAACACGCTGCGCTTCCGCGACCGCGTCTCCGTCGCGACATGAAAGTCCTCAACCTCACGCTCACCAAGGGCCGCGACAAGCACGACCTGCTGCTGGTCAAGCGCAGCGACGGCAGTCGCACGATGGCGAAGGTCTGGCGCGTCGAGAACGGCCTGGCGCACGATCTCCTCCATGTGGTCGTCGAGCAGGAACTGGCGTCCACCAGGGCCTTCTTCGGACTGGTCGCCGGTGGCCTGGCGATCGAGGACTTCAACGAGCGCCAGCGCAACGACCGCCTCGAACCGGAGGCGATCGCGATCGAATGCGTGATCGCCACGCTGATCGCCTTCGCGAGCGACGTCGACGCCCGCCGCTGGGGCGAGTTCAGTGCCGCGCTGGTCCTCGCCCTGGATGACCGCAACCTGCCATGGCCCTCGCGGCTCGACGAGGCGCGCTACGCCGCGATTCAGCGCGGACTCGTCAACATGCGCCGACGCTGGGACGCCGTGGCGCCCGGCGCGAGCCTCAACCTCGACGTGCTGGTTCCATGACCCGGCGTCACGCTCCCTTCCCGCTCCCCCGCGATCGCCGCGGGTGGGAATGCGAGCCAGGCGAGGGGGCGGCCTCCCATCCAGACGCGAGACTCCGATGACTCGAGCACGCTTTTGCTTCCTCACCCTGGCCGGCGCCGTGCTGGTCGCCGCCACATTCCCTGCGAGCGCCGCGACGGCGCGCTCGCAGCTGCTCGCCTTCGTCAAGGACCTGAAGCAGCTCCGCGGAAGCTTCTCCCAGGACGTGCGCGACGCCTCCGGCAAGCCGGTCGAATCCTCGAGCGGCGTCCTCGCGCTGTCGGCGCCGCGGCAGTTCCGCTGGCAGTACGACAAGCCCTTCCCGCAGCTGATCGTCGCCGATGGCGACAACGTCTGGATCTACGACGAGGACCTGTCCCAGGTCACCGTGAAGAACCAGTCGACCGAGGAGGTGCGCAGTCCGCTGACCGTGCTGATCGATCCGGCACAGCTCGACCGCGACTACACGGTGGTCGAGTCCGGCGAACGCGACGGTGCACTGTGGATGACGCTGACGCCGAAGTCCGACGACGCGCCCTTCGTCGACTGCCAGATCGCCACCCAGCCCAGCGGCCCGTCGCAGATGGTGCTGACCGACCACCTGGGGCAGAAGAACACGCTCCGCTTCGGCCTGTGGGAACGCAACCCGAAGCTCGCCGCCGACCTGTTCCGCTTCGTGCCGCCGAAGGGGGCGGACGTCGTCGGCGAGCCGGTGCGCCATGCGGAAGTGAAACCCCTGCGCGACTGAGGGTCCGCGCGACGGTCGCTGCGCCGGGGCCCGGTTCCGCGACGCGCCGGCCGCTCCTTCGGTGATCGTCGCGGCCCGCACAATCGGTGACTTGAGTTCGATCGTTCCTCTGCCTAAGGTCTTGTTCGCGGCGCGTCGTGGGGTCGTGCCGTCCGCTGATCGACCGGGAGGGAGCGATGTCCGCGGAAAGCGCTGCGCCAGGCAAGCCGGAAAAGGCCTTCGAGACGTTCGAGCTGATCACCGCCCTGCTGCTGGGACTCGCCGCCATCGGTGCGGCGGTCGCCGGCGTGCAGGCGAACCAGTGGGGCGGCAAGCAGATGGAGGCCTACGCCGATGCCAACGTGTTGACGACGAAGGCGGCGAAGAGCTACAGCGAAGCCGTGTCGGACATGAACAACGACTACAGCGTGATCGGCCAGGCCAAGCAGCGCGTGCTGCAGGCGGTCGATGCGCCGAACGACGCCGAGCGCAGGCGCGACTACAAGATCGCGAGCTACTACCTCAATCGCCAGCTCTCCACCACGGCCTTCAACGCGCTGAAACTGCCGGGAAGCGCGGCGCATCCGGCCGCGGAGGCGGGAAAGCAGGCGGCTGCCGGCAAGCCGACGGACGAGGTGGATACCGTCGAGGAGCTCGAGGCCGAGCTCGACGAGGTGATGTCGCCGTCCGTGCTGATCCGGTTCCTCGACACCGAGCTGCACGACGACGACACCTACGAGAACGAGATGTTCGCCGAGGGCAACAAGCTGTTCGCCGATGCCGACAAGCGCTTCGCCGAGGGCCGCAAGGCCAACGAGAACGGCGACGAGTTCGAACTGGCCGGGCTGTATTTCACCATCGCGCTGTTCTTCGCCGGCGTCGGCCTGGTGTTCAAGAGCAAGGTCCGCTGGACCTTCTGCGGCCTCGGCGTCGTGACGCTCGCCGCCAGCACCGTCTATCTCTACCTGCGGACCTGGCCGCCGGCCTGACGGCCGCGCCGTCCGGCGGGCCGGGTTCTCAGCGCGGTGCAGCGAATTCCGCCGCCGTCGACACCGTGGCGACCCGCCCGTCCGCGATCCGGACCACCACGTCGGCCAGGCGCGCGACTTCGGCGCGGTTGTGGCTGACGTAGACCATCGGCAGCCGCCAGTGGCGGCGGCAATGTTCGAGATGGCCGAGGATTTCTGCCCGCGCCTCGTCGTCGAGCGCGGCGAGGGGCTCGTCGAGCAGGAGCAGGGTGGGACTCGCGAGCAGGGCGCGGCCGAGCGCGACGCGCTGCTTCTCGCCGCCGGATAGCCGCGCCGGCAGTCGCCGGAGCAGCGCCGCGAGGCCGAGGCGCTGGACGACGTCGTCGAACGCGAAGCGCCGTGCCGCCGGCACGCAGCGCGCGAATCCGTAGCGCAGGTTCCGCTCGACATCGAGATGCGGGAACAGCCGCGCGTCCTGGAACACGCAGCCGATCCGGCGGCGGTGCGACGGCACGAACACGCCGGCGTCGTGGTCGACGACGCAGCGACCGTCGATCGAGATGCGTCCGGCGTCGGGCCGCTCGATCCCGGCGATCAGGTGCACCAGCGTGGTCTTGCCGGCGCCCGACGGACCGAACAGTGCAACCACCTCGGCGTCGGTCTCGACCTCGACCTCCAGTCGGAAATCGCCGAGGCGATGGCGCAGCGCCAGCGTGAGCCTCATGGCGACCTCGTGCGGCGGGTGACGCGCTGGGCGAGCAGTTCGGACACCAGCAGCGCGCCGAGCGAGATCGCGACCGAGACCAGCAGCAGTCGCAGCGCCGGGCCGTCCCCGCCCGGGACCTGGGTGTAGGCATAGATCGCGCTGGGAAGCGTCTGGGTCTCGCCCGGGATGCTGGCGACGAAGGTGATGGTCGCGCCGAACTCGCCCATCGCCTTGGCGAAGCACAGGATCGCACCGGCGGTCACGCCCGGGCGGATCAGCGGCAGGGTGACGGTCGTGAACACTTGCAGCGGACTGGCGCCCAGCGTGCCGGCGGCCTGCTCCAGCCCGCGATCGACCGACTCCAGCGACAGCCGGATCGCGCGCACCGCGAACGGAAATCCCATCACCGCGCAGGCCAGCGCCGCGCCGGTCCAGCGGAACGCGAAGACCACGCCCAGGTGGTCCTCGAGCCAGTGGCCGATCGGGCCCTGGCGCCCGAAGCCGCGCAGCAGCAGGTAGCCGGTCACCACCGGCGGCAGGACCAGCGGCAGGTGCACGACCGCGTTGAGCAGCTGCCGGCCCCAGAAGCGGCCGCGGGCCAGCAGCCAGGCCGTGGCGACCGCGAAGGGCAGTCCGGCGAGTGTCGCCCAGGTCGCGACCCAGACGCTGAGTCGTACGGCCTGCCATTCCTCCGGGCTCAGCACGCGAGGGCCCTCAGGTCAGGACGATGAAGCCGTGCCGGCGGAAGATCGCCGCGGCAGCGGACGAGCGCAGGAACAGGAGCAGTTCCGCGGCTCGAGGATGGCTCGACGTCGCCGTCCGCGCGGCCGGATAGAGGATCGCCGGATGGCTGCCGGCCGGGAAGCGGTCGACCACGCGCACGGCGGGTTCTGCCTGGGCGTCGGTCGCATAGACCACGCCGAGCGGTGCCTCGCCGCGCGCGACCAGCAGCAGCGCGGCACGCACGTTCTCCGCCGGCGCCGTATGACCCTCGACCTCCGACCAGACGCCGAGCGTCGTCAGCGCCGCCTTCGCGTACTTGCCGGCCGGCACCGCGCCGACGTCGGCCAGCGCGAGGCGACCATCGCCGAGCGCCGCGCGCAGGCCGAAGCCCGGCGCGATCGTCAGTGCCAGCGGAGAGGCCTTCGGCGCGATCAGCACGAGGCTGTTGCCGAGCAGGTCGACGCGACTGTCCGCGGCGATGCGCCGGCGCGAGGCGAGGTAGTCCATCCAGTCGCGGTCGGCGGAGACGAACAGATCGGCCGGCGCGCCCTCGTCGATCTGCTTCGCCAGCGCGGAGCTCGCGCCGTAGGACAGCAGCGCGCGATCGGCCGGCACCGGCGCCCAGGCAGCATCGATCTCGTCGAGGGCGTTCTTCAGGCTGGCCGCGGCGAACACCACCGGGCCAGCGGCCCGTGCCGCCGGAGCGGCCACGCCGTTGGCCAGCGCCAGCAGCGTGGCCAGCAGCAGGGCCAGCAGATCAGGGCGGCGCAGGACGGCGGGGCAGGTCGGCATGCGGGAATCCGGATCGACGGGGGTGCGGTGGCGGCCGATGGTAGCGAAGGAGGTTGCAATCGCGGCGCCGACCGACAGAATGGGCGACGGTTCGCTGTACGCAGGCTCCACCTGGGACAAGCTGACACGGACAACCTTCACCCGGATCCACGCGCCCACCGATGTGCACCCGCGCCCGCCCGTTCGCCGTCGTCCTCGTGCTGCTCCTGGCCGGCCTGCTGCCGGACCACTCCTCGGCGGCCTCCTGCGACAGCCTCGATGGCGTCCCGCGGCGCTTCGACATCAACTACGAGACCGATATCCAGCCGATCTTCGACGCGCGCTGCGCCAACTGCCACGTCGCCGCGGCGGGCAATCCGGAGGCCGGCCTCAACCTCGATGACGGCATTTCCTGGTTCACCCTGGTCGATGTGCCGAGCAGCCAGGACAGCAGCCGCGTGCGGGTCACGGCCTACGCGCCCGGTGCCAGCCTGCTGTTCGACAAGGTCAACTGCGAGCCGCCGGCGCTCGGGGAACGGATGCCGTTCCAGCGGTCGGCGATCCCGGTCACGATGCAGGCGCTGATCAACGACTGGATCGAACTCGGCGCCTGGCCCGGCGCCAGCGACACCCTGTACTTCAACGGCTTCGAGAACCGCTAGCCGACTTGCGGCGCCGTCCCGCCGAATGCCTGGCGGCACCCGGGAGATCCGGGTGGAGTCGCGGGCGGGAGGCGGCGCGCGGGTCGGTCAACGGACGCCGCGCGTAACCCTTCGAAGCGTTGCCGATCGCGACGTCGTGGCGACGGCGACCGGCCCACGCCTTGAACCACGGGGGCTACTTCTTCTTCAGGCATTCGCTCATGAAGGCCTTGCGCTCGTCGCCCTTCTTGCCCTCGGCCTGCTTGTTGCAGTCGGTCATCTTCTGCTGCTGTGCGGTCTTGCCATCGGTCGGGGCGGGGGCCTCGTCCTTGCCGGACAGGCAGGTGCTCATGAATTTCTTGCGCTCGTCGCCGGTCTTGCCGGTCGCCTTCTGGTTGCAATCGGTCATCCGTTGCTGCTGCGCGGTCTTCGGCTTGTCGCCGCCCGCGGCATCGGTGGCGGGCTCCGCGGCAATCGCGGCAGACGCGGTGAAGGCGAAGGCGATCAGGCCCAGGGCAAGCTTGGCGCTACGCATGGCGGAATCCTCGTGATGGCTGGGACCGGGAGCGGTCGCGGACGATCCTAGCCAGCGGCACTGAATGCGAGAATTAAGGAATCGCAAGGACCTGTGTCGTCCTCGGGAACGAGGCGCCATTCCCGAGCGATGGGAAGCACGGGAGCGGAGCGCGGACCGCTCCATCCGGATGGATTCCGACCGGGGCGTCGACGACCGACGCGGCCCGAGACGGGTGATCCCGATCCGCGCTGGACGATGGGGCCGCAGTCCGCACGACGCGCCGGTCGGAAGTTCGACGGTCACCACTGGCGCACTCTGCGGGCGAATTGGCGCCGATGGCGAGTCCGTTGGCGCGGATCGAGGCCTAGATTGACGGCGTCCCACCCGCAGGCTCGTCACCAGGACCATCCCATGAGCATCGTTCTCGTCACCGGGGCCTCATCCGGCATCGGCAAGGCCACCGCGCATGCGCTGCTGGATCGTGGCCACACCGTCCATGTCGCGGCACGTCGCGTGGAAGCCATGGAGGACCTGCGGCAGCGCGGTGCCGTCGCGCTGCCGATGGACATCACGCGAAACGCGGATACCGCCGCGGTCGTCGAGCACATCCTCGGTGAGCACGGCCGAATCGACGTGCTCGTCAACAACGCCGGCTTCGCCACCTACGGCGCCGTCGAGGACATCACGATCGACGAGGCACGCTACCAGTTCGAGGTGAACCTGTTCGGCCTCGCCCGTCTGACCCAGCGCGTGATCCCGTCGATGCGGGAGCGCAAGCAGGGCAGGATCATCAACCTGTCGTCGATGGGCGGGAAGATCTACACGCCGCTCGGCGCCTGGTACCACGCGACCAAGCACGCGCTCGAAGGCTGGAGCGATTGCCTCAGGCTGGAACTGGCACCCTTCGGCATCGGCGTCGTGATCGTCGAGCCGGGAATGATCGCCACCGAGTTCGGCGACGTGATGACGGCGCCGATGCTGGAGCGCTCCGGGCGGGGGCCTTACGGCGATCTCGCGCGATCCATCGCGAAGACGTCGGTCGCGATGTCGCCGCCGACGGTGATCGCCGCCGCCATCGTCCGTGCGGTCGAGGCCGGCCGTCCGAAGACGCGCTACGTCGCCGGCAGGATGGCCCGCACGCTGATGTTCGTCCGCAAGTACCTGGGCGACCGCCTGTACGATCGGCTGATCATGAGCCAGCTGGGCTGAGCATGGCCGTCGGCGCGACCTTCCCGATCGAACCCGCGTGGCGGCCGCTGCTGAAGGACCTCGGCATCCGGGCCGACCGGGTGCTGCGTCGCGCCGGCTTGCCCGACGACCTTTTCGCACGACCGGATGCCGGAATGACGACACCCGAGTATTTCCGGTTGTGGAGCGGCCTGGAAGCGGAGGCGGGCGACCCGTTGTTTGCCCTGCGCGTGGTCGAGGCGCTGCAGACCGATTCCTTCGTCCCGCCGATCTTCGCTGCGCTGTGCAGCGCGAACATGCTGCAGGCCGCACAGCGCCTGGCGACCTACAAGCGGCTGATCGCGCCGATGCGGCTCGTGCTCGACATCGACCGCCGCGGAGATCTGACGCTGACGCCGCAGTGGCTGGAGTCGCAGGGCGAGGTTCCGCAGGCACTGGTCGTCGTCGAGTTGGCCTTCCTGCTTCGACTCGCGCGGCAGGCGACGCGCGAGCCGATCGATGCCGTGCGAGTGACTCTTTCGCGCTTGCCGGAGCGTGCGCAGGCCGAGGACTATGCCCGTTTCTTCGGCGTCGCCCCTCGCCGCACCTCCGGGAGTTCCCTGGTGCTGTCGGCGACCGACGTGGCGCGGCCTTTCCTCACCGAGAACGACGCCATGTGGCGCGTCTTCGAGCCGGACCTGCGGCGCCGTCTCGGCCAACTCGACGCATCGGCCACGACCGCCGAACGCGTCCGTTCGGCGCTGCTGGAGCTGCTGCCCGGGGGGCAGTCCGACATCTCGGCCGTGGCGAGGCGGCTGGCCACCAGCTCTCGTACACTGCAGCGCCGGCTGGAAGGCGAGGGCGAGAGCTTTCGGGGTCTCGTCAACCGCACCCGCGAAGACCTCGCGCGGCATTACCTCACTCAGACGCGATTGACCGTCGGCGAAATCGGATTTCTGCTCGGCTTCGAAGACCCGAACTCGTTCTTCCGCGCATTCCACGACTGGACCGGAACGACGCCGGAGTCGATGCGGGCTTCGGCGGCCTGAGACCCGGGCGCGCCGGAAGGGTGCCGGAGCATCATGCAGGCGATTGTCGTCCGGCGCGCCCGACCTGCCGCAACAGATCATCGATGTGTGGCGGAGAGCACCAGGTGGCCGGAATGACCAGCTTGTGCTGTCCAGGAAGGCAAATGTTGGCCGGCAGCGACGGTAGCCTACTGGTGGGTGTTCGCCGGCGAACTAGGAGAACGCTCAGGGCGGCCTGGTGACGGCGCCGAACGGTGGCACCAGACCGTGGTCAACTGCACGAGACGAACGATTCGGAGCGCCGCTAGCGGACATGGGGATGAGGCGCCTCGCAATGGCGCGCAGTGCGCGCCCTACGTCCGCTCCTCGCCGATAGCCGTCGTCCGGGTGCTTCATCAGCGGTCTTCCGCGTACCGCTCAGGCTCGGTCGGCGAGCTCGCGCGTCACTTCCGCAGCGGAATCTACCCAACGGCGCGGTCGTCGTGTCCCCGACCACAGGGCGGAAAAATCACCTCGCCCATCTGCCTCCGCAGTCGTCCGCAACGGTGCCAGTGCCGGCGCCGCCAGCGGGAACTCGGGCGGCAGACGGCTCATCGGCCCGAGCTCGCGCATCAGCCGGTTGACAATGCCGCGGGCCGGTCGGCCGCTGATCAGGTTGGTGATCGCGGTGACGTGCTCGGCGTCGGCGAGCGCTACGCGGTGGACGGGCGCGGTGGTCGCTTCCGCACAACACAGGTAGGCCGTTCCGACCTGCGCGGCAATGGCGCCGGCGGCGAGTGCGTCGCGGACATCCTCGGCGCAGACAATGCCGCCGGCGGCGATCAACGGCGTCCGGACCGCGTGGCCAATCGCGGCGACGAGGTCCAGCATCGGGAGCTGTCCGTCGAGGTCATCGGCGAGAAACTGTCCACGATGACCGCCGGCCTCGAGGCCCTGGGCGATGATGAGATCGATGCCTCGTTCCGCCAGCCAGCGTGCCTCGGCGACCGTCGTTGCCGTGGACAAGATCAGCGGCTTCCACGCGCGCATCCGTGCCAGCAGTCGTTCGTCCGGAAGACCGAAGTGGAAGCTCAGGATCTGCGGTCGGAACTCGTCGAGGATGTCGACCGCAGCGTCGTCGATCGGGCGACGAGTGGACCGGGGCAGCGGCTGTTCCGGATCGAGGCCGAGTTCGCGGTAGAACGGCGCCAGCGCCGCACGCCATCGGCGTTCGCGTCTCGCATCGGGCGTCGGCACGCGATGGCAGAAGAAATTGAGATTGATCGGGCGCGTCGTCGATGCGGCCAGGTGCACGAGTTCGGCGAGCAGCTTGTCGTGACCGAGCATCGCGCAGGGCAGGGAACCGAGACCGCCGGCGTCGGCGACCGCGATTGCCAGGGCGGCGTCCTGCGCGCCGGCCATCGGCGCCTGGATGATCGGCAGCTCGATGCCCAGGCGCTCGGACAGCGGATTCATGACGGCTCGGCAGCGTCCGGGTCGGAGAGTTCGATCGCGTCCTCGCCGAGCAGCTCGCGCGACGCGGCCAGCACGTTCGACAGAGCGTCGCGTACGACGGGAGCGTAGAGCGCGCCGCGTTCCAGTCCCTCGACCCAGCCGAACAGGCTGGCGCGCAGTTGCTCCTCGGTGCGGGCCCGCTGGTCGAGATCGTCGAGCACGCGGGCGAGTTCACCGGCGGTCGGCACGCGGGACAGCAGCGCGAACAGCGCCGCCAGCGCGTCGAACAGTGCCGTGGCTTCCGGACCAAGGCCGAACTCGATCGGGCGGTAGTCGAAGCTGGTGCTGCTGCGGCCCGACCAGATCCGGAAGCTGACCCGCGCGAGCGAGTGGTACAGCGGTTCCTCGGAGATCAGCATCAGGAGGAAGTTGGGACGATTGGCGACGACTTCGGTGGCGCCGGCGAGGAAGCGCGCGCTGCGGATGAACTGGTAGAGCCGGGCCTGGTCGCGGAAGTCCGCGGCCTGCAGCTGGTCGAGGATCAGGATCGTGCGCGCCGCCTCGGAGAACGCGCAGGCCTCGATCAGCGCGCGCTCGATCGCGCTCGGCGGCGCCTCCAGCGGCTGCGGGTTCTCCATCGCCTCCTCGTCGAGGACGATCGGCGTGGGCTCCGGCTCCGGCTGGGTGAAGTCGTGGTAGACGACCTGGGGCGTGTCCAGCGCTTTCGCCAGCGCCTGCGCGAACGCGGTCTTGCGGCGTCCGGGCTCGCCGCAGATGTCGAGCGTGCGGAGGTGTTCGATCTGCGCCTCGAAGGCGAGGCGCAGGGGAAACTCGAAGTCGTCGGCGGATTCGAATCCGAACTCCGCCAGGCGCTGCTTCAGGCCCATCGCGAGCCTTTCCGTGCGATCAGGCCGCCGCGGCCTGGGTCGTCTCGGCCTTGCGCGGGCCGTTGACCAGCGCGTCGCGCACGCCGTCGATCACCAGGTCGACTTCGTCGGCGCGGGTCAGGAAGGTCGGGGTGAAGCGCAGCGAATTGGTTCCGCCGTGAATCACGCCGTAGCCGTGGAAGCGGAGGTACTCCTCGGTCGAGCCGGCGCCGTAACACTTGAACTGCGGGGCCAACTCGCAGGAGAACAGCAGGCCGGTGCCCTGGACCTTGGTGATCAGGCCCGGCAGTTCGGCGGCCAGCTTCTCGAGGCGCGCGCAGAATTCGCGGCCGCGATTGACGATGTTGGCGCGCAGCTCCGGCGTGATCGACTCCAGCACCGCGACGGCGACGTCCATCGCCCGCGGATTGGTGGTCATCGTGTTTCCGTAGATGCCCTTGCGATACAGTGCGGCGGTGCGGGCGTTGAGTGCCAGCACGGATAGCGGATACTGGCCGGCGTTGAGCGCCTTCGAGTAGGTCTCCATGTCCGGCGCCTCCAGCGACTCGAAGCCCGGGTAGTCGACGATCGACAGGCAGCCGTGGGCGCGCAGACCAGCCTGGATCGAATCGACCAGCAGCAGCGCGTCGTGGGTGCGGGTGAGTTCGCGCGCGGCGGCGTAGAACTCCGGCGTCATCGCCTGGCCCGGATTGCCTTCGCCCATCACCGGCTCAAGGAAGACGGCCTCGATATGCCAGTTGTTGGCCTGGGCGTCGGCGAACAGCGCGCGCAGCGCCGCGACGTCGTTCGGCGGCACGGTGAGCAGGTTCTCGAGGCCACGGAAGGTCGCCAGGTGCTCGCGGTAGGTCTTGCGGGTCGAATCCGAGAACTGCGCCGGACGATCGGTGCGGCCGTGGAACGCGCCCTTGAACGAGACGATCTTGATCGCGCGGCCGGCATGCTTGCCACCCGCGTCGGTCATCAGCTTGGCGTGGACGTCGCTGATGCGCGACGCCAGGCCGACCGCCTCCGAGCCGGAATTGAGGCAGAGGAACTTCTCGAACGGATTGTGGCCGCGGCGGTGCCCGATCTCGGCGCGCAGCGCGCGGTCGAGGCGCAGCTGACTGACGCTCGGGGTCATGATGTTCGCCATCACGTGCGGGCGCGACATCGCGGCGAGCACATGTTCCGGCGCATGGCCGAAGCCCAGCATGCCGTAGCCGCCGGTGTCGTGGACGACCGCGCCCTTGGAGGTGACGATCCAGGGGCCGCGCGCCGCCAGGGCGACGTAGGGATTGATCGCGTCTTCCTGGTAGAAGTTGACGTAGCCGGCCTGGATCGCCTTGATCTGCGCCACCTCGTCGAGTGCCATCACGTCCGGCAGCTGGCCGCAGAGGCGGCCATGCTCGGCGAAGGCCTGGTCGATCGCTTCGCCAAGGTCGGCGTGGTTCGCCATCAGGCGTTCGATCGTGGATTCGCTCAGGCCGACGGTCTGGCGGACGCCGCCGGTGTCGCGCATGTGGCGCAGCTTCTCGATTCGGTTCATCACAGGCTCCGGACGGCATTTGCGCGCGCAATTGCCGTCAAATCAAAAACTTACGGGAAAGTAGCGGAATCCTATCATGCGGCAGTCGACGGCGTAACCCCCGGATGTTCGAGGTGGAACTGACCGCTTTCGCGCGTCATCGTCGTTACCTCCTCGGCGATACGACGATGGCGACGGACAAGCTCCGTGCGCGTGTCGGTCGCGATCACAGGGCGTAGACTCGTCATCCCATCTTCAGCTCGACCTCAATGCATCGCGACCCCGAACTCGACGTAGCCGATTGGCTCTCTCCCGCGACCGTGAGCGAGTCGGCCGACGACGATGCGCGCAGTTCGACCACGTCGTACTTCAACGAGATCGGCCTGATTCCGTTGCTGACGGCCCAGCAGGAGGCCGAACTCGGCCGCCGGGTGCAGGCCGGCGAGGATCGCGCGCGGCGCGACCTGATCGAGGCCAACCTGCGACTGGTGGTGAGTGCGGCTCGCAACTACGCCAGCCGCGGACTGCCGCTGCTCGACCTGATCGCCGAGGGCAACCTCGGGCTGATCCGCGCGGTGGAGAAGTTCGATCCCGAGCGCGGCTTCCGCTTCTCGACCTACGCGATGTGGTGGATCCGCCAGGCGATCGAGCGGGCGCTGATCCAGCAGGTCCGAACGGTGCGGTTGCCGGTGCACGTCGTGCGCGAGCTGGCCCAGGTGCTGCGCGCCGGGCGCGAGCTCGCCCTGTCCCTGGGCCGCACGCCGACGCTGGACGAGATCGCCGCGCGGGCGGGCAAGACCACCGTCGAGGTGGCCGAACTGTTCTCCTACAACGAACGGGTGAGCTCGCTCGAGCAGCCGCTGCCCGGCGAGGAGGATCGCATCCTGCTCGATTCGATCGCCGACGAGCACGAGGAAGACCCCTTCGCGCTGCTGGCGAGCGCCAGCGACGAGAACCGTCTCGGCGACTGGCTCGACGCGTTGCCGCCGCGCCAGCGCGACGTGATCGTTCGCCGCTACGGCCTCGAAGACCACGCCGCGCAGTCGCTGGCAGAGATCTCCGCGGAGCTCGGTGTCACCCGCGAGCGCGTGCGGCAGATCCAGCTCGAAGCGCTGGCTCGGCTCCGGAAGCTGAGCCGCAAGTCGTAGGGCGGGGCCTCCCGCCAATCCTAGCCGCCGTGGCGAATGCAGGAGGAGCGTGAGCCGCGACCGAGGCGTCTCGAACTCTCGACTCACGTCGTTCGGACATCGCGGCTCACGCCGCTCTACATCGGTCCGGATGGGAATGCCACCGGCACCAGCAATCGATCCGACGCCAGCCAGGCCAGGCCATTCGGCGCGCCGTAGGTCCGGCGCGACGTGGCGCAGATCGCGAGCTGATCGAGAGTGCCATCGCCGGTGCCGCTCAGGAGCCGCACGTCGACCGGCTTGCCGTCGTAGCCGATGCGGACGTCGAGCAAGGCATGGTTGCGGAGCCGCAGGGGTCGCGGGGGCGCGTCCGCTCGCAGCGAGGCCGGCGTCGTCGCCGGGAAATCGCAGCTCATCGCGAGTTCGGGGGCCGGGGGCTTGACCGGCTTCAGCGGTGCCACCGGCGTCGCATGGATCGGCCGCAGCAGCAGGAAGAACAGCGCCAGGTGGACGACGCCGGAGCCGATGACACCGAGCACGTGGCGGAGTCCCGGCCGTGAACCCTTGGAAGATCGAGCCGACACCGACATGCCACTCTCCCGTCCGACATCGAGGCCGCGGCACCGAAGCGCCGCGGCCTCATTCTAGCGTGCTGGATCGCGTCCCAATCGCTGTTCAATGGGGATGGAGCGCGCAGCACTTCAGCCCTGGTCGAGCTGGAACACGATCGGCACCACGGCCCAGGCCATCACCTTCTCGCCGTTGCGGATCGCCGCGGTGAAGACCCAGTCCTTGGCCTGGCGCTTGGCTTCGTTGTCGAGGCGGGGCTCGCCGCTGGATTTCTCGATCAGGATCTCGACAGGCTTGCCGTCGGTGCCGACCAGGATCCGCAACTCCACCCGGCCCGCCAGATTGCGGATCTTCGCGTTGTAGGCGAGGCGACCGCGGATGATCGACAGCTCGCCGGACTTCGCGGTGACCGGGCCGGTGTCGTGGGATTCAACAGGAATCACCGTTTGTGGGGTCACCGGGCCCTCGTCGATCTTGTCCACGTGCTCGACCATGTCGTTCGGTTCCAGCGGCTGCGGCGGCGGAGGCGTGTTCGGCCGCGGCGGAGGCGGCGTGTGCTTGACCGGGACCGTCGGCGGGTTCGGGATCGGCGGCAGGGGCGGCGGCGGCGGGGGTGGCGTGTAGATGGTGACCGACACTTTCGTCGTTTCGGTCGCGGCTGCCGCTTCGTGCGTCACCGGGGCCATCAGGAACGCGAACAGCGCCGCGTGCACGGCCATCGCGCCGGAGTATGCAAGGATCCGGCGCACGCTCACGCGGTCGTCCGGAGTGGTCGTCTCATACGGGCCTTTCATGGCACTTCCCCTCGTTGGCGGGATCGACCGGCGCGAGCCGGGCAAGGTGGCCGCGCGATCGTCGAGGGGGTGAGGCTGGGGGAAACCGGGATCTCGACGATCGCGCGTCGAGGCCACTTTCGGATAACGGATTCGCGATTGCGCCGGTCGCCCGGTGGCCCGCGACTAGGTCTGGGGCGCGATCAGGAATCCGACCGCGACGCGGCGGTTCTCGCCGGCGAGCACGGTATAGGTCCGCGCAGCGGCGGGGTTGTCCATCACCTCGAGACCCACGTTCCGCTTGAGGCAATGCGCCCGCACCGCCGCGGGGGGCATCCGCCAGCGCGGCCCGCAGCCGAGCAGGATCAGTTCCGGCCGATGAGCGAAGATCAGCTCCAGGTGGTCGACGGTGACCTCCTCGGGACGGAGGGGCGGCCAGTCCTCCAGCACCCGGTCGGGGAACAGCACGAAACTCTTGTTGATCTTTCGTTCAGCCACGACCACCCCGTCGGGGTCGACGCGGGTGGGAAACAGCGCACCCTCGGCGCGGTGCCAGAACAGTTGCATCGGAGCTGCGCTAGCGGGGGAGTTCGATCTTCGGCTCGTCGGCATTGCGCCGGAACAGCACCACCATGTTGCCGATGGTCTGGATGGACTCGGCCTCGACGTCGCCGGCGAGCTGGGCCGCGATCGCCTTGCGTTCCTCGCGGTCCTCCGCGGCGATCTTCACCTTCACCAGTTCGTGGTGGGCGAGGGCGCCGTCAAGTTCGGTTCGGACGGCCGGGGTATAGCCCTTGCCGCCGATCAGGACGACGGGCTTGAGACCATGGGCGAGGCCGCGCAGATAGCGGCGCTGGGAATTGGAAAGACTCATCGGGAAATCCGTTCAAAGCAAACGGTGCAGGGTATCATGGGGCGTTGCGGCGGCCGCGGACGGCCGCGCGAGAACCGCTTCGAACCGATGGCCCGATCCGCCTCTTCCCACCGCTGGCTGCGCGAACACTTCTCCGACCCGTTCGTGAAGAAGGCCCAGGCCGAGGGCATGCGCTCGCGGGCCGCCTACAAGCTGGAGGAGCTGATCGAGCGTGACCGCCTGATCAAGCCCGGCATGAGCGTGGTCGATCTCGGCGCGGCTCCGGGAGGCTGGTCCCAGGTCGTCGCGCAGCGGCTGGCCGGCAACGGCCGTATCGTCGCGCTCGACATCCTCGACATGCCCTCGCTGGGGGGAGTCACCTTCCTGAAGGGCGACTTCCGCGAGCAGTCCGTGGTGGACATGCTCGAACGCGAACTGGCGGGGGCCAAGATCGACCTTGTCCTTTCCGACATGGCCCCCAACATGACCGGCGTTCAGAGCGTCGACCGGGCGCGGGCGCTGGAGCTTTCGGAACTGGCGACCGAGTTCGCCGCGAAGCACCTGCGGCCGGGCGGCGCGTTCCTGGTCAAATTGTTCCAAGGCCCCGGTTTTGACGATTACTTGAAGCACTTACGGCGACACTACGAGAAACTGACGATGCGCAAGCCGAAGGCCTCGCGCGCGCGCAGCCCGGAAGTCTATGCACTGGCGACCGGCTTCGGCCGGAACGCGAAAACCACCAAGGATCAGAGCAGCAAATGAACGACATGGCCCGCACCGTACTGATCTGGCTGGTGATCGCGATGGTCCTGCTGGCGCTGTTCCAGAGCCTCGCGCCGCACAACCCGACCTCGAAGGAGATCCCGTACTCCGAGTTCCTGACGCAGGTGCGCGCCGAGCAGATCACCGACGTCACCATCGCGAACGACCGATCCAGCATCGTCGGCAAGCGCCGCGACGGCGGCGAATTCAAGACCACCGCGCCCTGGGATCCGGACCTGGTCGGCATCCTCGACAAGCACAACGTCAAGGTGACCCAGGAGCCGGAGAAGCAGAGCAACGTGCTGGTCGACCTGCTGGTCTCGTCGCTGCCCTTCCTGCTCTTCATCGGCGTGCTGATCTACTTCATGCGGCAGATGCAGGCCGGCGTCGGCGGCCGCGGCGCGATGAACTTCGGTCGTTCGCGCGCCCGCCTGCAGGGCGAGGACCAGGTCAAGGTCACCTTCGCCGACGTCGCCGGCGCCGACGAGGCCAAGGAAGAGGTGAAGGAACTCGTCGAGTTCCTGCGCGACCCGGGCAAGTTCCAGCGCCTCGGAGGCAAGATCCCGCGCGGCGTGCTGATGGTCGGCTCGCCGGGCACCGGCAAGACCCTGCTCGCCAAGGCGATCGCCGGCGAGGCCAAGGTGCCGTTCTTCACCATTTCCGGTTCCGACTTCGTCGAAATGTTCGTCGGCGTCGGCGCCAGCCGCGTCCGCGACATGTTCGAGCAGGCGAAGAAGCACGCGCCGTGCATCATCTTCATCGACGAGATCGACGCGGTCGGCCGCCATCGCGGCGCCGGTCTCGGCGGCGGTCACGACGAGCGCGAGCAGACGCTGAACCAGCTGCTGGTCGAGATGGACGGCTTCGAGGGCAACGAGGGCGTGATCATCATCGCCGCCACCAACCGTCCGGACGTGCTGGATCCGGCGCTGCTGCGCCCGGGCCGCTTCGACCGCCAGGTGACGGTGCCGCTGCCGGACGTGCGCGGCCGCGAGCAGATCCTCAAGGTCCACATGCGCAAGGTGCCGCTGTCCGACGACGTCGAGCCGAGCGTGATCGCGCGCGGCACTCCGGGCTTCTCCGGCGCCGATCTCGCGAACCTGGTCAACGAGGCGGCGCTGTTCGCCGCCCGCGAGAATGCCAAGACCGTGAGGATGGACCACTTCGAGCGCGCCAAGGACAAGATCCTGATGGGCGCCGAGCGCAAGTCGATGGCGATGAGCGAGTCGGAGAAGAGGCTCACCGCGTATCACGAGGCCGGCCACGCGATCGTCGGCCGGGTGATGCCGGAGCACGACCCGGTGCACAAGGTCACCATTATCCCGCGCGGCCGGGCGCTCGGCGTGACGATGTTCCTGCCGTCCGGCGACCGCTACAGCTACAACCGCACCTACATCCACTCGAACCTGTGCTCGCTGTACGGTGGCCGCGTCGCCGAGGAGCT
The DNA here is from genome assembly GCA_044221335.1 of Ahniellaceae bacterium. Lineage (GTDB taxonomy): Bacteria > Pseudomonadota > Gammaproteobacteria > Xanthomonadales > Ahniellaceae > JBGAPI01. The sequence goes on from JBGAPI010000014.1 coordinate 55,982, forward strand.
GATCTTCGGCATCGAGAAGGTCACCACCGGCGCGTCGAACGACATCAAGCGGGTCACCGAGATGGCGCGCAACATGGTCACCAAGTGGGGCCTGTCCGACGAGCTTGGCCCGATCGCCTATGGCGAGCAGGAGGACGAGGTCTTCCTCGGCCGTTCCGTCACCCAGCACAAGAACGTGTCGGACGAGACCGCGCGGCGCATCGACGAGGTCGTGCGCGGCATCCTCGATCAGGCCTATGTCGAGGCGAAGAAGATCCTCACGGAGAACATGGACAAGCTGCACGCGATGGCCGCGCTGCTCCTGAAGTACGAGACCATCGACAGCGCCCAGATCGACGCCATCATGGAGGGTCGCGAGCCGGGCGAACCGCGCGGCTGGACCAGCGGCGACAGTTCCAAGCCGAGTGGCGGTGCCGACGCCGGATCGATGTCGGGGACGCCGGTGCAGGCGTGACGATCGGCCGTTCCGGAGGCACCATGAGGGCTCGCTTCGGCGGGCCCTCTTCGTAGTCGCGTCCACCCGGGAGAGACGACGGTGCTACCCGAGAAGCTGAAGCAGGACCTGCTGTCGCATGCCGAGACGTTCCGGTGCTCGCGGATCCACGACCGATCGCAGACGAAGCTCGTCGCGTTCCGGCATGAAATAACCGCGGCAGCCGGGCTTGCAGGCGTCCCCGAGATTGGGCGCATGAAGGAGTTCTATCGGAACTTCGGCAGCATCACTTTCTACCGCGACGAGGTGTCGGGAGACTCGGCGCGCTACATCGCCCCGGTATCGGAGTGGCAGGCATTGCGCGACGCCTTCGACGCCTGGGTCGAGGTCCTGACCGACGACGAGGCGAACGATGCCATCCCGGGCGGCCTGCGGACCTGCATCGTCGTCGGCGAAGAACCGCATTCGGGCAACTACATCCTCGTTCCGACGCAAGGCAGCGCCGCGGGCGCCGTGTATCACTTCGATCACGACGGCTTCGAGTTTCGGCGCTTCGCCGACGACCTGTTCCAGTATTGCGAGGACCTGCTGGACCTGGATGATCGCGGGCTCACGTACATCGCCACGCACATGCGCTTCATCGAGGGCGACGCGATGGTCCAGTGGTGGATCGAGGAACTGAACGACAATCGTGGAAACATCGCCCGAACCGCGGCCTAGGTCGGCGTCGCGCGGCGCGGGAGGACAAGGGAGGCCCGGGTCCGGAATCCCGGGCTCGGAAATGGGCCTGCTACCGTCGCGGTTCCGCTCAGCATCTCCGGATTGGATTTCATGTTCGACCTCGACCCCGGCATCCGCGCGATCGAACTGGGCCGCTCCCGGCTCGTCCTGGATCGGCCGCGCATCATGGCGATCCTCAATCTCACCCCCGATTCCTTCTCCGACGGCGGCCGTCATGCGGACGCCAACGCTGCGATCGACGCCGCACTGAGGATGGTGGAGGAGGGCGCCGACCTGATCGACGTCGGCGGCGAGTCGACGCGGCCCGGAGCGGCGGAAGTCGGGGAGTTGCAGGAACTCGATCGCGTGATTCCGGTGATCGAGGGCCTGCGCGCACGCAGCGAGGTCGCGATCTCCATCGACACGTCGAAACCCGCGGTGATGCGCGCCGCTGTCGCCGCCGGTGCCGGGCTCATCAACGATGTGCGTGCGCTGCGCGCCGGAGACGCGCTCGAGGCCGCAGCGGCGAGCGGCGCGGCGGTGTGCCTGATGCACATGCAGGGAACGCCGGCCGACATGCAGGCCGCGCCGCACTACGACGACGTGGTCGCCGACGTGCATCGCTTCCTCGCGGAGCGGATCTTCGCCTGCGAGATGTCCGGCATCGCGAAGAAGAAGCTGCTGGTCGATCCGGGGTTCGGCTTCGGCAAGACCCTCGACCACAATCTCGCGCTGTTGAAGCGCCTCGAGAAATTCAAGGATCTCGGCCTGCCCCTCGTCGCGGGCCTGAGTCGCAAGGGCATGCTCGGCGCGATCACCGGTCGCGAGGTCGGCGACCGCCTCGCCGGTTCGGTCGCCGCGGCGCTGCTTGCGGTCGACCGCGGGGCGGACATCGTGCGGGTGCACGACGTGGCGGCGACGCGGGATGCGTTGGCGGTGTGGATGGCGGCGCGGGTGTCGCGCGCTCCGGTCAAGGCGGCGGGCAAGCCTGTGATCTCGTGGCCGGATGATGACTGAGGGATGGGGCTGCGGGCTGAGGGCTGAGACTTGCGCGTTCGGTTCTTGGGCTTTGGCCTTCGCTTCGCTGGAACTCACGGCTCGTGGCTCCGGGCTTCGGGTGCTCAGGGCCCCGGGGGGAGGCAGTGTTCCCTCATTGACCGTCTTTGCGAGGAGGAGCGCGGCGACGACGAAGCAACCCAGCGCCTTTGCTTTGGCTCGGGTGCGACGAAGAGCACAGGCGCTGGATTGCTTCGCTGCGCTCGCAATGACGGGATTTCGCGTTTCCGGGCACCAAGCCCTTTTGCGTCGAACGAAGCCGCAGCGCATCGACCATCCAATCACCGCAAGGTTTCGGCCCCCAGGCCCCAGCCCCACGATCTGAGGCAGACCTGAGGCATTCAAACACCCGCCCTGACCACCCCCGCGCCAACCCGCTAGAATTGCCGACCTTTTTTCGCCTCCGACCCCGGGTGCCCCATGGCCGCCAGCCTCAATCCGTCCGACCTGTACGACATCCGCTCCATGCTCAGCGAAGAGGAGCGCATGGTGCAGGACACCGTGGCCCGCTTCACCGACGAGAAGGTCCTGCCGATCATCGGCGACTGCTTCGACGAGGGGCGGTTTCCGAAGGAATTGATCCCGGAGATGGCCGAGCTCGGCCTGCTCGGCTCGTCGCTGCCGACCGAATACGGCTGCGCCGGCATGAGCGGCGTCAGCTATGGCCTGGTCTGCCAGGAACTCGAGCGCGGCGATTCCGGCATCCGCAGCTTCGCGTCGGTGCAGTCGTCGCTGTGCATGTACCCGATCTATGCCTACGGCACCGAAGAGCAGCGTCGCGAATGGCTGCCGCGGATGGCGGCGGGCGAGGTCATCGGCTGCTTCGGCCTGACCGAGCCGCACGGCGGCTCGGATCCCGCCAACATGAAGACCCATGCCAAGCCCGATGGCGGCGACTGGGTCATCAACGGCGCCAAGATGTGGATCACCAACGGCAATCTCGCGAACATCGCGATCGTCTGGGCGCAGACCCCGGACGGCATCCAGGGCTTCATCGTGCCGACCGACACCCCGGGCTTCACCGCCCACGAGGTCAAGCACAAGATGTCGCTGCGCGCGTCGGTGACCTCGGGCCTGTTCTTCGACAACGTCCGCGTCCCGGAGCGCAACCGACTGCCGAACGTGCGCGGTCTGAAGGGCCCGCTGGGCTGCCTCACCCAGGCCCGCTACGGCATCACCTGGGGTCCGATCGGCGCTGCGATCGCGTGCTTCCGCGAGGCCACCGAGTACGCCAAGACCCGCGTGCTGTTCAACCGCCCGATCGCCGCGACCCAGGCCGTGCAGCTGAAGCTCGCGGACATGGCCCGCCGGATCACGATGGCGCAGCTGCTGTCGCTGCAGCTCGGCCGCCTGAAGGACGCCGGCCGGATGCAGCCGACCCAGGTGTCGCTGGCGAAGTGGAACAACTGCCGGATGGCGATCGACATCGCCCGCGAGTCGCGCGACATCCTGGGCGGCGCCGGCATCACCACCGAGTACTGCCCGATCCGCCACGCGTTGAACCTGGAATCGGTCATCACCTACGAGGGCACCGAGACGGTGCACCAGCTGGTGGTCGGCCGCGAGGTGACGGGCATCAACGCGTTCTGAGTCGACGTAGGGCGGGCACTGCCCGCCACCGCGTCGCGCTTCGCCATGGCGGCCAGTGGCCGCCCTACGGCCTGCCCACGGCCCTGATCGACCCGGAGCGATGCACCCGATGTATACCGTCCACGGCATGAAGATCAGCGGCAACTGCTACAAGGTGCAGCTGCTGCTCGAGCAACTCGGCCAGGCCTACCGCTGGATCGAGGTCGATTCGGCCCACGGCGGCACCCGCACCGCCGACTTCCTCGACAAGAATCCGAACGGCAAGGTGCCGATCCTCGAGGTCGCCCCGGGCAAGGTGCTGCCGGAGTCGAATGCGATCCTGTGCTACCTCGCCGAGGGCTCGTCGTTCCTGCCGGCCGACCGCTGGCAGCGCGCCCAGGCCCTGCAGTGGATGTTCTTCGAGCAGTACAGCCACGAGCCCTACATCGCGGTGGCGCGCTTCATCCGGCTGATCCTGCCACGCGACCATCCGCGCAATGCCGAGCTGCCTCGGCTGCACGAGCGCGGCTACCAGGCGCTGGACGTGATGGAGAAGCATCTGGCGCGGCGCGACTGGTTCGTCGATTCCGGCTACTCGGTCGCCGACATCGCGCTGTTCGCCTACACCCACGCCGCGGCCGACGGCGGCTTCGACCTGTCGCGCTATCCGGCGATCAACCGCTGGCTCGCGCGCGTCCGCGCCACGCCGAAATTCGTAGCGCTAGGTTCCTGATTTCCTCGAGCGCGGCCCAAGCGCCGCCCCCTCCGATCCGCAGCACGGTCCCCCATGAGCACGCCCGCCCCGATCCCCGCCCGCCAGAAACAGGTCAACCGCGCCGAAGTGGTCGACCAGAACTTCATCGAGTTCGTGCAGAACTGGAGCGGCAGTGCCCGCCCGCGCGTGGCCGACGACGCGGCGGTGCTCGCAGGTTCCTTCGCCTCGGCGCGCGATTTCGTCGAGCTGTTCGAGTCGCAGCTGATCTCGCGCCACCTCGACCTGATGGCGCGCGTGCTCCGGGTCCAGAACAAGGTCTTCTACACCATCGGCTCGTCCGGCCACGAAGGCAACGCGATGGTGGCGCGGCTGACCCGCCACACCGATCCCGCCTTCCTGCACTACCGTTCCGGCGGTTTCATGGCGGAGCGCTTCCGCAAGCTGCCGGGCATGGACCCGGTGATGGATTCGGCGCTGTCGTTCGCGGCCGCCAAGGCCGACCCGGCCTCGGGTGGTCGCCACAAGGTCTGGGGTTCGAAGCCGCTGTGGGTGCTGCCGCAGACCTCGACGATCGCCTCGCACCTGCCGAAGGCGCTGGGTACCGCGATCGCGATCGAACAGTCGAAGCGGATCGGCCACGCGATGCCGATCCCGGACGACTCGATCGCGATCTGCTCGTTCGGCGACGCCTCGTCGAACCACGCCACCGCGCAGACCGCGTTCAACACCGCCTCGTGGACCGCTTACCAGGGGCTGCCGGCCCCGGTGCTGTTCGTCTGCGAGGACAACGGCATCGGCATCTCGGTGAAGACGCCGTCTGGCTGGGTCGCCGCCGCGATGCGCAATCGTCCGAACCTGGCCTACTTCTTCGCCGACGGCCTCGACATTGCCGAAGGCTACGAACAGGTAGCCCGTGCGGTGCACCACTGCCGCACGACCCGCCAGCCGACCTTCCTGCACCTGAGGACGACGCGGGTGATGGGCCATGCCGGCACCGACTTCGAGGTCGAGTACCGGCCGCTGCCGGAGCTGCTCGCGGCCGAGGCCACCGATCCGCTGCTGCGTTCCGCGGCGATCGCGCTGGAGTCCGGCCTGTACACGAAGGACTCGCTGCTGGCGCTGTACGAGGCCACCCGCAAGCGCTGCTTCGCCGCCGCCGACGAGGCCGATCGCAGCGCCAAGCTCACCTCGAAGGAAGAGGTGATGGCGCCGCTCGCGCCGTACTCGCCGGCGGCGGTCGCCGCCGAGGCGGGGCGCGCCGACTACGACGTGCGCCGCGTCGAGGCGTTCGGCGGCGCGGAAAAGCTGCCGGAGAGGCTGCCGCCGCGGCATCTCGCGATCCAGATCAACAACGCGCTGTTCGACCTGTTCGCGAAGTATCCGGAGACCCTGCTGTTCGGCGAGGACGTGGCGCAGAAGGGCGGCGTGTACACGGTCACCAAGGGCCTCAACAAGACCTTCAAGGGCATGCGGGTGTTCAATACGCTGCTCGACGAGACGATGATCCTCGGCCTCGCCCAGGGCTTCGCCAACGTCGGCCTGCTGCCGTTCCCCGAGATCCAGTACCTCGCCTACTTCCACAACGCCTGCGACCAGATCCGTGGCGAGGCCTGCTCGCTGCAGTTCTTCTCGAACAACCAGTACCGCAATCCGATGGTGATGCGGGTCGCGGGGCTCGGTTACCAGCGCGGCTTCGGCGGGCATTTCCACAACGACAACTCGGTCACCGCGCTGCGCGACATCCCGGGCCTCGTGGTCGGCTGCCCGTCGCGCGGCGACGATGCGGCGACGATGCTGCGCACGCTGACCGCGCTGGCCAAGGTCGACGGCCGCGTGTGCGCCTTCCTCGAGCCGATCGCCCTGTACATGACGAAGGACCTGTACGAGCCGGGCGACGGCCAGTGGTTGACGAGCTACCCGGCCCCCGACCAGGCGATGGTGCTGGGTGAGCCGCGCGTCTACCACCCGGAGGCGACCGACCTCCTGATCATCAGCTTCGGCAACGGCGTGCCGATGAGCCTCAGGGCGGCGCGCGGGCTCGAGGCGGCCACCGGCAAGCGCGCGCGGGTGCTGGACCTGCGCTGGCTGCAGCCGCTCAACGCCGAGGCGATCGTGGCGCATGCCCGCGAGGTGAGCCGCATCCTGGTGGTCGACGAGGGCCGGCGGTCGGCCGGCGTGGGCGAGGGCATCATCACGGCGATCGTCGAGGGCGGCCTCGGCGGCAAGCCCCTGATGCGGGTGGTGGGCGACGACACCTACACGCCGCTGGCGGGTGCCGCCAACCTGATCCTGCCGACCGACCAGGCCGTCCTGGACGCCGCGCTGGCCTTGTTCCGCGGCTGAGCGGCGGCGCCGCGCGGCGCGTCGAAGCTTGTTGCAATCATGAAGGCCGCCAGGGTGGTGGCCTTCCCGCAAAATCGCCTATGATTGGTCCGCCATGACGACCCCGACCCCGACCACCATCCTGTTCGCCGACGTCTCCGGCAGCACCAAGCTGTTCGAGATGCGTGGCGATGTCATCGCGCGCGGCCTGATCGCCACGGTCCTGCAGTCGCTGGGCGAGATCGCCAAGCGTCACGGCGGTCGCACGGTGAAGACGATCGGCGACGAGATCATGTGCGTGTTCCCGGGCGCGGTGAACGGTCTGCTGGCCTCGGTCGACATGCAGAAGCGGGTCGCGCACGACCCGGCGTTCATGAAGGAAAACCTCGCGATCCGCATCGGCCTGCACCACGGCGAGGCGCTCCACGAGGCGGACGGCGACGTCTACGGCGACGCGGTCAACACCGCGGCGCGGATGGCCTCGCTGGCCAAGCGCGAACAGATCGTCACCACCCAGACCACCGCGCAGGCCACGCCCCCGGGCGCGGTGCGCACCCGCGGTCTCGGCACGGCGCGGGTCAGCGGCAAGCTGCAGCCGATCGAGATCGTCGACATCATCTGGCAGGAAGACACCTCGAACGTCACCACGGTGCAGCGTGCGATTCGGCTCGACAACCTGCCGACCGTCGCCCAGCAGCGCCTGGTGCTGCGCTACCGCGGCAAGCAGATCGAGCTGACTCCGACCTCGCCGCCCTACAACATGGGGCGCGACGCGTCCTGCGGCCAGACCATCGATGCGGAGTGGGTGTCGCGCACCCACGCGACGATCGAGTTCAAGCGTGGCTACTTCATGCTGACCGACCGCAGCACCAACGGCACCTGGGTCAAGCTCGGCAACGACGACGAGCTGCGCCTGCACCGCGACGAGATCCACCTGCGCAAGACCGGCATCATCAGCCTGGGCCAGGCGACCGCGGCGAACAAGGAAGACCTGCTGTCGTTCGAGTGCATCGGCTAGGGATTGCGCTCTGCGCAATCCCCAGTGAAGAGCGAGCGCGCCGATGGCGCGCTTTTTTGTTTTAGGAGCGGCGCAAGCCGCGATGTTCGAGCGGCGTGAGCCGCGATGCCGGGCGCCTCGGATCGCGGCTCACGCCGCTCCTGCAGCCGCTCCTAAACGATCAGCGGCTCCGGCTCGAGCTCGATGCCGTAGCTCATCCGCACTTTGTCGTGCAGTCGGGTGGCGAGGTCGAACAGCTCGCGGCCGGTCGCACGGCCGTGGTTGACCAGCACCAGGGCGTGGGTGTCGGACACGCCGGCATCGCCGCTGCGGGTGCCTTTCAGGCCCAGGTTGTCGAGGAGCCATGCGGCGGACAGCTTCTTGCTGCCTTCCTCGCGGCTCGGGTAGAGCGGCATCAGCGGATAGCGCGCGAGCAGTTCATCCGCCTTCGCGTCGCTGACGGTGGGGTTCTTGAAGAAGCTGCCGACATTGCCGATCACGACCGGATCCGGCAGCTTGCGGCGGCGGATGCTGCAGATCGCCTCGGAGACTTCCTTCGGGCCCGGGGACTGGAAGCCCATCGCCGCGAGCTCCTCCAGGACGCCGGGATAGTGGGTGACCAGCGGCGTCTCGTAGGGAAAGCGGAAGCGCACGCTGGTGACGACGTAGCGGGCCAGCGTGTCGGGAATCTTGAAGCGGCTGCTGCGATAGCCGAAGCCGCAGTCGTCGCGCGAGAAGCTGACGAACTCGCCGGTGTGCAGGTCGTAGGCCTCGACCGCGTCGATCATCGACTCGATCTCGACGCCGTAGGCCCCGATGTTCTGGATCGGCGCGGCGCCGACCGTGCCCGGGATCAGCGACAGGTTCTCGAGGCCGGACAGATTGTGCTCCAGCGACCACAGCACGAACTGGTGCCAGTTGCGGCCGGCCTCGGCGCGGATGTAGATCGCGTCGTCGTCGGAACCGACCTGGTCGACGCGTTGGCAGTCGAGCTTGACGATCAGGCCGTCCCAGTCGTTGCGGAACAGCACGTTGCTGCCGTCGCCGAGGATCAGCACCGGCAGGTCTTCCCACTGCTTCTGGCGCAGGATGTCCGGGAGCGCCTGCGGAACCCGCAGCCGCACCAGCCAGCGCGCCTTGGCTTCGACCCCGAAGGTGTTGAAGCGCGCCAGCGGCGCGTTTTCCTGGATCAGGCAGGGGAGGGCGAAGCGGTCCGACATTCGCGTATGGCCTCGACGCTGTCCCCGATCAGTGCGGGGCCGCGGTAAATCATACCGGTGTAGAACTGCACGAGGGTGGCGCCCGCGCGGATTTTCTCCGCGGCATCGGGGCCTGCGGAGATGCCGCCGACCCCGATCAGCGGCAGCTTGCCGGTGAGGCGATCGTGCATCCCGCGGAGTACGGCCGTCGCGCGCTTGAACAGCGGCCGGCCGGACAGCCCGCCGGCCTCCTTGCCGTGGCGATGGCCCGCGACCGCCTGCCGCTCGATCGTCGTGTTGGTGCAGATCAGCCCGTCGACCCGCGCGTCGAGCATCACCTCGGCGATGCCGTCGAGCTCGGCCTCGGACAGGTCGGGTGCGATCTTCACCAGCATCGGCTTCGTCTGCCGGTGGGTTGCCGCCAGCCGCTCCTGCGCCTCGCGCAGCACGCCGACGAAGCGCTTCAGCGTGTCCTCCTCCTGCAGGTCGCGCAGCCCCTGGGTATTGGGCGAGGAGATGTTGACGGTGACGTAGCTCGCGAGCGGATAGACCTTCTCGAGGCAGTGCAGGTAGTCGTCGGCGGCGCGCTCGTTCGGCGTGTCCTTGTTCTTGCCGATGTTGATCCCGAGGATGCCGGTGTAGCGTGCCCGCTCGACGTTGCGCACCAGCGCGTCGACGCCGGCGTTGTTGAAGCCGAGCCGGTTGATCACGGCGTCGTGCTCCGGCAGCCGGAACATCCGCGGCTTCGGATTGCCGGACTGCGGCCGCGGAGTGGTGGTACCGATCTCGACGAAGCCGAAGCCGAGCGACGCCAGCGCGTCGATGTGCTCGCCGTTCTTGTCGAGCCCGGCGGCAAGTCCCACCGGATTCGGAAACTCGAGCCCGCAGAACGGCGTCGGCAGCGGCTTCGGCTTGGTCGCCAGCAGCGGATTGAAGCCGGTCCGGTAGGCCGCCTCGATCGCCTTGAGACCCAGGCCGTGGGCCTTTTCGGCGTCGCGAGAGGGCCCAGGGCCCAGGGCCCAGGGCCCAGTCGGGCTGGGCCTCGTCGACACGTCGATCGCGACCGACCGACGACCGACGACGGTCGTGAACTTCATGTCGCCCGATCGCTCCGTACCGTCCGTCGAAGGAGCTGGGCCCGGGGCCCCGTGCCCAGGGCCCTTCTTCGCACCATCAATTCAGCGGAAGCCGATCACAGGTCGAACTTGATTCCCTGCGCCAGCGGCAACGCATCCGAGTAGTTGATCGTGTTGGTCTGGCGCCGCATGTAGGCCTTCCAGGCGTCGGAGCCGGACTCGCGGCCGCCGCCGGTCTCCTTCTCGCCGCCGAACGCGCCGCCGATCTCGGCGCCGGACGTGCCGATGTTGACGTTGGCGATGCCGCAGTCGGAGCCGGCCGCGGTGAGGTAGGCCTCGGCGTGCTTCAGGTTGGTGGTGAAGATCGACGAGGACAGGCCCTGCGGGACGGCGTTCTGCATCTCGATCGCCTCGTCCAGGGTCTTGTAGGACATGACGTAGAGGATCGGCGCGAAGGTCTCGTGCTGCACGATCGCGGCGTCGTTGCTGAGGCCGGTGACGATCGCCGGGCGCACGAAGTTGCCTTTGCCCTCGATCGCGGTGCCGCCGGTCTCGACCTTGCCGCCGGCCGCCTTGGCCTTGGCGATCGCGTCGAGGAAGGCGTTGACGCCGTCGCGGCTGTTCAGCGGGCCCATCAGGTTCTTCGGGTCGGTCGGATCGCCGATCTTGCCCTCGACCTGCTTGTAGGCGGTGACGAGCTTGGCCAGCACGTCGCCGTAGATCGATTCGTGCACGATCAGGCGGCGGGTGGTGGTGCAGCGCTGGCCGGCGGTGCCGACGGCGCCGAACACGATCGCCGGGATCGCGAGCTTCAGGTCGGCGGAGGGGTCGACGATGATCGCGTTGTTGCCGCCGAGCTCGAGCAGGGAACGGCCCATGCGGCGCGCGACGCGCTCGCCGACGATGCGGCCGACCTGGGTCGAGCCGGTGAAGCTGATCAGCGGGATGCGCTTGTCGTCGACGAACTGCGATGCGATCGCGGTGCCGGCGTCGTTGAACAGGAAGAACAGGTCCGGGAAGCCGCCGGACTTCAGGGCATCGTTGCAGATCCGCATCGCGGAGATCGCGGACAGCGGGGTCTTCGGCGACGGCTTCCAGATCGAGATGTCACCGCAGACCGCGGCGATGAACGAATTCCAGGCCCACACCGCGACCGGAAAATTGAACGCGGAGATGATGCCGACGAGACCGATCGGGTGCCACTGTTCGTACATCCGGTGGCCCGGGCGCTCGCTGTGCATGGTGAGGCCGTAGAGCTGGCGCGACAGGCCGACGGCGAAGTCGCCGATGTCGATCATCTCCTGGACCTCGCCGTCGCCTTCCGGCTTCGACTTGCCCATCTCGAGCGCGACCAGCGAACCGAGCGCGTCCTTGTGCTTGCGGAGTGCGTCGGAACACAGGCGGATGGCCTCGCCGCGGCGCGGGGCCGGGGTAGTGCGCCAGGTCTTGTAGGCCGCCTGGGCACGCTCGACGATCCGGTCATAGTCGGCCTGCGACGAGGCATGCACGCGGCCCAGCACCTCGCCGGTGCTCGGGTTGACCGGCTCCAGCACACCGGCGTCGGTCGTCGTCGACCACTCGCCGTTGCCGAGGTACGTGCCGGAATTGTCGGCGGACAGGCCGTTGGCCTTGAGGATGGACTGGGCGGTCATGCGACGCTCCTGATTCGGAAGAAGGTTCGCGCGGGGCGCGGTAGCCGGCCATTTTAGCCCGTCCGGCGGCGCGCTGCGCGGCCGGCCGCCAGGGAACGGCAGGGCAAAATCGGGACAGGCGATGCCGCGACACCGATCGCCGGGGCGATTCGACACATCGGCCAAGCCGCTCTGGGCACGACGCGCCGGAGGGCGTCGTGCCCAGAGTCGGGTCAACGCAGTCGCAGGCTCCAGTCGCCGCGCAGGCTCCAGAAGTAGGAGCGCTTGCTGGCCGGAACCCGGTCATAGTCCACGCTGTTGCCCGGCGCGAGCGCGGCGTTGGCCGCGTCGGTCGCGAACATGCCGGTCCACGCGCTGCCGAAGCGCTGTGCCGAGTTGCGCAGCGACGCGCCGAATCCCGCGGGCAGGTCGTTGTAGACCTTGCCGCGCGCCAGGATCGCGAGGCCGTTCTCGAAGAACAGGATGGAATCGGCGTTGTTCATCAGCCCGTAGCGGGCGTCGGTGTAGGCGAGGTTGGGGGTGTTGCCGTCCGGCACGTTGATGCTGCAGCCGCCGTGCACGAAGAACGACTGTCCGGCGTACAGCAACACGCGCGATTCCCACAGGGTGCGTCCGAGGCGCCAGTCGGCGATGTCGTAGAGCGGAGCGGCGCTCGGGGTCGAGGTGTACAAGGTGCCGGTGGGCGTCGGCGCCGCGCTGTTCTGCCACGCCCACACGCGATCGCCGATCTGCGCCTGCACCAGGAGCGGATCGTAGGTGTGTGGCGGCCCGACCAGGGCGTCGTTGTCGAAGAAGTCCGAGACCAGGGCGTTGGAATGCGCCTCGACCTCGCGCAGCACCGCCGGTGTGCGCAGGAAGCTCACGTAGTCCGTCAGCGTCGCCTGCGGGAATTCCTTCGCGGCACCGAGCAGGGTTGGATCCGCCGCACGCAGGTAGCTGGTGGTGACGGACGGCGCGTGCAGCCCGCTGTCCATCTGGGTGATGGTGGCCGTGCGGTAGTAGCCCGCCGGCTCGATGCCGAGGCGGTGCGCATGATTGCGGTCGAAGTAGTCGATCAGGATGCGCTGCTCGAGGATCGCGTCATGCTGCATCCCGACCAGCGGCAGGAATCCCGCATAGTGCACGGTCTGCGGCCGGCCCTGGGCGTCGAGCAGCTGCTTGCCGTCGGTGTCGGGACTGTCCGCGACCGGATTCACCGCGATGCCCCGGGCGTCGATCCGCGACACCAGGATCTCCGGGCGGGCCACCGGGTTCGGCTGGGCGCGATCGGCGGCGGTCGTCTCCGGATTGCGCTGGGTGGTCGCGGCGACATGCACCAGCACCGGATCGCCGACGTTGCCCGCGGTGAGCCAGCCGACGCTGTCGTCTTCGATGTAGAAAATGTCCTCCCAGTGCACGGTCGAGCTCTCGACCACGGTGCCGGTGAAGTACGGCGGCGGGCTCTGCAGCGACACCCCGGCGGGGATCGTCGCCCTGAGGTGGCGGTGGTCGGCGACCCGCTCGTACAGCGACTCCCAGTTGCCGTCGAGGTCGCCGAGCACGATGTCGGCGCGCGGATTGATCCGTTCGGGATGGACCAGCAGGCGGCGCTGGTCGGGCAGTACCTCCTCGACCAGCGTACGGCGGAAGATCGTCGCCTCCGGGAACGATCCGACGAGGGTGACGCCGGCAAGGTTCGGGTAGCTGGAGCGGACCGACTGCAGGAACCGACGGATCGCGAGCAGCGTGCGTCCGTCCTGGTTGTCGGTGCCGTGATAGACGTCGGCCAGCAGGAAGCGGGTGGCGTAACCGTCGTTGGCGAGGTCGTCGCGATAGGCCTGGAGCTTGGCCAGAACGGCGCTGTTGTAGGCCGCCGAGGGGGACGCCAGCAGCCGCGGTTCCACCAGCACGATGGCGATGCCCTTGGCGCCGGCGCCGGGCGTGACCGGCTCGAACGACATCAGGCTGAGCGAGTTGATCTCCCGGACGCCGTCGCCGTCGAGGTCGAAGCCCGTGTAGCCGCCAGCGATCGCCTGGATCGACGGGACCTTGACGATGACCGGGAGGGTCGCGGCCGCGACCGTGTGGGTGAGGGACAGCAGGGCGGCAACGCCGCCGGCGAGCAATCGCATGGTAGTTCTCCAGCCGCCGACATTGGCGGTCCGGAGAGCAGGCGACGTCGCGCCCGCAATCGCGACAAAGCTTGATGCGGACCTGCCCGGCGACGTCGACGGAGACGCCGGGTTCCGTCCATCGCGAGTTCGCCGAAACCTTGCGTTCAACGAAAAAAAAGCCCCGCGGTTTCCCGCAGGGCCATGTCACTTGTCGCGTGTCGTCTTGGAATGTCGCCGAAGGCGGAAACCCTCAGAAGTCGAACTTGAGGTTCATCCAGTACTCGCGACCCATCATCCGGTAGTACTGGCCGTCGCCGAGTTCGCTCTCCGCCACCGGGTCGCGCGCGTTCGACAGGTTGTAGCCGTCGATCCGCGCCTGCCAGCTGCCGGCATTGAAGCCGAGGCCGGCGTCGAAGGTGTTGTAGCTGCCGGCCGGCGCCGTGTTGCGCTTGTTGAGGAAGCGACGCCCGACATAGTTCCAGTCGAGGTGGCTGAACCAGCCCGATTCCGGCGCGAACAGGATGCCGGCGCCGTACAGGTGGTTCGGCGACAGCTCCTGCTGTTTGCCGCGCAGCTGGGTCGGGGTGCTGCCGAACAGCCGCACGTAGTCGCCGAAGCGCGCCTGGTGGTAGGCCCAGGTGCCGGACACCGACCAGTCGCGGTCGACGTGGTAGCGCGCTTCGATGTCGGCTCCCTTGAAGTACTGGCGGCCGGCGTTGGCGAGGCCCGGCGAGCCGTCGACGATCTGCGGCACGACGAGATTCTTGAAGTCCATGTAGAACAGCGAGGCATCCCATTCCAGTGCGCCGTCGAGATTCTCGCCGCGCAGGCCGATTTCGCCGCTGGTCGCCTTCTCGGCCTTGAGGATCTCCGACTCGGCTTCCGGCCCGAAGTCGATCACTGCCGGCTTGAAGGTGTTGCGGTAGTTGGCGTAGGTCACCATCTCGTCGCCGCCGTCGTTCCACAGCTTGAAGCTGGCGCCGACCGCGCCGGAGAGGCGGGTCTGGCTCCGGTGGTCGCTGCCGCCATCGGTCTCGCCGTCCTCGGTGACGAATTCCTCGCCACGACGGTTCTCGTTGGTGTGGTTGATCCGCAGGCCGACGTCGAAGTGCAGGCGATCGGTCGGATCGGCCAGCAGCTGGCCGTACAGGCCCGTGAAGTTCCGGCGGTCCGCGAGCTCGGTCAGTTCATCGATCGGCAGGCTGTGCGAGGACGGCGAGCCGTGACCGTCGAGGGCGATGCCGTACTCGAAGTTCTTGCTGTCCTGTTCGCCGCGGCCGTACTGGTGGTCGAATCCCCAGACCAGCCGGGTGCGGTCCCACAGCGGCGTGGTGACGTGGCTGTCGAGGTACAGCTCGGTGGTCGAACGGTCCTGGCGGAAGCCGTCGGCGTTGTGGCTGCTGACGCCATCGGAGAAGCCGTCACGCAGGAAGCCGCGGGTGACGTCGACGTTGCTGTGGGCCAGCGCCAGCCGCGACTCCCAGGTGCCGAGCGCCGTCGATTCGGTCCACGACAGCGCGAGCTGGGCGCGGGTCTCGTCGATCTTGGCATCGTGGGGATTGTGGTTGGCATCGAGCGGCACGCGTGCCGACAGCACGCGGCCCTCGCGCGGATGCGGGCTGGCCGGATCCTGGTTCAGCTGGGTGAAGTCGAGATCGGCCGTCCACTTGCCGGACGCGGCCTCGCCGGCGGCGCGGTAGAGCAGGTGGGCGCGATCGTAGCCGGTGCGGTCCGGATCCAGGCGGTGCTTCTCGCCGTTGAACGACAGCGACTCGGCGAACTCGCTCCCCTGCACCAGCGGCAGCTGCGTCGCGACGCGCCAGCTGCCGCGCGAGCCGATGCCGACTTCGACGGTGCGCGGACCCTGCCCGGCGGCACGGTGGATGACGTGGATGACGCCGACGAACGACGTCGCGCCGTAGCTGACCGGCGCGGCACCGCGGATGATCTCGATGCGTTCGACATTGCTGAGGTCGAGTGTGGCCAACGCCGGCACGAAGGCGCCGCCCCACGGAGTGCCGTCGACCAGCAGCAGGAAGGCGTCGAATTCCTTCAAGCCCCAGAAGCCCGGGACCGAGGCGGCCGGGCCGCCATCGCCGCCGGGAGCGGCTTCGACACCGGCGACGCCGGACAGCGCCGAACGCAGGTCGATCGCGCCGCGGGCGCGCAGCTCGTCGCCCGAGATCACGGTGACGCCGACGGTGGCGTTGTCGGTCGGCTCGTCGACCTTGGCGGTGGTGACCTGGACGGTCGGAAGCTTGTGCGGCGGTCCACCGGTTTCGGCGACGGCGGACACCGACAGCAGGGCCGCGGCGACGGCGGCGGCCAGGGGCAGCAGGGCAGGACGGGACATGTAAAAATCTCGTAATTTTCGGACCGCGAAATGTAGAGCCCGTTCGTCGCTGTCGACACCGACAGGGGACCGAGGGCGCCTCCGCCTGGAGACGGAGCCGGCGGCCCGGGTCAGATCGATGCCGATTCCGCAACGGGATGGCATGCTTCGGCCGCATGCCTCCCGCCTCCCGATTCGGAATCCCCAAAGCCCGCAGCCTGCTGGTCAAGCTTGCGGTCTTCCTGCTGGTGCTCGCGCTGCCAGTGCTGCTGGTGGTCGAGGCGGTGCTGGTCAACCTCGAATTCGGTCGTTTCACCCGTGGCGTCGATCACGGCGACCTGGCGGTTGCCATCGAGACCGAAGCGCGCGAGTTCGATCGCGCTCCCAACGAGGATGCCCGGGCGCTGGGCCGCTCGCTGGAAGCCCTGCTGCTGCGACTCGCCCAGGGCAACGGCGGTGCGAACGACGAGAACGAGTCGCAGGTGCTGCTCGAGTTGTCCCGGCAGCCGCTCCGAGCGGCACTGGTCGACACCAGCGGCCGCCTGCTGGCCTTCGCGCCCAGCCATGCCCCGGTGCTGCATTCGAACGAGCTGCCCGATCCCGCGACCCTCGATCGCATCGGCTTCAGCGCCCTGCTGATCGCCAGCGCCGACCGCCCGGACTATCTGCGTCGCTACGCGATCCGCGTCCCGGCGAGCAACGGCAACCCGGAAGCGATCCTGATGGTCGCGCTGAAGGTGCCTCAGCCCTGGCGCAAGGTGATCAGCGAACTGACCTTCGAATGGCCGCTGCTGGTCGGCTTCCTCCTGCTGTTCGCGATCGCTTCGGCGGCCTTCCTGTCGCGCTATGTCACCCAGCGGCTGAACCGGATCGCGGCGGCCGCGGATGCCTGGAGCCGCGGCGACCTGTCGGCGACGATCGCGGACGCCTCCCACGACGAACTCGGCCACCTCGCGGTCCAGTTGAACCGGATGGCAGACGAGCTGCGCGCAAGGGTGGCGGACCATGCCCGCCTGGCGACCCTGGAGGAACGCCAGCGCCTGGCCCGCGACCTGCACGACACCGTCAAGCAGAAGGCCTTCGCGCTGGCCCTGCAACTGGCGGCGGCGCAGCGCAGTCCGGAGCTGTCGCCCCTGGTGGCGGCGAAGCTGGTCGAGGCGCGCTCGCTGACCGAGGAGATCCAGCAGGAACTGGCGCAGATGCTGGACGGCCTGCGCAGCGACACCAGCGAGTCGCTGGACCAGTTCCTCCGGATCCGGATTTCCGACTGGTCGCGCCGTGCCGGCATCCCGACCGCGATGCGCATCGACACCTTGCCGCCGATCGGCGAGGCCGAGCGCGATATCATCATCCGCATCGTCGACGAGACCCTCGCCAACGTGCTGAAGCATTCGGGGGCCAGCCACGTCGACGTCGACTTCACCCGCCAGTTCGGACGTTTCACCCTGAAGATCGCCGACAACGGCCGCGGCGGCGCGGAGAAGGCGCCTCCCGGCATGGGGCTCGCCAATCTGCGCACGCGGGCGTCGCTGCTTCCCGGCGGCCGGTTCGCGCTGGAGTCCGAGGCGGGGCGGGGCACGCGGGTGATCGTCGACTGGCCGCAGGAACACGGAACCGAATCGCAGACATGAGTACCGACCGATGAACACGAGCAGCAGCGACGCCATCCACGTTCTGATCGCGGACGACCACCGGATGGTCCGTGAAGGCATCCGGGCATTTCTGTCGACCCAGCCGGACATGGTGATCGTCGGCGAGGCCGACAGCGCCGATGCGGCCGTCGCCGCCTGCGGGCGCTCGCGCACCGACGTCGCGCTGGTCGACCTGATCATGCCCGGTGGAGGCATCGAGGCCACCCGTCGGATCCGCGGCGAGCACCCGCAGACCCAGGTGGTGATCCTGACCTCCTACGACGATGCCACCAAGGTGCGTGCCGCCCTGGAGGCCGGCGCGATCGGCTACGTGCTGAAGGACGTCGCTGCCGAGGAGCTGGCCAATGCCATCCGCCGCGCCGCGTGGGGCGAGTCGACCCTACATCCGCGCGCCGCGGCCCATCTCGCCCAGGCGCTGCGCGAGCCGCCGCTGGTGGCCGCGAACGTGTTGTCGCCACGCGAGCGCGACGTGGTCGTGCTGATCGCCCAGGGCCTCGCCAACTCCGACATCGCCAACCGGCTCGGGATCGGCGAAAAGACGGTCAAGACCCACGTCAGCAACGTCCTGGCCAAGCTCGGCGTCACCGATCGCACGCAGGCGGCGGTGTTCGCCTGGCGGCACGGCTGGGTCGAGGGCCCGAAGGCCTGAGCGGGGAGGGGCGGGAACCGCCGCGCTTGCCCGCCCGACGACTGTGCGGCGCCCGGACAGTTCCAACGATCGTGACGTTCGACCCGGGAGAACTGCCGACCGGGAATCTTGCGCTATCCTTGCCGGAGCGTGGCAACAGGCGCCAGGTCCTGCCGATGAACGCGATAATGAAGAAGCTCGATCCCAAGGTGTTGCCGGCCACCGAGGCCAGTCACCGCGCAACCCTGATGATGCCTCGTCGGCTGTCGCAGGCCGAGCAGGATCTGCTGCTGGGCGTCGGCCGTCCTCGCGAACTCGAGACCCACGATCTGGTGTTTCGCCGCGGTGAACTCGGCCGCAGCATGTTCGTGGTCGAATCCGGTGAGATCCGGCTGGAATTCGGTGAGGGTCTGCCGGACAAGGTGCTGGGCCCCGCCGAATTCTTCGGCGAACTGGCGCTGTTCATCGGCAACCACGCCCGCGTCGCCACCGCGACCGCCACCCGCAAGACCCGGCTGTACATCGTCGAGCACGTGGCGTTCGAAGAGCTGATGACGCGCGAGCCGAACATGATGGCCGACTTCATGCGGCGTTCGTTCGCCTACCTGGTGGCGAGCGAGCAGGCGCTGATCGCCAGCCTGCGCCGGCGCAACGAGGACCTGCAGGTCACCCTCGACTCGCTGCGCAGCACCCAGAAGCAGCTCGACACCGCCGAACGTCTGATCCAGACCGATGAACTCACGGGGCTGTTCAACCGGCGCGGCCTGTACGCCTACCTGGACCGCTACGAGGCGTCCACCGACGGCGATTCCCAGCTCGGTCTGCTGCTGATCGACCTCGACCGCTTCAAGCAGATCAACGACCACTACGGTCACCTGCGCGGCGACGACGTGCTCCGGGCGGTCGCCCAGGAGATCCAGAACGCCGCGCTGCCGACCGACCTGCCGGTCCGGCTCGGCGGTGACGAATTCGCGCTCCTCCTGCTGGTCGGCAGCCTCGAGGAACTGGAGGCGCGTGCCGGCCTGATCAGCGGTGGCGTGCGTGGCCTGCGGTTCGCCACGGCTGAGGGTGACGATCTCAAGGTCACGGTCAGCATCGGCGGCTGCATGTGCAATCGCGAGACTGCCTGGTCGTCCTGGTATGCCGATGCCGATGGCGCGCTCTATGGCATCAAGGACGGCGGCGGTGACTCCCTGCAGTTGCAGAACAGCGCCGGCCCCGCCTGAAATCGTAAGGTTTCGTAACGGCGGCGATTTATACTCGCCGAATGTCAGAAGCTGCCGTCGCCGCATCCCCCACGATCGTGCCCGTGCTGCGTTGCCTGGTCCTGTGCGACCTGGTGGACAGCACGGCGCTGACCGAGCGCCTGGGCGACAGTGCCGCGGTGGACGCTTTCCGCCGCCATGACCGGCTGGCGCGTCGTCTGCTCGCCGATGCCGGCGGCCGCGAGGTCGACAAGACCGACGGTTTCCTGCTGCTGTTCGAACATCCGTCGAAGGCGGTCGGCTTCGCGTTGGCCTACCTGCGGCAGCTGGCCGAGCTGTCGACGGAGATCGGCGTGCCGCTGGCGGCCCGGGTGGGCGTGCACGTCGGCGACGTGCTCGTCTGGGAGCACGTCGACGACGCCGCCGAGCACGGTGGCCGCCTGCTCGAAGTCGAGGGCCTGGCGAAGCCGGTGGTCGCGCGTATCGCGAGCCTCGCGGAACCCGGACAGATCCTGCTGTCCGGCATGGCCTACGCACTGGCGCAGCGCTCGCTGCATGAAGTCGGCGACCAGGCGATCGAATGGCGGTTCCACGGACGCTACCGGCTGAAGGGCGTCGCGAAGGCGATGCCGGTCTACCAGGTCGGGGAAACCCGCAACGCCAACTTCACCCGGCCGCATGGCAACGACAAGGTGACGCGCCTGGTGCCCTGGTGGCGGCGGCCGCCGGTGCTGGTGGCCGAGTCGCTGGCGCTGCTGGCGGCGATCGCGGTTCCGTTCTGGCTCACGACGACCAGCGAGCCGGCGCTGGCCTTCGCCGAACGCGACTGGGTCGTGATCGGCGGCCTCGACAACCGGACCGGCCAGTCGACCTTCGACGACGCGCTGGATCGCGCGTTCCGGATCAGCCTCGAGCAGTCGCGCTTCGTCAACGTGATGCCGGAACTGCAGGTGCGCGACGCGCTCGCCCGGATGAACCGCACCGCGGAGATCGCGGTCGACCGCGGCGTGGCCTCGGAGATCGCGCTGCGCGACGGCGCGCGCGCCGTGATCCTGCCCAGCGTCGCCGAGATCGGCGGGCGCGTGCGCTTCGCGGTCGAGGTGGTCGATCCGCACACGCAGAAGACGGTGTACGCCGAGTCCGCCGACGGCAGCGGCGCGGAGTCGGTGCTGGCCTCCATCGATTCGGTGTCGCGCCAGCTGCGCGGCAAGCTCGGCGAGGCGGTGAAGTCGATCGACGCCAACTCGGAGGCGCTGCCGAAGGTCAGCACGTCGAACCTCGACGCGTTGAGAGCCTATGCGCTGGCGATCCGGGCCCACACGGGCAGCCATTTCTCCGAGGCCCTTTCGCTCTATGAGCAGGCAGAGAAGCTGGATCCGGGATTCGCCCTGGCCTACGCGGGGCAGGCGCGCCTGTACTACGCCGCCGACGATCGCGCCCGGGCGCAGCAGTTCCTCGCGAAGGCGCAGGAGCATCGGGACCGCCTGCCGGCGCGCGACCAGTTGTACCTCGACGCCTGGCAGGAGAACTTCGGCAATCCGCGTCTCGCGATCGAGAAATGGAAGCTGCTGGCGGAGCTCTATCCCGACTACTACTCGGGCTACTACAACGCGGCGCTGTTCACGGCCCAGACGACCAACCGCTACGCGGAGGCGGTCGCCCTCGCACAACCGGCCCTGTCGGCGCACTGCTACTTCCGGAGGTCGGTGACCTATGCCACCGGAGCCTTCCTGCTCGCCCAGGAGAAGCGCGCCGCCGCGCTCGAGCGGTTCGCGGAGGCCGAGCGTCTCGGAGTCGGTGGCACGATGCTCGAGTATGCGAACGCCCATCTCGTGGCCCGCGACTACGAGCGTGCCTCGGCCCTGATGAAGCGTGCGCAGCAGGGCGGGGTCGTCGGAGCCGATCTCGTCGACCGGCGTTTCGGGATCACCTTGCCGCTCGACCAGGGACGTGTCGACGACGCGCGCGCATCCGCGTGGGAATCGTCGCGGATCGCCTCCACCGTCGGTCCCGCCGTGGCGCTCGACTGGGCTGCCGCCGCGCTGGGGGTCGACGCGATTCGCGCGCCGGACGCCGGCTTCATCGCCAGCCTGGACAAGACGCTCGCGGCCGCCGTGACGGTTCGATCCGGTGGCTTCCAGGACGAGGGCTCGACCGCGTTCATCCAGGCGTGGCTGGCCTATCTCGACGCCAGGTCCGGTACCGGCAGGGTGGCGGAAGCGAAAGTCGAGGAGTGGTCCAGCAACATCGCCAGCCTCGGCCACACCAACGCCGAGCGCATGTGGGGGATCGCCAAGGCCGCGCGGCTGCGCCGCGCCGGCAACCTGGCGGGGGCCCTGAACGAGATCGATCGCCAGGTCGACGGCGCCGAACTGTTCCAGACCCATGTCGAGCGGATGGAAATCCTTGCGGCATCCGGGCGTGCCGCCGATGCGCTGCACGAGGCCGATTGGCTCTCCGCGCACCGGGGTCTGGCTTTCGTCGAATCCGGAAGCCACGAGGTCACCATTCCGCTCAACGTGGCCGACGCCAACCTGGCGATCCTGCGGGCCGCCGACCTGGCGCTGGCGGCCGGCGAGAAGACGATCGCGAAGGCTCGGCTCGAGGAGTTCGAGCGCGTCTGGCCGGAGTCCGTTCATTCCGACACGGTTCGGCGGCGCTACGCCGGGGTGAAGCAGCTGATCGCGGCCAGCCACTGACGCGGGTCGATGACCCGTCGGACGACGGTCCGGGTCGAGGGAACTCCGCGGCCCCTGGGGACCGCGGAGTCGCCTCCGGGGCGGATCAGACGCTGAGCTGCACCGGGTTGTACTGGGTGTGGCAGGTCAGCATCGTGAGCAGCTCGTCCTTGCTCGCGGCGATCGCCTTCTTGCTCGCGAGCTTGGCCGGAGAGAGGCACTTCGCCATCTGCGGATCGATGCCCGCCGCCTCGAGCAGTCCGGCATGCGGGTTCTTCACGAAGCGGCGTCGGAAACCGTCGTCATTCGACAACAGGTCGACCAGCTTTCGCGCCACGGCGTCCGGAAGTGTCGACACCTTCTTCGCGCTGGTCTTCGCCTTCGTCGTAGCCTTGCCGGCTTTCGCGGTGCCGGTCTTCTTGCCTTTCGTGCTCGCCATTTCGAGTCTCCCTGTGCGTGGTGGTGGACATTGCGAACGCGGTACGTCCGGTACGGTACGGACCATCGTCGGGGCGGACGGATCCGATCCTGAGCCCGGCGCCGCCGCCAGAGACTATCGCACGGCGCGCCCTCCGTTCGGTGCGCCGATGTCAGGCGCACAGTCGGCAGCCCGAACCCCGCGGTCTCCGGCGGAACTGGCAATCGACGGGACTCGCGGCTAGGGTTCCGTCCCCGGGCGCCGCCGAATCGACCGAGTCCCGCGAAACCCACCGATGTCCTGCACGCGATGAAACTCCGACGCTGCGCGATCCTGCTGATCGAGCCCTGCGAGACCCTGAAATTTTCCGTGCCGTCGCTGCTGGCCGGAGGAACCGGGATGGACGCGAGCCTCGCGCTGCGCGCGCTGGCGCCGCACCTCGACGCGCCGGTTGCGGTGACGCTCGACGAGGTCGCCGTTCTCGCCGCGATGTCGCCGACCCGCTGGCGGGCGCGCACCGAAGTGTCGGCCGGTCTCGGCGCGGCGCCCGTGCGTCGCCTGCTGCGCGCGGGGCTCCTGATCGGCAACGGTGCGGCGTATCGCGGCCACCGCGAGCGCGACGAAGTGCTACGCCGCGCGCACTGGCATCCGGCCGCTGCAGTGCTGCATTTCGGCGGCCGCTGGAGCGGGATCGCCGCCGGCGTGCAGGCCAGCGAGGCTGGGCTGCGCACCATGCACGAGATGATCGCCGCGCTCGGACCGCCGCCGCCGGCGTGGACGGAGCGCGTCGGTCCGGCGCGGCGCCTGCCGCTGGCGCGCGATGACGACGACGGCTTCGGAGGTCTGGTCGCGCGGCGGACCACCTGCCGCAATTTCGAGCCGGCACCGATCGGCCGGCAGGCGTTCGATCGCATCCTCCATCGCGCCGGCGCGGCGTATTCGCGGATGACGCTGGGCGACGGCGTCGAGGTGCTGAAGAAGGGCAGTCCCACCGGCGGCGGGCTGTCGCCGATCGAGTGCTATGTCCTGGCGCAGAGGGTCGAAGGACTGCGCCCGGGCCTGTACCACCACCATCCGGTCGACCACGCGCTGGAACCGCTGAAGTCGCCGCGCTCCGGCCGCGCGCTGCGCGCACTGGGCGCGCGAATGATGGCCGAGCAGGACTATTTCGCCGACGCTTCCGCGCTGATCGTCCTGGTCGCGCGCTTCGGCCGCACCCAGTGGAAGTACCGCAACCATGCGAAGGCCTATCGCGCGGTGATGCTGGAGGCGGGCCACATCTCGCAGACGATCTACCTGTCGGCGGTCGAATTCGGCCTGGGCGTCTTCGTCACCGCGGCGATCAACGAGATCGACGTCGAGCAGGCCTTCGGGCTCGATCCGCGGGTGGAGTCGCCGCTGGCGATCTGCGGCATCGGCCGGAGTGCGGCGGAAATGGCGACCTTCGAGTTCCGCCCGGGGACCTCGCGCTTCGCGGTCCGGGCACCGGAGGCCGCAGCCACCGTGGCGACTCGGACGGCTCGCGGCCCACGTTCCGATTGACACCGAGGCCCCCCGAACCTACCATCCGCGCCCCATGTCTACGGTCCTGCCCGAAGTCGTAGACGCTTGGCGGATGGTGACGGCACGCCGACGCTTCAACGGCTCCCTCCCGCTGGTGGCTCTGCAACGACTCTGCGACAGCCTGGTCTCCACGGCCGGCGAGGTGCGCTTCGACCTGCAGTTCGACCGCGATTCGCTGGGCGTCGCCTATCTGCACGTGCAGGCGGAGACGCGGTTGCCGCTGACCTGCCAGCGCACTCTGGACGCCTTCGAGTATCCGGTTCACCTGGATGTCCGATTGGGCCTGATCGCGCGGGAAGCGGACGAGGCGGCTCTGCCGCCCGGTTACGAACCCCTGCTGTGCGCCAGCGGGGAGCTGCATCTGGCCGACGTCATCGAGGACGAGCTGATCCTGGCTCTGCCTCTGGTGCCGGTGAAGCCGGGTGGAGGCGAGGAGGACGTGGTGGTGTGGGCCGATCCCGAGCCGGACGACGAGCCGGAGGAAGAAGCCAAGCCCAACCCGTTCGCCGCGCTGGCGTCCTTGAAGAAACACTGAAACATCGTTCTGGAGAGTTGCAATGGCTGTTCAAAAGTCCCGTGTCACCCCGTCGCGCCGCGGTCAGCGCCGTTCCCACGACGCCATCAGCGCGTCCGCCGTGTCGGTCGACAAGACCTCCGGCGAGACCCATCGTCGCCACCACATGACCAAGGACGGCTTCTATCGCGGCCGCCAGATCGTGGTGCCGAAGGTCAAGGCCGAAGACACCAACGACTGATCGTTCGCGCTTCGCGCGAGCGATCCAGTGGTACGACGCGCGGACCGAGAGGTTCGCGCGTATTTCTTTTCCGGAGTCGGCATGTACGCACGCATTGTTGGTACTGGCAGCTACCTGCCGGAAAAGATCCTCACCAACGACGACCTCTCGAAGTTCGTCGACACCAGCGACGAGTGGATCCGGGATCGCACCGGCATCCGCCAGCGCCATGTCGCCGCCGAGGGTCAGCTGACCAGCGACCTCGCCCTGATCGCGGCGCAGCGAGCGCTCGACGCGGCGGGCGTGAAGGCGAGCGAGATCGACCTCATCGTCGTCGGCACCACCACACCCGACCTGATCTTCCCCAGCACCGCCTGCATCCTGCAGCACAAGCTCGGCGCCAACGGCTGCGCGGCGTTCGACATCAATGCCGCGTGCTCGGGCTTCATGTACGCGCTCGGCACCGCCGACAAGTTCGTGCGCTCCGGCGCCGCGAAGACGGCGCTGGTGGTCGGCGCGGAGACCCTGACCCGGATGCTGGACTGGAGCGACCGCGCCACCTGCGTGCTGTTCGCGGACGGCGCCGGCGCGGTCGTGCTGAAGGGCGACGACGAGACCGGGATCCTCTCGACCCACCTGCATGCCGACGGCGCGTACAAGGAACTGCTGTGGAATCCGGTCGGCGTCTCGAGCGGCTTCAAGGACGAGAAGAACCACGGCGTCCGCGTGCAGATGACCGGCAACGAGGTGTTCAAGGTCGCGGTCAAGACCCTCGACGCCGTCGTCGAGGAAACCCTCGCCGCCAACGGCCTCGACAAGTCCGCGATCGACTGGCTGATCCCGCACCAGGCCAACCTGCGCATCATCAGCGCGACGGCGAAGCGCCTGGAGATGTCGATGGACCGGGTGATCGTCACCGTCGATCAGCACGGCAACACCTCGTCGGCCTCGGTGCCGCTCGCCCTCGATCACGCGGTCCGCAGCGGCAAGGTCAAGCGCGGCGAACTGCTGCTGATGGAGGCGTTCGGCGGCGGCTTCACCTGGGGATCGGCGCTCGTCAGGTATTGAGCGAGGTCGCAGAGTGCGCCACGGCGCACCGGCCGTGCCGGGCCTCGACCTGGCGACCCGCAACGACGTCTCGCCGTTGCGAGCGAAGCGTAGCCATCCGGCGCCTTTGCTATTCATGGAGCCGGATCAGGAGCAAAGTCGCCGGATGGCTCCGTCGTCGCTGCGCTCCTCCTCGCAATGACGGGAATTTTCCCAGCCCTCAGCCCAATCAAGCATCGACTCCAGGAACCCACATGTCCCAGCTCGCATTCGTCTTCCCCGGACAAGGCTCCCAATCGCTCGGCATGCTGACCGAGCTGGCCGCGGCGCATCCCGTCGTGAAGACCACCTTCGACGAGGCCTCGGGCGGCGCTGGCGTGGATCTCTGGGCGTTGTCGCAGCAGGGGCCGGTCGAGGAGCTCAATCGCACGGAGTTCACCCAGCCGGCGCTGCTGGCCGCCAGCATCGCGGTGTGGCGCGCATGGCAGGCGGCCGGTGGCGCGACGCCGGCGCTGCTCGCCGGTCACAGCCTGGGCGAGTACTCGGCGCTGGTTGCGGCCGGTGCGCTGTCGCTCGCCGATGCCGCTGGTCTCGTGCGCGCGCGCGGCCAGCTGATGCAGGCGGCGGTTCCGGAAGGCGTCGGCGCGATGGCGGCGATCCTGGCCGCGGATGACGCGGTGATCGCCGAGTGCTGCGTGGAGGCGGCCGAGGGCGAGGTGGTCGCGCCCGCCAATTTCAATTCGCCGGGGCAGACCGTGATCGCCGGCAACGCCGGCGCGGTCGATCGCGCGATCGCGAAGCTCGCCGGGCGCGGCGTGAAGAAAGCCATCAGGCTGCCCGTCTCGGTCCCCTCGCACACGGCGCTGATGCGCGGCGCGGCCGAGAAGCTGGCGGAGCGCATCGCCGCGCTGCGCTGGTCCGCGCCGGCGATTCCGGTGGTGCAGAACGCCGATGCGGCCGTCCACGCCGAACTCGCCGCGATCCAGGACGGACTGGTGCGTCAGCTGTATTCGCCGGTGCGCTGGACCGAATGCGTCCTCGAGCTGAAGCGCCGCGGCGCGACGCGCCTCGTCGAATGCGGGCCGGGCAAGGTGCTGGCGGGCCTCGTCAAGCGCATCGACAAGGAGCTCGATGCCCGCGCGATCGGCACCCCGGGCGACTTCGACGCGGCGCGGGCCGCGGAGTAGGGTGCGACGGCGGGGCGGCATGACACAGGGTACGGATTGACCGTCGCTGCCCTTGGGGCTGGTGTTCGGTTGGGATGAGCAGGACGGAGGCAGACATGAGCGGAATCCTTGCAGGTGAGATCGCGCTGGTGACCGGCGCCAGTCGTGGCATCGGCGCGGCGATCGCGCGGCAGCTGGCCGCGGCCGGCGCGACCGTCATCGGTACCGCCACCAGCGAGGCCGGCGCGGCCGCGATCGGCGAACGCCTGGCGGCCCAGGGTGGCCAGGGACGCGTACTGAACGTCGGCACGCCGGGCGCGATCGAAGCGCTGATCGACGCGATCGGCAAGGAGGTCGGCGCGATCTCGATCCTGGTCAACAATGCCGGGATCACCCGCGACCAGCTGCTGCTCCGGATGAAGGACGAGGACTGGCAGGCGATTCTCGACACCAACCTGACGTCGATCTTCAAGAGCTCGAAGGCGGTGCTGCGCGGGATGATGAAGGCCCGCAAGGGCCGGATCATCAACATCGCGTCGGTGATCGGCGTCACCGGCAACGCCGGCCAGGCCAACTACGCCGCGGCCAAGGCCGGGATCATCGGCTTCACCAAATCCCTGGCACGCGAGATCGGCAGCCGCAACATCACCGCCAACGTCGTCGCACCCGGCTTCATCGAGACCGACATGACCGCCGGCCTGCCGGAAGAGGCGAAGAAGGCGATGCTCGCCGACATCGCCCTCGAGCGTCTCGGCTCCGCCGACGACATCGCCGCCGCGGTGCTGTTCCTGGCGTCGCCCGGGGCGGGCTACATCACCGGCGAGACCCTGCACGTGAATGGCGGAATGCACATGGCGTAGGGCGGGCACGGCCCGCCGTTGCGGGGCGTTCCGATGGACCGTGCTTCGAAGAGCCGCCCTGCTGAAGTGTCGTGTCGCGCGTCGTCGGCCCGGCGGGGCAGAGGGCCCAGCGCCCGGTTCGACAGGGGCTATTTCGTCGACTGGATCCCCGCACATCACCGGTCGTCATGATGATCGTCGAAGGCGGCGCCACGGCATTGCCCGGGCGCCATTTCCTGTTTCAGTCCAACTGGGCCTTGGGCCCTGTACCCTCGGCCCTTCAACAGCTCGGTAGGGCGTCCCCGCAGCCCTCGCCCGACGCTCTGTTCGAATCGAGCGTTTGAATTTGGACATCACGCCGTCATCACGTACAATCCGCGTCCGATTTTTTCCGCCGGGAGGCCGAACTACCCATGAGCACCATCGAAGAGCGCGTCAAGAAGATCGTCATTGAACAGCTGGGCGTGAAGGAAGAGCAGGTCACCGCCGGCGCCTCCTTCGTCGACGATCTGGGCGCAGATTCGCTCGACACCGTCGAGCTGGTGATGGCGCTGGAAGAAGAGTTCGAGTGCGAGATTCCGGACGAAGAGGCCGAGAAGATCACCACCGTGCAGGGCGCGGTCGACTACATCAAGGCGCACGTCAGCGCCTGATCCCCGATTGCAGGGGGCCGAAGAGAACCGCGCGCTGCGCGGTTTTCTTTTGTCCGGGATCCGCATGAGCCAACGCACCTACTTCGGCACCGACGGCATCCGCGGCCAGGTCGGGCAGTTCCCGATCACCGCGGAGTTCGCGCTGCGCCTCGGTCGTGCCGCCGGCACCGTGCTGGCGCCGCTGGCCGGCGACGGCTCGATCCTGATCGGCAAGGACACCCGCCGCTCCGGCTACATGCTGGAGTCCGCGCTCGAGGCCGGTCTGTCCGCCGCGGGCGCCACCGTGCGCCTGCTGGGGCCGCTGCCGACGCCGGCGGTCGCCTACCTGACCCGCGCGCTCGGTGCGTCGGCCGGCATCGTCATCTCGGCCTCGCACAACCCGCACTCGGACAACGGCATCAAGTTCTTTTCCGCGGTCGGCGAGAAGCTCGGCGACGCGGTCGAGGCGGCGATCGAGGCGGAGCTTGAGCGCGCGTTCAGCACCGTCGCGCCCGAGCGCCTGGGCAAGGCGCTGCGACTCGACGACGCCGCGCAGCGCTACCTCGATTTCTGCCGCTCGACGGTGCCGGCCGAGTTCTCGCTCGCCGGCCTGCGCATCGTGGTCGACACGGCCAACGGCGCCAACTACCGCGTCGGGCCGCAGCTGTTCGCCGGATTCGGCGCCGACGTCGTCGCGATCGCGGCGCGGCCGGACGGCCTCAACATCAATGCGGACTGCGGAACCACCCATCCGGAGGCGCTGATCGCCGCGGTGCGCGACGAGCGCGCCGACCTCGGGATCGCCTTCGACGGCGACGGCGATCGACTGATGATGGTCGATTCCGACGGCCGCCTCGCCGACGGCGACGACCTGCTCTATCTGCTGGCCTGCGATTTCCAGGCCGGCGGACGCCTGCGCGGCCCCGTCGTCGGCACGGTGATGACCAATTTCGGGATCGAGACGGCGCTGGCGAAGCGCGGCATCGCGTTCGAGCGGGCCGCGGTCGGCGATCGCTACGTGCATCAGGCGCTCGTTGCCGGCGGCGGCGTGCTCGGCGGCGAGGCGTCGGGACACCTGCTGTGCCTCGACCGTGCCAGTACCGGCGATGCGCTGGTCAACGCGCTGCAGGTCCTGGACGTGCTGCGCCGCGACGGCCGGCGCCTCGCGGAGCGCTTGACCGAAATCAATCGCTACCCGCAGAAAACCGTTAATGTGCGCGTTTCCGGCGGTCGCGCGCTGGTCGACAGCCCCGCGGTGATCGAGGCGCGGCGATCGGTCGAGCGGGAGCTGGCCGGGGGCGGCAGGGTGGTGCTGCGGGCCTCCGGCACCGAGCCGGTGGTGCGCGTCACCATCGAAGCCGCTGAACTCGCGCAGGTGGAACGATTGAGCGAAACGCTGGCGGACGCGGTCCGCGCCGCCGGCTCGAACTGATCCGGCGGCGCGATGGCGCGCCGCCGGCAACGATGAACAGGCACCGAGGAATGGAGAACGCCATGACCAAGCATGTCCCGACCGTCGACATCCGCCGCTACGACACCGACCGCGACGCCTTCGTCGCCGAGCTCGGCGCCGCCTACCGCGAATACGGCTTCTGCGGCATCAGCGGCCATGGCATCGATCCCGCCCTGATCGAGAAGTCCTATCGCGCCTTCCAGCAGTTCTTCGCGCTTCCCGAGGAAGTGAAGATGCGCTACTTCGTCAAGGGCGGCGGCGGCGCACGCGGCTACACGCCGATGAAGGTCGAGACCGCCAAGGACTCGAAGTACCCGGACCTCAAGGAGTTCTGGCATTTCGGTCGCGAGATCCCGCGCGATTCGAAGTATGCCGACGTGATGCCGGAGAACCTCTGGCCTTCGGAAGTCGAGGGCTTCCGGGAGTACGGCTACGGTCTCTACCAGGCGCTCGATCAGCTCGGCGTCCGCGTGCTGCGAGCGCTGGCGCTGCACATCAACCTGCCGGAGAAGTTCTTCGACGACAAGATCAACTTCGGCAATTCGATCCTGCGCCCGATCCACTACCCGCCGATCCTCGACGGCGACGTTCCGAACGTGCGAGCCGGCGCCCACGAGGACATCAATTTCATCACCCTGCTGGTCGGTGCCAGTGCCGAGGGTCTGCAGGTGAAGACCCGCGACGGCGAGTGGCTGCCGATCACCACCCAGGGCGACGCCATCGTCGTCAACATCGGCGACATGCTGCAGCGGCTGACCAACCACGTGTATCCGTCGACGACCCATCGGGTGATCAACCCGGCGAACGAGAACGCGCGCAAGCCGCGCTACTCGGTGCCCTTCTTCCTGCACCCGAACCCGGACTTCCTGATCGACGTGCTGCCGTCCTGCGTGACGACGGACAATCCGAACCGCTACCCGCAGCCGATCACCTCGCACGAGTACCTGCAGGAGCGCTTGCGCGAGATCAAGCTGATCTGAGACGCGGTCGCCGCGGCCCCTCGGCCGGGCGTCCCCGAGCGGCGCCGAGCGGTCGAGTCCATCGTGTCGGTGGGGCGGGGAGAGCTTCCCGCCCGACGACCTCGAGTGCGACGCACGGCGTCCGCGTGCACCTGAACGATTCCGGGCAATAATCCCCGCGATGACGCCGATCCGGAACCTCGCGCCACTCCTGTCGTTGCTGCTGCTGTGCGCGGGCCCGGCGGTCGCCGTTGCGGAGACGGCGCCGCGCGGAGTGTCCGGTCCGTTCGAGACGCCGGTGCCGCCGAACCGGATGGAGTCGTGGCGCGACTTCGACATCCGCGACGGATTGATCCATTCGCGGGTGTTCGCGCTCGCCGCGGCGCGTGACGGCCGGGTGTACGCCGGCACCGAGGCTGGGCTCGCGTACTTCGACGGCAATCGCTGGCAGGAGCTGCCGATCCCGACCGCGGCCGGCGGGGTGGTGCCGGAAGTCCATGCGCTGCTGGCCGTCGACGACGGCAGCGTCTGGATCGGCACCGACAGCGTCGGCCTCCTGCGCGCGAACGGCGACGGCGTCGTCGACTGGGGCGGGGCACATGGCTACGCCGCGCGGACGATCCACGCGCTGCTGCCGGCCGGTGCCGGCGCGCTGTGGGTCGCCGACGGCGAGCGGGTCACCTGGTGCGATGCCGACGCCTGCACGCCGATCGCGGCGAGCGAAGGCCTGCAGTTCCGGGTCCTGGCGGACGGCTGCGGCAGCGACCGCGGGCGGGTCCTGTGGGCCGGCAGCAGCGATCGTGGCCTGTACCGGATCGCGCTCCCGACGACGCCCGACCGCCGCGCGATCGCCGGCGCCGCGGTGACCCCGGTACTCGATCAGGCCGCCGGCCTGCCCGGCGCCGGCGTGACGGCGCTGGCCTGCTTCGGCGGCGACGGGGATGCGGACCTGTGGATCGGCACGCTGGGCGGTCTCGCGCGCCGACGCGCCGACACGCTCGTCCGCTACGACCGCGACAATGGCATAGATACCAGCGCCGTCACCGCGCTCGCTGCGAGCCAGGATGCCGACGGAGCGCTGCTCTATGCCGGCCTGCAGCGCGGCGGACTGCTGCGGATCCGCGACGACGGCCACTGGCAGCGCAGCAGTCGCGCGCAGGGCCTCCCGGACGACTGGATCTACAGCATCCTCGTCAGCGGCACGGTGGAGGCGCCGCGACTGTGGCTCGGCAGCAAGTCCTCCGGCGTGCTGCGCCGCGAGCCCTGGCGCTATCTCGCGATCGGGCCGGGCGATGGCCTGCCGCAGCGCTCGGTGCTCGGCGTCGGGGGACTGGTCGAGGCCGGCGAGGAGTCCGTGTGGATCGGCACCAGCGGCGGCAGCGTGCGGCTCCGCCACGGCGACATCGAGCCGCTGTTCCCGCCGCCCTGGGAGCATGCGGCGGTCTCCGGCGCCGCCCGCGCGGCGGGTCGGCAGTATTTCGCCACCGACCTCGGCCTGATCGAGGTCGACGGCCCGGGGCGCCGTCTGGTGAGCGGACGCGCGCTCGGACTGCCCGGCAACGGCCTGATCAACGTTGCCGCGATCGACGACGGCGCCGGCGACGGCGAGGTGCTGTGGTTCGGCTCGCGCCGCGGCGGTGGCCGCTTCATCGACGGCCGCGCACGACCGTTTCCCGGCGACCCGCCGGCGGGTGTCCGCGAAGGCGTGCTCCGGGTGTTCGGGACGATCGCCGGCGCCGGCACGGGCGAGCGGGTGTTCGTTGCCGGCGATCGCGGACTGTTCTTCTTCGGCGCGAACGGATGGACGACACTCGCGGCGTCCTGCCTGCCGCATCCGGA
This sequence comes from Ahniellaceae bacterium, assembly GCA_044221335.1. Classification (GTDB taxonomy): domain Bacteria; phylum Pseudomonadota; class Gammaproteobacteria; order Xanthomonadales; family Ahniellaceae; genus JBGAPI01. Next base: position 88,959 of record JBGAPI010000014.1, read on the forward strand.
GATCTACGACGCCCGCCTGCGGCGCACCGACGGTCATCTGGACCTCTGGCTCGCGACGCGCGCGGGCGTGCTCCGCGTGCGTCTCGACCAGGGCCACGACTGCCGACTGCTAGGCGCCGCGGAGATCGGCAACCCGCTGACCTATCAGCTGGTGTTCGACCGCAGCGACCGGCTGTTCCTGTTCGGCTATCGCGGAGCGACGCGGCTGCAATTCGCCGACGGTCCCGGCGGCGACCTGCGGCGCTTCGACCTCGAGCGCGACGACCTCGACGACGGCCTGCCGGCACTGGAATTCAATCGCGCCGCCTGGCTCGATCCGCTGGGGCAGGTCTGGGCGGGTACGGTGAACGGCGTCGCGGTGCTCGACCCCGAGCAGCCGCCGTCCGCGGCGTCTACCGCGGCACTGGTGGTCACGGTATCCGGCAGCGACGGCCGCCGGCTGGCGCCAGGGGCACGCCTGCCTTCCGCCGCGGCCGATCTCGACGTCGCGTTCCAGCTGCGCGACTACAGTCGCGAGCATCGCCACCGCTATCGCAGCCAGGTGCTGGGGCTCGACGCGCAGCCCGGCGAATGGGCGGCGACGTCCACCCGCCATCTCGAACGCCTGCCGGCGGGCGACTACCGGCTCCGGGTCTGGGCGCGCGATGCGGCCGGTCGCGAATACGCCGCGCCGGACTTCGACTTTGCGGTCGCCGCTGCGTGGTGGCGCTCCCCGGGGGTCGTCGCGCTGTCCGGCCTCGGCGTGCTGGCCGCCGGCGTCGCGCTGGGTCGGCTGCGCGCGCGCTGGCATGCGGCTCGCGCGGCCAGTCTCGAACGCGAGGTGGCGGCGCGCACCCATGAACTGGCCGAGGCCAACGCGCGACTGGAGCAGGCCTCGCTGACCGACGCGCTCACCGGACTCGCCAACCGACGCTGGTTCGGACGGCGCCTCGCCGGCGAGCTCACCGCGGCGGCGGAGTTGATCGCCAGCGGCCGGGCGCCGTCGCCGCGCGTGGTCGCGCTGCTCGACCTCGACTGGTTCAAGACCATCAACGATCGCCATGGCCACGGCGCCGGCGATCGGGTGCTGGTGGTGGTGGCGGAAAGACTGCTGGCCGCCGTCGGCGAGCGCGGCTCCGCGGTGCGCTGGGGCGGCGAGGAATTCCTGCTGGTGATCGAATGCGCCGACGCGGCCGCGGCCGACCGTGCGGTCGCCGACGTGCTGCAGCGGCTGCGCGGCGAGCCGATCGACCTCGGCCGCGAGCACCTCACCGTCACCGGTTCGATCGGCTACGCGTTGTGGCCCTGGGATCGGGGAACCGACCGGAGCGTCGATCTCGACGAACTGCTGTCGCTGATCGACGCGGCGCTGTATCGCGCCAAGGGCGACGGCCGCGACTGCGCCTACGGGGCGATCGCCGACCCGGCCGCCGCGGTCTGGGACGATCATCCGGAGTTCCGGGTGCGCTGGCGGCGGCTCCCGGCGCCCTGAGACGTCGACTTCGTCCGCGCCGTCGCCCGGGTGCCGCGGCAGCATCGGGATGAAACATCGTCAGGCATGGCGTCGTCGGCGGTGCGTGGTCCGCGGCGCCGGCGTAGACTCGGGCCGACCGCCACCCTCGACGCTGCCAGGGCCCGATTGCATACCCCGCGCACACCGACGACTGGATTCGACCCGCGCCCGTGGCGGCGTCGCCTCGCGAGCTGGCTGATCGCAAGACTGGCCGTGCTGCGCGGGATCGATCCCGCGGTCGAGGTCACGGTCGGCTGGCGTGGGCGCTCGTCGGACTGGCGCGAACTCACCGGGCGACTGTCGCCGGCATTGCGGCAGGCATTGGACAACGCGATCGCCGACGGCGAGGTCGGCTGGCGCGACGGCGTGCCACTCCGGGTCGTGCAGCGCAGCGACGACGGCGCCGCGTGGCTCGCCCTCCAGCTGGTCGGATCGACGCCGGCGGCATCGGCGCTGCTGGCGGCGGCGACGCGGCGACGCTGGCCGCGCTGGCGCCGTGAACTGTCCGCGCTGCTTCGCGAGCGGCGCCTGCTGCAGCGCCAGCGGCTGCTGGAGCGCACCGCGCGGCTGCAGCGCGCGCTCTACGCGATCGCGGAGCTGTCCAATTCCGACATCGAGCAGCCCGACCTGCTGTCGGGCCTGCATCGCATCGTCGGGCAGCTGATGTATGCCCAGAACTTCTTCATCGTGCAGTACGACGCGGTGCACCGCACGATGCGCTTCGCCTATTTCGCCGACAGCGTCGACCACGAGAAGCCGAGCGGCCAGGCCGAGCCGGAGGCGGTCTGGCAGAACACCCTGACGATGGCGATGATCCGCCGCGGCTCGCCGCTGATGGGGCCGTCCGAGCAGCTGTCGCGCGACCTCGGGCTGCCCGACGACGGCAGCGCCGGACCGGAGAGCGCGGACTGGCTCGGCGTCCCGCTGATCGCGCACGGCATCGTCCATGGCGCGGTGGTGGTGCAGAGCTACGATCCGAATCGGCGCTTCCGCGACGCCGATCGCACGCTGCTGATCTACGTCGCCCAGCACATCCTCGCGGCGATGATGCGCCACGAGGCGCAGGCGCAGCTCGAAGCCAGCGTCGAGATCCGCACCCAGGAGCTCGCGGCCGCCAATCTCCGGCTCTCCGCCGAAGTGGAGGAACGCAAGCGCGCCGAGCGGCTGCAGGCGGCGCTGTACCGGATCGCCGAGCTGACGAGCACCAGCGCCGACCTCGAGGAGTTCTTCACCGCGACCCACGCGGTGATCGGTGAGCTGGTCTATGCGCGCAACTTCATCGTGGTGCTGCTGGTCGACGACGGCCGCGCCTTCGACTTCCCGTACGCCGCCGACGAACACGATCCGCGCTCGATCTTCCAGCGTCGCGGCCTGCGCAACGGGCTGGTCGAGCTGGTGGTGCGGACCGGCCAGACCGTGCGCACCGATCGCGCCGAGATCGACCGCTGGCGAGCGGAGGGACGGATCCAGTCGGTCGGCACGCCATCGGTCAGCTGGATCGGCATTCCGCTGCAGATTGACGGCCGCGTCGCCGGCGCGCTGGTGCTGCAGAGCTACCGCGAGGACGTGGTCTACAGCGAGGCCGACCAGGACCTGCTGACCTTCGTCGCCTTCCACATCGCCACCGCGCTGCAGCGGCGGCGGGCGCAGGAGTCGCTGCGTGCCGCCAACGCGGAGCTGGCAGCGCGACTGGAGCAGCTGTCGCGTGCGCAGAACGAGCTGATCGAGACCGAAAAGATGGCCTCGCTAGGTCGCCTGGTGGCCGGCGTCGCACACGAGGTCAACACGCCGCTCGGAGTGTCGATCACGGCCTTGTCCTTCCTCAACGACCAGCTCGCCGGCCTGCGCAAGCGGATCGGCGTCGACGTCGAGCCGCAGCTGTTCGAGGCGATCGCGGCGGCCGAGAAGATGGCGGAGACCAATGTCGAGCGCGCCGCCAAGCTGGTGCGCAACTTCAAGGAAGTCGCGGTCGACCAGTCGCTGTCGAGCATCCGTCGGGTGCGGGTGGCCGACTACCTCGACGGCACGCTGGCGTCGCTGCACCCGCTGCTGCGGAAGACGCCCCACCAGGTGCAGCTGGAATGCCCGCCGGACCTCGAGCTCGTCAACCGGCCGGACGCGCTGTACCAGGTCATCGTCAACCTGGTGATGAACTCGCTGCACCATGCCTTCCCGGATGGACGTCCGGGCCGGATCTCGCTGGCGGTGCGCGGGAGCGACGGTCGCGTGCAGATCGATTATCGCGACGACGGCGTCGGCATGGACCCGGAGGTCGCGAGCCACCTGTTCGAGCCCTTCTACACGACCCGCCGTGCCGAGGGTGGCACCGGCCTCGGCATGCACATCGTCTACAACCTCGTCACCCAGGCTCTCGCCGGCCGCATCCGCTGCGACACCGCCCCGGGGCAGGGCGTGCTCTTCGAGATCGACGTTCCGGAGGTGCATCCGGCGGCGACGCGGGCGGTGCCCGCGGCTTCGTAACGCCAGGGTGGCACGCCACAGGGGGCACCGTCGCGAGCCGGGGGCCCGGCGCGCTGGGCCCACGCTTCGAACCCGTACCAGTGCCGTTGTCGCCGATGCTCACTCGAAGCCGTCGGAAAACAGCGGCCCCGCCTGCTGTTGCTGCTTCCAGAACGTCAGCAGGTCGATCAGCGCCAGCGGCGTGTTGGTCGGCGCCGCGGCATTCGCCTGGTTGAGCTGGTTGATGCCGTGGCAGCTGTCGCAGGAGCGGATCTCGCCCTTCTGGAATTCGATCCAGTAGCGCTCGCGCACCACCGGGGCGTCGGCCGGCAGCGCGCCGCCCGCCGAGATCGACTGCCAGGTCAGCGCCCGCTGCGCGGGCACGAAGGTCGCGACCGAGCCGTCGGGGAACACCTTGCGGCTGCCCGGCAGGTTGCCGGCGCCGGTGGCCGAGTTGTTCGCCAGCGCGACCGGGTCGTTCAGCGGACGCGCGGCGACGCGACGACCGGGCAGGGGACTGGCGACGGTGCCGAAGCCGCGGGTCTGGTCGGACTGGAAGAACTGGAAGCGGTCCAGGTCGTAGATGGCGCCGGTGGGCGCGCCCAGGGTCTGGGCCGTGCCGCCGGGGACGCGCAGGTTGTACGGCTGCTGCTTGTCGGCGGCATCGCGCGAGGTGATGTTGCGGATCACCACCAGCGCCAGGTTGTTGGCATTGAGGAAGGACAGCATCGCGTTGGGATCGACACCGGCGGTGGTGAACGCGTTCTGCTCCGGCGTTGCCAGCGTGGCCGGCTGCGCGCTGTTCGGTGGCACGGCCCGCGCCTTCACCTCGACCGGCTGCAGTTCCCACAGCGGCGCGTTCTGCACCACCGGGCTGCTGTTGCCGGTGACGAAGTAGCTGACGGACTTGGTGATCTGGCTGGCGATCAGCGGCGAGGCCTGCGGCACCACGTCGTTGCTGCCGTTCTTCATCGTCGCGAACAGGCGGAAGTTGTAGTTCGAGGTCGGCGCATTGGCGGTTCCGCCGCTGACCTCCGCCCCCGGCGTGTTGGCGAAGGACGCGACCAGCGTGCCGTCGGACATCGGCAGCGGGTCGCGGAAGTGTCCGATGTTGCTGGCGTTGGCGCCGGTGAAGGAGGTGGCCTTGTTGCTGAGGTAGACCGGCGCGATGGTCGCGGGGTTGGTCGACGGCGGCGCCGCGATCGAGACCAGCTGGCCGGACGTGTGGGTGCCGAATTCCGGCGCATCGACACCGACCATCGTGCCGGGGTGGGTCGGGTCCTCGCGGTACTGGAAGAAGTTCTGGATCCAGGACGACGCCCCGCGCGACAGCGGCGTCAGGTTGGGGTCGCTGGTGAAGGTGATGTTGACGCCGATGCGCAGCTCGTGGCGGCCGAGGTGGTTCAACAGTTCCTCGCGGGTGCCGTCCTGGTTGGTCGTCCACGGGAAGAACTGGTTGATCTCGTAGCCGTTGACGCCGCTTCCCGCCACCGCGTTGATCGGCTCGGGGAACACGTCGCTCGCGGCCGGATTCTTCGCCGCCCCGACCGACTCGTCGGCGAAATCGAAGCCGCCCAGCGTGTTCGCGTTGCCGGTGATGTTGTTGTCGCGCATGAGGTGGTCCCAGCGCACGAAATTGAGCCGGCCGAAGCTGTCGACGAACGGCGAGAACGAGCCCGACGGCGTGTGCTCGAGCAGGGTCAGGGTGTTGCCGGCCGGATCGAGCCGCCACAGTCCGGAGTTGGTGGCCTGGCCGCGGTACTCGTCGTTGATCGGATAGAGGTGCTGGGCGCCGTTGCGCGGTCGGTCGCTGACGAACACGATGCTGCCGTCCGACAGGTAGCTGGGGCCGAAGTTGTTGAAGTTCGCCGGCTGGTTGGCGACCTTGACGATCTGTGCCGGCGCCGCGCCCGCGAGGTTGGTGACCTCGTACAGCTGCCAGAAATAGTTCTCGGGTCCTCCGGCGACGGTCGGCGCGCCGACCACCATCGCGAACACCGCACGGGTGCCGTCGAACGAGACCGCGGGATCTCGGACAGCGATCGACGTGGCGCCCTGGAAGCCGGGGCCGACGCCGAAGTTCGCCTCCTGCGTGAGGTTGCGCAGCGTTCCGGTCGTCGCGTCGCGCAGCATCAGGTCGCCGCCGCGCGGGGCGGCCGCGGTCGTCGGCAGGTGATTCGCGAACGACGATGTGATCGTCCCGCGCGCCACGTCGTCGGTGTCGGCGACCGGCACCTGGGTGACGAACAGGATCGAGCCGGCGGCGGCATGGGCGGCGAGCGGCGCGATGCCGAGCGCGGCCGCGAGCAGAGATCGGTATCGCATGGTTCTTCCCCCGGTTGGACGTCGTCGTTCGATGGCGGCGAGCGCGGAGCGAGTGAATCGCACGCCGCACTGGATCGCTGAACGCGTGCTGATCGGCGAGCCGAACGCGCGATCGGCGGTTGCCGCGGGTTCATTCGACGGACGGACGGTTTCCGCGAATGAGCGTGCGGGCGAGCCCCCGCGTTAAGTCGGGGTAACCACCGCGAGACGGTGTGGAAACGACGGTTCCTGTAGGTTTCTTTAATGTCATCCGCACTGTCGTTCCCGGTGGAGCGCCGCAAGCCGCGCGGCCTCTTGCTCGCCGTCGCCACGATCCTCGTCGTTCTGGTCCTGAAGTGGCACTACCTCGGCCTGCTGAAGGTCGACAGCGACGAGCCGCAGCACCTGCACGTGGTCTGGCTGTGGACGCAGGGACTCCTCCCGTACCGCGATGCCTTCGACAACCACATGCCGCTGTTCTCCTGGTCGATGGCGCCGCTGCTCCGGTGGGTCGGCGAGCGTCCGGACGCGGTCCTGGCGATGCGCCTGCCGATGCTCCTGCTCTGGCTCGTCGGTCTGTGGCCGCTGGCGCTGATCGCGCTCGCGAGCGGCGGCCGGCGGGTGCTGCCGCTGGCCCTGCTGCTGGTGACGCTCGACACCGTGCTGTTCGCGTACAGCCAGCAGTTCCGTCCGGACAATCCCTGGGCAGTGTTCTGGCTGACGGCGATGGCGGCCCTGTCCGGCGCAGGGCGCGGGCGTGGCCGGCTCATGCTTGCGGGTCTGTTCGCCGGTGCCGCGCTGGCGACGTCGATGAAGACCTCGGTCCTGCTGGCGACGCTGGCGGCGGCCGCGGTCAGCGTCGCCGTGGTCGAACGGCGGAGACTGTTCGCGCCGGGCGAGATCGCGTCCTTCGTCCTCGGCATGGCCGTGCTGCCGGTGACCGTGGTCATGGCCATCCGGCACGCGGGACTGTTCGACGAGTTCTACCGCTGCGTGATCGCCGACAACCTCGGCTCCGGCCTGCACCAGCAGACCCAGCTGCTGCGCTGGACGATCGCGCTGGTCCTGTTCCCGCTCGCGCAGATCGCGGTGCTGCGCGCGTTCCGCCCGTGCGAGCGGGAGACCTTTCCCGTGCGGGTCGTCCTGCTGGCCGGTACTTGGGCGCTGATCGTCTTCCGCGTGCTGTGGCCGTCGTTCACCGATCAGGACCAGCTGCCGACCTTGCCGATCGTCCTCGTGCTGGCGGCGCTGTGGATCGAGCGCGGCACCGAGCGCTGGACGGAGCGCCACCGTGGGGTGCTGTTCGCCGCCGTCGCGCTGGGCCTGCTGGCGCTGCTGCAGTTGCGCCATCCGTTCGACGAGGACGCGGCCGCCGAGGACACGGCGCGGCGGAGCGCGGTGCTGGCACTGAGCGGCCCCGGCGACGAAGTGCTCGATGCCAAGGGCGAATCCGTGTTCCGGCGCCGACCGGTCTACCCGGTGTTCGAGCTGCTGACCCTGCACCGGATCCGGCGCGGCGACCTCCGGCTGGACCTCGCGCGCGAGCTGCGCGAGCGCCGGGTCGGCGTGGTGCTGCCGTCGCGGGTCGTGACGGACGACGCATTCGCGGACTTCCTTCGCGCCAATTTCCTGGAAGTGGCCCCCGGCGTGCTGCTCGCCGGCAAGCGCCTGGAGGTCGGAACGGGGCAGGGGGGCACGGAGTTCGCGCTGGCGATCGCCGGCGACTACCGGATCGACGGCTGCGACGCCAGTTGCCGGGTCGACGGTGCGGCGGTGTCGGCGCCGCTGCATCTCGCCGCCGGTTCGCATCGTCTCGACGCGGAGGGACCGAGGCAGATCGACCTGCTGCTCGCGAGCAGCGCGCGCCTGCCGTCGTACCATGCGGCCCCGCCGCAACTGGAAGCACCGCTGTGTCCGTCCCGATGATCCCGCTTGCCGCTCAGCGCTGGCTGCTGGTCGCGCCGCATCCGGACGACGAGGTGTTCGCGGCCGCGATCACGCTGCAGCGACTCGCCGCCGCAGGCGCCGCCGTGCGGGTGCTGCTGGTGACCGACGGCGACAACAACCCCTGGCCGCAGCGGGTCGCGGAACGGCGCCTGGTCATCGATGCCGCGGCGCGCCGCCGGTGGGGCGCCCGGCGCCATGCCGAGGTCGAGGCGTCCCTGGCGACCCTGGGGCTCGATCCGGCAGCGACGCTGCGGGGGCTCGGCTGGCCAGATGGCGGGGTCGAAGCGCTCGCACTCGCCGACCCGTCCGGCAGCATCGCGGCGATCGCGGCGGTGGTGGACGCGTTCGCTCCGACCCACCTGCTGGCGCCCAGCGCCGCCGATCGACATCCCGACCACAATACCCTGGCGGTTCTTCTGGAGATCGCGTGTCGCGGCCGTCCGGAACTGCGACGCCACGCCTACCGGGTGCACCACGAGCACGCGGGCCCGGCGCCGGGCATCGATGCGACTCCTGCCGAGCGCGCATGCCGCGAGCGCGCGCTCGGTTGCCATCGGAGCCAGATGCTGCTGTCCGGCAAGCGGCTGCGACGCTTCGCGGAGGACTCCGACCACTTCCTCGACTTCGACGGCGAATTCGTCGTCCAGCCGCTGCCGACGGCCGCCGACGCGCCGTCGCGGCATCACGCACTCCTGGTCGCGCGGGCGACCGACATCGATGTCGCCTTCGATCGATGGACGCTCGAGGAGGTCCGGGCCGGGCGCCATCGGGAGCCGCCGCCGTCCCGGTTCGCGGACCAGGCGTCCGCCATCCATCGCTGGAAGTGGGTGCCGGAGCGCCGCGGGCTGTGGATCTATGACGCCCGCGGCTGGGCTCGGGGGGCGCCGTAGGTGGCGCATTCAGGCAAAGCCGGGCAAGCTTCGCGCCTCGATCCACGGCGCTCCGGCGCCGACTACCAGGACCTTGATTCTCGATGAGTTTGTGGGCGGTCATCCCGGCATTGAACGAGGCGGCGACGCTGCGCGACCTGGTCGTGCAGGTGCGTCCGCTGGTGGATGGCGTGGTCGTGGTCGACGACGGTTCGACCGACGGCACGGGCAAGACCGTCGACGGCCTCGACGTCGTGCTGGTCAGCCATCCGCAGCGCATGGGCAAGGGCGTCGCCTTGCGGGACGGCTTCGACGAGGCGATCCGCCGCGGCGCGGAGGCGGTCATCACGCTCGATGCCGATGGCCAGCACGCGCCGGCCGACATCCCGCGGCTGGCAGCGGCCTGGCGGGCGAATCCGGCGCGGATCGTGATCGGCGCCCGGCTGATCGGCCGCGAGAGTCAGCCGCCGGCACGGCGCCGCGCCAACAACGTCGCCGACTGGTTCGTTTCCTGGGCGGCGGGGCAGCGCGTGGTCGACAGCCAGAGCGGCCAGCGCATCTACCCGAAGGCCGCCATGGAGCTGGCGCGGCACTGCCGCAGCAACGGCTTCGACTTCGAGGCCGACATCCTTGTGGTCTCCGCGCGCCATGGCATCCGCTGGGTCGCGGTACCGATCGAGGCGCGCTATGCGCCGGAGTTCCGCCAGAGCCATTTCGCTCCGGTGCGCGACATCGCGCGGATCACCCGCCAGCTCGGTGGCCACATCCTTCGGGGGGCCTTCCTCCCGGGCCATCTGTGGCGACTGCGCTCGCAGCGGATGGAGGTGGTCGACGATGGTGCCGCGCGGCCCAGGTCGGCCGCCCTGGCCGATCTCGGCTCCGGGCCGCACGGCCCGGAATAGGGCGCCGGTTCGCCGTCGATTCCGACGCCGGCGGCCCGCGCGATGCGCCGGAGCATTAACATGCCGGGCTCTGAACGACTCTGGGATATTCACGCGGCATGAGTTCCGATCCGACGGCGGTGACGAGACGGCGCGAGTGGCTGATCGTGCTGGCGGTGGTGGTGGGCCTCAAGGTGCTGGCCTTCCTGCTCGACCCCCAGTTCCGCTTCTTCATGTGGGACTCGGTGACCTACCTGAAGGGCGCGCTCGACAGCGTCTGGCCGCGCGACCGCTCGATCCTGTATTCGCTGCTGATCCGCGCATCGATCGTTCCGACCCACTCGGTGACGATGCTGGTGGTCACCCAGACGCTCGCCGGGATCGTCAGCGCGATGCTGGTGTTCTTCATCGGCCGCACGCAGCTGGAGCTTCCGTTCCGCTCCATGGTCGCGGTCTGCGCGCTGATGGCGATCGAGCCGGGCCAGCTGTTCTACGAGCGGATGATGATGGCGGAAGCCTTCGGCGCGGTGCCGTGGCTGTCCTTCGTCGCGCTGTCGCTCGCCTACTTCCGCAAGCCCGACGCGCGACTGCTTCCGCTCCTCGCGATCGCCGGCATCCTCGCCGTGTCGCTGCGCCTGAACGGCACGATCATCGCGGTCGTGGTCGGCGGCGGACTTCCGCTGTGGCGGGCACTGCTGCGGCGCCGCGATCCGGCGGAGCGGAAAGTGCGCGGGATGCGGCTGGCGGCGCACGTCGCGACCGCGGTGCTGGCGACGGCATCGCTGCACTTCGGCTATCAGCATCTCGTCGGCTGGCTGACCGGCGCGCCGCCGGGCTACATCGGCGTGATGGGCGTGTTCCGCCTCGGTACGGTCGCGCCGCTGATCCGGCCGGAGGACTTCGACGGCACCGGCTGTGCGGCGACCGTGATCGCCGATGACAAGCTGGACCTCTCCGATCCGACCACCCGCGAAGGCCAGTTGTGGAATTCGCACGGCCTGTGGGCCGCCATGCAGAAAGAGTGTCCGGAACCGGAGAGGGCCGCGGACCTGGTGTCCGAACGCGCGATGCAGCGCGGCTGGTGGAAGATCCCGCTGATGGGCTTCCCGACGGTGGCGCAGTACTTCGACATCCCGGAGGCCCGCTGGCGGATGAACTCCGATCTCGGCCACAAGGAGCTGCCGATGGAGATCATCACGCCGATGCGCGAGCGCTTCGGCGTCGAGGTCGGCGGCGTGCCCTTCGACGAGACGCCGGCATTCGTGTGGTTCGAGAATTCGCGCTGGTGGTACGTGCTGTGCTTCTTCGGCCTGCTGCCGCTCGGCATCGCGGCGCTGCATCGTGGCCGGCACTCCGGCAATGCGGGCATTTCCGGTTTCGCACTGATCGCGCTGTGGGTGTTCGGTGTGCAGTTCTTCCTGTCGCACATCATCTCGTTCCGCTACTTGCATCCTTTCCCGCCGCTGGTGTTGCTGGCGGTGGCGTTGCTGTGGGCGGGCAAGCCGGAAGCGGCTCGAGCGTAGGGCGGGCACCGCCCGCCATTGCGAAGCGCCGGGGCGGTGGCGAACCCTTCCCGCCCCGGTACGTTCCCTCCGACGAGAATGGCGATGGGCCCCGGCAACCGGCCTCGGCCCCGACGAGGCGGAGCCGATCCTCGGTAGCGATGACGCCGGTCCGCAGTTTCCAGCGCCGGCCGGGCCGTCGGCTTCACTCGGCCCTCGGTTTCGCCCGCGCAACGGAGCGCCTCGCGACGGCGGACGGTGCCGGCCTTGCGGGTTGGAGCATTTGCACCAAACACCATAGTGGCTAGACTCGGCCGCGTTCCGTTCGCGGTCGTTTCGTCGCGTTTTCCGGGCGAATGCGGTCGTGGGCGCCATCCCTCGCGGAGTCCGCCGTGCGTCCGACCGATGTCTCGAACCCCGACTATTTCCACAAAGTCGTCGATTGCCAGTGGGCCTGTCCGGCCCACACGCCGGTCCCCGAATACATCCGGCTGATCGCGCAGGGGCGCCATGCCGACGCCTACATGGTGAACTGGAAGTCGAACGTGTTCCCGGGGATCCTCGGGCGCACCTGCGACCGCCCCTGCGAGCCGGCCTGCCGCCGCGGACGGGTCGAGGAGAACAACGGCAGCCATCCCGAGCCGGTCGCGATCTGTCGGCTGAAGCGGGTCGCCGCCGACAACAAGGGCGACGTCTCGCAGCGGATGCCGAAGCCGATGCCGTCGAACGGCAAGCGCGTCGCCTGTGTGGGCGGCGGGCCGTCGTCGTTGACGGTGGCGCGCGATCTCGCGCCGCTCGGCTACCAGGTCACGGTGTTCGAGCAGGATCCCAAGGGGGGCGGCTTCATGCGCACCCAGGTACCTCGCTTCCGGCTGCCGGAGGCGGTGATCGACGAGGAGGTCGGCTACATCCTCGACCTCGGCGTCGAATTCCGCGGCGGCACGAAGATCGAGTCGATGAAGGGTCTGCTGGCCCAGGGCTACGACGCGGTGTTCGTCGGTTCCGGCGCGCCGCGCGGCCGCGATCTCGACCTGCCGGGCCGCAAGGAGGCCGCCGCCAGCATCCACATCGGCATCGACTGGCTGGCCTCGGTCTATTTCGGTCACGTGACGAAGGTCGGCAGGCGGGTGATCGTGCTCGGCGGCGGCAATACCGCGATGGACTGCTGCCGCTCCGCCCGGCGTCTCGGCGGCGAGGACGTGAAGGTGATCGTGCGGTCCGGTTTCGAGGAGATGAAGGCCTCGCCCTGGGAAAAGGAGGATGCCCAGCACGAGGGCATCCCCATCATGAACTACCTGGTGCCGAAGGCCTTCCTGCACGAGAACGGCGTGCTGACCGGGATGCGCTTCGAGCACGTGAAGCCGGTGCGCGACAAGGAAGGCCGGCGCCAACTGCTCGCCACCGGCGAGCGCGACCTGGTCGTGCCCTGCGACGAGGTGCTGATCGCGGTCGGCCAGGAGAACGCGTTCCCGTGGATCGAGCGCGATGCCGGCATCGACTTCGACGCGTCGGGCATGCCGGTGGTCGACAAGGCGACGCACCAGTCGAGCCTGCCGCACGTGCTGTTCGGTGGCGATGCCGCCTTCGGGCCGAAGAACATCATCTGGGCGGTGGCGCACGGCCACGAGGCGGCGGTGTCGATCGACAAGCTGCTGTCGGGTGAGGACGTGCGCGAGCGACCGGCACCGGCGGTCACCGTGATGAGCCAGAAGATGGGCATCCACGAGTGGAGCTACGACAACGACGTCTCCAACGATGCCCGCTACAAGGTCCCGCTGGCGCCACTGGAAAAGACGCTCGCCAGCATGAAGATCGAGGTCGAACTAGGCTTCGATTCCGCCCAGGCCTACGCCGAGACCCAGCGCTGCCTCAACTGCGACGTCGAGACGGTGTTCACCCGCGACAAGTGCATCGAGTGCGACGCCTGCGTCGACATCTGCCCGATGGACTGCATCAGCTTCACCGGCAACGGCGAGGAGGCCGACCTGCGCAAGCGCCTGACGGCGCCGGCACTGAACCTCAGCCAGGACCTGTACGTCTCCGACGCGCTGAAGACCGGCCGGGTGATGGTCAAGGACGAGGACGTCTGCCTGCACTGCGGCCTGTGTGCGGAACGCTGTCCGACCGGGGCGTGGGACATGCACAGGTTCATGCTGGAAATGACGCACGCCGGAACCGGCTGCCGCAGCAGGGACCGCAAGGCTGCATAGTCATTCCCTCTCCCTCGCTGGCGGGGGAGAGGGCAGGGTGAGGGGGCAAGGACCTCGCCGAGCACTTCGAGTGGAGCCGAGTCAGTGACATCCCGCATTACGTCCACCAACGATTTCGTCGTCAAGTTCGCCAACGTCAACGGCTCCGGTTCCGCCTCCGCGAACGAGTTGTTCGCGAAGGCGATCCTGCGCATGGGCGTTCCAGTCAGCCCGCGCAACATCTTCCCGTCGAACATCCAGGGTCTGCCGACCTGGTACGAGGTGCGGGTCTCCGGCGCCGGCTGGCTCGGCCGTCGCGGCGGCGTGGACCTGATGGTCGCGATGAATCCGCAGACCTGGGACGCCGACGTCAAGGAGATCGAGCCCGGCGGCTACCTGTTGTACGACTCGACCCGACCGCTGCCGAAGTCGAAGTTCCGCGAGGACATCAACGTGATCCCGGTTCCGCTGACCGAGATCACCAACACCGCCTACAACGATCCGCGGCAGCGTCAGCTGTTCAAGAACATCATCTACGTCGGCGTGTTGTCGGTGCTGCTCGAGATCGAGCCGGAGGTGATCGTCAAGCTGTTCTCCGAGCAGTACAAGGGCAAGGAAAAGCTGCTCGACGCCAACGTGCGCGCGCTCGAGCTCGGACGCAGCTATGCCGGCGAGCACCTGCAGCATCCCCTCGGCATCCGCGTGCAGAAAGCGGACAACGTCGGCGACAAGATCTTCGTCGACGGCAACACGGCGGCGGCGCTGGGTTGCGTGTACGGAGGCGCGACGGTCTGCGCGTGGTACCCGATCACGCCGTCGTCGTCACTGGCCGAGGCGTTCCAGAAGTACTGCATGAAGTACCGCGTCGATCCTGCAACCGGGCAGAACAAGTTCGCCATCGTGCAGGCCGAGGACGAGATCGCCTCGATCGGCATGGTGGTCGGTGCCGGCTGGAATGGCGCGCGCGCCTTCACCACGACGTCGGGGCCCGGTATCTCGCTGATGAACGAATTCATCGGGCTTGCTTACTTCGCCGAGATCCCCGTGACCCTGATCGACGTGCAGCGCGGCGGACCGTCGACCGGCATGCCGACGCGCACCCAGCAGTCCGACGTGCTGGCCTGTGCCTATGCGTCGCACGGCGACACCAAGCACGTGCTGCTGCTGCCGGAAGATCCGACCGAGTGCTTCACCTTCGCGGCCGCCGCGTTGGACCTCGCCGACCGCCTGCAGACGCCGATCTTCGTGCTGACCGATCTCGACATCGGCATGAACCAGCGTCTCTGCGCGCCCTTCGAATGGGACGACTCACGCCAGTACGACCGCGGCAAGGTGATGAGCTACGAGGATCTCGAGGCCGGCAAGGATTTCGGCCGCTACAAGGACGTCGACGGCGACGGCATCCCGTTCCGCACTTACCCGGGATCGCACCCGACGCGCGGCGGCTACTTCACCCGCGGCACCTCGCGCGACGCCTATGCCCGCTACTCCGAGCGCGGCCCGGACTACATCTACAACATGGAGCGGCTGCTGAAGAAGTTCCGCACGGCGCGCGACCTGGTGCCGCAGCCGCTGGAGACGAAGCGGTCCGGTGCGCGCCACGGCGTCATCTACTACGGCTCGACGAGTCCGGCGATGGCCGAGGCCGAGGTGATTCTGGACGGCGAGGGCATCGCGCTCGACCTCCTGCGCGTCCGCGCCTATCCCTTCCCCGAATCGGTGCATGACTTCGTCAAGGCTCACGACAGCGTCTTCGTCGTCGAGCAGAACCGCGACGCCCAGTTGCGCACGCTTCTGATCGACGAATTCCAGGTCGACCCGGCGCAGCTCATCGCGGTGCTGCACTACGACGGCACGCCGATCACGGCGCGGTTCATCGCGGGGGCGATTCGGAAGCGGTTGGGCGCAGTGAAGGTGTTGGATTTCGGCAAGAAGCTAGGGTCGTGAGATTAGGGCACAGGGTATAGGGTCCAGGGCCCGGTGAGGTCGCCGCGATCGTCCGCGGCCCGCGTCATCCGGATCGTTGCTTGCAGCGGCAGACAATCGAACGTTCCTCGACATTTCCCGGCCCTGGGCCCTATACCCTGGGCCCTATCGCGCAACCAAAAAAGGTCGCCGCACGAATGACGTACATCGCCAAACCCAAACTCCGCCACCCGACCCTCACCTGCAACGCGATCGGTTACACCCGGCGTGACTACGAGGGCAAGATCTCGACGCTGTGCGCCGGGTGCGGGCACGACTCGATCTCTGCGGCGATCATCCAGGCCTGCTGGGAGCTGGCGATCGAGCCGCACCGGGTGGCCAAGCTGTCGGGAATCGGCTGCAGCTCGAAGACGCCGGACTACTTCCTTGGCAACTCGCACGGCTTCAATACCGTGCACGGCCGGATGCCCTCGGTGCTGACGGGTGCCAATCTCGCGAATCGGGAACTGCTCTACCTCGGCGTGTCCGGCGACGGCGACTCCGCATCGATCGGTATTGGCCAGTTCGTCCACGTGATGCGGCGTGGGGTGAACATGGTCTATATCGTCGAGAACAATGGGGTGTACGGCCTCACCAAGGGTCAGTTCTCCGCGACGGCCGACCAGGGCTCGGTGTCCAAGAAGGGCGTCGAGAACGCCGATGCGCCGATCGACCTCGTCGGTCTCGCCCTTCAGCTCGGCGCGACCTATGTCGCCCGTGGCTTCTCCGGTGACAAGGCGCAGCTGGTGCCGCTGATCAAGGGCGCGATCGCGCATCGCGGCGCCGCCTTCATCGACGTGATCAGCCCCTGCGTCGCGTTCAACAACCACGCCGGCAGCACCAAGAGCTACGAGTACGTGCGCGAACACAACGAGGCGGTCAACCGCCTCGACGTGATGCCGCCGCGCGAGGAGATCGCGATCGACTACGCCGAGGGCACCACCATCGAGGTGCAGCAGCACGACGGCACCCACCTGCGCCTGCACAAGCTCGCTGCCGACTACGACCCGACCAACCGCGTCGCTGCGATGGCCGCGGTACAGGCCCGCCACGCGATGGGCGAGGTCACCACCGGCCTGCTGTTCGTCGACGCCCAGGCGGGTGACCTGCACGACCA